>NZ_JBHUBS010000003.1:420051-536309 GCF_042788835.1 Streptomyces sp. NPDC056883 | reverse complement strand
ACGCCCCGCTTTTGTGAGTTTGGGCCCCTGGCAAAGAGGAAGGGGGGAGGGAGGCGCTCCCCTCTCCCCCCCGTTCTGCGTAGACGGGCCGTCAGGGGGTCTGGTTCCCCGTCTCGTCCGTCTCCGCCACGGGGGGCTTCGGCTCGTCGGTCGGCGGTGTGAACGTGGGGCTCGGCGACACGGACGCGGACGGGCTCGGGGAAGCAGGCGGGCTGCTCACCGGCGGCGGCGAGCTGGACACCGGCGGCGAGGCCGGGGTCGATGCCGGCGGAGTCGGCGTCGGAGTGGGCGTCGGCTTGCCCGAGGGCGTCTTCTTGGGCGACGGGGTCGTACCCGGTGCCTGCGCGGTGGGGGACGAGGCGCCCGGCTCCGGCGAGGGATCGCCACTGCTCGGCCCCGGGGTGCTCGGCTGCGGCTGCGTCTCCTCCGAGGTCGGTGCCGTGGAGACCGCGGGCGCCTGCGCCGGCGGCTCCTCGTCGGTGTCCATCGCCAGGGCGACCACCGTACCCAGCACCACGGCGGTCACCGCCCCGGCCGCGGCGAGCAGCAGCGGCTTGCGACCGGGCTTCGGCTTCGGCGCGGGCGTCGCCTTGGGCGCCGGGGCCGGCTCGGGGCTGAGGGGGAAGGCGTCCTCGAACACCTCGGCCAGGGTGGCGGGCGCGACGGAGCCCGGCGGCGCCACCGCGGGCACGACCGTCGTGAAGGCCTCCGGAGCGTGCGTCGCCGCACGCTCGGGTACGGGGGCGGCCCCGGGGCCCGCCCCGGGCAGGGCGGCGAGGGCCTTCGACAGCGTCGCCGGAGTCACAGGAGCAGCGGGCGCCACCGGAGCCCCGGGCACGGCAGGCGCCCCGGCAGCCGACGCCGTCCCGGCAGCGCCAGCAGCGCCAGCAGCGCCAGCAGCGCCAGCAGCGCCAGCAGCGCCAGCAGCGCCAGCAGCCAACGGAGTCCCTGTCGCACCGGGAACGCCCGGAACCCGGGGAACTTCAGGAAGCGGCGGAGCCCCGGCAGGCCCGGTGACCCCGGCGGCCCCGGGAACCCCAGGAACGAACGGAGCACCCGCAGCCCCGGTGACCGCAGGGAACTGCGGCTTCGCGGCAGCCCCGGGGAGCCCCGGAGGAGCGGGAACCCCCGCCGGCCCGGGAGCCCCGGCAAGGCCGGCAAGCCCCGGAGGCAGCGGAGTCCCGGCAGTCCCGGGGACCGGCGGAAGACCCGGAACACCGGGAACCGGCGGGACGCCGGAGGCACCCGCAGCACCCGGAATGCCCGCGACACCGGCAGCACCCGGGACACCCGGAATGCCCGGCACGCCCGCACCGCCCGGTGCCCCCGCACCACCCGTCGCCCCCGGAACCGCCGGCACGCCCGGACGGCCGGGCCCGGCCGTCCTCGGGGCTCCCCCGGCGGCAGCCGCGGACTCGGTCGGCGCGGCCAGTCGCAGGGGCGGCGATATCTGGGTCTCCGCCGACTCCCGGTCGGTGACGAGGGCCAGGGCCCGCCGTCCCGCCACGGTCCCCCGCTTGTCGGCCAGCGCGCCGCGCAGCCCGGTCGAGGCCTCCAGCTCGGCCCGCGCCCGGTCGAGCCGGCCTTCGCACAGGGCCAGTACGCCCAGCTCGTGGTGGAAGTACGCCTGCTCCGCGACCTCGCCGGCCTTCCGCGCAGCCTCCGCGCCCGCGCGCAGCACCCGCTCCCAGGCCTCCCAGTGCAGCGAGGCCGCGAACGCCGGGGCCGCCGTCCGCGCCAGCAGTACCGCGGCCACCACGTCGGCCCCGGCCAGCGCGGCGAGCACCGCGTCGGCCTCGGAGGCGACCCGCTGCGGGCTGACCGAGGTGTGCCCGGTCCACCAGGCGTAGTGCCGGGCGGCCGTACGGGCTTCCTCGGCCGCGGTGTCCCCGTAGCCGGTCTCCTCCAGCTGTCGTACGACCCCCGCGGCCAGCTGGTAGCGCGTCCCGACGGGGCTCAGCAGCCCGCAGTCGAGGAGCTCCGCGACGGCCGTGTCGGCGTGCGTGTCGCCGACCAGCGCGGGCAGGTGTGCGTGGTGCGGCAGCTCCCCGCCGAGCGCGCAGGCGATCCGCAGCGCGGCCCGCGCCGACTCGCTGACCCGCGAGGCGAGCAGTTCCGCCGGGGCGGCGGCCTCGGCCAGCGTCGGCAGCGGCACGAACACGGTGTCGCGCGGCTTCTCGTCGAAGACGCCGGGCTCCTCGTCCTCGTCGACCGGCTCGGTGCGGTTGAGTTCGTCGCGCTGTCGCAGCAGCGCGGCCGCCTGGACGAAGCGCAGCGGCAGCCCCTCGGAGGCGAAGCTCAGGTCCCCCGCCCAGGCCGTTTCCTCGTCGGTCAGCGCCCGTCCGGTGCCCGCTTCGAGCAGGGCCGTGCAGTCGGCGCGGGACAGCCCGCCGAGGAAGACCTCTTCGAGGTGCGAGTCGTCGGAGGGGGCCCGGGTGTCGGGGGTGGCGGTCAGCAGGTACGCGCACTCCGGCGTGGCCCGGAGCAGTTCGTCGAGGGCGGTGCCGCCCATCTCGAGGTCGTCGACGAGGACGACGGCGCCTATCTCCGCCACCCGGGCGAGGAGGCCGGCCCGGTCGGGGCGTTCGGCCGAAGCCTCGTACACGGTGGAGTACAGCGCCTGGAGCAGCTCGCCGGGCTGCTGGTGTCCCTGCGCGCAGAGCCGTACGACCCCGTCGGGGGCGAGGTCCGCGCAGGCTTCGGCGACCGCGTCGAGCAGCGCTGTGCGCCCGGATCCGGAGGGCCCGGTCAGCCGTACGGAGCGGCCGCGCGCGAGGAGGCGTACGAGGCGGTCGCGCTCCTCCTCGCGGCCCAGCAGGGGCCGCGCACCGGCCGGGGCGCCCGGCGGTACGGGCGGCCGTGCGGCGGCCGCCGCGGAGGCGCGGGCGGCGGGGGTGCGCTTGACCGGGGTGGGGGCGGGCTCGCCTCCGGGGCGGTGCGTCCGGACGATCTCGCTGCCGTCGACGGGGTTCACGGTGAGGGTGTAGTCCCCGGAGGTGAGCGTCACCACGCGCGCCGGCGGCTCCGCCGGATCGGCCTGCCCCTGCTGCCCCTGTGTGCTGCGGTCCATGACCAAGTCCCCCGATCGCGCCGTGCGCCGTCGTCTCGCCCGGCCTTCGCCCACGCCGCTGTCGCTACTGGTCCGGTTTCCGCCCGAACCCTAGACCGTGCCCGGCCGGGCGTGAACCGCAGGGGTGCCTTCACCACCGGACCGTTACGTTTGCGCAGACCCTGTAAAGCAGGCCGGCGCCTCCCGGGCGCGGGTCCTCGGCACGTGAACCGCGTACGGGTTCACGCGCGCGGCAGGGACTCCGCTTCCAGGCCGCCCTCGATCGCGAGGATCCGGTGCAGCCGGGTGGCCACGAGGAGCCGCTGCATCTGTGGCGGGACCCCGCGCAGGACGAGCCGCCGGCCGGTCCGGCCGGCCCGGCGGTGGGCGCCCATGATCACGCCGAGACCCGTCGCGTCCCAGGAGTCGAGCCCGGTGAGGTCCAGCACGAGGTCGCCGTGACCGTCGTCCAGGGCGGTGTGCAGGACCGTACGGGCGTCCGCCGCGCTGCGCACGTCGAGGCGACCCCCGACAGCGAGTTCGGCGTGGTCGCCCCTGATGTGCATGTGTACTCCCGGCAGCGCGGTACTGATTGCTTATGGTCCGACTGGTCCGTGGTCGGCAACTCTCACTGCAACTGACTGCCTCAGGGGCAGGGAAGTTGCCGACCGTGAGCGAACCGATACCTAATTCACCCTGTGGGGTGCAGGCCTTCGAACTGGTGCTCAGTGCTTGTAGAAGCCCTGACCGCTCTTGCGACCGATGTCACCCGCGTCGACCATGCGGCGCATCAGCTCCGGCGGTGCGAACTTCTCGTCCTGCGATTCCGTGTAGATGTTGCTGGTGGCGTGCAGCAGGATGTCGACGCCGGTGAGGTCCGCGGTGGCCAGCGGGCCCATCGCGTGCCCGAAGCCGAGCTTGCAGGCGATGTCGATGTCCTCGGCCGAGGCGACGCCCGATTCGTACAGCTTCGCCGCTTCGACGACGAGTGCCGAAATGAGACGGGTCGTCACGAATCCGGCGACGTCGCGGTTGACGACGATGCAGGTCTTGCCGACCGACTCGGCGAACGCCCGGGTGGTGGCGAGGGTTTCGTCGCTCGTCTTGTAGCCGCGCACGAGCTCGCACAGCTGCATCATCGGGACCGGCGAGAAGAAGTGCGCTCCGACGACCCGCTCCGGACGCTCCGTCACGGCCGCGATCTTGGTGATCGGGATGGCGGAGGTGTTGGAGGCGAGGATCGCGTCCTCGCGCACGAGCTTGTCGAGCGCGCGGAAGATCTCGTGCTTGACCTCGAGCTTCTCGAAGACGGCCTCGACGACGATGTCCGCGTCGGCGACGGCTTCCAGCTCGGTGCTCGTGGTGATGCGGGCGAGCGCCGCCTCGGCGTCCTCGGCCGTCAGCTTGCCCTTGGAGACGAAGCGGTCGTACGAGGCCTTGATCCCGTCGGTACCACGCGTCAGCGCGGCATCGGTGACATCGCGCAGCACGACGTCCCAACCCGCCTGAGCGGAGACCTGCGCGATTCCGGACCCCATCAGTCCGGCACCGATGACGGCAAGCTTCCCAGCCACTGCACACCCCACGTTCTTCGATAGGACACGGCCTCGAATACGGCACAGCCTCGTTCGTTCTCCGGCGGAGACTAGCGTCCGGGAGGGGCGGAGTGACCGCGAAGTAACACGCGTCACGTCTCAGATGACGGACATCACACCGGGACGGCCCAGCAGTGCGACAGGGGGCCCCAGTTGGCCCGCACTAGGGTGGCGGCATGGTGAACCTCACGCGCATCTACACCCGCACCGGCGACCAGGGCACGACCGCGCTCGGCGACATGAGCCGCACGGCCAAGACCGATCTGCGGATCTCGGCGTACGCCGACGCCAACGAGGCCAACGCGGCCATCGGAACGGCCATCGCACTCGGCGCGCTGCCCGCCGATGTCGTGAAGGTCCTGGTCCGTGTGCAGAACGACCTGTTCGACGTGGGCGCCGACCTCTGCACCCCGGTCGCCCCCAACCCGGAGTACCCGCCGCTGCGCGTCGAGCAGTTCTACGTGGACAAGCTGGAGGCCGACTGCGACCTCTTCAACGGCGAGCTGGAGAAGCTCCGCAGCTTCATCCTCCCCGGCGGCACCCCCGGCGCGGCCCTCCTGCACCAGGCGTGCACGGTGGTCCGGCGCGCGGAGCGCTCCACGTGGGCGGCCCTGGAGGTGCACGGCGAGGTCATGAACCCGCTGACGGCCACCTACCTCAACCGTCTCTCCGACCTCCTCTTCATCCTGGCCCGCACGGCCAACAAGGAGGTCGGCGACGTCCTGTGGGTCCCCGGCGGCGACCGGTAGGTCCCGGATAGGTCCCGGACGACCGCCGGTCCGGGGCCCGTCGCGTCCGGGACCACCTCCTGGGACCGGTCCGCCCCTAGGCCCGGTCCGCGGAGGAGAGCGCCTTCGCCGGTTCGCGCTTCGGCCACACCGTGTAGGCGACGGCGATCAGGGTGTGGATGCCGACCACCCGCAGGGCCGAGAGCTGCCATCCGCGCAGCACCGTGGTGTCGCCCGAACCGCCGACGTACCAGATCGCGGCCTGCAGCAGGCCGGCCGCGACGGCCGCCGCGAGGACGGTCCGCGCGACCAGCTTCCACTCGTGGACGGCCCGCGCCACGCCGTAACCGGCGCCGGCCGGCTTGGGTCCCCCGGCCAGCCGGTACGCGGCGTGGCCGTCGAGCCAGCGCACGGTGTAGTGCCCGTAGGCGACGGTGTAGCCGAGGTACAGCGCGGCCAGCCCGTGCTTCCAGTCGGGCTCGCCGCCGCCGCGCAGGTCCACCGCGGTGGCCACCAGCAGTGCCAGCTCCAGGAGCGGCTCGCACAGCAGGACGGCCGCGCCGGTCTTCGGCATCTTCGCGAGGTAGCGCAGGGCCAGGCCGCCGGCCAGCAGGACCCAGAAGCCGACTTCACAGGCGATGATCAGGGTGACGAGCACGGGAGTCTCCGTTCCTGCGGTGGGGGATGCCTCCAGCTTCCCGCCCGGTGCGCACCGTTTCGTCGTCACTGATGACGAATGCCGAGGTGGCCGCCCTGCATCCTTCGATGTACGGGACCCGCCCGAAAGGCAGCCGCGATGGCGACGCCCGGCCCCGCCGCAGCCTGTTGGATGGGTCCGTGACCTTCAAGATCCCGCCACCGCACCGCGACGACGTGCTGCTCGCCGGGTGCAGCGTGGCCGCCGGCCTGCTCCTGTGGTCGCTCGGGGTGCACAGCTCCCCCAGCCGGGACCTGCTCCCGGCCTGGGCCGCCCTGGTGCCGCTCCTCGTCCTCGGCCCGATGGAGCTGCTGCGCCGCAGCATGCCCCGGGTGACCCTGGCGGTCGGCACCGCGGGGCTGATCGCCGACCAGTTCACCGTGGGGAACCTGGCCACCGTCCTGATCTTCACCGACCTGATGTACGCGGCCGTCGTCTACGGCAAACCGGCCATGGCCCGCCGCCTCCCGGTCCAGACCGGCCTGATCACCGTCGCCGTCACCATCGCCGCCGTGGCCTGGCTGCGCACCCCGCAGGCGCTGCTGATCGGCGTGGTCACCGGCATCGTGAGCTTCGGACCGGCACTGACCGGGGCCACCCTGCGCAACCACCGGGAGGCCGCCGTGGCCGCCCGGCTGCGCGCCGAGCAGACCGCGCTGCTGGCCGAGATGGACCGGTCGCAGGCGGTCGTCGCCGAGCGGGCCCGGATGGCCCGCGAACTGCACGACATGGTGGCCAACCACCTCTCCGCCATCGCCATCCACTCCACCGCCGCGCTCTCCATCGACTCCCCCGCCACCAGCCGCGAGGCGCTCGGGGTGATCCGGGAGAACAGCGTCCAGGGACTGGCCGAGATGCGCCGTCTGATCGGACTGCTGCGGGACGCGGGCGCCGGACAGGAGGCCGTCGCCACGCCCTCGCTGGACGGGCTGGACGCCCTGCTGGAGCAGGCCCGTACGAACGGGGCCGGGAGCGGGCTGGACTTCGTACTCCGCGACGACCGGCCCGGGGAAGCGGCGGAAGCCGGGGGCACCCGGGGGCCGGCGCGCGAGCCGCTGCCCGCCCCGGTGGAACTGGCGGCGTACCGGATCGTCCAGGAGTCGCTGACCAATGCCCTCAAGCACGCCGCTCCGGGCACGGTCACCGTCCGCCTGGCCCGCGACCGCCCCGCGGGCGGCGGCCGGGCCGGCGGCGACGGTGCGCTGCACGTCGTGGTCGAATCCCCCTACGGGGAACGCCCCGGCCCCCGCGCACCCGGCTCCGGCGCCGGCCTGATCGGCATGCGCGAGCGGACGGAACTGCTGGGCGGGGCATTCGAAGCGGGCCGCGCGGACGCGGTCTGGCGGGTCCGGGCGACGCTGCCCGTGGAAGAAGAGGCGGTACGGGCGTGACGATCAGGGTCGTGGTGGCGGAGGACCAGAGCGCGGTACGGGCCGGGCTGGTCCTGATCCTGCGCAGCGCCGGCGACATCGAGGTGGCGGGCGAGGCCGCGGACGGGGAGGAGGCCGTGCGCCTGGCCCGCGAGCTGCGGCCCGATCTGGTGCTCATGGACGTGCAGATGCCGCGCCTGGACGGGGTCTCGGCGACCCGTCAGGTGGTCGCGGAGGGTCTGGCCGACGTCCTCGTGCTCACCACCTTCGACCTGGACGAGTACGTCTTCGGCGCACTGCGCGCGGGCGCGTCGGGCTTCCTGCTGAAGGACGCGGACGCGGCGGAGCTGATCACGGCGGTACGGACCGTCGCGCGCGGGGAGGGCCTGATCGCCCCGGCGGTGACCCGCCGGCTGATCGCGGAGTTCGCGGCCCCGCGGCCCGTACGGGTCCCCGTACCGGCGACGGTGGAGTCGCTGACCCCGCGCGAGCGGGAGGTGCTGGGGTGCCTGGGCGAGGGGCTGTCGAACGCGGAGATCGCGGTGCGCCTGGAGATGGCGGAGGCGACGGCGAAGACGCACGTCAGCCGGGTGCTGGCCAAGCTGGAACTGCGCAGTCGGGTCCAAGCCGCCGTGCTGGCACAGGAGTTGGGGCTCTAGCCGGATCCGGCCGGAAATGATTCCGAGGCTGCTACGGGAGGTCTGGACCTCTTGACGGTTGGTCCAGACCTTTCTACTCTCACGCACAACTGTGGTGAGCGTGCCATGACAAAACGTCATACGGCGCGCTCACGGGCGGCGCAGGTCCCACCCCCATGCAGCGGCCGTCCCCACGGCCGCTGCGGACCTCGGAGGAGCACCCTTGAGCACAGCACCCCCACGACGCGCACCGCTGTTCCGAAGAGTCGCGGCCGCACTGGCCGTCCTCACCCTGCCCGTCGCCGGACTCGTGGCCGTCGCCGGTCCCGCCGAGGCCGCCGCCTCGGCCACCGCGACGTACACCAAGGTCTCCGACTGGGGCACCGGCTTCGAGGGCAAGTGGACGGTGAAGAACACCGGCACGACCACCCTCAACAGCTGGGCCGTGGAGTGGGACTACCCGGCCGGCACCGCCGTCACCTCCGCCTGGGACGCCACCGTCACCAGCTCGGGCACCCACTGGACCGGCAAGAACGTCGGCTGGAACGGCACCCTCGCCCCGGGCGCCACCATCAGCTTCGGCTTCAACGGCACGGGCTCCGGCGCCCCCAGCGGCTGCAAGGTCAACGGCGGCAGCTGCGACGGCGGCACCACCCCCACGGACAACCCGCCCAGCGCCCCCGGCACCCCCACGGCCAGTGGCGTCACGGACACGAGCCTGACCCTCAACTGGGCCGCGGCCACCGACGACAAGGGCATCAAGAACTACGACGTCTTCCGCGGCGGCGCCAAGATCGCCACCGTCACCGGCACCTCGTACGCCGACTCGGGCCTGACCAAGGGCACGACGTACAGCTACACGGTGGTCGCCCGCGACACCATCGACCAGACCGGGCCCGCCTCCGGCGCCCTCTCGGTGACCACCACCGGCGGCACCAACCCGACCGACAACCCGCCGAGCGCCCCCGGCACCCCCACCGGCTCCGGGATCACCGAGACCGCGATCACCGTGAGCTGGGCAGCCGCCACCGACGACAAGGGCGTCAAGAACTACGACCTCTACCGCGGCGGCGCCAAGATCGCCACGGTCACCGGCACCTCGTACACCGACACCGGTCTGACCAAGGCGACCCCGTACCAGTACCACGTGGTCGCCCGTGACACCGCCGACCAGACCGGCGCCGCTTCCGCCCAGGCCACGCTCACCACGGCCGGGGTCACCGACCCGCCCCCCGGCGGCGCGGTCAAGCTCGGCTACTTCACCAACTGGGGCGTCTACGGGCGCAACTACCACGTGAAGAACCTGGTCACCTCCGGCTCCGCCGCGAAGATCACCCACATCAACTACGCCTTCGGCAACGTCCAGGGAGGCGCCTGCACCATCGGTGACGCCTACGCCGACTACGACAAGGCGTACACCGCCGACCAGAGCGTCGACGGCGTCGCCGACACCTGGGACCAGCCGCTGCGCGGCAACTTCAACCAGCTGCGCAAGCTCAAGAAGCAGTACCCGAACATCAAGATCCTGTGGTCCTTCGGCGGCTGGACCTGGTCCGGCGGCTTCGGCCAGGCCGCGGCCAACCCCACCGCCTTCGCGAACTCCTGCTACAACCTGGTCGAGGACCCGCGCTGGGCCGACGTCTTCGACGGCATCGACCTGGACTGGGAGTACCCGAACGCCTGCGGCCTGTCCTGCGACACCAGCGGCGCCGCCTCCTTCAAGAACCTGATGCAGGCCGTGCGCGCCAAGTTCGGCGCGAACAACCTGGTGACCGCCGCGATCTCCGCGGACGGCTCCAACGGCGGCAAGCTCGACCTCGCGGACTACGCGGGCGCGGCCCCGTACACCGACTTCTACAACGTCATGACGTACGACTTCTTCGGCGCGTGGGACGCCAAGGGCCCGACCGCCCCGCACTCTCCGCTCACCTCGTACAGCGGCATCCCGATCGCCGGCTTCAACTCCGAGGCCGCCATCACCAAGCTCAAGGGCAAGGGCATCCCCGGCTCCAAGCTCAACCTCGGCATCGGCTTCTACGGCCGCGGCTGGACCGGCGTCACCCAGGCCACGCCCGGCGGCACCGCCACCGGACCGGCCGCCGGCACCTACGAGCAGGGCATCGAGGACTACAAGGTCCTCAAGAACACCTGCCCGTCGACCGGCACCATCGCGGGCACGGCGTACGCCAAGTGCGGCAGCAACTGGTGGAGCTACGACACCCCCGCCACCATCGCCTCGAAGATGACCTGGACCAAGCAGCAGGGTCTGCGGGGAGCCTTCTTCTGGGAGTTCAGCGGAGACACCACGAACGGTGAGCTCGCGAACGCGATCCACACCGGCCTGCAGTGAGCCCCACGCACTGACCGGTGACAAGACGAAGCCGGAGGGACGGGTCCGCCCCCGTCCCTCCGGCTTCTCGCGTGTCACGCCTCAGGCGACGTTCACCCGCTGCCCGGGCGGCGCGGCCTCCAGCCAGGCCAGGAAACCGGTCAGCGCGTCATCGCTCATCGCCAGCTCCAGGCGGGTGCCGCGGTGCGAGCAGCACAGGACGACGGCGTCGGAGAGCAGGGCCAGCTCCTCCTCGCCCTCGGGCGCACGGCGGGCGATGACCTCGATGGAGGCCCGCTCCAGCAGCCGGCGCGGCCGCGGGGAGTAGCTGAAGACGCGGAACCAGTCGATGCGGTCACCGCTGTAGCGGGCGACCCCGTACACCCAGCCCTTGCCGGAGACGTCCGGTTCCTCGGACACGCCCCAGCGCATGCTGCAGTCGAAGGTGCCGCCGGAGCGCTGGATCAGCCTGCGGCGCAGCCCGAACACAAACAGCCCGATCACCACCAGGGCTACTACGACCAGGCCGCTCACAAGCAGAGCGAGGAGCATCTTTCACCGACCTCCTCGCTCATCGAATGACGCACATCCAAAAACGCACCCGCATCGCCTCAGCCGCGACCCGGTCCGGAAAATTCCGGAACAGGCCGCGGCTGAGGTTTGAAACTCTTACCAGTACCGGGACTCAGCGCCCCGAAACCGCGCGCAGCCGGACATCGGCGCGACGCTCGGAGACCGAATCGGTCTCCGCCTTCGCGCGCTCCAGTGCCCGCTCCGCCCGCTCGACGTCGATCTCGTCGGCAAGCTCGGCGATCTCGGCCAGCAGCGACAACTTGTTGTCCGCGAACGAGATGAATCCGCCGTGCACCGCGGCGACAACAGTGTTGCCCCCGACGGTACGGATGGTCACCGGGCCCGATTCCAGCACACCGAGAAGCGGCTGGTGACCGGGCATGACGCCGATGTCGCCGGACGTGGTGCGGGCGACAACCAGGGTGGCCTCGCCGGACCAGACATTCCGGTCCGCCGCGACCAGCTCGACGTGCAGCTCAGCAGCCATGGTGGCTCCTCGGGTCACCACCCGGCGGAAAGGCCGGGTGTTGGGTCAAATTCTAATGGGCGTGAGGAGAGGGACGGGACACACCCGCCCCTCTCCGTCATTCAGCTGTGCTCACGAATGAGCGCGGCTTCAGGAGACGCCCAGCTCCTTGGCGTTGGCCTTGAGGTCCTCAATGCCACCGCACAGGAAGAACGCCTGCTCGGGGAAGTGGTCGTAGTCTCCGTCGCAGATCGCGTTGAAGGCAACGATCGACTCCTCGAGCGGAACGTCCGAACCGTCGACGCCGGTGAACTGCTTGGCGACGTGCGTGTTCTGCGACAGGAAGCGCTCGACACGACGGGCACGGTGGACAACGAGCTTGTCCTCCTCGCCCAGCTCGTCGATACCGAGGATCGCGATGATGTCCTGGAGGTCCTTGTACTTCTGCAGGATCCCCTTGACGCGCATCGCCGTGGCGTAGTGGTCCGCCGCGATGTACCGCGGGTCGAGGATGCGGGACGTCGAGTCCAGCGGGTCCACGGCCGGGTAGATGCCCTTCTCGGAGATCGGACGGGAAAGAACCGTCGTCGCGTCGAGGTGGGCGAAGGTGGTGGCCGGCGCCGGGTCGGTCAGGTCGTCCGCGGGGACGTAGATCGCCTGCATCGAGGTGATCGAGTGACCGCGGGTCGAGGTGATGCGCTCCTGCAGCAGACCCATCTCGTCAGCCAGGTTCGGCTGGTAACCCACGGCGGACGGCATGCGGCCCAGAAGGGTCGACACCTCCGAACCGGCCTGGGTGTAACGGAAGATGTTGTCGATGAAGAAGAGCACGTCCTGCTTCTGCACATCGCGGAAGTACTCCGCCATGGTCAGACCGGCAAGCGCGACGCGCAGACGGGTGCCCGGGGGCTCGTCCATCTGGCCGAAGACAAGCGCCGTCTTGTCGATGACGCCCGAGTCGGCCATTTCCTCGATGAGGTCGTTGCCCTCACGGGTACGCTCACCGACGCCCGCGAAGACCGACACACCGTCGTGGTTGTTGGCGACGCGGTAGATCATTTCCTGGATCAGAACGGTCTTGCCGACACCGGCACCACCGAACAGACCGATCTTTCCACCCTTGACGTACGGGGTGAGAAGGTCGATGACCTTGACGCCGGTCTCGAACATCTCGGTCTTCGACTCGAGCTCGTCGAAGCGGGGCGCCTTGCGGTGGATCGGCCAGCGCTCGGTGACGTTGGCGTTCTCCTCCGGGTAGTTCAGCACCTCACCGAGGGTGTTGAACACCTTGCCCTTGGTGAAGTCACCGACGGGGACGGTGATGCCCTCGCCCGTGTCGGTCACCGGGGCCTGGCGGACCAGACCGTCGGTCGGCTGCATCGAGATGGTACGGACGAGGCCGTCACCCAGGTGCTGCGCGACCTCGAGGGTCAGGGTCTTGAGCTTGCCGTCCTCGGCCGGGTCGGCGACCTGGACCTTGAGGGCGTTGTAGATCTCGGGCATGGCGTCGACGGGGAACTCCACGTCGACGACCGGGCCGATGACCCGGGCGACGCGGCCCGTGGCGGCGGCCGTCTCAACAGTGGTCGTCATTACTTGTCACTCCCCGCGGTCGCGTCAGCCATGGCGCTCGCGCCACCGACGATCTCGCTGATTTCCTGGGTGATTTCGGCCTGGCGGGCCGCGTTGGCAAGCCGGGAGAGGCTCTTGATGAGATCCCCGGCGTTGTCGGTAGCCGACTTCATCGCGCGGCGGCGGGCGGCGTGCTCGGAAGCGGCCGACTGCAGCAGTGCGTTGTAGATGCGGCTCTCGACGTAGCGCGGCAGAAGGGCGTCGAGGACGTCCTCCGCCGACGGCTCGAAGTCGAACAGCGGAAGGATCTCGCCCTTCGCACCGTCCTCTTCTTCGACCTTGTCGAGGCTGAGCGGCAGCATCCGGCCGTCCACCGCGTTCTGCGTCATCATCGACACGAATTCCGTGAAGACGATGTGCAGCTCGTCGACGCCACCCTCGGCCGTAGCCGTCTCGATGGCCTCGATCAGCGGCGCCGCGACGCGCTTGGCGTCGGCGTAGGCCGGGCTGTCGGTGAAGCCCGTCCACGACTCCGTGACCTTGCGCTCACGGAAGCCGTAGTAGGCGACACCCTTGCGGCCGACGATGTAGGTGTCGACCTCCTTGCCCTCGCCGCGCAGCCGCTCGGTGAGCCGCTCCGCCTGCTTGATGGCGTTCGAGGAGTAGCCGCCGGCCAGACCGCGGTCGCTCGTGATGAGCACGATCGCGGCGCGCACCGGCGCCTCGACCTCCGTGGTCAGGGCGTGCTTGGTGTTCGAACCGGTCGCCACCGCGGTCACCGCGCGGGTGAGCTCGGTCGCGTACGGCATCGACGCCGCCACCTTGCGCTGCGCCTTGACGATGCGCGAGGCGGCGATCATCTCCATCGCCTTGGTGATCTTCTTGGTCGCCGTGATGGCACGGATGCGACGCTTGTAGACCCGGAGCTGCGCTCCCATGAGTCAGGTCCCTTCCGTCGTCACTTGGAGACGTTGACGGCCGGTACGTCCTCGCCCAGGAGCTTGCCGTCCGAGGTCTCGAACTGCCGCTTGAAGTTGGCGATGGCGTCGGCGATGGACGTCAGAGTGTCGTCCGACATCTTGCCGCCGTCCGCGATGGAGGTGAGGAGCTCCTTGCGCTCGAGGCGCAGGTGGTCCAGCAGCTCCGACTCGAAGCGACGGATGTCGTTGACCGGGACGTCGTCCATCTTGCCGGTGGTGCCGGCCCAGACGGAGACGACCTGCTCCTCGACGGGCATCGGCTGGTACTGGCCCTGCTTCAGCAGCTCGACCAGACGCTTGCCGCGCTCCAGCGAGGCCTTCGACGCGGCGTCCAGGTCGGAACCGAAGGCGGCGAACGCCTCCAGCTCACGGTACTGGGCGAGGTCCAGGCGCAGACGGCCGGAAACCTGCTTCATGGCCTTGTGCTGGGCCGAGCCACCGACGCGGGAGACCGAGATACCGACGTTCAGCGCCGGGCGCTGGCCCGCGTTGAACAGGTCGGACTCCAGGAAGCACTGGCCGTCGGTGATGGAGATGACGTTGGTCGGGATGAACGCCGACACGTCGTTCGCCTTGGTCTCGACGATCGGCAGACCGGTCATCGAACCGGCACCCATGTCGTCGGAGAGCTTGGCGCAACGCTCCAGCAGACGGGAGTGCAAGTAGAAGACGTCGCCCGGGTAGGCCTCGCGGCCCGGCGGACGGCGCAGCAGCAGCGACACGGCGCGGTAGGCGTCGGCCTGCTTCGACAGGTCGTCGAAGATGATCAGGACGTGCTTGCCGGCGTACATCCAGTGCTGGCCGATGGCCGAACCGGTGTACGGCGCCAGGTACTTGAAGCCGGCCGGGTCGGACGCCGGGGCGGCGACGATCGTCGTGTACTCGAGCGCACCGGCGTCTTCCAGGGCGCCGCGAACGGACGCGATGGTCGAGCCCTTCTGGCCGATGGCGACGTAGATGCAGCGAACCTGCTTGTTCACGTCGCCCGAGCGCCAGTTGTCGCGCTGGTTGATGATCGTGTCGACGGCCAGAGCGGTCTTGCCGGTCTGACGGTCACCGATGATCAGCTGACGCTGACCACGGCCGACCGGCACCATCGCGTCGATCGCCTTGTAGCCGGTCTGCATCGGCTCGTGAACCGACTTGCGGATCATGACGCCGGGGGCCTGCAGCTCGAGGGCGCGGCGGCCCTCGGTCGCGATCTCGCCGAGGCCGTCGATCGGGTTGCCGAGCGGGTCGACAACGCGGCCGAGGTAACCCTCGCCGACGCCGACGGAGAGCACCTCACCGGTGCGCTGCACCGGCTGGCCCTCCTCGATACCGCTGAACTCGCCGAGGACGACGGCGCCGATCTCGCGCTCGTCGAGGTTCAGGGCGAGACCGAGGGTTCCGTCCTCGAACTTCAGCAGTTCGTTCGCCATGGCGGAGGGCAGGCCCTCCACCTTCGCGATGCCGTCGCCGGCAACGCTGACCGTTCCGACCTCCTCGCGCGAGGCCGCGTCCGGCTGGTACGACTGGACAAAGTTCTCCAGTGCGTCCCGGATCTCCTCCGGCCGGATCGTGAGCTCCGCCATCTGGGTTCCCTGCTCTCCTTGTTGGGCCTGAAGCTTCTTAGGGGTCTGGGGGCGACCCCCAGGAATCTTCTGCAAGTTCTGCACGGCCCAACCGGGCCGCTAGGAATGCTTTTTTCTAAGGTGTGGCTGGTCAGCCGGCCATGCGGCGCGACGCCTCGGCGATGCGGTCCGCAATGGTGCCGTCGATGACCTCGTCGCCGACCCGCACCGAGATCCCGCCGAGGACCGTGGGGTCCACGTCGAGGTTCAGGTGCATCGGGCGGCCGTACAGCTTGGCCAGCACCGCGCCGAGACGCTGCTTCTGGACGTCGCTGAGCGGAACCGCGGTGGTCACGGTGGCGACCATGCGGCCACGACGCTCGGCGGCGACCTTCGAAAGGGACTCGAGGCCCGCTTCCAGGCTACGTCCACGCGGGTGCGTGACGAGACGCGTGACCAGCCGCTCGGTGACGGCGTTCGCCTTGCCGCCGAGCAGGCTGCGGAGCAGCTGGCTCTTGGCGGCGGCGGTGGCCGACCGGTCGGTCAGTGCTGCGCGCAGCTCGGTGTTCGAGGTGACGATCCGGCCGAACCGGAACAGCTCGTCCTCGACGTCGTCGAGGCCTCCGCCGGCC
The DNA here is from genome assembly GCF_042788835.1 of Streptomyces sp. NPDC056883. NCBI lineage: Bacteria > Bacillati > Actinomycetota > Actinomycetes > Kitasatosporales > Streptomycetaceae > Streptomyces > Streptomyces sp. NPDC056883. The sequence goes on along the minus strand of NZ_JBHUBS010000003.1, from coordinate 520,127 downwards.
TGGGCCGCCGTGAGGTCGGCGGTGGCCGCCAGGACCTCGAGCGAATCCACCAGGTCACGGGACTGCGACCAGCGGGACCGGACCATGCCGGTCACCAGGTCGAGGGTTTCCCCGCCCACCTGGCCGCCGAGCAGACGACCGGCCAGCTCGGCCTTGGCCTCGCCGGACTGCGCCGGGTCCGTGATGACCCGACGCAGCGAGACCTCACGGTCGAGCAGCGCGGTGACGGCCGCCAGCTCGCCTGCGAGCTTCGCCGCGTCGACGGACGTGTTGTCCGTCAGCGCGTCGAGACGCTCGCGGGCGGTGGCCAGCGCGTCGCGGCTCGCTCCGTTCATCGGGCGGCCTCGGCCTTCTCCTCAAGCTCGCTGAGGAAGCGGTCGATCGTGCGGCTCTGCCGGGCGTGGTCCTCGAGGGACTCGCCGACAAGCTTTCCGGCCAGGTCGGTCGCCAGCTTGCCGACGTCCTGACGGAGAGCGGAAGAGGCGGCCTTGCGGTCAGCCGCGATCTGGGCGTGACCGGCAGCGATGATCTCCTCACGCTGCCGCTGGCCCTCTGCGCGAAGTTCTTCCTTCAGCGCAGTGCCCTGCTCCAGAGCGTCCTGGCGCAGGCGAGCGGCCTCGTGCCGGGCTTCGGCGAGCTGGGCCTTGTACTGCTCCAGCACGCTCTGAGCCTCGGTCTGAGCGGCCTCAGCCTTTTCGATACCGCCTTCGATGGCCTCGCGGCGCTCGTCCAGAACCTTGTTGATGTTCGGGAGGAGCTTCTTCGCGAGGAAACCGAAGACGATGACGAAGGCGATCAGACCGATGACAAGCTCGGGGATCGGCGGGACGAGGGGGTTACCCGGCTCCTCGGCCGCGAGAACCAGGAGGTTCACATCAGTGCCTTTCGTCGATTCGGACTAGTCGTTGAGTTCGTCTTAGTAGACGAACGGCATGACCAGACCGATGAGGGCGAGCGCCTCACAGAAGGCGAAGCCGAGGATCTGGTTGGCGCGGATCAGACCGGCAGCCTCGGGCTGACGGGCAAGAGCCTGCGTGCCGTTACCGAAGATGATGCCGACGCCGACGCCCGGGCCGATGGCCGCGAGACCGTAGCCGACAGAGCTGAGGGAGCCGGTGACGCCTTCGGTGGCAGCAGCGAGGATCTGGGACATGCCAGTTCTTCCTTCTCTTTCATGGACCGGTGGGGGTTGGCCACCGGACGATTCGGGGGGATTGCAGGAGCGGGCTGTGGCTCAGTGGTGTTCGGCGAGCGCGCCCTGCAGGAAGCTGCAGGCCAGGAGGACGAAGACGTACGCCTGGACAGCCTGGATGAAGAGTTCGAACGCGGTCATCACGATGACCATGACGAACGAGACGCCCGCGTAAGCGATGCCGATCCCGTTCAGCAGGTACCAGCTCGCGATCGTGAACAGCAGCAGCAGCGTGTGGCCGGCGAACATGTTCGCGAACAGTCGGACCGCGTGGGTGAAGGGGCGGACGATGACGTTCGAGAAGAACTCGATCACCATGACCATCGGCAGGATCGGGCCGAGGGACTTGTCGTAGCCGGTGATGTTCTTGAAGCCGCCCACGAAGCCGTGGCGCTTGAAGGTCACCGACATCCACATCACGTAGATGACGAGGGCGAGGCCGGCCGGGTACGCGATGACGGCAGTCACCGGGAACTGGGCGAGCGGCACGATCGACCACAGGTTCATGATCCAGACGAAGAAGAACGTCGCAACCATGAAGGGGACGTACTTCTCGCCTTCCTTCTTGCCGAGCGTCTCGTAGACGATGCCGCGGCGTACGAAGTCGTAGCCCGCCTCGGCGACCATCTGAAGCTTGCCCGGTACGACCTTCGGCTTCCGGAACGCGGCCCAGAAGAAGGCCACGATGACGAGCGAGCCCAGGAGGGCCAGCAGCATCGTCTTGTTGAAGTACAGGTTCGTGTCGGCGTCACCGAAGATCGGCTTGAACAGGAACGAGTACAGGGTCGGGCCCGGGAAGCCGCAGCCAGTGCCGTCTTCGAAATGACAATTGATATCGAAGGCGAGCGTCATGTCAGCAGCACTCACCGCAGGCTCCTTCAGCGTGGCGCATAGGTACGGCAACCTCGTTGTGTCGGCGCGGCGTGCAGCCGCGGTTCGGCACTGGACTGGTGTTACGGATGGTGGGGCGACAGTCAGGCATCGAGCCTCGCGATGGAACAGGCGTCAGCTTCAGATGCCCGCGCCCGCAATGCCGCAGTTGAAACCGGACGATAGCAGCATCTCGAACGCGCACTTATTCCGCCCCTACCCCTCACGACTTCTGACCCGAATTTCCGGGCTTGTCGCCCTTCATCGAATCGGGTTCGACGTAGAGGATCTTGGCCTTCATATGAGCACGTGCCTGTGCGCCGATCCACACGAGGGTGGTGACGACGAGCGTGATCGCGAAGGCCTTGGGGTTGAACAGCGTCGTGTTCTTGAACACGGCGAGAAAGACGAAGAGCAGCAGGATCTGGGCCGTGTAGAGCATGAGCCCCATGGCCTGGAACAGGTGCGGCAGTGATTTCGCCGTGCGCTGCAGTACGAGGAATCCGATGCCCATGAACAGCATCACCACCACCGTCGCGACGACGGCGCCCACGGCCCCCTTGCCACCGGCGACGATCCCACTGACGACGGCGGCGAGAGCGCCGGCGACAGCCGTGGGAACGGCGGATTGCAGGAGGGATCGGACGTCATCTGACCGCATGGCGGTTTGCTCCGCGTGGTGGTGGGGGCACGGGACTCGTACAGGACGAGCGTAAGCCCGGTCCGAGTGAGTACCTCGGGCCAATGGACCGTCGCACTACGGTCCTTCGGCTCTGTCGCCGGGTTTAGTGAACGGTATCACAAAGTATTTGATGAGAGCTTTACTCGGAGGGTGTGCGGACTGTCACACATGAGAGTGACCCTGCGCGTGTGTGCGCGACGCGCAAGTGGGTTGTCTGGTAAAGGGGGTTCATGTCCGACATGCGCACCGGGTGTCAGCGGGAGGACCCGGCCTTACGCCGGTCGGGGAAGCGCGAACGGGGGCCAATGGCGGTCGCCCCGTTGACGCCGGACACACCCGCCGCGATCGGCCGGGCCGGCTCCGGCTCTGCCGCCGAATCGTCCTGCAGGGCGGCCTCCGCGGCCCGTTCCGCGTGCCGGTAGCGCGGCGGGACCAGTCGCTCCGCCCAGCGCGGGGCACGCGGGGTGAAGCGCGGCAGCAGGAGCAGCAGCAGGCCCACGGCGCTCAGCCCGGAGATCGCCAGCACGATCCACATCGAGGCGGAATGCACGGAGTACGCCACGGTGCCGAAGGCGATCAATCCTGACCAGAAGTACATGATGAGCACCGCCCGGCTGTGCGAATGCCCGAGTTCCAGGAGCCGGTGGTGGAGGTGTCCGCGGTCCGCGGCGAAGGGCGACTGGCCCTTCCAGGTGCGCCGCACGATGGCGAGGATCAGGTCCGTCATCGGGATCGCGATGATCGTGAGCGGCAGGATCAGCGGGATGAAGACCGGCAGCATCGCGTGGGTCGCGTTGCGCTCGCCGCCGACGAACAGCGCCATCGCGTCCGGGTCCACCTGTCCGGTGACGGAGATGGCGGCGGCGGCCAGCACCAGGCCGATGAGCATCGAGCCGGAGTCGCCCATGAAGATGCGGGCGGGGTGCATGTTGTGCGGCAGGAAGCCGAGGCACATGCCCATCAGGATGGCGGCGAAGAGGGTCGCGGGCGCGGCCGCTTCGATCCCGTAGCCGAACCAGATCCGGTAGGCGTAGAGGAAGAACGCACAGGTCGCGATGCAGACCATGCCGGCGGCGAGGCCGTCGAGGCCGTCCACGAAGTTCACCGCGTTGATGGTGATCACGACGAGGGCCACGGTGAGCAGGTTGCCCTGCCAGGGGGTGAGCGAGACCGAGCCGACTCCGGGGACCGGGATCCACAGGATGGTCAGGCCCTGCATGCACATCACGCCGGCGGAGATCATCTGGGCGCCGAGCTTGATCAGGGCGTCGAGCTCGAACTTGTCGTCGAGGACGCCGACCAGCCAGATCAGGGCCGCCCCGGAGAGCAGGGCCCGCGGCTCGTTCGACAGCTCGAAGACCCCGTTGAGGTTCTTCAGGTGGTCCGCGACGAGCAGGCCGGCGCACAGTCCGCCGAACATCGCGATGCCGCCGAGCCGCGGAGTGGGCTCCCGGTGCACGTCGCGCGCACGGATCTCGGGCATCGCGCCCACGGCGATCGCGAACTTCCGCACGGGCCCGGTGAGTAGATAAGTCACCGCGACCGTGACGCAAAGCGTCAGCAGATATTCACGCACGGGCTGCCCCAGATGTATCGCCGGCCATCTCAGCCCCACACACTAGCTGCGATGTACTCACTGTCGGGGACGCGCAGGGGCGGTATCCCGGTTGCGGTACGTCGCTCTTGCCCCGCTTAAACCCCATACGGCGGAAAACTGACCACCAGCTCGTTGACGTCGCTACGGATCTTCGTGGGCTCCCCGCCGGTCAGCGCGGCCGTGAACAGCTCGGCGATCCGGACCATCTCGGCCTCCCCCATGCCCTGCGTGGTCACCGCCGCGGTGCCGAGGCGGATCCCGCGCCGGTCGCCGTACGGAAGGGCGCAGGTGTCCAGCACGATGCCGGCGGCGGCCAGCCGGCCCCGGGCACCCGCTCCATCGACGCCCAGCGGTGCGGGGTCGGCGGTGATCAGGTGGGTGTCGGTCCCCCCGGTCGTGATCGCGAACCCGCGGGCGGCGAGCGCGTCGGCCAGCGCGCGGCCGTTGGCGACCACCCGGTGCGCGTACGAGGTGAAGGCGGGCCCGGCGGCCTCGCCGAAGGCCACGGCCTTGGCGGCGATGCTGTGCATCTGCGGGCCGCCCTGGGTGAAGGGGAACACCGCCCGGTCGATCCGCTCCGCGAACTCGGCCCCGCACAGGATCATCCCGCCGCGCGGACCCCGGAGCACCTTGTGGGTGGTGGCCACGACGACGTCGGCGTAGGGCACGGGGCTGGGCGCGGCCCCGCCGGCCACGAGTCCGATGGGGTGGGCGGCGTCGGCGATCAGGAAGGCCCCGACCTCGTCGGCGATCTCCCGGAACACGGAGTACTCGGGGTGCCGCGGATAGGAGATGGACCCGCACACGATGGCCTTGGGCCGGTGCTCGTGCGCGAGCCGCTGCACCCGGGCGTAGTCGATGAGCCCCGTCTCGGCGTCCACTCCGTACCCGACGAAGTCGAACCAGCGCCCGGAGAAGTTGGCGGGCGACCCGTGGGTGAGGTGGCCCCCGGAGGTGAGCGCCATGGCCAGCACGGTGTCCCCGGGCCGCAGCAGTGCGGCGTAGGCGGCGAGCACGGCGGCGGATCCGGAGTGCGGCTGCACGTTCGCGTGCTCGGCGCCGAAGAGGGCGCGGGCCCGCTCGACGGCGATCTGCTCGGCGAGGTCGGCGTACTCGCAGCCGCCGTGGTGGCGGGCGCCGGGATATCCCTCGGCGTACTTGTTGGCGAGCACCGATCCCAGTGCGGTGAGCACGGCGGCCGAGGTGAAGTTCTCGGCGGCGATCAGCTGCAAGGAGCCCGCCTGCCGCTGTGCCTCGCCGGCGAGCACGTCGGCCATCTGGGGATCCTGCTGCCGCAGCAGGTCCATCGGCTCGGTGATGACGCTCATGGCGCGACTCCAGGGGGGTACCTCATACCGGGTACCAGCCACTGTAGGCCGGGCCCGCCCGTCCCGCCTCGCGACGAATCCAGCCTCGCCCGCGTTTGAGGCACGGGGTCCGGGGCGGAGCCCCAGGGGGGGGGCCGGGGCGGAGCCCCGGGGAACGGTGGAAGGGCGGGTAGGGGAAGGCCCCGCAGGGCGACCGCACCCGGCACCGCCGGCGTCAGCGGGAAGCCGTGACGCCCGTCAGGGCCGTGACCACGGGGTCCAGCGCCTGGTTGATCTCGTCGCCGATCGACCGGAAGAAGGTGATCGGCGCCCCGTACGGGTCGTACACCTCGTCCGCGTCCGGGGACGGCGCAAGCAGCCACCCGCGTAGAGCGGCGGCGGCACGGACCAGCGCTCGGGCCCGCTCCACCATCCCGTCCTCCAGCGGCGGCAGGGTCGCGGGGTCTATCGCCCGCACCAGCCGGGTGAACTCCTTCAGGGTGAAGGTGCGCAGCCCCGCCGAATGCCCCATGGAGATCACCTGGGCACGGTGGTCGCGGGTGGCGGTCAGGACCAGGTCCGCGCGTATGACGTGCTCGTCCAGGAGCTCCCGGCCGGTGAATCCGGAGGCGTCCGCCCCGAAGTCGGCCAGCACGGCGGCCGCGTTGGCCTCCATGGGCGCGCCCTCGTGGCCCCAGGTGCCCGCGCTCTCCACGATCAGGTCGCCGGTGACGGGGCCGCCGAGCCGGTGGGACAGCGCGTGCCGCGTCAGCCGCTCGGTGATGGGCGAGCGGCACACGTTGCCGGTGCTGACGTGGAGTATGCGGAAGGTGCTGTCCCCGGCTATGCCACGCCCCTCAGGGCTCACGGAGCCACCTCGAGGTCGGGCACGACCTCCCGCAGCTGCTCGGCGGTCAGTGCGCCCTCGCGCAGCAGGACGGGAACCTTCCCGGTGACGTCGACGATCGACGAGGGCAGGGTGCTCGGGGTCGGCCCGCCGTCCAGGTACACGGACACGGAGTCGCCGAGCATCTCGCGCGCCGCGTCGCAGTCCTCGGGCGCCGGGTGTCCGGTCAGGTTCGCCGAGGACACCGCCATCGGGCCGACCTCGGTCAGCAGCTCGATCGCGACGGGGTGCAGGGGCATGCGTACGGCCACGGTGCCGCCGGTCTCGCCCAGGTCCCACGCCAGCGAGGGCTGGTGCTTGGCGACGAGCGTCAGACCGCCCGGCCAGAAGGCGTCGACGAGCTCCCAGGCCTGCTCGGAGAAGTCGGTGACCAGGCCGTGCAGGGTGTTCGGGGAGCCGATGAGGACGGGGGTGGGCATGTTGCGGCCGCGCCCCTTGGCGGCGAGCAGGTCGCCGACGGCCTCCGCGCTGAAGGCGTCCGCGCCGATCCCGTACAGGGTGTCGGTGGGCAGCACGACGAGCTCGCCGCGGCGTACGGCGGAGGCGGCTTCGCGCAGGCCCGTCTTGCGGTCCGTCGCGTCGTTGCAGTCGTATCGCCGGGCCATCAGCGGGCCTCCTCGTGCAGCAGGGGGGTGGCGGGAATGCGCGCGGTGACTGCGCCGCTCACGGCAGGGCCGGTCACGGCAGGGCCTTGCGGGCGGTCGCGAAGCGCGGTCGGTTGTTGAGGTCGGGGTGGTCGGCGGCGTCGGCCCAGCCCCGCTCCTCGGCGAAGATCCACGGGACCTGTCCGCCCTGGGTGTCGGCGTGCTCGATGACGACGATGCCGCCGGGGCGCAGCAGCCGGTGGGCGGTGCGCTCGATGCCGCGGATGGTGTCCAGGCCGTCCTCGCCGGAGAACAGCGCCATCTCGGGGTCGTGGTCGCGGGCCTCGGGTGCCACGTACTCCCACTCGGTGAGCGGGATGTACGGCGGGTTGGAGATGACCAGGTCGACCTGTCCGTCCAGCTCGGGCAGGGCGCTGAGCGCGTTGCCCTGGTGGACGGTGACCCGGGAGCCCTCGGCGTTCTTACGGGTCCACCGCACGGCGTCCTCGGACAGCTCGACGGCGTGCACGCGCGAGCGCGGCACCTCTTGCGCCATGGCGAGCGCGATGGCGCCGGAGCCGGTGCAGAGGTCCACGATCAGCGGTTCGACGACGTCCATCGCCCGGACGGCCTGTATGGCCCAGTCCACGACCGACTCGGTCTCGGGCCGGGGCACGAAGACCCCGGGCCCGACCTGGAGCTCCAGGTACCGGAAGAAGGCGCGGCCGGTGATGTGCTGGAGCGGCTCGCGCGCCTCGCGGCGGGCGACGGCCTCCCAGTAGCGGGCGTCGAAGTCCGCGTCCTTGACGTGGTGGAGTTCCCCCCGCTTGACGCCGTGCACGAAGGCCGCGAGCTCCTCCGCGTCGAAACGCGGTGAGGGCACGCCGGCGGCGGCCAGCCGCTGGGTGGCCTGGGCCACCTCGGCAAGCAGCAAGTTCACGCTGGTCCTCCGGGCTGCTGTCGTACGGGGGGTGGTGCGGGGTCCTGCAGGGTGCTGCGGGGGTCCTGCGAGGGACTCAGTGCGCGGACGCGAGCTTGGCGGCGGAGTCCGTGTCGACGCAGGCCTGGATGACCGGGTCGAGGTCTCCGTCGAGCACCTGGTCCAAGTTGTACGCCTTGAAGCCCGTCCGGTGGTCCGAGATCCGGTTTTCCGGGTAGTTGTACGTACGGATCTTCTCGGAGCGGTCCACGGAGCGCACCTGGCTGCGGCGCACGTCGGAGGCCTCCTGCTCGGCGGCTTCCTGGGCGGCGGCCAGCAGGCGCGAGCGCAGGATGCGCATCGCCTGCTCCTTGTTCTGGAGCTGGCTCTTCTCGTTCTGGCAGGAGGCGACCACACCGGTCGGGATGTGCGTGATGCGCACGGCCGAGTCGGTGGTGTTGACGGACTGGCCGCCGGGGCCCGAGGAGCGGTACACGTCGATGCGGAGGTCGTTCATGTTGACCTCGACCTCCACCTCCTCGGCTTCCGGGGTGACGAGCACGCCGGCGGCGGAGGTGTGGATGCGGCCCTGGGACTCGGTGGCCGGCACGCGCTGGACGCGGTGCACGCCGCCCTCGTACTTCAGGCGGGCCCAGACGCCCTGGCCGGGCTCGGTGGCGCCGTTGCCGCCCTTGGTGCGGACGGAGACCTGGACGTCCTTGTAGCCGCCGAGCTCGGACTCGGTGGCGTCGATGATCTCGGTCTTCCAGCCCACGCGCTCGGCGTAGCGCAGGTACATGCGGAGCAGGTCGCCGGCGAACAGGGCCGACTCGTCACCGCCCGCACCCGCCTTGACCTCCAGGAGCACGTCCTTGTCGTCGCTGGGGTCGCGCGGAACGAGCAGCAGGCGGAGCTTCTCGGTGAGCTCTTCGCGCTGCGCGGTCAGTTCCTTGACCTCTGCCACGAAGTCCGGGTCGTCGGCCGCGAACTCCTTCGCCGTCTCGATGTCCTCGGCGGACTGCTTCCAGGCACGGAAGGTCGCGACGATCGGGGTCAGCTCCGCGTAGCGCTTGTTCAGCTTGCGCGCGTTGGCCTGATCCGAGTGGACCGAAGGGTCGGCGAGCTTCTTCTCAAGATCGGCGTGCTCGCCGATCAGTTCCTCGACCGCCTCGAACATCGGGGGCTCCTGAAGATGGTGAATGTGAAGAAAAGGGCTGCGGGACGAGAAAGGCGCCGGTCCGGCTGCCCCCGTGCGAACAGGGTGCAGCCGGGATCCGGCGCCTGAGGCTCGCTACTTCTGTGCAGCCTTGCCGAAGCGGGCCTCGAAGCGGGCCACGCGGCCACCGGTGTCGAGGATCTTCTGCTTGCCCGTGTAGAACGGGTGGCACTCGGAGCAGACCTCGGCACGGATGGTGCCTTCGGTCAGGGTGCTACGAGTGGTGAACGACGCGCCACAGGTGCAGCTGACCTGGGTCTCGACGTACTGGGGGTGAACATCGCGCTTCAAGGTGTCTCCTAGATTCGGGAGGGCGCCGGGTCGCAGGAGCCGAATTGCGCGCTGCGTGAACCGGGGCCGACAGACCAGTCTGCCAGGACCGGGCTGCCTGTCAAAATTCTGAGGACGCCTCCCTCAACGGAGGGGGGCCCGCATCTATTCCGAGGCCTGCCGGAACCCGTCCGACCAGGCGGTTCGTGCTACCGGACGACCGTACCGGCGGTGCCCTTGTCGCCGGCCGAGTTCGCGGTGGCCTCGGCGGGCACCTGCCGGTCGGCCAGCAGGGCGTCCCAGACCATCTGGGACTCCTTGGTGAGCGGGACGACCCGGTTGGGGTCACGGGCGTCCCCGGTCACCGGCAGCGTGATCATCTGCATGTTCTCGGGGCTGATGCCCTCCAGGCCCTGGGCGAATCCCATGAGGGACTTCACGTCGCCGAGCGCCTTGTCCGTGGTGATGGCCTTGGTGGCGGTGTCGGCCACGTCGAGCAGCTTCTTCGGGTTCTCGAAGACGCCGATGCTCTTGACCTGCTTGATCAGCGCCTTGATGAAGGCCTGCTGGAGCTGTATTCGGCCCAGGTCTCCGCCGTCGCCGACGCCGTGGCGGGTGCGGACGAGGCCGAGGGCCTGCTCGCCGTTCAGCCTGTTCGTCCCGGCGGGCAGGTCGAGGTGGCTGTAGTCGTCCTTGATCGGCTTGGTGGTCGTCACCTCGACGCCGCCGAGCTTGTCGATGATCTCCTTGAAGCCCGTGAAGTCGACTTCGAGGTAGTGATCCATGCGGATCCCCGACATCTTCTCCACGGTCGCGACGGCGCAGGCGGCCCCGCCGACGGTGAACGACTCGTTGAACATCTTGCGCGGGCCGCCCAGGTCGGTCTTGCCGTTGGAGAGCTTGCAGGAGGGCCTGGTCACGAGGGTGTCGCGGGGTATGGATACGACGGTGGCCTTGGTGTGGCCCTCGTTGAGGTGGACGACCATCGCCGTGTCGGAGCGTGCGGAGCCGCCGTCGTCCTGGCCGTACTCCCCGTTGGCGCCGCTGCGGGAGTCGGAGCCGAGGACGAGGATGTCCATCGAGCCGTTGTCCACGTTCTGCGGGCGGTTCGTGCCGAGGGCCGCGTCGATGTCGACCGTCTTGAGGTTGCCGTTGAACTTGACGTAGAAGTAGCCGAGCCCCGCCCCGCCCAGGACGACCACGCCGGCGGCGGTCCACGCGGCGATGACGACGGCCCTGCGGCGCGCGGCCGGCTTCCGTCGGCGCCGGCCCGCGGCGGCCCTGCGGCCGTGGCCCCTGTTGTCCTGGCTCATGCTCTGCTCTGCCCGTCTGTGTTCGGCCCGGATTCCCCGTTCCCCCTGTCGGAGACGGCCAGACGGCTCCCAGGGTTCCACGGCCGCCTGTGCGTCCCGTGTGCGTCCGGTGGCGGTCCCGGCCCGTACGACCCCCGCGACCGGCCGCCGCGGACACCCCGTGACCCCTCACCTACCTGCGGTTTCCCCCGTAGGCGCGGGGTGAGTGCCCCGGGCCGTGCGGCGTACGGAGTGTGGCAAAGGTCGCACCCCGGCACGAAGCGTCGTAGACCGCACGCCCCCTCATCGCGGCCCCGGGACCCCGCAGGCTGCGTAGGCCCTCTAGGCCCTCCGGGCCCCGGTACGACGCGACCGCCCCCGTCGCGGGTGCGGCGGGGGCGGTCGTGGTCACGCAGGTGGTGCTACGGGGAGACGTCAGTCGTCGTTCTTGCCCGACGGGGTCGTCTTCGCGATCTGCATGAGGAACTCGGCGTTCGACTTCGTCTGCTTCATCTTGTCGAGGAGCAGCTCGATGGCCTGCTGCGAGTCGAGCGCGTGCAGCACCCGGCGCAGCTTCCAGACGATGGCGAGCTCCTCGCTGTTGAGGAGGATCTCCTCCTTGCGGGTGCCCGAGGGGTCCACGTCCACGGCCGGGAAGATGCGCTTGTCGGCGAGCTTCCGGTCGAGCTTGAGCTCCATGTTGCCGGTGCCCTTGAACTCCTCGAAGATCACCTCGTCCATGCGCGAGCCGGTGTCGACCAGCGCGGTGGCCAGGATGGTCAGCGAGCCGCCGTCCTCGATGTTGCGCGCGGCACCGAAGAAGCGCTTCGGCGGGTACAGCGCGGTCGAGTCGACACCACCGGACAGGATGCGGCCGGAGGCGGGGGCGGCGAGGTTGTACGCGCGTCCCAGACGGGTGATGGAGTCCAGCAGGACGACCACGTCGTGGCCGAGCTCGACGAGACGCTTGGCGCGCTCGATGGCCAGCTCGGCGACGGTGGTGTGGTCCTCGGCCGGGCGGTCGAAGGTCGAGGAGATGACCTCGCCCTTCACCGACCGCTGCATGTCGGTGACCTCTTCCGGACGCTCGTCGACCAGGACGACCATCAGGTGGCACTCGGGGTTGTTGACCGTGATCGCGTTGGCGATCGCCTGCATGATCATGGTCTTACCGGTCTTCGGCGGGGCCACGATCAGACCGCGCTGGCCCTTACCGATCGGCGACACGAGGTCGATGATGCGGGTGGTCAGCACGCCCGGGTCGGTCTCCAGGCGGAGCCGGTCCTGCGGGTAGAGCGGGGTCAGCTTCTGGAACTCCGGGCGGCCGCGGCCGGATTCGGGCGCCATGCCGTTGACGGAGTCCAGGCGCACGAGCGCGTTGAACTTCTCGCGGCGCTCGCCGTCCTTGGGCTGACGGACCGCACCGGTGGTGTGGTCACCCTTGCGCAGACCGGCCTTGCGGACCTGGGCGAGGGAGACGTACACGTCGTTCGGGCCGGGCAGGTAGCCCGAGGTCCGGATGAACGCGTAGTTGTCGAGGATGTCGAGGATGCCCGCGACGGGGATCAGGACGTCGTCGTCGGCGACGGGCGTCTCCGCCGGCGCGAACTCGTCGCGTCCGCGACGGCCACGGCGGTCGCGGTAGCGGCCGCGACGGCCGCGACGGCCGTCCTCGTCGAAGTCGTCCTGCGGGCCGTTGTCCTGACGGTCCCGGTCCTGACGGCCACCCTGCTGCCCCTGGCCCTGACCCTGACCGCGGCCGCCCTGCTGGCGGTCCTGACGGTCGGTCCGGTCCTGGCGGCCGCCCTGCTGGCCCTGACCCTGGCTCTGGCCCTGGCCACCCTGACCGGCCTGGCCCTGACCCTGAGCACCCTGGCCCTGGTCGTCGGCCTTGGCACCGCGCTCACGGCGCTCGCGGCGACCGTCGGCGCGGTCGTTGCCCCGCTCGCGGCGGTCGCGACGGCCGCGGCCCTCGCCTTCCTGGCCCTGTGCGGCCTGGCCGGCAGGGGCGGTGGCGGCCTCGGCCTTCGCCTCGGCCTGTGCGGCCGGGGCGACGGTCTCGGGCTTCTGCTCCACCTGCACGGCGGCGGCGGGGGCCGAACCCTCGGGGCTGCCGGAGGGGGCGGTGGCACGCCGACGGCGGCGCTCGCCGACCGGGGCGTCCTCGCTGGCCGGCTGGCCCGGGATGTCGATCTGGGCCTGCGTGGCGGTCTTCTCGGCGGGCGCCTCGGCGGCGGCCTCGCCCGTACGGGCCTTGCTGGTGGCGCGGCGCTTCGGCTTGGTCTCGCCGCTGTCGGCGGGCGCGGCGGCCGGCGCGGAGGCCGCGGCCTTGGGGGCGCTGCTTCCCGCCTGCGCCTCCTTGATGACCTCGATCAGCTGGCCCTTGCGCATCCGCGCGGTGCCCCTGATGCCGAGGCCCGACGCGACCTGCTGGAGCTCGGCCAGGACCATGCCGTCAAGGCCGGTGCCGGAGCGGCGGCGCTTGGTCGGCGCGGCGCCCTCGGCGGGGGCACTGGTGTCGACGTTGGTGTCGGCAGCGCCCATCAGATCGGTGGTGTCGCTCACGAAGGGTCCTTCCCTGGAGCGGACGTCGGCCTGTCTGGCTCGGCGACCGGTTGTGCTGTCCGTCAGCAAGCCACGACTCGATGAGCCGCGAACTACTGCCGGGGCGGTGGTCCGCCGATAGAGATACGGCGGAGAGAAACGTGCATGTGCGTGGGTGGTTCCGGCGAGAAGCCCCCGAGCTGAAAGCGTGGGAATGTCACGCCGATTCCGGAGCGTGCTCGAAACTGCTGGCAGCGATCAAAGCAGTCGGGGAGGCTCCCGGAAGAAAGGTGGTCCCTGATAGGGACACTGAGCACCAAGCCATGGCGGCTTCGGATGCGCACTTGAGACTAACACTACCGGATCCAACAGACATTCCCCCTCTCCATCACCGGCTATCGAGCCCATCCGCGCGGGTTTCGCGCGGGCTCCGCGCGGGCGGCCTGCCCTGGCCGCCCGCCCCTGGCCGGCTGTGTCCTCTACTGAACGGATCAGCCGCCCTGGGTTCCCAGCGGAAGTACGCTCGCGCCCGCTGCGTCGAGTGCGAGCCGGTTGGCCGCCCACCCCTCGCCCGCGAGCCGTGCGACCTTGTCGGCCGCACCGTTGTCGACCAGCGCGAGGACCGTGGGGCCCGCGCCGGAGATCACCGCGGGGATGCCGTCCGCCCGCAGTCGGGCCACGAGCGCCACGCTCTCGGGCATCGCCGGGGACCGGTACTCCTGGTGGAGACGGTCCTCGGTGGCCGGCAGCAGGAACTCGGGACGCCTGGTCAGGGCCTCTACGAGCAGGCCCGCGCGGCCTGCGTTGACGGCCGCGTCCACGTGCGGGACGGTGCGCGGCAGCAGGCCGCGCGCGGTCTCCGTCAGGACCGGCTTGGAGGGGACGAAGACCACCGGAACGATGGAATCGGCGGGCTCCATGCGGATCGCCTTGGCGCTGCCGCCGTCCATCCACGCAAGGGTGAAACCGCCGAGCAGACAGGCGGCGACGTTGTCGGGGTGGCCCTCGATCTCGGTGGCGAGCTCCAGCAGCGCCGTGTCGTCGAGCTTGGCCTCTCCGCCTATGGTCACGGCGCGGGCGGCCACGATGCCCGCGCAGATGGCGGCGGAGGAGGAGCCGAGACCGCGGCCGTGCGGGATGCGGTTGGCGCAGACGACTTCGAGGCCGCGCGGCTGGCCGCCCAGCAGGTCGAAGGCGGTGCGCATGGAACGCACGAGGAGGTGGCTCTCGTCCCGGGGCAGGGTGTCGGCACCTTCGCCCGCGATGTCGATGTTCAGGCCGGAATCGGCCACGCGTACGACGACGTCGTCGTAGAGCCCCAAGGCCAGCCCGAAGGCGTCGAAGCCCGGGCCGAGGTTGGCACTGCTGGCGGGAACGCGCACCCGTACGGCGGCGGCGCGGAAGGCGGGACCGGCCATCTTCCGATGACACTCCTTGTGACTGTGCGAGACGGGATCTTCGCTGGCTCGCTGTGAATGTACTGGAGAACGTACGACACCCGAAGGCCCTGTGGGCAGCACCGCGGTCATATGCGCGACGGCGGATGTAAGTACAGCCTATCGAAGGAAGGTTCTTCTCCGACATAGGGCGCACGGCAGGCGCACGATGCGTGTCGCCCGCTCTCCCCGGTCCGGCCGGGTTTCCACCGCGAAATCTGGCGGGTTTCCATCGGTTTTCGTGCCGTACGGCCCGAGTTGCCGGATTCCTCAGCCTTCGAAAGACTTCCGGAATCCGGCAACTCGGTTACTGCGGTACTGCTGGTCGCGGCGGCCGACGATCCTTACCGGACGGACGGCCCGCAGCTCCCGGTCAGACGAGACCGAGGCGGACGGCGGCGGCCTCGGCATCGACCGGAATGGTGATCGGCTGCGGAGCGCCGGCCACCGCCCAGTCGGGGTCCTTCAGGCCGTTGCCGGTGACGGTGCACACGATCTTCTGGCCGGGGTCGACCAGGCCGAGGTCGACGGCCTTGAGCAGACCGGCCACGGACGCGGCCGAGGCGGGCTCGACGAAGACACCCTCCTGAGCGGCCAACAGGCGGTAGGCGGCCAGGATCTGGCGGTCCGTCACCTCGTCGATGAAGCCGCCCGACTCGTCCCGGGCCTGCAGGGCGTAGTCCCACGAGGCCGGGTTGCCGATGCGGATCGCGGTGGCGATGGTGTGCGGCTCCTTGACGACCTCGCCGCGCACGATCGGCGCGGAACCGGAGGCCTGGAAACCCCACACACGGGGCGTACGGGAGGCCAGGCCATCGGCCTTGTACTCCTTGAAGCCCTTCCAGTACGCGGTGATGTTGCCGGCGTTGCCGACGGGCAGCACGTGGATGTCTGGGGCGTCGCCGAGCGCGTCCACGATCTCGAAGGCCGCCGTCTTCTGGCCCTCGATGCGTACCGGGTTGACCGAATTGACCAGCGCCACCGGGTAGTTGTCGGACAGCGCGCGGGCCAGGTCCAGGCAGTCGTCGAAGTTGCCGTCGACCTGAAGGATCTTGGCGCCGTGGATCAGGGCCTGGCCCATCTTGCCGAGCGCGATCTTGCCGCGGGGCACGAGGACGGCGGAGACCATCCCGGCGCGCACCGCGTAGGCGGCGGCGGAGGCCGAGGTGTTGCCCGTGGAGGCGCAGATGACGGCCTTGGCGCCGTCCTCCTTGGCCTTGGTGATCGCCATGGTCATGCCGCGGTCCTTGAAGGACCCGGTGGGGTTCGCCCCCTCGACCTTGAGGTGTACCTCGCAGCCGGTGCGCTCGGAGAGCACCTGGGCGGGGACGAGGGGAGTGCCGCCCTCACGGAGCGTCACCACCGGGGTCGTCGCCGTGACCGGCAGGCGGTCCCGGTACTCCTCGATGATGCCGCGCCACTGGTGGGTGCGATTGCTGCTCATGGGTCCTTACTCCCCTTCAACACGCATGATGCTGGCGACACCGCGGACGGTGTCCAGCTTCCGCAGCGCCTCGACGGTCCCGGAGAGGGCGGCGTCGGGCGCACGGTGAGTGACGACGACGAGGGAGGCCTCGCCGTCCTTTCCCTGCTGACGGACGGTGTCGATCGAGACACCGTGCTCCGCGAAGGTGGTCGCCACCTGGGCGAGGACGCCCGGCTTGTCCGCCACATCGAGGCTGATGTGGTAGCGGGTGACGACATCCCCCATGGGGCTGACCGGCAACTGGGTGTACGCCGACTCGCCCGGCCCCTTTGCCTCGGCGAGCTTGTTGCGGCAGACGGCGACGAGGTCGCCGAGGACCGCGGACGCGGTCGGCGCGCCGCCCGCGCCGGGCCCGTAGAACATGAGCCGCCCGGCGGCCTCCGCCTCGACGAACACCGCGTTGTACGCCTCCCGGACGGAGGCGAGCGGGTGGGTCAGCGGGATCATCGCCGGGTGGACGCGCGCGGTGACGGACTCGCCGTCGGCGGCGCGCTCCAGGATGGCGAGGAGCTTGATGGTGCAGCCCATGCGCCTGGCGGACGCGAAGTCCGCGGCGCTGACCTCCGTCATGCCCTCGCGGTAGACGTCGTCGAGGCGGACCCGGGTGTGGAAGGCGATGCCGGCCAGGATCGCGGCCTTGGCGGCGGCGTCGTAGCCCTCCACGTCGGCGGTGGGGTCGGCCTCGGCGTACCCGAGGGCGGTGGCCTCGTCGAGGGCCTCCTGGTACCCGGCGCCGGTGGAGTCCATCTTGTCGAGGATGAAGTTCGTCGTGCCGTTGACGATGCCCATCACCCGGTTGATCTTGTCGCCGGCGAGGGACTCGCGCATGGGACGGACCAGCGGGATGGCGCCGGCGACGGCGGCCTCGTAGTACAGGTCCAGCCCGGCCGCCTCGGCCGCGGCGTGCAGCGCGGCGCCGTCCTGGGCGAGCAGCGCCTTGTTCGCCGAGACGACGGAGATGCCGTGCTCGAAGGCGGTGGTGATCAGGGTGCGGGCCGGCTCGATGCCGCCGATGACCTCGATCGCGACGTCGATGTCGCCGCGTTTGAGCAGCGCGGTCGCATCGGTGGTGACCAGGGCCGGGTCGATGCCGTCGCGCACCTTGGAGGGACGGCGCACGGCCACGCCCGCGAGCTCGACGGGCGCGCCGATCCTGGCCGTCAGGTCGTCGGCGTGCGTCGTCATGATGCGGGCAACTTCCGAGCCGACCACTCCACAGCCCAGCAGCGCCACCTTCAGCGGACGCGTACGCATCATTCGACCTACGCCTTTCGATCTTCACATCAGTACCTGTTGCGCGGTTTGCACCCCAGGTGTGAACCAGTCTCACTCAATGGACAACAGTTTCCACCCTCGGTCCATTGAGTGAGACACCTATTCCGAGGTCTGGGGGGTGTCCCCCAGAAGAATGCGTATCAGCCGACGTCGAGACGCAGGAGATCTTCCTCCGTCTCCCGGCGGACGATGACGCGCGCCTCTCCGTCACGCACGGCGACGACCGGCGGGCGGAGCACGTGGTTGTAGTTGCTCGCCATCGAACGGCAGTACGCGCCGGTGGCCGGGACCGCGAGGAGGTCCCCGGGGGCGACGTCGGCGGGCAGGAACGCGTCCTTGACCACGATGTCGCCGCTCTCGCAGTGCTTGCCCACGACGCGCACGAGCATGGGCTCGGCGTCGGAGGTCCGGGAGACGAGGCTGACCGAGTACTCGGCGTCGTAGAGGGCCGTCCGGATGTTGTCGGACATCCCGCCGTCGACGGAGACGTACGTCCGCAGGCCCTCGAGCGGCTTGACCGTGCCCACCTCGTACAGGGTGAAGGCGGTCGGGCCCACGATCGCCCGTCCGGGTTCCACGGAGATCCGCGGGGCGCGCAGGCCGGCCGTCTCGCACTCGCGGGCGACGATCTCGTGCAGGGCCTTGGCGATCTCGTGCGGCTCGCGCGGGTCGTCGGCGGAGGTGTAGGCGATGCCCAGGCCGCCGCCGAGGTCGATCTCGGGCAGCTCCACCCCGTGCTCGTCGCGCACGGCCGCGAGGAGCCGTACGACGCGCTTGGCGGAGACCTCGAAGCCGGCCATGTCGAAGATCTGCGAGCCGATGTGGGAGTGGACGCCGAGCAGCTCCAGGCTGTCGTGCCCCAGCGCGCGCCGTACGGCCTCGGCGGCCGACCCGTCGGCGACGGCGATACCGAACTTCTGGTCCTCGTGCGCGGTGGCGATGAACTCGTGGGTGTGCGCCTCCACGCCCACGGTGACGCGGATCTGCACGGGCTGGCGCACGCCGAGCTCGCGGGCGATGTGCGCGACGCGGGCGATCTCCTGGAAGGAGTCGAGCACGATCCGGCCGACGCCGGCCTCGATGGCGCGGGTGATCTCGCTCGTCGACTTGTTGTTGCCGTGGAAGGCGATCCGGGCGGCCGGCATCTCGGCGGCGAGCGCGGTGGCGAGCTCCCCGCCGGAGCACACGTCGAGGTTGAGCCCCTCCTCCTTGAGCCACTTCACGACGGCCTTGGAGAGGAAGGCCTTGCCGGCGTAGAAGACGTCGGCGTCCGGCCCGAAGGCGTGCGCCCAGGCGCGGCAGCGCGCCCGGAAGTCCTCCTCGTCGAGGAAGTAGGCGGGCGTCCCGAACTCCTCGGCGAGACGGGTCACTTCGATCCCGCCGACGGTGGCGACTCCCTCGGCGTTCCGGCCGACCGTCCGGGCCCAGACCTTCTCGTCGAGCACGTTGAGGTCGGCGGCCGGCGGGGAGTAGTGGCCCTCGGGCAGGACGTCGGCGTGGCGGGGCCCTGCGGGGTGTGCGGAACGGCTCATCTCAGCATTCTCTCTTCGCAAATCATCCGGATCGCAGGCGAATCACATCGGATCACATCGGATCACAATCGGATCACACGCGTTTCGCGGGCTTCACAGGCAGTGGTCGTCGGGCGCGTCTATACCGAGCAGGGCCAGGCCGCCGGCCAGCACCGTCCCGGCGGCTTCGGCAAGGGCCAGCCGGGCGCGGTGGGCGGCCGAGGGTTTCTCGTCCCCCTGGGGCAGGACGTGGTACTGGAAGTCGAGCAGGGCGTCGGCCAGCACGACGAGCTGCCGGACGAGCCGCTCGGGCGCACGGTGGTGCGCGGCGGCTTCGAGCACGAGGGGGTGGTCGCGGAGCGCGCCGAGCAGCGCACCGGCACCGTGCCCCTCGCGTACCTCCCCGGGCTCGCCCCGGAACCCCAACTGCCCGGCATTGCGGGTCAGGGCCCGCGCCCTGGCGTGGGCGTACCGCACCCGGAAGAACTCGCTCGACTCGTCCTGGACGAGCAGCCATGCGGGGAACACCGGGGTCTCGTGCGCGGGAACGCAGAGCATCGCCCAGGCGGCGGCGTCGGCCCCGAACCGGGCGCGGACATCCCCGTCCCGCTTGGCCACGGGGGCGATGCGGGCGGCGGCGACGCCCTCTCCTCCTCCCACCACCCCCTGGCTGCTCACGATCCGCTGCACGGCGGCGTGCACGACGCGCTCGCGCAGGGCCGCGAGGGGCACGTCGAGGAACGCCTCGGCCCCCGGGGTTTCGCGCGCTCCGTGGGCGAACCCGTAGGACGCCCCACGGGCGCGAATGCCCCGTACGACCTCTCCGACCGAACTCTCGGCGAGTACGAAGTTCAGGAACCCGGCGCCGGTGATCTCCACGCGCTCGATCCCGGCCAGGCCGGCCAGCCGCGGGGCCAGCACCTCGGCCACTCCACGGGGCGCGACTCCGGCCCCCTTCGCCACCCCGAAGGCGACGGGCGAGGCGTAGTCCCCCACTCCCCCGGGCCGGGTCCGCTCGACGACGACCCGCTCGGGCACGACCACACCGACGGGCAGCTCCCCGTCCTCGACGGCGCGGCGCAGGGCGCACACGACGGAGCGGGAGAGGTCGACGGGGGTCACGTGTCCAGCCTAGGGGAGAAGCCCCGAGGTCACGCGAAGGGTTTCGCCATGTGAACAGCGACCACCACGGGAAGCCCCAACGGGGCCACGAAGGCCAACAAGACAGAACAATTCAACACAGCTAAACCCAGCTCAGTCCCGCTCAGCTCAGCTCAGCCCAGCTCCCCATCTCAGGGAGTCATCTCTCGGGGGGCATCTCTCGGGGGGGGCATCTCTCGGGGGGTCATCCCCTCCCTCTCCCCGCAGGAGCACCCTTCCGCTCTCTCCGGTCGCGGCGCTCGATGAGCCGACGCACGACCCGCACCAGCTCCGCGGGCTCGAAGGGCTTGGCGAGGAAGGCGTCCACGCCGGCGGCGATCCCGGCCTCGACCTCGTTCTGCGTACAGGCACTCACGATCGCAACGGGCAGATGCCGCGTCCTCGGATCGGCCCGCAACTGCGCGGCGGCCCCGAACCCGTCCAGGCGGGGCATGACCACATCAAGGGTGATCACATCGGGCAGCACGTGATGGACGACGTCCAGACACTCGGCACCATCGTTCGCGGTCACGACCTCGAAGCCCTCCAGCTCGAGATTGACCTTGATCAGCTGCCGGATGACCTTGTTGTCGTCGACAACAAGCACCCGGCCCGAGGCGCCCGACACAACTCGAGAGTAGGTCGACCCCGGCCCCCGCGTCCGGGTTTTTGCCACTTCCACCCCCTCCGAGCGACGCACGCCCCGCTCCCCCGGAATCCGTTCCTGATCACCGTCCGGAAGCTGGTAGTGTTCAACCCGTCGCCGCAACACCAGCGACAGCGCCCCCGTAGCTCAGGGGATAGAGCAACGGCCTCCGGAGCCGTGTGCGCAGGTTCGAATCCTGCCGGGGGCACTTCGCAGGAAGTGCCCAAAGACCCCGCCATCAGCGAGTTCGCTGAGAACGGGGTCTTCGCGTTTGTGCAGCCAACTGCGGCCCTGCGCACCCGTATGTCAGACCCTGTGGACTATTCGTGGACAGGATCTTGGTCCATCGGCGCAGGTCAGCGGTAGAAACGCGGAAGGCCCCCGGACAGGTCCAGGGGCCTCGCAGCGCATCGCCAGTCACTCGCGATCACTCGTACTCGCTGAGCAGATCTTCAATCCTCCGGTTGGCCACCTCCTGCCGACCGTCGAGGCACTTCGCGTACCGACTGAGCAGCACCTCCACACTGTTGCCCGCCCGCTCGGCAACCTCGGTGGGGTCGACGCCGGCGTTGAGCCACGTGGAGAGCGCCGAGTGCCTCAGGTCGTAGGGCCGGTGGGCGAGCGGCGAGGCGGCGGCGGCCGGCGGTAGGGCCAGCAGCCGGGCTTCCTGCCACGCCCGGTAATAGGTCGAGGAGGAGACCACTCCCCCGCCCTCACTGAAGAAGAGGCGACCGTCCTTGGCCGTCCCGAAGGTGTCGAGGTGCTCGCGCAGGATCACCACGAGCTGCGGAGGAATCGGCACCCGGCGTACGTCTTCCGTGGGCCGGTTCTTAAGCCCGCGGTCGTCATGGCTCTCGCCGGAGTCGGTCCACTGCTTACCAACGCTCGGCCGGGTCCGGTGAAGGAGTGCCGTCCCCCAGCCCGCCCCCGGAAGGGTCAGGTCCGACTCAGCCAGCCCCACGACCTCAGCCGGCCGGAAGCCCCCGAAGTACATCCCGGCGAAGAGCCCCACCAGCCGCCGTCCACGAGCCCGGCTGTACCCACCGACGTACGAGACGGCGTGGAGGAGCGATCGGGCTTGCTCAGGGTTGGCCACCACCCGCGGATCGACCTCGTTCGACACCTTGGGCTTCTGCCAGCGAACCGCCGAGAGCGGGTTCTCACGGAATTCCCCGAGATCCACGGCGTAGTGCAGGGCATTGACCAAGGTGCGCCGCTTCCGCCGCACGGTCTCGGCAGCAGCCGCGGTCCCATCCAATTTGATCTTCAGCGAATCGAGCACCGCTCGCCCAAGGGCCGGGTCGGTGAGATCCGACAAGGGACGAGAGGCTTTGCCGACCCAGTGCAGGATGTTTCCGATCTCCGGGGGAAGCTCCCTGCTGTCCGGACCGGGCAGTACGAAGGCCCAGTTCCGAAGAGCTTTCCGCATCTCGACATCGGCAGGCCGGCCAGGTCGGTCATCCAGCAGGGCCATCGTGACCGACGCCAAGGATTCGTTGATGCCGTCCCGGGTGTTCGGCGCCGCGTGGGGCCACTTCATCGCGAGGTACTTGAGCGCGAAGGCATACCAGCTCAACGTTGCCTTCCGCTCGGCCATCGATGCGGGAAGGCCGGACTCTGTGTCGAATTCCTCGCCGTCACGGGCCGCCCGCATCAGCTTGGACCGGAAGTTGTCTGCGAGCCCTTTCGTCCTGAACGACTCGGAAAAGACCTGCCCGGCTACAGACCAGCGCACGTCATAGGAGGGCTTCTTCGTTTCCCTCTTTCGGACACTCCAGATCTTGACGTCGAGCGATTTCACGTGGCAGCACCCTCCCGGCTCCGAAGCCAGGCAAGAAAGTCACTCCGCCACACACGCAGTTCACCATTGGGCAGCTTGAAGGCCTCAGGAGCATGACCGAGCTCGCGCCACCGGTAGAAGGTGCGCCTGGAGATCCCTTTCAGCTCCGCGAGGATCTCCGGGACGGTCATCAGTTCATCCTTCACGTCAACGCTCCTTCCAGGTCCATCAGGGCTTCGCGGGCGGTCTCGCGATTGAGCTGGATGTCGCGGCGGATGTTGGCGGCGAGCCAGGACTCACCGGGAGTGGAGCCGTGGCCGGCGTAGGACCAGTGGGCGACGACGAGGAGGGTGGCTTCCAGGTGGTCGTCGGGGTCGGGCAGGCCGAGCGAGGCGCGTTGCTGGGCGGCGCGGTAGTCGGCTCGGACCTGGCGTAAGGCGCCCAGGGTGGTCGAGTAGCGGCGGGACTTGGTGGAGAAGTGGCCGCGGAAGCCGAGCATGTGAGCCCAGGCTCGTAAGCGACGCTCAGGGTAGGCCCCGTCGAGGTCCATGCAGGCTTCCATGAGCCGCCGGGGGTGGTCGGGCACGCCGAGGAGGACGAGCGCTTCCTTGTTGCCCACGGGCTGATCCACAGCGCCGGTCGTCTCGGCAGCCTTAGTCGCGTACTTGGCGACGTAGGACGCGACCGCCTGCTCCGTCAGCTCCTCCCCGTTTCCGAAGGCGCCGATGGGCTGCACGTCGATCTGTTCGCCCCACAGGAGCACCCAGTCGTTGGCGAAGCCATGCTCCGGGGCAGCGGGAACGACGACGCGGACGCGGGCGGCGGCTGCCCGGATGGCGTCGGTGAGCAGGTCGAGGGTGGCCCACGCGGGCGGTGGGCTGTCGGGCCCGTCCGGTCCGTCGAACCGGATCACAGCGTGGAAGTGCACGGCCCCGCGCTTCTGGTACTCGGCGACCTTCCCGAAGGAGACGCGGGATTGCTCGCGGGCGGTCTTCTGAGTGAGGCCGGCACGGGCGGCGACCTCACGGCGGAGGTAGATCGAGAAGTAGCGCCACAGCTCGGAGGCGTGGTTGTTCCACAGCACGGCGCCCGCGTAGTCGTACGTGCTCGGGTCGAGCGGGATGCCCAGTTCCCCAGCGTCCTCGGGGTGCCGGACGCCGCACCGGCACGGCCGGGTACCGGGGCGGTTGTGGACGGGCCCGAACGACGGAGCCGTCAGGGTGGCGAAGACGCGAGGGTGATCGCGGATCGTCTCGGGGGTGCCCTTGGCGGGGTCGCCGACGAGCCCGGCGCGGATCAGGTGGTAGGTGTCGCCGGCGTAGGTCCAGGCGCATGCGGGGCAGCGGGAGGCCCGGCGGTTGCCGCAGGCGACGCGGAGGACGCCGCCGGGTTCGGTGTCGGTGTTGTAGGCGTGGAGGACAGTCCGGGTGGCCGGGTCGAGGAGCTTGGTCCCGCCGGAGAGGCGAATCGGGGCGGCGCATCCTCCGGTGCGGCGGATCTGTTCGTGGAGGCGGTCGAAGCCGGGGTCCCCGGCCACCCGGAGCAGGTCGCTCAGGGTGGCCGGGTCCAGGCCCGCCAGGGTGGCGGAGTCAGTCACGCGGCTACCTCCAGCAGCGAGGCGTACAGCGCGCTGCCGATGTACTCCGTGTAGGCCGGAGGGATGCACTCACGGATGCCGTCCCGGTTCATCCAGGGCACGCGCATGTCGTTGCGGGCGTCCTGCACGCCGGAGAAGTTGCCGACGTAGTGGGCGAAGTGACCCTGAGCCCGGGGACGTCCCATCTTGGTCAGGGGCGCGGTGTGAGGCTGATGCTGGGGCGGTGCGAGCGTGAGGCCGCCTCCTGTTTCGAAGAGCCTGTGGCGGTAGGTGTGCATGCCGAAGGTGGCGGCGCACAGAGTGACCGGGTTGCGCAGCTCGCCTGCCGCTTCTTCGACGTTCTCGATCACCCAGGGGCGCCCGGTGGCTTCGAGTGCGGCGCGGGTGGGAGCGATCAGGTCGGGGTGGTCCCGCTTCTGGATGCGCTGGGCGAGCGTGTAGCGCTGACACGGCGGTGATGCGTGGATGAAGTCGAACTCCGGTCCGTGTTCACGGACGAAGTCGAGTGCATCGGACTGGACAAACCGGAAGGGGTAGCGGATCTGGTGGGAGAGGTCGACGCCGACGACCTCGAAGCCCGCGAAGTGGTACCCCATGCTCGCTCCACCCTGGCAGCAGAACAGGTCGAGCACCTTGAGTCCGTTGGAGAGAGGGACGTTCATTCGGTGCCTCCCGTGGTGTGGGCAGAGCCGTGGTTGGAGTTCCAACCGACGACCAGGGCACCGACCTGCGCGTCTCCCCTGGCGGAAGCGGAGGCACCGCAGTGGCAGAAGGCGGACGCCGTGGCGGGCTCGGACGGCGAGGGCTTGCTCACGTGCAGGCCGGGCGCGCTACTCGTGGGGGCGAGGTTGGCCATGACGCTCACCGCCCGATCCGAACGAGGACGGCGGGGACGGTGCGACCGAGGCCCCGGCACGTCGGGCAGTTGACGTGAACGGTGGCCCGGGTGCCGTCCGTGGAGCGGGAGCCGGTGGTGATCGTGGCGGTGGCGAAGCCGTCGCAGTCGTGGCAGACGGGCGCGGTCGAAGCGGTTTCGGGCATCATGAGGTCTCCCTTTCGGGTCCGTTGGATCTGGATTGGGTTCAGGCGCCCGGGGCGGCGGAAGTTTGGCGACCGAGGCCGCTCCGGGGGCCGCTTAGCGTGTGTTGCGCCTGCCGTGGCCCTTGGCTGCGTACATCGAGAGGTCGGCGGCGGACAGGGCGTCGGTCAGGGCCGGCACCAGCAGATGACTGCGGTGGCAGTGGCCGACCGAGGCGGAGACCGCCACGGTGTGGCCGTTGTGTTCGACCGGCCGATCGAGGGCGGCTCGGAGGGCCGGGAGGCCAGGGGTCCGATCGGCGCCGGTGACGATGGCGACGAACTCGTCTCCGCCGAGGCGGGCGGCGATGCCGTGGCGTCCGCACCACGCGGTGAGGCGGTGCGCAGTGGTCGTGAGCACCAGGTCGCCGGCCGCGTGGCCGAAGGTGTCGTTGATGGCCTTGAAGGCGTCAAGGTCGACCAGGAGGACGAGAGCACTCGGGTGCTTGGCCATGAGGTGATCAGCTCGGGCGGTCCATCCGGCGCGGGTGTGCAGGCCGGTCAAGGGGTCGCGGCGAGCGGTGGACAGGCGGCGCAGGAGCAGTCCGCCGTGCAGGGCCCAGCCCAGGGCCGGTAAGCCTGCCGCGATGACGTGCGTATCCATCTCGGTCACCGACCCTTCTGGAGGTCCTTGACGAGCAGGCGCAGGACTACCGCGATCACGGCGACGGAGACGCCGGTGATGGCGACCGCCAGGAGCATCGAGACGAGGACGGCGCCGACGACCAGGACCACGGCACCCCCTCCGGCGACGAGGGCGACCACACTGCCGGGGGTGAGCTGGACCGTGGGGCGGGCCGAGGTGATCGGGCCGGGAACCGGGGCGTGGTGGACGCAAGCCATCGGCGAGGACTCGGAGCGGCTCTCGACGTCGAAGGCGGGAACGGGCTGGACGAGCGGGGTGACGATGCCGGTCGGCAGCGGGTTGATCGGGATGCGGGGTCGGAGCATGGCGGGATCTCCCTACTTGGTGATTGGGTCGATAAGTGGGGCCATGAAGCTGTGCGCGAGGAGGTAGCCGCCGAGGAGGATCACGGCGACGAGCCACCAGGGCGGGCGGATGAGCTTGATTCCGAGGGCGGCGACAACGATCAGAGCGAGCCAGAGCGGTACGTCCAAGACGCAGGTCTCCTTCGCGATCAGCGCGGGTTGCAGCGGTGGGTGCGGGCTGCGAGTTCGGCGGCGGCGCGGGTGAGGTAGTCGGCGGAGAAGTCGCAGCCGGGGGCGGTGCAGACGGCCGTGTGGCGGACGCGGCCCCGGCCGTCGTGGTGGGTGCCGACCTGCACCGGGCCGATGCGTATGACGTTGTGGAAGCGGTTCGGACGCACGGGTCTGTCTTCCTTCCTGTCAGGTGAGTTGGAGGGTGATCGCGTCCGCGAGCGCGGGCGGTACGCCGAGGTGGCTGCGCAAGGTGTCGGTGTCGATCGGGGCACCGGTCCGGGCCTGATGGGCGTTCGCGATCTTCTGTGCGTGGTCGAGCAGGGCGGGCGGCACCGATACCGGCGGCGCGGTCGGGGCAGCAGGTAGGGCTTCGTGCTCGGGCGCGGGGTCCGCAGGCGGCAGCTCAGGAGCCCGATCGGGCGCCCGCTCCACGATGGCGTCCGGGACGGGATCCACTTCGGCCGGCTCCGGAGGCTCTGGCACTTCCGCCCGGGCGGGTGCGTGGGCCAGGAGCGTGCCGCCGAGGAAGGCGAGCGCGGGCCATCCGGCGACGAGGATGCGCAGCCAGGGCGGTACGTCGTTCAGGTCGAGCAGGCCGGCGGTGGCGACGTTGGCGCCGAGCGATGCGACGAGGGCGATGGCGAACCACAGCCAGGCGTCACGGTTCTCTGTGTCCGTGCGCATCCGGCGCCATGCGGCGACCAACAGCAGGTCGACGCTGACCGGGTAGGCCCAGGCCTTCCAGCCGTCCTGTCCGGCCGCCGCCGCGAGGTCGTGGAGGTGCGCGAAGGACAGGGCTCCGGCGATGACGGCCTGGATGAGCACGGGGTCGAGGCGGAAAGTGCGGGACACCGGGTCACCTCCTTTCGGGGAGACCGGTGCCGATTCCTGTGCTCCGGCACCGGCAGGTTCGGGGAAGGGTCAGGCCGTCCCGGCGCCGAAGCAGGTCGGGCACAGTCCGGTCTGCGTGGCGCCGATCTCGCGGCGCTTGCGACCGACACGGACCGTCGTGGTGGTCTCGCCCGATCCGTCGCAGGTGCCGCACTTCTCCGGCGTGGTGACTGCGGCGGGCTTGGATCGGCGGGGCTTTCGGGGCGAAGGGGTCTTGGCGGTGGTCATGGTGGTTCCTTTCGAATCCGGGTATGGGCCGGTAGGGACCTGGCGCGAGTAGGTCGCGCCGACCGAGGTGGGGAAGGAACTGCTAGTCCATCGCGGGGATCGGCTTGACCAGCGGGACGGGTTCACTGGCCGGGGCGGTCGGCCGGAGCGTCGGCCGGAAGGCCGCGAGGGCGGGGAGGGCCGGGGTCAGGTGCGCGAACTGGGCGCAGATCTCGGCAGCTTCGTCGGCGCTCAGTTCGGGGGTGCGGATCCGGGTCCAGCCGCCAGAGGAGTCGCCGGCCACCGCGACGCCGGGTCGGTCGGCGGGGATCGCGGTCACGGCTGCGACGGCATCAGGGGCGACGTCGCCCAAGCCCATGTCGGCGGTCTGCTTGTCGTTGACGCGGTGCACCACGCGGCCGGTGAGCTGTGCGCGGAGTGTGGTGGCGCCCTTGCCGAGTTCGGAGCCGAAGCGCTGGCCGCAGATCTCCAGGTAGATGCCGGCGGCGCGGGCCATCTGCCCGAGACGGATCAACTGCGTGACCATCTGGTCCCGGCGTTCTTCGTCCTTCTTGCCCGCGACGAGGAACAGCTCTGCGACCTCGTCCACGAGCAGTACGACCGGCACCGGCCGCACGTCCGCAGGCAGGCCCCACAGGTCAGTGACGCCGTACTGGTCGAGCAGGTCGAAGCGGTCTTCCATCTCGCCCACGAGGGCGTTCAGGAGGCCGGATGCTTCCTCCGGCGTGATCGCGAGGCCTGACAGCCGTGGCGCGTACCGGCGCTGTTCGACCCCCCGCTTGCAGTCGATGCCGACGAGCGCGACCCGAAGGCTCGCAAGCCCCTTGATCAGGTTCCGCTGGTACATCGACTTGCCGGACTGGTTGGCGCCGAGCGTCAGCGCGTGCGGCACCTTCTCGTAGTCCCGGACGAACGCCGCACCGTCCTCCCGCAGCGCGACCAGCGCCACCAGCCGACCGGACGGCTTCCGCTTCGGCATCTTCACCCGGCGCAGGACGTCGTAGCCGGTCATCCGGAGCTCCACGAACCCCGGCTTGGTCTCCACGACGTGCACGGAGTGGACACCCCAGGCATGCCGCAGACGTTCCGAGGCCGCGATCACGTCGGCGGGTTCCAGCCCGGCCGGCAGACGGAGCGTGACGCGCATCCCGGTCGTGGAGCCCCGCAGTCGGCGGACCTTCGGCGGTACCGGCTGGACGTCGCTGCGGCGGGCGACGTTACGGACGAGGAAGGCCCGGAAGCGGGACGGCTGGACCGTCAGCCCGCACACGTCCATCGTCGACCGGTACGTCATCGTGAACCGCGCACTCGCCATCGGCAGCCCGACGAGCGACCAGTACACACGGGGCGCCCGAGCCTTGGCGTAGCCGAGCGCACCACCTGCACCGGCCAGGGGGAGGCCGACCTCCCATAAGGGCGTCAGGTCGGTCATGCTCAGATCCCGGCCGTGAGGGCGACGGCGCGGAACGAGATGCCGTGCCGGGTCTGGCCGTTGAACGTGTTCTCCCAGTCACGGGCCTTGAGGCCGATCACCGACACCGGCATGCCCGGCATCAGGCCCTCGGGGAGACCGGTCTCCGGGACGGTCACCTGGTAGAGGTTGCCCTCCCCCTCGTCCGAGATCAGCAGGCCCACCGTGGAGAGGCCGGCGCCGGTCTCCCGGTCCATCGCCCGCTCACCGGTCTGCTTGCTCACGAGCTTCGGGGTCGGAGCCGTGGCCACGAACACCACGGCGGTCGACGTGTCTACCTTGAACGACGGCATCAATGCCTCCAGCGTTGTTGGGAACAGCCCAAAGAAGGCCCTCCGTTGCCCGCTGTCCTAGGACTGCGAGCTCTTGGATAGATAGTGCAGCGCAGTCCTAGGACTGTCAACAGTCCTAGGACTGTGTTTGACTTGATGGCAACAAGAGAGGTGGAGATGGCGCCGAAGTGGAGAGAGCTGGCCGACAAGCTGGCTGATCAGATCAGAAAGGGTGACTACGCCCCGGGCCAGCAGTTGCCGCACATCAGAGAGTTGGTCGACGCCGGAGAGGGCTCAAAGGCGACCGTCCACGCCGCCTACAAGGCGCTGGAAGCGGAAGGCTTGGTCACCTCATCCCGAGGCCACGGCACCGTCGTAAGGGAGCAGGTTCCGCTCAAGCGACTTGGCATCGCCCGGTACGACAAGGCCAAGTGGCGCGACGGGGACGAGGTGGCGTTCATCGCGGACCGCGTGGCCTCAGGGCGCGCGTACCGCCGCAACGAGCAAACCCAGTCGGTCAGCCTCGTAGAAGCACCGCCTGCGGCAGCGGCCGCACACGGGCTGCCGGCAGGCGCACAGGTCTACGCACGCGCAAGGCTGGTTAAGGAAGGCGATCAGCCGACGCACACACTGACCAGCTACTACCGGCCGGAGCACGTCGAAGGCACTCGCCTGGTCGATCCGACGCCCGGTCCGGCCGGCCGCGGCGGTGGATTCCGCGTGCTCTACGACGCCGGCTACGAGATCGACCACATGAAGGAGCGGATCTTCGCCCGCCCGCCGACGGCCGACGAAGTGAGTCTCTTGCAGCTTCCGCCGGGCGAACCGGTTGTCGAGCTGCACCGGACCACCTACACGGCCGACGGCACCGTGGTCGAATTCGCCCTCGGAGTACACGCCGCTTCGCGCTTTGCTTGGGAGTACGACTTCCAGGTACCGGATTCGGCGAACGACAAGGAAGGCCAGGAGTGATCTCGACCCAGGACTGGGCAGACACCCGACTCATCTGGGACTACCACCAGATGGGGCATGCCCCGCAGCCGTGCTCGGTAGCGATTGGGCTCGGCAGCCACGACCTGGGCGTGGCGGATGCAGCCGTCGACCTGTACCGCCGGGGCATGGCCCCCTTGCTCGTGTTCACCGGCGCCACCAGCCCGACGACGCGCGAACGGATGCCCCGCGGCGAGGCCGTTCACTACCGCGAGCGCGCTTTGGAGCTTGGGGTCCCCAGCTCCGCTGTGCTCGTGGAGCCGCGAGCACGGAACACAGGCGAGAACATCAGCTTCTGTCGAGAGCTACTGCGAGAGGCCGGCATCGACGTGTCCTCCGTCCTGCTCATCAGCAAGCCGTACGAGGAGCGACGTGCGTACGCCACGGCGCGGAAGCTCTGGCCCGAAGTGGAGATCGTCAGCGCTTCCAGCCCGATGACGCTCGACGAGTACATCGACACCATCGGCGACGCCCGACTGGTCATCGACATGCTGGTCGGTGCGTTGCAGCGGCTGTTGGTCTATCCCGAGCAGGGCTTCATGATCAGCCAGCAGGTCCCGGACGACGTGGCCGAGGCTTACGAACGACTGTGCAGGCAGGGCTTCACGAGTCGCCTCTTGCGAGACACGACCGGTCAGGCGCGGAGCCAGACGCGTCGGTGACGGGCGACGCCATACACGTGCTCCACCTGCTCGGGCGTGAGCTTCCCGGCGAGCGGCCCCAAGGACGACACCTCCCGTTCCTGGTAGACGCGGACGGCATACTGCGTTGCTGCCCGGTCCAGTGACGAGATGCCGACGAAGACCAGGACCGGTTCGACGGGCACGTCGAAGGCGCAGTACCGCCCCAGAACCTTCCGTACGAAGTCGGCCTCGGCCTGGCTTGCCGCAGCGTAGGGACGCGGCTTTCCGCCGTTGATCTTGGCCATGGAGTCACCGACCCATACCGAGGCACCTCGGTGGTTCTTGGTGTTGATGCTGAACACGCCGCCAGGGCCGATCAGCACGTGGTCGATGTCGCCGCCGTTGCCCTTCTCGATGCCGTGGAGCACGCGCCAGCCGAGTGGGGAAAGGCGCTCTAGCTCACGGCCTACCCGACGCTCGCCTTCCAGGCCCGCGTACCAGCTGTCCCACTCCGAAGACTGCCGCAGTAACTTCGCCGTCAGCCGTTGTACCTTCGACGGACCTCGTTCGGCGATCATTCCGACGACTCGGGAGCCGGGGCGGTTCCTCGCCAAGTCCTCACTGGGGCTGAGGGGCGGGAGAGACGCCGACCGTTCGAGCCGGGGTTTCGGGACTGCCTGAATGGGGTGCGTTGGCTGCTGAGGGGGAGCCGCGGGACGAGGTGGGCGCGCCGGCGGAGGAGGGGCGCTGACGACAAGCTCGTCCCCAAGGTGACGTCGAAGGAGAGCCAGGGACTCCGCCTCGTACTGCCGAAGCTTGATCGTCACGGCCTTGGTTGCTCGATCCGCCCAGGCAACTGCCGTTCCGTCCGGCAGGTTCACGTAGAGCCGATCCTTGCCATGCCGCTTCCACGAGTGCACCGTCAGATCGCTCATCAGCAGCCCCCCCCCCCATGCATGCCGTCCCCATGCTTATGCCAGCAGCTAACGGCCAGGTCGGCAAGACCGCCGGGGACAGAGCAAGCTGTTACAGGTTTCTCTACCTCATCAAGCACCCGGCTGCGCTCCGCTCCGCCGGGCGGGCTTCCCGGCTCCGCTCGGGGCGACGCTCCTGCCTGCGGCCCGCTCCGCCCCCGCTGCGCCGACGCCCGCCCCTGCAAGGCGGGATAGGCCCAAAGGCATGAGGCAGTCCCCTACGGGCCCGCGGTGCCATCACTCACCGACATGCCTCCGGCGGGGGCCTCCGGCTCCGGGATGGCGGGGGCGCCATTGGCGGGTGCCGGCCCGTGGAGGGTTGAGGCGGGGAACTCCCATCCCATCTGCCATCGACCCAGGACAAGCCGAGCAGACACGGCACCGGGCGTCCAGGTCGTTCGTCCAGTTGGGCGCTCCACCTGGACGCCCGGCACCGCGCCCGCTCCACATACGTGTGGGCCGACGGCAGACGGGATGGGAGTTGGGGGCCCTGCGGCGGGGCAGCCAGCGGATCTTCGCCGTCTCGCCACATTCGGAACCAGCAACCACTACTGTCGCGCCATGGCTGACGCATAGCTCGAGCAGATCGTCAGCCGAGCAGACACGGAGGGTCGGCTTTCTATAGGCCCAGAACTCCAACATCCAACAAAAATGGTGCACCTGCCCTCTCTAAATGAAGTCCGACCAGCTGGGGATATGCTATATGCGCGTACTCAAGAGCTTCCAGCAGGAGGAAGTTTCTGACGCAGTCATGGCAAAGTTTGCAATGGTGGCGCCAGTCCTCGAAGCCACACTCTATTCAGTTGCCATGGATCGCGTTCAGCGGCTGGGTGGATATCCGGCTTGGACGCTACAGGACCTTGCCAGGGAATTCAGGGAAGGATTCGGTGACGCCGGAATCTGCTTTGAATTGGCAGTACATGAGGCCATCGCCAATCGCAACAGCCTGATTTGGCCTCTCGCGAGCGAGGTCCTGGAGGGATTCTGCGGGATCTCGGGGGGCGCTAATTCTATCCTCTTCGGCCCGGAGAAAGAGGGGAGGATTCCCATCCTTGAATCAATCCAGGATTCCCTGACCGACGATTCGCGAGTATACGTCGGAAACCGAGGTCAGCCACCAAAGCTGAAGCGCTACATTCCGCAAATCTTCCGGGCATTCCATCGACACGAGGACAGGAACACCCTTCCCCGATCGATCAATGGGCTATGGAAGGCTGACCTATTCATCGGAAATCCCTCAGTCGACCGCTGGGTAGGCACAACTGTAAAGGTGAAGCCGGGTGCACTGGAGAGCGCCCAGGGACTGCGGGTGGGGATCTACCCTAAAGCCAACGAAGCCGACGTCCCGAGAAGGGATGAAAAGCTCAACCTCATCCGCCTACCGCTGCCCTACGATTCCGCTTTCATGGAGCTCTACTATAAGAGTTTCTATCTCGTGCGAGCGTTCCTGAAGAGTGATGCGCGGGTTCCGCCACCGGTACAACTACCAGATGCAGAGGACCGGTTCATCGTAAAGGAACTCGAAAGCCGGAGACAGTTCCCTATCCTCGATGTACTGTCCGTAATTCGCGAGATGGCTCAGCAATCTCTACTGCACTCTGAATCCATTGCAACCTTGACGCCGACCGCCTCGCTGTCACAGGAGTACGGCCTCACCGATTCTCCGGAAACCGGCATTGGATCGGAGTCCATCTCGATTTCGCCGGCGGCGATAACTGACTAGTCGTTTGACGGCTTAGCGAGAGGGCCTGGGGGTGACCTGGGCCCTCTCAATGCTTGGCAACGGTGTCATCTTTAGGCCTACAGCCCCCTACTATCCTTGGAGGTCTCAGGTAGCCAGCCGATGATGAATGGCCTCGGCCACAGCACGCGCCAGCCCCACAGGCACCGCGTTGCCGATCTGTCGCGCGATCTCGATTTTTGTCCCATGCCAGAGGTAGTCCTCGGGGAAGCCCTGTATGAGTGCGGCCTCGTAATGCGTAATGGGGCGGTCCTCCAAGGGGTGGAGATAGCGACCCTTTTCTGGCTTGTAGAACTCGGTGCGGATTGTGACAGACGGCTGCCCAAGTCGAAGGCGACCCATCACATCTCCAGAGCCATTGTGATGCCTGTCCCAGCTCTCCGTACCGAGGTACACGATCCTGCCACCGACCTCGGCCTCCACACCGCGGAGGTTTACCCTGTTGCCCCCTGCCGGAATTGCTTGATACCGGGCCAACGAGAGAGCCGTCGGATTCCGGCCGATGTGAATCTCTCTCGTATAGAAAGGCCCGGCGATGTTGCCGGCTCCTTGGCGATCAGGAAGGAACGTTCCACTGATCTTCAGTGCCGCGGACCGCTCGAAGACCAAATCAACTGGAACCCAGGGTAGGAGCCGGGGCTCCGCATCAAACAGGAGCAGGCCATCGGTTCGGGCTGGCACCTTCGCATGTGTCGGGGCGGGCAGGGTGATCGCTTTCCCGACCGAACGGTGCGTCCCAATCACGATAGCGCGCCTACGCGCCTGAGGAACTCCGTAGTCCGCAGAATTCAGGATGCCCTCAGCCAGGGTGTAGTCCGCGAGAGGACCTCTTGGCTGGACGGCCTCCTGGAGCCGCTCGTACTCATAGGATTTGAAGAATAGGTCGACGTTCTCCAGGGCGAAGGCCTTTGGGCGCACCTGGCTCACAATCCTGGCGTATTGCTCCCACAGGGAGTTTCGCGGATCAAAGGTATCCCCCTTCCCCAGGCCCGAGAAACCCTGACAGGGCGGCCCGCCAGTGATGACGTCGATGCCACCCTCGAAGTCGTACGCGTCGAACTTCTCTATGTCGACGCACATCACCTTGGCGCCCACGTGGTTGGCCTGGAAGGTGGCAGCTGCCGCAGGGGCATATTCCACGGCGGCAACGGTGGAGAAGGCGTGCTCACGAGCGTGCCCCGTCGTGGAGAACGAACGGAACCCTTCACTGAACCCCCCGCAGCCTGCGAAGAGGTCCATCACGCGCAGTGGTCGCATCAACCATCCCTCAAGATCACCCGGCGGTACCCGGGGGAATCCTACGCAACAGCACTGACAGCTAAGGCTCGTTCGCCTTTGCCGGGCACCGCAGCAGACGAGCCAGCGACCGCCCGGACTGTCAGTGCAGGGTGGTAGACCATGAAGCATGACCCTCCCTGTCGCTCCTGAACCCCACGTGCCCTTCGCAGACCTGCCGTCCGCTGACCTTGTGGTCGACAAGCTCTACGCAGGTGGGGCGAAGGGCAACACCGGCGACGACCCGATGTCCAAGCTGATAAAGGGAGTTGGCAACCAGGGCGGCTTCAGGTACGCCGGCTCGCCAGCCAAGGGAACAGTGCGCTTGGTCGTGCTGTACACCAGCGGCGAGGACGTCGACTGGCCTGACCACCTTGACGTGCAGACGGGCACCTTCACCTACTACGGCGACAACAAGAGGCCGGGCCAGGGGCTACACGAGACCAAGCGGTCGGGCAACTCCCTGATGAGGGACGCGTTCGAGGCGTCCTACAGGACCCCCACGGAGCGCGCTAGCGTCCCACCCTTTCTCCTCTTCGAGAAGTCGGGAACGTCAGGCCGGTCGGTCAGATTCCGTGGCCTGCTGGCCCCCGGTGGGCCAACCATGACATCTGACGAAGAGCTGGCAGCGATCTGGAGGGCAACTGGAGACAAGCGATTCCAGAACTACCGGGCGCGCTTCACCGTGCTCGACCACCCCCTGATCCCCCGCACCTGGATCCAGCAGCTACTCGACGGAGGGGGCCCTCTGGGCGGAGACTGCCCCGACGTGTGGCGGACCTGGGTCGAGAGCCGCGTGTACCGGCCCCTGCTGGCACCTTCCACCACCGTCATCCGCTCGAAGGCTAACCAGCTCCCTGATGACCCCGCCGGTCGGGCGATGCTGGAAGAGATCCGCGAGTACTTCCGCGGACGCGAGCATGACTTCGAGGCCTGCGCAGTTGCCATCTGGCGGCTGATCGCCCCGAGCACGGGAGCGGTAGACGTCACCCGCCCGAGCCGGGACGGCGGGCGAGACGCGGTGGGCATCTACGTGCTGGGCCCGGTGGCGAACCCCATCGCCATCGACTTCGCACTTGAAGCCAAGTGCTACGCAACAGACAGCTCGGTCGGCGTACGCGAGGTTTCCCGGTTGATCTCACGGCTCCGGCACCGCAACTTCGGTGTGCTGGTCACGACCTCGTTTTTCAACAAGCAGGTGCAGGACGAAGTCCATGAAGACGCCCATCCGATTGCACTGGTCTGCGGGCGGGACATCATCGATGTGCTGCGGCAGCACGGACGGACGACAGTGGACTCCGTTCGGGAGTGGCTCAAGCAGAGCTTCCCTCAGCCGTAGTCCATCGTTGGCCGCGGCCCATTCGTGGACTAGCGAGTGCCTTCAGCCGGTCTACCAGCCCCTGACCTGCTGCAACGTGTAGGACGCACGGGGCCTCCGGAGCCGTGTGCGCAGGTTCGAATCCTGCCGGGGGCACTTCGCAAGGAGTGCCCAAAGACCCCGCCGTCAGCGAGTTCGCTGAGACGGGGTCTTCGCGTATGTGCTGCCAACTGCCGCGCTGTGCAGTCGTAGGGCGCGTCTCGTGGGCGAGAAGGGGGTGGCCCCCCGCAAGGGCGAAGAACTCTGGCAGGGGGCCGTGTCTGTGCGCGGGTCGGGGTGGGTCAGCCGCGGAGGGCGTCGGCCGGTTGTACGGAGGCGGCGCGTCGGGCGGGGTAGATGCCCGCCACGACGCCGGTTGCCAGGCCGATGAGCGGGGCGGTGGCCAGGGTCACCGGGTGCATGACCGGTGTCCAGTCCCTGACCAGCGCGACCACCAGGACGGCCAGCGTGCCGATGGACGTGCCGATGAGTCCGCCGAACGCGCCCAGCGTGCCCGACTCGGCGAGGAACTGGGCGGTGACGTGGCGCCTCTGGGCGCCGAGGGCGCGGCGCAGGCCGATCTCCCCGGTGCGTTCCAGGACCGCCACGAGGGTGGTGTTGGCGATGCCGACCGCTCCGATGACCAGGCACACTCCGGCGAGCAGCAGGAAGAGCTGTTCGAGGTCGGAGGTGACCGAGGTGCGCAGGCTCTTCGGGTCGGGCGGCGGAACCGCCTTGAGGTACTCCGGGTGGTCGGGGCGCAGTGCCGTGGGGGCTTCCGCCGCCACCTGACGGGCGGCGCCCAGGTCGGTGGCGATGAGCATCCTCGCGCCCTCGGCGGGCCGCCCCCACATCTCGACCGCGGTGGTCTGCGGTACGAGGACCGAGAGCAGTACGTCCGGCTGGCGCTCGACGTCCTCGACGATGCCGAGGACCGTGAACGGCTGCCCCCCGATGAAGATCGCCGGTTCGGTCTCCAGCGTGGTGATCCCCAGACGGGCGGCGATGCCCGAGCTGATCACGGTGACGCGCTGGCGGGCACCGGCGTGGAACTCGTCGTAGAGCCTGCCCTGGGAGAGCCGGGGTTCGGCCGCGCGCAGGGCGGCCGGAGCGGCGGCCACCACGCTGAGGGCCTCTCCCCCGCTGCCGCCCACCGGGGCGGCGGTGACGGCGAGTTCGGCGGCGCTGCGCCGGGGCTTGACCGTCCACAGCACGCCGGCGTGCCGCACCCCGTTGAGCCGCTCGACGCGGTCCGTGGCGTCGTCCGGGAACGCCGGGTCGGCGAACTTGTCCTGTTCGTGGGCGATGTCCTCGACCGTCACCTCGGTCGCGGAGAGCACGTTGAAGCGGTCGTCGATCTGCGAGGAGGCGGTGGCGGTCAGGCCGAGCACCGCGACGAAGGCGCCGACGCCCAGGACCGTGCCGAGCATGGTGAGCGCGGAGCGGGCCGGGCGCTGCAGCATCCCGGCCAAGGCCTCGGCCAGCAGGTCCCGTGGCGCGAACAGGGAGCGTCCGAGGTCGGGGTGGGGGGAGGCTTCCGGTACGGCTTCCGGTGCCCTTCGGATCCGGCTCAGCATGCGCTCACCTGCTCGCTCTCGCTCATGGAGCCGTCCCGGATGGTGATGGTCCGCCGGCCGCGGGCGGCCACGGCCAGGTCGTGGGTGATGAGGACGACCGTGATGCCCTCGGCGTTGAGGGTCTCCAGGAGCTGGAGCACCGCCTCGGCGTTGCCGGAGTCGAGGTTTCCCGTCGGCTCGTCGCACAGGAGCAACGAGGGCCGGGCGGCCAGGGCCCGCGCGATGGCCACGCGCTGGCGTTCGCCTCCGGACATCCGGGTGGGAAGCGCGTCCGTCCGGTGCCCGAGGCGAACCCGGGCCAGCGCTTCGCGAGCCCTCTCGGGACGCTCGCGGCGCGGGACGTCGCCGTAGACCATGGCGAGTTCGACGTTCTCGCGGGCGCTGCGGTGCGGCAGCAGGTGGAACGCCTGGAAGACGAATCCGATGCGGCGGCCGCGCAACGTGGTGCGCTGGGTGTCCTTGAGCCGGCCGGTGTCGATGCCGTCGAGCAGGAAGCTGCCCGTGGTGGGGGTGTCGAGCAGTCCGGCGATGTTCAGGAAGGTGGACTTGCCCGATCCGGAGGGGCCGACGACGGTGATGAACTCGCCCTTGCGGACCACGAGGTCGCCGGGGCGGAACGCTTCCACGGGCGGCGGCCCCGGATAGGTGAGGCCGACCTGCCGGAATTCGATGACGGGCGGCACGGACGGGGCCGGGGACGGGGACACGGTCATCCGGCGCCTCCCGGCGCGGCGACGTCGGCCCGGACCCCGGTCACCACCCGGGCGCCCTCGCGGAGGGCCCCGTCGTCCACGGGGGTGACCTCGACATGGCCGTCGCCGGTGGTGCCGGGCTTCACCCGGACCCGGCGCTGCTTGCCGTCGTCCTCGAGCACGGTCACCACGGTGGCACCGTCGGCGCCCGCCGACACCGCCGAGACGGGGACGACGAGGACCTTGCCGCCGGTCGTGGCGGCCAGGACGGTCAGGCGGACGTTCTGCCCGGTCCATTGGGCCTCCAGCGGCCGGCCGGGTGCCAGCACCATCAGGTAGCCGTCCGCGTCCGCCTGCCCACCGGCCTGCCCGGCGGCCGGCTGCCCGTCCTGTGCGCCGGCAGCGGTACGCGGCATCGTGCGCGCGGTCGCGATGGACCGTACGGAGGCGTCGGCGGTGGCCCCGTCGGCCTCCGAGAGGAGCTCCGCCTTCTGGTCCGCCCGGATCAGGCCCTTCTGGTGGTCGGGCACATAGGCGTGCACCACCAGGGGACCTGCGGCAACGGTCATCACGGCTCCCTGCACCTTCCCGCCGAGCCGCACGGGAAGGTCCTGCACCCGGGCGGGGAAGCTCTCCAGGAACGTCACCTCGCCGGACGGGACCATGGGGCCGGAGGCCGCCTTCGCGGCGATGAGGCCTTCGCGCGCGGTGGCCAGGTCCTCCCGGGCGCGGTCGACCGATTTGCGCAGCGGCGCCAGGTCGCGAGCACCGCCATCGGCCTTCCCGGATGTTCCGGATGTTCCGGATGTTCCGGATGTTCCGGCGGTCGAGCCCGTACGGGAACCCGAGCCCGAACCGGCGCCGGACTCTGCGGACTTCAGCGCGTCCTTGGCGTCGTCCAGGGCCCGTTCGGACGAGGTCACCTGTGCCTCGGCCGTGGTGACGGCGGCCGATCCCTCGGCTCCGCCGACCGGGACGGGTTCGTACCCGGCCGCCTCGTACAGCTTGGTGACCGCCGCCTTCGTGCCCTCGCCGAAACGCCCCCGGTTGTCGGGGGAGGTGGAGTGGCCGAGCTTCTGGAGCGCGTCCTGGAGCTGGCCCACATCACTGCCCTGGGCACCGGGCTTGAGGTCGCGGTAGAGCGGAACGGTGCCCTGGAGCGCGATCACCGGACGGCCGGAGACCTCGACCAGCAGGCGGCCCGCGCTCACCTCGTCCCCTGCCTTCAGCGGCAGCTTGGAGACCGTGGGACTGCCTCCATCGGCCGAGCCCCCGCCGGGGGTGATCTCCACGCTCTGGCCTGCGACCACGGTGCCGCGGAGGACCAACGAGGAGGCCAGCGCCCGGTATTCGACCGGAGTGGTGATCACGGACGGCGCGGGAGGCCGGGAGTCCGCCGCGGCCTGGGCGGGCGACTTGATCAGCAGGGAGGCTCCGAAGCCCGCACCGGTGAGCGCGACCGCGCCCACCGCGATCAGGGCGAGCGAGCGGCGCCTGATCCGTACGCCGTCACCACCTTTGCCGGTGTTGCCGGTGTTGGCGTGGGCCGCCCCGGCCGCGTCCACCGAGGGCTGTTCGTCGTTCTGCATTCAGTTCGCCAATGCCTCGTTGGCCGACTTGATGACCGCGCCCTGATCCCTCTTGATTTCGGCGAAACCGGCGGCGTTCTGCTCGATGTACTCGTTCTGGATCTTCGTTTCGGCGCGGACCAGGACGGTGGCGAGTTTCGTTTCCTGCTTGCACTGCACGTCGGCCTTGGCCACGGCCTTCTCCTCCGGTGATGCGGAGGTCCCCTGGGCCGCGTACTTCTCGGCGGGCTGGAGGAAGGCGGTGTGCTGGTAGCCGGACTTCTTCATGCAGGCCACCCATTCGTCCTGCGTCTTCTTGAACTCCGGCGTCGCCAGGGCCTTTCCGAAGGAGGAGTAGTCGATGCTGAGCAGCCCGATCTTGCCCTTCGAGGGGTCCTGCACCTTGTCGAGCCCCAGCTTGCGGCTCGCCTCCCCGATGCAACCGCCCTGAGGGATGTCCTTGCCCGCGTAACTGCCGCCCGCGTCGGCCTTGCCGCCCTTGGCGCCGTAGACCATGTAGGCCTCGGGCGGGAGCTTGGCCCCGCTGGACACCGCGCCTTCGGCGTGCTCCTTGTCGCCCGGCGACGGGATCACGTGATAGCCGTACTCGGCGGCGACCTTCTCGCCGACCACGCCGTACCGACGGTTCACGATCTTGGCCGGCTCGGCCCTTCTGACGGGCCAGTCGAAACCGAACCGCTTCATGCAGTCGGAGGCCAGGGCGGAGTGAGCCGTGTCGACCACCGCCTGCTGCTCGGCAGTGAAGAGGTAGGCGGACACCGGGAGGACGATGTCGGCCTCCGTGACGACATCCCGGACAGCAGCACCGCCACCGCCTGCGCGGGCGCCTTCCCGACCGCCCTCCGAACAGCCGGTGAGCAGCAGCGTGCCGACCCCGGCGGCGATGACGAGACGCGTATAACGCAAGGGAACCCCTGGATAGAGTGGATGTGCGCGGTGGGGCGGAATTGGCCTCCGCCCCACCGTGGTCATGTGCCGGCGATCAGAAGTTGTACATGCTCCCCTGGCAGCTGTCGCCGAACCTGTGGGAGTTCATGTTGTCGTTGGCCTGCTTGGTGGCGGTGATGTAAATGCTCGCCATGTTCTTCACCCTGCCGTAATCCGCGATCTTGAAGCAGGGACCGGCGTATCCGGAGTTGTAGAACACCGAGACCCTGGAGTCCGGGTCCATGTTGTTGATGGAGCTGACGTTGTCGGGGTGGTTGTCACCCTGGTAGACCGCGGGCTGGCCACCGTAGTAGGTGATCTGGGACCAGTTGGGACGGGAGCTGAAGTCGTCCCGGACCAGTCCGTTGAAGTCGCTGTCCGAGTGAAGACAGACGTTGTCCCAGGTGCAGCTGTAGGCCTGTGCGGGCGCGGCCATGGTGACTGCCGCGCCGAACAGGGAGGCAGTGGCAAGCAGCATTGCAGAAGTACGTCGAATCATGAGCTCTTTCCTTGCTTTCGTTCCGTGCCGAACAAACGGTGCATCTCGTGTGCGGTGGGGCGGAATTGGCCTCCGCCCCACCGCGGTCACGGGCCGGGATCAGAAGTTGTACGTGGTCCCGTTGCAATTGTTGGTGAAGTTGTGCGAGTTCATGTTGTCGTTCGCGGTCTTGCCGGAGCTGAGGGTGATGCTCGCCATGTTCGTCACGGCACCGTAAGCAGCGACCTTGAAGCAGGGGCCGGCGAATCCGGAGTTGTAGTAGACCGAGACCCTGGTGTCCGGATCCCAGTTGTCGATGGAGCTGACGTTGGCAGGGTTGCCGTCGCCCGCGTAAAGCCGCCAGCCGGCGTATTCGTACGAGATGATGGACCAGTTGTCACGGGACTGGTAGTCGTCCCGCAGGTATCCGGTGTGGCCGCTGTCCGACCAGAGACAGACGTTGTCCTCGGTGCAATCCGCTGCCTGCGCGGGCGCAGCCATGGCAACTACCGCGCCGAACAGGGATGCAGCGGCGAGCAGCATCGCCGAAGTGCGTCGAATCATGAGCTGTTTCCTCGTTTTCATTCAGTGTCGAACAGGGGGCTCGTCTCATGTGCGGTCGGGCAGAATTGGCCGCTGCCCCACCGTATTCATGGGCCGACGATCAGAAGATGTTGTACGTGTTCCCCGCGCAGTTGTTGCTGAAGTTGTGCGAGTTCATCCTGTCGTTGGCGGTCGAACCGGAACTGAGGGTGATCTTCCCGAAGTTGTCCACCAGTCCGTAAGCCGCGACCTTGAAGCAGGGGCCGGCGTATCCGGAGTTGTAGTAGATCGATATCTTGGTGTCCGCGTCCATGTTGTTAATGGAGCTGACGTTGTCGACGACGCCGTCGCCCGCGTAGAGCTTCCTGGTCGGGGCGTAGTCGTAGGTGAGGGTGGACCAGTTGGGACGGGAGCTGTAGTCATCCCGCTCGAATCCCGTGAAGTTCGAGTCCGAATAGAGACAGGCGTTGTCGGGGGTGCAGACCGGGACGGCCTGAGC
Source organism: Streptomyces sp. NPDC056883 (assembly GCF_042788835.1). Lineage (NCBI taxonomy): Bacteria > Bacillati > Actinomycetota > Actinomycetes > Kitasatosporales > Streptomycetaceae > Streptomyces > Streptomyces sp. NPDC056883. The sequence continues at coordinate 477,511 of NZ_JBHUBS010000003.1, read as the reverse complement.
GGGGGCGCCCATGGCGAATCCCGCGCCGACCAGGGATGCCGTGGCGAGCAGCATTGCCGAAGTGCGTCGAAGCATAGGCGGTTCCTCGAATTCGATCCGTGCCGAGCGAGCGGCCGATAAGGGGCGAGAGGCGTCGGGAAAGGCAGCGCCATGGCGCCCTCCGCATGCGCATACGCATATGGCGTGCATCAGAGGCGAGTTGCCCACCGGCCGATCTCCGGTGGCGAGGAAGGAACGTGCGCGTGACCCGTCGGTTCTGCGCTGATCTCCCAGGCCACCGTGGAGGATCAGCCGATTCGGTAAATAGACATGCCCATGACAAATACCTCGCCGACACCCGGCCGGTGCCAACGTCGCACCTGCTCGGAGCCCGTGAATTGTGTTCACCCGGGCCCGTGTCGCCGGAGGTGAATCTAGGCCGGAGCGGCGTGCGGTGGTGTGCGTTGAGCGCTGCGTTTGTGTGCGCTCAGTGCCGTGGGGCGGCCGAGGCGAGCGCACGGTGTTCGGTGGGGGTGATGCCGTAGGTTTCGCGGAACGCCCGGCTGAAGGCGGTTGCGGTGGGGAAGCCCCAGCGAGCGGCGATCGCCTGGACGGGCCGGCCGCTCAGTTCCCCGCACACGAGGTCGGTGTGGGCGCGGGCCAGGCGGCGTTGGCGTATGTGTGCCGCGACGGTCAGGGGCTGGTCACCGAAGAGGGCGTGGAGGCGGCGCAGGGAGAGGTTGTGCCGGTCGGCGACCGTCCGGATGGTCAGGTCCGGGTCGCCGAGATTGTTCTCGATGAAGCGGTAGACCCGTTGCAGGGTCTCCTGCGCACGGGCCTCGGCAGGCGCCTGGCCGGGGTCACCGAGCTGCCGCGCGAGGAACGCGGTGGTCAAGTCCAGGGTGACGGCCCCCATCGCCCGCAGCTCCTCGGGGTGACAGTGCGGGCCACGCGCGACCAGCGCCTTGAGGAAGTCGGCGAGGATCGCCCCCGATCCCACGTCTGCGGCCAGGGGCCGGGCCAGGAGGCGGTCCACCCGGTCCGATCCCAGCGCCAGGGATTGGCGGGGGATCTGCAGGACGACCGTCCCGGTCTGCTCGCCCATGCATGCGCCCTCGCTCGGCCGCGAGGTGTCCGTGAGCATGAGGCCCCCCGCGACCAGGGATTCGTTGCTCCGCTGCGAGATCCTGACGGTGCCCTGCGTGATGAGCGCCAGCTGCAGGTGTTCGGGATCGCCGCGCCGGACGTGGGCCGAGGTGCGCCGCGAGGTCACCGGTGAGCAGGTCAGGGAGGACAGCTGCGCAACGCCGAGGTCCAGGTACATGAGGCTCGCCCGGAAATCGGCCCGGTGCCGGGTGTTGAGCGTGACGGGCATCACGTCGCTGGACACCGTCTCGCAGAACCAATCAAATCTTTCCTCGCGCTCGAGAGCGTCCGACGTAACCAGCGACACCATGCGATCCCTCAGATCTCAACGTGACGGCGACCCAGTCCCCCTGCCGGCTGCCGCACAGCTGTACTCCACCCCCCGCCGCCACATGATCGGTTATCAGGCACGGGCCGTGGGGGCGGTGCGCGCGCCAATGGTGGTCCGTACGAAGGACGTGGGGGTGGGTCTGTGGGTTTTGGGGGGTGAGGGGCGGGGGTGGGCGTGCATAGGTTGGGAGCGAGGCCACTTTGTGTCGTCGACCTGGTGCTCTGTGGCGTGCTCTGACGGTGAGGATGGGGCGGCGCAGATGCGTGACTTGGTGGAGACGGCGCGGCAGTGGGTGGCCGAGGGGCGGGTCGGGTTTCTGGCGCGGCCCGTGACCGAGCAGGGCTTCGGGCCCCGGGATCCGGCCGGGGCCGTGCTCGTGGATGCGCGCGGCGAGTGCGTCGGGGCCCTGTACCGGGGGGTGTTCGACGCCGAGCTCGTGGCGGAGGCCGCTTCCATGGGCAGCGGGGAGACCGCGCGGGTGTGCGAGGTCTCGGTCGGCGGCGGCGAGGCCGTCGAGGCGAAGCTGACGTGCGGCGGGCAGGCCGAAGTGCTGTTGCAGCCGCTGGCCGCGATTCCCGGTGAGTGGTGGGAGCTGCTGGGGCAGGGGGTCGGCGTCGCGCTCGTGACCCAGTTGAACGAGCGGGCGGATCAGGCCGTCAGTGTCGTCGTACGCGGGGCGGACCAGCCGTCCGGCGACGCCGAGCGGCGGGCCGGGGAGCTGCTGAGGACGCGGCGGCCGGGCCGGGACGCGCTGTACGCGGGGTCCGGGCTGGTGCTCGTGGAGGCGTACCCGTCGGCTCCGTACGTGGTCATCGGCGGGGCCGGGGAGCTGGCCGAGGTCATCGAGGCGCAGGCCCGGCTGCTCGGGTGGGAGGTGAGCATCGTCGTCTCCGCGGGTGAGGCCGAGAAGCTGCTCGACGTGCGGCGCGACGCCGCCTGTCTGGCGATGCTGAGCCATGATCCGGACTTCGACGTGCCGACGCTGCGGACCGCGCTCGCGCTCGGGATTCCGTACGTCGGTGCGCTCGGCTCCCGCAAGACCACCGCGCGGCGCCGCGAGGGACTGCTCGCGGCGGGGGTGAGCGAGGAGCGGCTGCGGACGGTGCACGGGCCGATCGGGCTGGACCTGGGCGGGCAGACCCCGGCGGAGACTGCTCTGGCCATCTGCGCGGAGATCCTGGCGGTGCTCGGAGGCCGGGAGATCCGTGGGGTACGGGACGCGGAGGGGCCGCTCAAGGGCTGAGCCGGGCCGCAGGCCGTACCGGGCCGTCGGGTGGAAAAGTCACCGATGCGGGAAAATGGGTTGTATGGACACGACTCTGACGTTCCTCGCGGTGGACAGGACACTGACCAACATCGCGTGGTTCCTGGTCGTCGGGCTCATCGTGGTCGGCTTCCTGCTCGGCGGCTTCTTGCTGGGCAAGCGGGTCCGGGCACAGGAACCCGCACCCCCCACTCCCGAGAGCCAGCCGCACCTGCCCGACGGCGGTGCCGTGTACGAGGTGCGCGAGGAGCGGGACTACGTGGATTTCCCCGAGAGCGGACTGCGCCCGCACGAGATGCAGGGGTACGGGAACTTCGGCTCCACGACCTCGCTCAACCCGGAAGAGGTCAGGGCCCGGCGGGAAGCGGCCCACCAGCACGTCGAAGGGCCGGGTCCCCACCCGCAGCCCGGTTCTCCGCCCAACTCGGGGCGGGGCGCACACGACTGACCCCCTGATCCACTGACCCACTGACCCACCGATCCGGCAGCCGGCCCTCCGACCTGTCTGTGACCCGGGGCGGACCCCGCCCCGGGTCACAGGTCCGTGCGCAGCCGCAGGACCTCCGGTGGCGGGTGGCGGGTCGAGGTGTGGCGGACCTCGGCCGTCAGCGGCGGGTCCAGGGGGTGGAAGGGGACTTCGCCGAGGCCGATGGCCGTGATGGTGGCGCCCCGGGAGGTGCGCGGGGCTCCCCCGGCCGCCTCCGGGTCGCGGGCGGCCACCGCGGCCGCCACCTCCGCGCGGAGCGGCGCCGTCAGGGGGCTCGAGACCAGCGGGGTCTCGTCGCCGACCGGGAGGACCAGGACGAGGGCGAGCGGGCGCCGGGCGGTGCCCGTGTAGCCGACCACCGCCGCGTCGCGGACGTTGGTGTGCCGGAGCTTTTGCCAGCCGCGCCGGCCGGCGGGGTAGGGCTGGTCCATCCGTTTGACGACCAGGCCCTCGATGCCGCTGGCGGGCAGGGTCTCGTACCAGGTCTCCGCCAGCTCCGGGTCCGTGGTCATCGGCACCGGCTGGAGCGGTGGGCCCAGGGGCAGGAGGAGGTCGACGAGGAGGGTGCGCCGGCGTTCGTAGGGGCGGGCGCGCAGATCCAGGCCGGCGAGTTCCAGTACGTCGAAGGCCGCGTACGAGGCCGGCAGCGTCTGGGCCAGTACGGCGGCCCGCGCGGCCGAGGCGGCGGCCGCCCGGCGCTGTACGAGCGCGAAGTCGGTGCGGCCCGCGTGCCAGACCACCACTTCCCCGTCGAGGACGGTCCCGGCGGGCAGGTGGTGGGCGGCCGCCGCGAGGTCGGGGAAGGCCGCGGTGACGATGCGGCCGGAGCGGGCCTGGAGGACCACCCCGTCCACGGTGCGGACGATCACGAGGCGGTGGCCGTCGAACTTGGGCTCGTAGGCGAGACCGGGCGCGCGCGGCAGGGTCCGTACGGCCACGGCGAGCGCGACGGTGATCACGGGAGCCGTCCGGCCAGGGCGGGGTCGAGGAGGGGGGCGAAGAGGTCTCCGTCGCGGGCGAGGCGCGGGGCGATGTCGTCGGCGAGGAAGACCAGGTCGGAGGGGGTCCGGCAGGCCTCGACCTCCGCCCAGGAGACGGGGGCGGAGACGGTGGGCAGGGTGCGGGCGCGCAGGGTGTAGGGGGCCGCCGTGGTCTTGGCGGCGGCGTTCTGGCTGTGGTCGACGAAGACCTTCCCCGGGCGGAGCGCCTTGGTCATCCGGTGCACGACGAGGTCGGGGAGCTCGCGCTCGGCCTCCTGGGCGAGGGTCTTCGCGTACGCCGACACGTGCTCGGAGGGGGTCGGTTCGAGGGGTACCGCCAGGTGGAGGCCCTTGGAGCCGGAGGTTTTGGCGCAGGCGTGGAGGCCGTCGGCGGTGAGGCGGTCGCGGAGCCACAGGGCGGCGGCCGAGCATTCGACGACGGTGGCCGGGGAACCGGGGTCGAGGTCGAGGATCAGGCGGTCGGCGAGGGCGGGGGCGCCGGCCGGCCACTGGGGGGTGTGGAACTCGACGACGAGGTTCGCGGCCCACATCAGCGTGGGCAGGTCGGCGATGACCACCTGTTCGGCCCGGAGGTCCTCCGAACGCGGGACCGGGGTGGTCTTCACCCAGCCGGGGGTACCGGGCGGCGGGTTCTTCGTGAAGAAGAGCTGTCCCTCCGGGCCGTCGGGATAGCGCAGGAAGGACACCGGACGGTCGTGGATGTGGGCGAGCAGGTGGCCCGCGACCGTGGCGTAGTAGTGGAGGACCTCGCCCTTGGTGAAGCCGGTCTCCGGGTAGAGGACCTTGTCGAGGTTGCTGAGCGAAATGCGACGGCCCTCCACCAGGGTGATCGGCGTCATACGATGAGACTGCCACGAAACAGGAGGAACCGTGCGATCCATATGGAACGGGGCAATCTCCTTCGGCTTGGTCAGCATTCCGATCAAGCTCGTGAACGCCACCGAGAGCCACTCGATCTCCTTCCGCCAGATCCATGTCGGTGACGGCGGGCGCGTCCGCTACCGCAAGGTCTGCGAGCTGGACGGGGAGGAGGTGCCGACCGCCGAGATCGGCAAGGGGTACGAGGAGGCCGACGGGTCGATCATCCCGATCACGGACGAGGATCTGGCGCAGCTGCCGATCGCCACCGCGAAGACGATCGAGATCGTTTCGTTCGTTCCTGCCGATCAGATCGATCCGTTGCAGATGGACACGGCTTACTACCTCGCGGCGAGCGGGGCTACGGCTGCCAAGCCGTACACGTTGCTGCGGGAGGCGCTGAAGCGGAGCCGGAAGGTCGCCATCGCGAAGTACGCGCTGCGGGGGCGGGAGCGGCTGGGCATGCTGCGGGTCGTCGACGACGTGATCGCGATGCACGGGCTGCTGTGGCCGGACGAGATCCGGGTTCCGGAGGGGGTCGCGCCCGAGGGTGCGGTGTCGGTGCGGGAGGCCGAGCTGGACCTGGCGGATGCGCTGATGGCGACCTTGGGGGAGGTGGAGATGGACTCGCTGCGCGACGACTACCGGGAGGCGGTCGAGGCGATGATCGCGGCGAAGGCGGGTGGGGGTGAACCGGCGGTGGCGGCGGGGCCGGTGGTGGAGGGGGCGGGTGGGCAGGTCATCGATCTGATGGCGGCGTTGGAGAACAGTGTGCGGGTGGCGAAGGCTTCGCGGGCGGGGGCGTCTGCGGCGGAGGGGGCGGGGGCTGAGGCGGAGGTTACTCCGATTCGGCGGAAGAAGGCTGCGGGGGCGGTTGCGCCGAAGGCGGTGGGCGGGAAGAAGTCGACTGCGTCGGCGGCGGGTGGTGGTGGTGGGGGTGCTGCCGGGGCCGGGGCCAGTGCTGCGAAGAAGTCGACTGCTGCCGCCGCTGCGAAGAAGAAGGCTGCTGCTGCGGCTGTGAAGAAGGCGGCCTCCGCCAAGGCTGCGGAGGCTAAGCCGGCGCGGGGTGCCGCGAAGAAGGCGGTGACGCCGCGCAAGCGGAGCTCCGCTTGAGGGGTACTGGGCCCCGGGGGCCGGGATCTGGGCCCTGCGGGGCTGTCCCCTACCCGCCCTTCCACCGTTCCCCGGGCGCTGCCCGGACCCGCGCCTCAAACGCCGGCGAGGCTGGGGATGCCACCGGGCGGGGCCGAGAGGGGGTCCCGGGCTACGCCCGGACCCCCTGGGGCTCCGCCCCAGACCCCGGTCCTCAAACGCCGGACGGCTGAAATGGCCCGGGCCTCCTCAAACGCCGGACGGCTGAAAAGGCCCGGGCCTCCTCGGACACCGGCGGCTGAGATGCCCCGGGCCTCCTTGAACGTCGGACGGCTCGATGGGATGCGCCCGGTGCTCAAGCGCCGGATGGGTGGGCGTGCCAGGTTCGGCGGTCTCTGGCTGTTGTGTAGAGGGCTTCCACGTCCGGGGGTTTGAGGGTGGTGGGGGTGTTCGTCAGGAAGGTTGATGTGGTGGCGGGGGTGAGGATGCGGACGTCGCGGAGGGTGGGGGCGATCTCCAGGCGGGTCGCGTCGACCACGGCCAGGACCGGGGTCACCGGGGTGGCGAGGGCGCGGGTCGCGTGGGCCGCCGCGCGGCGGGCCTCGCGGGGGTCCGGGGCGGGGTCGGTGCGGCCCACCGTGAGGAGGAGGTCGCCGATCGCCACGCGCTGGCGGCGGCCCTGGACCGTGCGGATGCAGAAGACGCCGGGCGGCCCGATCAGGAGGTGGTCCGCGACGGCGTGGATCGAGTGCAGGACCTGCCAGTCCTCCGTCTCCGCGAGGGCGTCCAGCACCTCGCCCATCCGCTGCCTCACCGTGAGCTCCTGACGGAGCCGGTGCCGGGCGCGGGTGCCCGCGGTGCCGTAGGTGAGGGCTCCGAGCAGGGCCTCCCCCGGGCGGTTCGGGGCCAGGTCCTCGTCGGGCGGGAGGGAGAGGCGGAGCAGGTCCCCGGCCGTGGGGACGGGTGGCGGGCCGATGGCAACGGTTCCGGTGAGGTAGGGGCGTAACGCCGTCAGGATCTCCTCGCGGCGCTCGTCTGCCAGCACGCTGATCCGGTTGGCCCGCCGGTCGTACCAGGCCACGGCCCTGCCGTCGGGCAGGTTCACATACAGCCGGCCGCGGCCGGGCCGGCCGCTCGGCAGTACCTTCAGTCCCCTCGAACCCATCGAAGACATGCCCTCACCCCCGGCGTCCATGGGAGCAGCCCCGGCGCCCCGCGGCAATCCCCCGGTCGGGTCCGGCCTGTCGCGTGCGTGGTGCGGCACGTGGCGTGTAACGACTCCGCCGGGTCGCTGAGGCATGGCTGTTACAGAAGCAACGGGTTACCGCAACGGCCGGTGCATACGTTTATCCCACCTGGACAGACCAGGGTCTGACCTGCACCGAAGGACGTCCCGTGAACACCGTGAGCCACAGCCGCCGCACTCTCGTCAGCGCCGCCGCCGTGGCTGTGGGTGCCGGCACCTTGCTGGCGTTCCCCGCGGCCGCCGCGTTCGCCGACGGGGTGCCGTCGGCTTCCTCCGTGCAGGGCGTGACCGCCCCGCGGACCCTGGTCAAGACCGTGTCGCTCGCCGACGGCGTCTCCACCGCGCACGTGTACCGCGTGGCCAAGGGCGCCTACCAGGCCGATGTCCTCAACCCCGACGGCTCCACCGCCGCCACCCTGACCAGCCGTGACGGCAGCACCGGCTACGGCGCCGCCGGGGAGATGCACCTCGCGCTGCGGTCCGACGGCCGGCTCAGTTCCTGGGCCGGGCCCGGCAGCGGTACGCAGGATGCAGGCAGCCCCTCCGGCGCCGGAAGCACGGACGGGCACAAGACCGGGAGCCGCGACGGCCGGGTCGTCCCCGCCTCCGCGCCCCCGCGCTCGGGTACGGGTACGGGTACGGGGACCGTCGAGGCGCTGGGGCTGCACACGCTGGCCGACGGCCCGGGTGACGGCATGCTGCTGCTCGCCGCGGGCGGCGGCATCGCGGCGATCGGCGCCGCGGGGCTGGGCTTCGCGATGCTGCGCCGCGGGCGTACGGACGCGTAGGACGGGTCCTTCCCGGCGCCTCGGCCCGCCGGTGCTCCGGCCCGGACTCACGGGCAGAAACGATGCGGCTCTGCCTACTGTGGACAGGCACATGCTCATGGGAGAGGAGGGTCGACGGGTGATCGGATCCGGATCCGTTCCCTCCCCCGGTCCCGGACACCGGGGCCTGCGCCGGCGCGTCCGGGCCGGTCTGCTGGCCGCCCTGCTGCTGCCGCTGGCGAGCGCCTGCGGTGACACCGGCGGGCTGGCCGGTGCCGGGGCGACCCCGACCGCGAGCGGGCCCGTACATCTGTGGCCGGGGCGCGCGGGGGCCGTCGTACCGCCCGCCGATCCCGGGGGCGCGCCGCCCGAGTACGTACCCGGAATCGCGCCCGTCCAGGACCAGAACGTGCACGTGATCGACCCGGCGACCCTGGTGCAGGCCGAGCTGCGGGCTCACCCGAACGTGCAGACCGGCCCCGACGGAATGCCGCCCGAGACCGTCGCCGCGATCAAGGAGTGCGGGGCGGACGGGGCCGATCCGAAGAAGTGTCCGGTGCTGACGCCGTACTACCGGGACCTCACCGGAAACGGCAAGGACGAGCTGATCGTCGGCATCGAGTACCCGGATCAGCAGATGTCCGTACGCGTGTACACGGCGGACGCGGAGGGCCGGCTCAACCGGATCATGGCCACCACCGACACCGTCATCAGCGTCGAACTCGCCGGACGGGACGTGATCCTGCGCGTCCCCAGCGGCAACGCCGGCTACGAGGTGAACACCACCTGGTCCTGGGACGAGACGCAGCGCTCGATGCTGCCGACCTGGGAGCAGATCGTCCGGGTCCCCGGCAGCACCGGCCCGCGCCGCACCCCGAGCCCGTCCCCGTCCCCGAGCCCCGGCTCGGCGGGAGCATCGCGGTGAGGCTCCGGCTGCCCTCGTGGACGGCGACGCTGACCTGGAAGTCGGCGTGCTTCATCGTGCTGATGTGCTGCTCGCTCGCGGCGGTGCTGGGCGTGCTCGTGCACGTGGAGGTGACCCGGCAGACCGTCGCGACGGCCCGCGAGAAGGCCCTCGGCAAGCTGACCGACGCCTCGCGCGCCTACGAGGCGGGCGAGGTGCTGCCGCCGGAGTCCGGGCTGGACCCGGCCGGGCTGCCGGACCGGCTGCGCGCGCTGGCCCTCTCCGGACAGCGCGGGACGCTCGTGGCGCAGGAGGGGGGCCGGCAGCTGATGTGGGCGGCGGCCCCGGCGGACGGCAAGGCGCTGGCCACGGCCGTCGACTACGGGCAGAGCGCGCGCACGATCACCGGGCTGGACAACGCGATCATCGGCTCGTCGGTGCTGGCGATCGGCGGGACGCTGCTGGTGGGCGCCTTCGCCGTGACGCGGGTGACGCGGCGGCTGCACCAGACGGCGACGGTGGCCCGCCGGATCACCCAGGGCGACCTGGACGCACGGGTCGGGGACCCGCGCACGAAGGACCCCTCGCGCCACCAGGACGAGGTGGCGACGGTGGCGGCGGCCCTGGACACGATGGCGGGCAGCCTGCAGACGAAGCTCCAGCGGGAGCAGCGGTTCACGGCGGACGTCGCGCACGAGCTGCGGACCCCGCTGACCGGTCTGCAGGCGGCGTCGGAGCTGCTGCCCGAGGGGCGGGCGACGGAGCTGGTGCAGGAGCGGGTGCGCACGATGCGGCAGCTGACGGAGGACCTGCTGGAGATCTCCCGGCTCGACTCGGGCAGCGAGGTGGTGGAGACGGACCTGCACCAGCTCGGGCGCCTCGCGCGGCGGGTGGTGCGGGCGTCGGGGACCGACACGGAGGTCGTCGTGGTGCGGGACGCGCACGTGGAGACCGACCGGCGGCGGCTGGAGCGGGTGCTGGGGAACCTGGTCGCCAATGCCCACAAGCACGGGCGGGCGCCGGTGGTGGTGACGGTGGACGGGCCGGTGGTGACCGTACGGGACCACGGCGACGGCTATCCCGAGTACCTCGTGTCCCACGGGCCCCAGCGGTTCCGTACCGGGGGCGGGAGCAAGGGGCACGGGCTGGGGCTGACGATCGCGGTGGGACAGGCCGAGGTCATCGGGGCGAGGCTGGTGTTCCGGCAGGCGGAGCCGACCGGGGGCGGGGCGGAGGCCGTACTGACCCTGGTCGAGGCCCGGCTGCCGTCGGGCGACGGCACCCTGCCGTGAGGCGACGGCCGCCTGCCGCGGGGTGAGGCCCTGCCGTCACTCCCCCGGCGGAGCCGACGGGGTCGGCTTCGTCCAGGGCCAGCGGAGCTTCGGCTTCTGGCCGCCCGGGGCGTAGACGTACTTCCAGCCCCGCTGGAGGCCGAGGCGCTTGGAGTACCCCGCCGGGACCCTCTCGTAGAGCAGCACCGTGGGGGCGCCGCCGTCCGGGGCCGGGACCGGGATCTCGTACCACTTCGACGGGTGGCCGGTCGGTCCGAGGAGGATCGGGAGGGTCCGGCCGTCCATCGGGCCGCCCTCGAAGGGGGTGGGTTGGCTTCTCACCCCTCCAGTCTCACAGCAATCCGGAAATCACCGCTGTCCAGGGGTCACCGCTGTCCAGGGGTCACCGCTGTTCAGGGGGCACCGCCGTTCAAGGGTCACAGCAGGTGCGCCGCCTCGGAGACCACCGGGATCACCCGGCGGGCCAGTACCCCCACCGGTCCGTCCGCCGATTCGAGGGCGAGGGCGGCGCGGGCCGCCGCGGCCGTCTCCGGGTCGGTGGCGGCCGTGGCCGTGAGGAGGGCGATGAACTGGTCCACCAGCCAGTCCCGGAGCGAGTCGATCTCCGGCTGCTTGCCCTCGTCGATCCAGATCAGCGAGGCGGCCTCGACCGCCGTGATCCAGGTGCGCACCATCATGCGCAGGCGCGGGCCGGGGGCCGGCACGCCGAGGTGGAAGAGGATCGCCTCGGCGGCCGCCCGGCGGATGCCGTCGACAGTGGCGGTGGTGCGGGAGGTTTCGACCACGCTGCCGCCCTGGAGGAGGGCGGAGAAGCCGGCGTCGTGTTCGTCGACGAAGGCGAGGTACCGGTCCAGGGCCCGGGAGAGCCGCTGGGTCAGGGGGCCGGCCTGGGGTTCGGCGAAGCAGAGCCGCAGGACGTCGGCGGCGGAGCGCAGGGCGGCCTCGTAGAGCTGCTGTTTCCCGCCGGGGAAGTAGCGGTAGACGAGGGGGCGCGAGACACCGGCGGCCTCGGCCACGTCGTCGAGCGAGACCTCCTCCGGCGCCCGGTGTGCGAACAACGTCAGGGCCGCGTCGAGGAGCTGGGCCCGGCGCTCCTCGACGCTCATCCTGCGGTACGCCCGTACGGCTGTCATGTCCGCAGGGTAGCCGCACCCCATGACCCTGGGGCGAGGAGTGTTCAGGCGAGGAGCCCCGAGCTCTTCCAGAGCTTGCGGCCGACTCCGCGCATCACGCCTATGTCGTCCAGGAAATCGGTGAGCCGCTTGGCTCCGGTCTGCATGACCTCCCGGCGGTGGCCGCTCGCCTTGACCTGGGCGAGCGCCTCGCGCCGGTCGAGGCCGATGTTGTCGTAGACCTGGGGGTTCACGAAGGCCTGCGAGAAGACGCGGGCGGCCTGGCCGCAGCTCACGCGGGTGAGTTCCTGCTCCCAGCGCGGGGCGGTGAGCATCTGGCGGCGCAGTTCCTCGCGGGCGTAGCGGACGTGGCGCGCCTCTTCGATGACGTGGATGCGGGTGACTCCGCGGACCAGGGGCTGGATGCGCTCGTCCGGGAAGGTCAGGCGCTGCATCCAGTCGAGGACCTCTTCGCCGAGCAGGGTGCAGGCGAAGGAGCCGGGGGTGGTGGAGACGGTCTTCAGGACGCGGGCGAGGTTGTGGTTGGCGCGGGAGACCGGGTACTCGGGGGCGCCGCCCGTCTTGATCATGCGGGCGAACATCATCGAGTGGCGGCACTCGTCGGCGATCTCGGTGAGCGCGTACCGGACGTGATTGCTGGTCAGGGACTTGTCGTAGACGTGTCGGACCAGGAGCTGCATGAGGATGATCTCGAACCAGATGCCGAGCGAGCCGAGCGCCGCCGCCTCGTGGCGGGAGAGTTCGATGCGCTGCTCCTCGCCCATCTTCTTCCAGAGCGGGGTGTCGAAGAGGGAGAGCAGCTCGGGCGGCCAGTAGTACTTGCCGTCGATGGGCGGGGCGTCCCAGTCGAGTTCCTTGTCCGGGTCGAAGGAGTGCTTCGCCGAGGATTCGAGCAGCCGCTCGGCGATCTGCTCGCGGTCCTTGAGCAGGCCGAGGGCGTCGCGCAGCTCGGCTCGTTCGGTCACGGTGGTCATGGCTTCGGACACCTCTGCGTCGAGTTACCGGCGGTCACTCCTTATGAGACTGCCTGTCAGCAAGACCGTCAATCCCTCGCGCACGACTTGTTGACCGCGCGTCTACCAACGTGTGACGCTGCCAACTGTCCGGTCCTGTACGGAAGTACGCGGCTACGTGAGGCGAGGGGGCGTCAGTGTCGACGCACGAGCTCTACACCAACGATCCGGGCGAGACCGTCTGGCCGGTCCCCGCATCCGGAAATGCCCGTTTCAGCTGGGAGTACGACGGCGGCCGCGAACGGCTGCTGGCCCTGTACCAAAAGGGCAAGGACAAACAGTGGGACGGCGCCAAGCGCATCGACTGGGCCATCGAGGTGGATCCGTACGATCCCCTGGGCACCCCGGACGAAGCGCTCCCGCTGCACGGCACCCGGCACTGGGCCAAGCTCACGGAAAGGGACCGGGGCGAGCTGCGCCGGCACTACAGCGCCTGGAACTTCAGCCAGTTCCTGCACGGCGAGCAGGGCGCGATGGTGTGCGCGGCGCGCATCGTCGAGTCGGTGCCGGACCTCGACGCGAAGTTCTACTCCGCCACGCAGACCATGGACGAGGCACGGCACGCGGAGATCTTCGGACGGTTCCTGCACGAGAAGATCGGGATGCTCTACCCGATCAACGACAGCCTGCAGGGACTGCTCGGCGACACCCTGCGCGACTCCCGCTGGGACATGCCGTACCTGGGCATGCAGGTGCTCATCGAGGGGCTGGCGCTGGCCGCCTTCGGGATGATCCGCGACACCACGAACAAGCCGCTGCCCAAGCAGATCCTGGCCTACGTGATGCAGGACGAGGCACGGCACGTGGCCTTCGGGCGGATGGCCCTGCGCGACTACTACAAGCAGCTGTCGGACGCCGAGCTGCGCGAGCGCGAGGAGTTCGTGATCGAGGGCTGCTACCTGATGCGGGACCGGCTGCGCGGGGTGGAGGTGCTGGAGAACTTCGGCATCCCGCGGGCGGAGGCGGAGGAGCTCAGCGAACGCTCCGAGTTCCTGGCGCTCTTCCGCAAGCTGCTCTTCAGCCGGATCGTGCCGTGCGTGAAGGACATCGGGCTGTGGGGCGAGCGGCTGCAGAAGGCGTACCTGGACATGGGCGTCTTCGAGATGGGGAACTCCAACCTGGACCTGCTGATGAGCCAGGACGAGGAGATCGCCGAGGCCCTCGACCGGGAGCGGTTCGCGGCCGAGGAGGAGCAGCGGGTGGCGGAGGTCGCGGAGGCCATCACGGAGGGTGCGAACACCCCCTAGGGGCGGTGGGCGGAACCGGTCGGGCGGGAGCGCCGGCCCGGGCGGCGCGGCTCCCGCGATGCGGCTCCTACGACGCGCCCTCCGGCAGGAATCCCGTGCGGAGGGCAACCGTCACCGGGCCGACAGGGCCGCCTCCATCACCGCCCGGGCGATCGGCGCGGCCGCGCCGTTGCCGCTGATGTCCCCGCGGACGGCCGACGCGTCCTCGACGACCACCGCGACCGCCACGGCCGGCGGACGGCCGCCCTGCGGCTTGGCCCAGGAGATGAACCAGGCGTACGGGGTACCCGCGTTGCCGACGCCGTGCTGGGCCGTGCCGGTCTTGCCGCCGACCACGGCGCCGGGGATCGCCGCGTTGCGGCCGGTGCCGTTCTCCACCACCTTCACCATGAGCTCCTGTATCCGCATCGCGGTCAGCGGGGTCATGGCCCGGCCGAGACTGCGCTGGTCGGCCCGGCGGACCGGGTCCCCGTCGTCCTGGGTCGTGCGGTCCACCAGGTAGGGGGCCTTGAGCTCCCCGCCGTTGGCGACGGCCGCCGCCACCATCGCCATCTGCAGCGGGGTGGCCTTGGTGTTGAACTGGCCGATCGAGGACAGGGCCAGCTGGTCGGGGCTCATGTCGGTGTCGAAGTTGGACCGCGACACCCAGGCCGGCACCCGCAGCCCCGCGTCGTTGAAGCCGAACCGCCGGGCCGCCTCCGTCATCCCGCGCAGCCCGACCTGTACGCCGATCTTCGCCATCACCGTGTTGCACGACCACTGCACCGCGTCCGCCATCGAGGCGTCGGCGCAGCCCGTGCCGGCGTTCGGCAGCAGGGTGCTGGTGCCCGGCAGCGGGTACGGGTCCGGGGTCTCGGTCGGCGCGTCCACGTCGGTGACCACGCCCGCGTCGAGGGCGGCGGCCGCCGTCACGATCTTGAACGTGGAGCCGGGCGGGTACGTCTCGCGCAGGGCGCGGTTGAGCATCGGCTTGGCGGGGTCCGCGTTGAGCTTCTCCCAGGCCTCCTTGACCTTGGGCCCGGTGCCGGACAGCACCGCCGGGTCGTAGGAGGGGCTGCTGACCAGCGCGAGGATCTTGCCCGTGGCCGGTTCCACGGCGGCGACCGCGCCCCGCTTGCCCGCGAGCCCGGTGTACGCGGCCAGCTGCATGTTCGCCCGGATGGTGGTGGCGGCGTCGCCGCCGCCGGGGCGGCCGCGCGAGAGCTCGTACCAGAGCGGGAAGGCCGAGAGCCCGGGGTCGGTGCCGGAGAGGACCTGGTCCTCGGCGCGTTCCAGGAAGCTGGTCCCGTAGGTCTGCGAGGCGAAGCCCGTGACGGGCGCGTAGAGCGGTCCGTTCTTGTACGTGCGCTCGTAGCGCAGGATTTGGCGGCTGTCCCGGGAGCCGGTGACGGGACGGCCGTCGACGGTGATGTCCCCGCGCGGTTCCGCGTACCGCTCGATGGCGGGGCGTTTGTTGGCCGGGTTCGCGCCGTAGCCCGCGGCCTCCCAGACCTGTACGCGACCGACGTTGACCAGCAGGGCGACGAGCAGCAGGGCGCAGAAGTACGCGCACCAGCGGATGTAGCGGATCACGCGTCGGCCTCCTCGGCCGGTCCGGGCCTGCGGGCGCTGTCGCTGAGCCGGACGAGGAGGGCGACGATGATCCAGTTGGTGACCACGGAGGAGCCGCCCTGGGCGAGGAAGGGCATGGCCATGCCGGTCAGCGGGATCAGGCCGGTGACTCCGCCGGCGATGACGAACACCTGGAGCGCGACGATCGAGGCGAGTCCGGTGGCGAGGAGTCGCCCGAAGGGGTCGCGCAGCGCCAGCCCGGCGCGGAAACCGCGGGCGACGAGGAGCCCGTAGAGGAGCAGGATCGCGGTGAGGCCGACGAGGCCGAGCTCCTCTCCGGCGGTGGCGAGGATGAAGTCGGATTTGGCGGCGAAGCCGATGAGGAAGGACTGGCCGTGGCCGAGCCCGGCGCCGAGCAGTCCACCGGCCCCGAAGGAGAAGAGCGACTGGGCGAGCTGGCCGGGGCCTTCGCCGCGCTCGATGGAGGCGAAAGGATTCAGCCAGTCCTCCACGCGGCTGTTCACGTGCGGCTCGAAGGTCCCCACGGCGTACGCGCCCACGGCCGCGAGCAGCAGCCCGATGGCGATCCAGCCGATCCGGCCGGTGGCCGTGAACAGCATGATCACGAAGAGTCCGAAGAAGAGCAGCGAGGTCCCGAGGTCGCGCTCCAGGACGAGCACGCCGACGGAGAGCAGCCAGATGGCCAGGATCGGGCCGAGGACCCGGCCGGGCAGCAGCCTCAGCTTCCAGAAGAGGATGCGCCCGGTGAGGGCCAGGGCGGTGCGGTTCGCCGCGAGGTAGGAGGCGAAGAAGACGGCGAGCAGGATCTTGGCGAACTCCCCCGGCTGGAAGGAGAGCCCGGCGAACCGGATCCAGATGTGCGCGCCGTTCACGGCCGGGAAGAAGACGGGCACCAGCATCAGCACCAGTGCGACGGCGACGGACAGGTACGCGTACTTCTGCAGCACCCGGTGGTCGCGCAGTAGCGCGAGGGCGAGCACGAAGAGCACCACTCCGAGGGCCGACCAGCGCAGTTGCTCACCGGCCGTGGCACGGCCGGGGGTGGCGACGTCGAGGCGCTGGATGAGGACGAGGCCGAGGCCGTTGAGCAGGACGGCGATCGGGAGCAGCAGCGGATCGGCGTACGGGGCGAACAGCCGGACGGCGAGGTGGGCGACGAGCGCGGCCACGGCGAGGCCGGCGGCGTAGTGGGCGGCGGGTGCGGGGATGCTGCCGGTGGTGGCGATCCCCACGTAGAGGTGGCCGAGGACGGCGATCAGGACGGCGCCGAAGAGCAGCGACAGCTCGACTCCACGACGCTTGGGCGCACGGGCGTCGGGTGGCGGTGGCGGGGCGGGTTCCGTCACCTTCGCCGTCAGAGCGGTCATACGGGGAAACGTAGCAAGGAGCCGGGCCGTATGTCCGCTTATGTCATAGTGTGCCGAAGAGTCGTCAGAACCGGTCGGAAGCGAAGTAGCGGATCAGTAGCGGATCAGGAGTCTCCTTCCATGGGACCTGCGGAGTTCATCGTCCTGGCCTTTCCGGAAGAACAGCTGCGGGTCGCGGCGGTCGAGGCGGTGATGGGACTGCGCAAGGCCGGGGTCGTGCGGCTCGTCGACGGGCTGGTGGCCACCAAGACCGCCGGCGGCGAGGTGCTGTCGGCGGAGTTCGACGAGTTCGTCGAACTCCGGGGCCTGCTCGCCCACCGGGAGGCGGCCCCGCTGATCGGCCCCGAGGACGTCAGGGAATCGGCTGAACTGATGGATCGCGGCAGCTGCGCCCTCCTCCTGGTCGTCGAGCACGTATGGGCAGAGGATGCCGCCATCGCCGTCCGCGCGGCGGGCGGCCGGATCGCGGGAGCGGTCCGCCTCCCGGCCGACCGGCTGGGGGTGGCCTGATGTTCATCCGCCCCATCGGCTCCGTCGTGAACCCCTCCCAGCGCCCCTCGGGTCACCCCCTGCTGCGCGGAATCCTGGCGCGCGGGGCCTACGTCTGGGACGCGGCCCAGCACCCGGCGGCGGTTGCGGCCCCCCAGCCCCAGGACGGCACGGCCCCGGGCACGCCCCCCGACGCGACCCCGGACACACGCCCCGGCCCGGCCCCCTCGCCCCCGGCGGCCCCCTCCGCCCGCCGGGAGCCCGCAGCCGCCCGCCCCGCTCCGCACGCCGGCCCGGCATCCCCCGGACCGGTCTCCCCCGGAGCCGATCTGACGGACCGCCTGACCCAGCTGGCCGCCCTGGCCCGCGAGGGCCTGCTGACCCCGGACGAGTTCTCGGCGGCCAAGGCCCGCCTACTGGCCGGCTGACCCGGACCGCGCGGCCCGAGCAGCTACTTCGGGGTGCCTCCTGCCGCCCCCTCCCGGGGGGCGTCGAGCACCAGCTTCGGGTCGAGGGCACTGGTGTAGTCGGGTATGCAGGACGGCAGCCTGGAGGTCTCCATCGTGCCGAAGCCCATGTGGTCGTTCATGGGGTCGCTGGACGGCTTGACCGGCCTGACGAGCACCAGGGTGTGCCCCGGCTTCACCGTCTCGGAGTTGATCCTCAGGACGGGCTCGTCAGCCCTCGTGTCGAGGACGTCCTCGAACGGCTCCCAGGCTTGACGCTCCTCGTTCCAGACCGGTCCGTCGAACCCGCCGCCGGGCGCGTCGCATTCCGCGACCGGCTTCTGCTGGATCACGGCCACCGGCACACCCAGGCGCCGGAGCTCCCGCTCCAGGCCCGGAAGTCCCTCCGAGTTGAAGAGTCTGACGACGATGGTGCCGTCATCGCTCTTGCTCAGCGCGTACGCGGCGGACGAACCTCCCTGGTCCCCCATGACCGGGAGGGCGATCAGGCCCGCGGCCGCCGCGGCCGCCAGCCCGACGGCGAGCGGTATGCGCAGGCGCCGGGCAGGCGGGCGGGTAATGAGCCCCACCCCTCCGCCGGACTCCTCCCGGTCGGCGGCTATCGCCACGAGCTCCGCCTTCAGGCGCTCCTCGAACGCAGTGGGCCTGGTGCTCATCGTGCTACCTCCAACTGCTGCGCCGGGGCGGGGACGTGCGGATCCTCGGGGGTCCGCAGCGCGCGCCGGGCGCGGTGCAGGCGGACCCGGATGGTGGCCTGGGTGACTCCGAGGGCCTGGGCGGCCTCGGCCGGGGTGAGGCCGTCGACCACGACCAGGTCGAGCGCGGCCCTCAGCGGCTCCGACAGGGCGGCATGCCGCTCGGCCAGGTCGCGGAAGGCCCGCTGTGCGTCTATCCGTTCCTCCAGGGCCGCCACGTCCTGGTCGTCGAGCAGCCTGCGGCCGCTGAGCCGTTGCAGCGCTCCGCGCTCGCGGGCGCCCGCACGGGCGTGGCTCGCCAGGACGTTGCGTGCAATGCCGTAGAGCCAGGCGATCGGCACTCCCCTGTCGGGCCGATAGCCGGCCGCGTCCTTCAGCGCGGCGAGGAAGATGTCGGCCGTGAGGTCCGCCGCCAGGTGCGGGTCGGTGACCCGCCGGGTGACGAACCCGAGCACGGCGTCGATGTGCTCCTCGTAGAACGCGCCGAACCCCTCCGGCGTCCGGAGGTCCGGTGGGCCGGCCCCCGCCCATCCGGAGTCCTTCCCCCTGCTCCCCGCCGGCGCGCCGCCCGCCCCCGCGCCGTCCTCGTGTGCGCTGTTCACCCCGGTCCCTCCCCTGGTCAACGAGGCCCCGTCGGCCCCTCACCCCGTACTTGGCGAAAGTCGCGTCAAGCGTTTCATCGCGTCCGGCCGGCGGACGTACGCCGACCGGGTGAGCGGAGCGGCACGGCCGCCCCGGGTGGGCGATTTGTCATACCGCGCATGGCAGCATCGGCCGCCAGGAGGTGACCCCATGTCACGACGACGCAGACGTCGGCTGCTTCGCGCCGCGTGCCTCGCCGCAGCCCTCGTCACGGCCGGCCCGCTCCCCGTCACCCACGCCGAGCCCGCCGCCCCCGCCGCACCGGAGACGCCCGCAGTACCGGAGACGCCCGCCGCACCGGACACCCCGGCAGCGCCGGACACCCCCGCGGCCGCCGCGGCCCCCACCGCCCCCGACGCTCCCGCCACCCCCACCGAACCCGTCGGTGTCCTCCTCACCCGCCTCCAGGGCCTCTACCAGCGCGCCGAGCAGGCCACCGAGGCCTACAACGCCGCCGAGACCGCCCTCACCGCCCGGCAGCGCGAGGAGAGCCGGCTCAGCACCGAGCTCGGCAGGGCCCGTACCGCCGTCACCGACGCCCAGACCACCACGGGCAGACTGGCGCGCGAGCAGTACAAGGGGGGCCGCGGGTTCTCCCCGTACGCCCGGATGCTGTTCGCCGGGGACCCCCAAGGGGCCCTGGACCAGCGCCGGGTCGCGGAGCGCGAGGGTGCCCGGCGGGCCGCCGCGCTGCACCGGCTCACCCGGGGCGAGAAGCAGGCCGACCGTCTCGCCACGGCCGCCCGCAAGGCGCTGGACTCCGAGCTGAAGCTGGCCGCCGACACCAAGCAGCGCAAGGAGGAGGCCGCCACGCAGCTCAAGGAGGTCGAGCGGATGCTGGCCTCGCTCAGCCCCGCCCAGCTCACCGAGCTCGACGCCCGGGAAGCCGAGGACACCGCCACGGCGCAGCGGGAGCTGATCGGTTCGGGGAAGCTGGGCAGCGGCGGCGCGCCGCCGCTCCGCAACCCCACCGCGGCCGGCGGCACGGCCCTCACGTACGCGGCCGCCCAGATCGGGAAGCCGTACGTCTGGGGCGCCGAGGGTCCGGCCTCCTTCGACTGCTCCGGGCTGACCTCGCAGGCCTGGGCGCACGCGGGCCGCGAGATCCCCCGGACCAGTCAGGAGCAGTGGGCCCGGCTGCCCCGGGTACCGCTCGACGAACTGCGCCCGGGCGACCTGGTGGTGTACTTCCCGACCGCCACCCACGTGGCCCTGTACGTCGGCGACGGCAAGGTCATCCAGGCGCCCCGCCCGGGCGCGAAGGTGAAGGTCTCGCCCATCGCCGCGAATCCGCTGCTCGGCGCGGTACGGCCGGACCCCGACGGGGCGCCGCTGCGCGCGTTCACCCCGCCGCCGCTGCCCGAGACGGGCGGGGCCGCGGCGGCCGGGGACGATACGGGCTACTCCGGCGAGACCGAGCCCGAATCCGAAGCCGAGACCGCGCCCGCGACGTCCGCCAGGTAGTCCGCCGCGTCCTCGGGGTCGTAGAAGTACGCGTCGAAGTCGGCCGGGTTGTCGAAGCCGTTGGCGAATCGATCCGCCACCGGCTGGAGCTGCCCGGCCGCACCGAGCAGGTTCAGCACGTGCTCCGGCGGGACGCCGAGCATGGCGTTCGTCCACTGGGTCGCGGGCTTGCCGCTGGTGAACCAGTACTTGTCGAAGGTCGCCTTCATCCACGCCTCGTCGAACGGGTTGTCCCCGTGCATGAGGATCGAGGAGAGGTACGAGGCCGCGCACTTGGCTGCGGAGTTCGAACCCTGCCCGGTGATCGGGTCGTTGGCGACGACCACGTCCGCCACGCCCAGCACCAGCCCGCCGCCGGGCAGCCGCCCGATGGGGTTGCGGACGACGGGGGCGTACCGCCCGGCGAGCGTGGCGCCCGCGTCCGTCAGCTCCACCTTCGTCGCCCGCGCGTACTCCCAGGGCGTGAACTTCTCCATCAGTTCCAGCGTCAGCGCGAGGTGGTCCGCCGGGTCCTTCACCCCGCCGAAGACGTCCAGCGGTCCGCCCGGGATCCCCTCCCAGAACAGGATGTCGGCCCGCCCGGAGGTGGTCAGCGTCGGCATCACGAACAGCTCGCCGGCGCCCGGGACCAGGTTGCAGCGCACGGCCTCCGTCTCCGGGTGCTCGGGGCGCGGAGACAGCCCGTGCACGTACGACACGGCGAGCGCGCGCTGCGGGGCGTCGTACGGGGAGCGGGCCGCGTCCCGGCCGAACAGCGAGACGAGCTCGCCCTTGCCGGCCGCGACCAGCACCAGGTCGTACGTACGGGAGAAGAAGTCCAGGTCGGAGACGGACGCGCCGTGGATGACCAGCTGCCCGCCGCGCTGCGCGAAGGTGTCGAGCCAGCCGGCCATCTTCACGCGCTGGTCGACGGACTGCGCGAAGCCCTTGAGCTTACCGAGCCAGTCGACGGCGCGGCCGGCGTCGGGGGCGGAGACGGAGACGCCCAGGCCCTCGATCTTCGGCGCCTGCTGCTCCCAGAAGTTCAGCTGGAGGTCCCGCTCGTGCTGGAGCGCCGTGTCGAACATGCACTGGGTGGACATGACCCGCCCGGTGCGGATCTCGTCCGCCGTCCGGTTGGACATGAGGGTGACCTCGTACCCCTTCGCCTGGAGTCCGAGGGCGAGCTGGAGACCGGACTGGCCGGCGCCGACGACGAGTATCTTGCGCATCTGGACGTTCTCTATTCGGGGGTCGTGTCGAGGGCGTGGCCCACGAGGGTCATCAGGGATTCCAGGACCGTCACCCGGCGCCGCGCGTCCATGATCACGACGGGTACCTGCGCCGGTATGGTCAGCGCCTCCCGCACGTCCTCCGGTTCGTACGAAGGCGTGCCCTCGAAGTGGTTGACGGCCACGGCGTACGGCAGCCCGCAGCTCTCGAAGTAGTCGAGGGCGGGGAAGCAGTCGCGCAACCGCCGCGTGTCCGCGAGGACGATCCCGCCGACGGCGCCGCGCACCAGGTCGTCCCACATGAACCAGAAGCGTTCCTGGCCGGGGGTCCCGTACACGTACAGGACGAGGTCGTCGTCGAGCGTGACGCGCCCGAAGTCCATGGCGACGGTGGTGGTGTGCTTGTCCGGGGTCCCGGACAGGTCGTCGGTCGGAGCGGCGGCCTCGGTCATCACCGCTTCGGTGCGCAGCGGCCGGATCTCGGAGACGGAACCGACGAACGTGGTCTTGCCCACCCCGAAACCGCCCGCCACCAGCACCTTCACGGCGACGGGCGCGCGCGAGCGGTCGTACTGCCAGGGCTGTACGGGCTCGTCCGGATCGGCGTCCGGGTTCGCGGAGAAGGAGAAGAGGCCGGTTTCAGAGACGGCGGAGCCCACTGAGCACCCTTTCGAGCAGAGCGCGGTCGGGACGGCCGCTGCCGTGGCCGGTCCCGTAGACACGGATCCTGCCCTGGTCGGCGAGGTCGCTGACCAGGACGCGGACCACGCCGAGCGGCAGCTTCAGCAGGGCGGCGATCTCGGCGATCGTCCGCATGCGGCGGCAGACCTCGACGATCGCCGGCATCTCCGGCATCCGGTCGGGCTTGCGCGGCTCGGACACCTTGGTGTCCAGGGCCGCGACGAAGGTCTCGACGTGCAGGACCTGGGTGAAGCGGGTGCGGCCGCCCGTCAGGGAGTACGGGCGTACACGGGCGGGACGGCGGTCGGCGCCGCGTATCGGCAGCCGGTCGGAGGCCGGACTCCTCACGGGGTGTTCTCCATCGACTGGCGCAGCTCACTGCGGACTTCGGGGGTCAGGACGTGGCCGGCGCGGCCCACGAACAAGGCCATGTGGTAGGCGACGACGCTCATGTCGCAGTCCGGCGTGGCGTGCACGCCGAGGAGCGATCCGTCGCTGATGGACATGACGAACACGGAACCGTGCTCCATGGCCACCATCGTCTGCTTGACCGAGCCGCCGTCCATCAGGGCTGCGGCGCCCGTGGTGAGCGACCCGAGGCCGGAGACGATGGTCGCGAGATCGGCGGACGCTCCGCGGGGGCCGCGGGGCCGGGCGGATGCGGAGGCGGCGGCCGGTGTGTCGGGTGCCACCGGATCGGAGGACAGCAGGAGGAGCCCGTCCGAGGACACGACGGCCACCGAGTTGACCCCGGGCACCTCCTCGACGAGGTCGGTCAGCAGCCACTGAAGGTTGCGGGCCTGGGAGCTCAGTCCGTACGTACTGGACGCGTTCATGTGCGTGCCTCCTGTGCGGTGTCCCCCCGGTCGGTCTGCCCCTGGTCCTGCGGCGGGCCCTGTCGGGGGTCCTGCGCGAGCTCGGCCTCCACGACGCGTCGCCCGTCCTGGGCTCCCCGGTAGAACCCGCCGAGCCGGCGGCGCAGCTCGTCGGCGTCCACCCGGCCCGGCGCCGGGCGCACCTCTTCCTCGCGTCCGGCGCTCACCACGCGGGGGCTCCGCTTGGGAAGCCCCTTGTCGGTGAGGGCTTCCTCCGGCTCGGCCTCGTACGGGGCAGGCGCCTCGGCCTGCGGCGGTACGCGGAACACCTGCTCGGCGGGCACGTCCGCGGGAGCCTGCGGCTGCTCCACGGGCACTTCGGCGGCGGCCCGGGCGGGAACCTGCGGCTGCTCTACGGGCACTTCGGCGGCGGCCCGGGCCTGGGGCCGTACGCGGAACACCTGCTCGGCGGGGACCTCGACCGGTGCCGGGACCCGGAACACCTGCTCCGTGGGCGGCAGCTGCCCGGCCGGCGGCGCGAACCCCGCCGGAGCGGGCTCCGGAGCCACCCGCGCGGGCGGCTCCGCGGCCGAGGCCTGCGCCGTCTCGTGCGCGGGCTCCGGCTCGGGGAAGGACACCGGGGCGGGGTCGGGGGCGGCCTCGGGCTCGGGGAAGGACACGGGGTCCGGTTCCACGACCGGTGCCGAAGCCGCGGCCTGGGGCTCGGGCACCGCCGGTGCCTCAGCCGCGGCCGGCTCTTCGGCCGCCGCCGGGGCCTCGGGCGGGAGGGTGGCAAGGCCCCGTACCCGTGCGGGGAGGGTGTTCTCGTTGGCCTCCGCGATCACCCCGGGCAGGTGCAGCGCGGGTGCGCCCGGTGCGCCCAGGGTGTGGACCGGCGAGGCCGGCGGGGTGGCGGGCAGCAGCGTCGCCGGTACGACGACCAGCGCCTCCGTACCGCCGTGCCGCTGCGCGCGCAGCTCCGCGCTCACCCCGTGCCGGGCCGCGAGCCGGCCGGCCACGTACAGGCCGAGGCCCAGGCCGTGTTCCGACTCGGGCTCCTCGTCGTACGCGTCCGGCGTGGCCAGCCGCTCGTTCAGGGTCGTCAGCCGGTCCCCGGTGATCCCGATGCCCTCGTCGACGACGGAGAGCACCACGTCGCCGGAGTCCAGCAGCCAGCCGGACACTTTGACCTTGGCGTCGGGCGGCGAGAAGGTCGTCGCGTTCTCCAGCAGCTCGGCCAGCACGTGCGAGATGTCGTCGGCGGCGTGCCCGGCGACCTGCGTGTACGAGGGCAGCACCCCGAGGTCGACGCGCTCGTAGCGCTCGATCTCGCTGACCGCCGCCCGCATGACGTCGACCAGCGGCACCGGCAGGCTCTGCCCGTGGCCGTGTTCCTGGCCGGCGAGGACGAGAAGGTTCTCGTTGTGGCGGCGCATCACGGTCGCCAGGTGGTCGAGCTTGAAGAGGGTGGAGAGGCGGTCCGGATCCGGCTCCTCGGACTCCAGCTCCTCGATGACGGCGAGTTGGCGCTCGACGAGCCCCAGCGTCCGCAGGGACAGCGACACGGACGTGGTCGACATGATGCGGCGGTGCTCTTCCAGCCCCGCCCGCAGCTGCGCGAGCTCTTCCTCCAGCGCCTCCCGGCCGGCCGAGAGCGCCTCGTTGCGGCCGATGAGGCGGCGCCGGTCGGCGTCGAGTCCGGCGATCCGGGTGTGCAGGGAGACCGTCTGGTCGCGTACCGCGTTGAGGTGGCGCACCACCTCGGCGAACTCGTCGTTGCGGCCCGTGAACCGAACCGGTTCCACCGAGCCCTCCGGCGTGGCCAGCCGCGCCGCGCCGCGCCGCAGGACCGACAGCGGCCGGGTGAGGGAGCGCGCGATGGCGGTGGAAATGCCGAGGGTGAGGAGGAAGAGGACGCCGAGGAAGGCGACCATGACCTCCAGCGCGGTCACGTCGTCGTCGCGCAGCGCGGCGAGCGCGGTGGCGCGCTGGCCGGCGAGGGTGGCCTCGACCGAGCGCATCCGGTCGACGCGGGCGGTCAGGGCCGGTCCGACGGTGCCGGGATCGAGCTTGCGGTCGGCGGGCGACAGGGCGGGCCGGTCGGTGAGCCGCTTGAGGTAGTCGTCGGCCGTCTTGACCTCGGGTCCGGTGACGGTGGCGGTGAGGCTCTGGCGCACGTCGGGGCGCGCGGCCCGCGCGAAGTCGTCGAGCGCGCCCTGCTCCCGTACGCGTGCCCGCTGGGCGGCGGCGGTGAGTTCGTCCACGAACGCGGCGCCCGGCTGCTTGTCGCCGCCCGGCACGGACAGCGCGGCGAGCAGCAGTCCGCGGGTGGCGGAGGCCTGTTCCACGGCCTGGCCGAGGGCGGCCAGGGGACGCGCGGTGACGAGGGCGTCGGCGGCGCGCGGCGGGGTCAGCTCGGCGAGCCGGCCGCTCGGTGCGAGGAGTTCGGCGATGACGCCGGAGTAGGCCTGGTGGGCGGCGAGGGCGCTGTCCTTGCCCTCGATGGCCTCGGTGCGGACGGCGCCCACCCGGCCGAGGGCCTGGGCGAGTTCCTCGTCCGCGTCGGCCTGGACCTCGGCGAGCTGGCGGTCGGTGCCCGCGGTGCGTTCCTGGACCGCGGCGGCCTGCGCGCCCCGGGCGCCGCCGGGGCGGCCCTTGGCCACGTACGCGGTGACCGCGTCGCGCTCGTCCCCGAGCAGGTGGGCGAGGGTGAGGGTCTGCCGGCTCTGGTCGGCGAGGGTGACCAGTTGCTGGGAGTCCTTCAGGTCCGCGGAGGCGGACAGGACGGCGGGCGCTCCCGCCACGAGCACGGCGAGCCCGGCCACGGCGACCCCGATGACCAGCCTGCGGCGCACGCGGACGCGGCGCCCTGCGGGTGCGGTCGCGGCGACCGGGCCGTCGGGGGCTCGTCGGTCGGGTGCGGTGCCGTCGGGTGCGGTGCCGTTCGCGACGGTGCCGTTCTTCCGAGGCCGCTTCTTCTGCACCGGTGCTCGCAATCCTGTTTACGTGTGCTGCTCGTGCTCGTTGTCTGGTGCCGGGTACGTGCTGCTCGGTACGCGCCGCTTGCGCGCGCGCCTGCCGCCGTACCGCCTCAGACCCTCGCAGTGAGTTGGGAGGAGGGCCGCACATCGCCCGCCCGGCCACACGAAGGAGTGAACAGCACGGAGGAGTTGGCGACCAACTCGGCGATCGGCTGTCAGGGCCGCACCGTGGACGGGTGGTTGAAAGATCGATGCGGCTTTTGGCAGGATGCCCGCCCACATCGCCGAGAGCCACCCCGCGGCCCCCGGGAGTCCCTTCACTCCCCACCCGCCCCACTTTGGTCCGGACCTTCCCCGGCTCTTCCCGCCCCTACGGAGCCCCGCGCGGGCAGAATGTCCCCATGCGCATCGATCTCTCCTCCGCCCCCGGCAACCCGGAA
The DNA here is from genome assembly GCF_042788835.1 of Streptomyces sp. NPDC056883. Lineage (NCBI taxonomy): Bacteria > Bacillati > Actinomycetota > Actinomycetes > Kitasatosporales > Streptomycetaceae > Streptomyces > Streptomyces sp. NPDC056883. The sequence continues at coordinate 450,927 of NZ_JBHUBS010000003.1, read as the reverse complement.
CGCCCCAACGAGGACTGGCTGTCGGCCGCGATCCCCGCCTCGGGCGGCGGAGTTCTGGTGGCCCTCGACGGGGTCACCCCGCCTCCGGGCGAGGTCGGATGCGCGCACGGAGTGCCGTGGTTCGCGGCCAGGCTGGGCGGCCGATTGACCGAACTGTCCGGATCGCGCCGGGACATGCCCCTCGACCGGGTCCTGGCGGAGGCCATCCGCGTCACCGCGGACGCCCACCGCGACACCTGTGACCTTTCTCACGTCCGGACGCCCCAGGCGACGGTGGTCGTGGTCCGCTGGGACGCGTCCTGCGTCGAACACCTGGTGCTCTCGGATTCCGTACTCCTCCTCCAGGCGCCGGGAGGAGAGGTGCGCGCCGTCCTCGACGACCGGCTGGACCGGATCCCGCGCGAGCGGCTGCGCACGGAGGCCTCGGCCGACGAGCTGCGCAACGCGGAGGGCGGTTTCTTCACCGCCGCCGCCGACCCGGAGGTGGCGGCCCGGGCGGTGACCGGGCGGACGCCGCGCGCGGAGGTACGGGCGGTGGCGGCGCTCACGGACGGGGCCAGCCGGTGGACGGACACGTTCGGGGAGGGCGACTGGGCCGAATGCCTGGCGGTGCTGCACAAGGAGGGCGCGCAGTCGCTGATCGACCGGGTGCGCGCGCTGGAATCGGACCCGGGCCGGGCGCACCGCCGCGACAAGCGCCACGACGACGCGTCGGCGGCTTACGTGGAGCTGTAGGGGCACGGGCGGCCCGCACCCGAGCCCGAGCCCGCGCCCGAGCTCTGGTGTTACTCCCCGCCCGCGTTCAACTGGTTCAGGAGCCTGGCCAGTTCCGCCACTTCTCCGCGGTCCCAGTCCGCGAGCTTGCGCATGTACTGCTCGCGCCGGGCGCCCCGGACCCGCAGGAAGCGTTCCCGGCCCTCCTCCGTGAGCCCGACCAGGAAGGCCCGCCCGTCCGCCGGATCCGGCTCGCGGGCCAGCAGCCCCAGCACCTCCAGGGCCCGCAGCTGCCGGCTCATGGTGGCCTTGCCGACCCCGAAGTACGCGGCGAGCTCGGTCGCCCGCTGCCGCCCGGCGGCTTCCAGCCGTACGAGGAGCCCGTACGCGGCCGGTTCCAGCTCGGGGTGCAGCTCGCGCGCCATCTCCCCGGAGGAGGCGCGGGCCCGTCGGAGGAAGACGGACAGCTCCCGCTCCAGGGCAAGGAACTCCTGGTCTTCGGTCCCGTGCACGGCCCGCTCCTTCGCTGGTGTGTGGGCCACCAGTATTTCGCAGCGGGTACGCCGGGAGCCCGGGGCCCCGCCGGAGCGGGGAACCCCGGGCCCTCGGCCCGACCGGCCGACCGGCCGACCGGCTGACCGGCCGCCCGGATCACGCCACCGCGGCCACCGCGACCTCGTCCGCGGCCAGGGCCAGCTCCAGGACCTGCCGTACGTCCGTCACCGGGTGCACCGACAGCCCTGCCAGCACCTCGGCGGGAACGTCGTCCAGGTCGGCCTCGTTCCGCTTCGGGATGATGACGGTGGTCAGCCCGGCCCGGTGCGCGGCCAGCAGCTTCTGCTTGACCCCGCCGATCGGCAGCACCCGCCCGGTCAGCGAGACCTCGCCGGTCATGGCCACGTCCGTGCGGACCTGCCGGCCCGACAGCAGCGAGGCCAGCGCCGTCGTCATCGTGATGCCCGCGCTCGGACCGTCCTTGGGCACCGCGCCCGCCGGGAAGTGGATGTGCACGCCCCGGTCCTTCAGGTCGGCGACCGGGAGTTCCAGCTCGGCGCCGTGGGAGCGCAGGAAGCTGAGCGCGATCTGCGCCGACTCCTTCATCACGTCACCGAGCTGGCCCGTCAGGGTGAGCCCGGCCGCGCCCGTCTCGGGATCGGCCAGCGAGGCCTCGACGAACAGGACGTCGCCGCCCGCCCCGGTCACGGCGAGGCCGGTGGCCACGCCCGGTACCGCGGTGCGCCGCTCGGCCGGGTCCTGCGCGGACTCCGGTACGTGGTGCGGCCGCCCGATGAGTGCGCGCAGGTCGTCGGCGCCGATCCGCAACGGCAGCTCCCGCTCCCCCAGCTCGTGCTGGGAGGCCACCTTGCGCAGCAGCCGGGCGAGGGAACGCTCCAGGGTGCGCACGCCCGCCTCGCGGGTGTACTCCCCCGCCAGCTTGCGCAGCGCGTCCTCCTCCAGGACCACTTCCTCCTCGGCCAGGCCGGCGCGCTCCAGCTGCCGGGGCAGCAGGTGGTCGCGGGCGATGACGACCTTCTCGTCCTCGGTGTAGCCGTCGAGGCGGACCAGTTCCATGCGGTCGGCGAGGGCCTCGGGGATGGCTTCCAGGACGTTGGCGGTGGCCAGGAACACGACGTCGCTCAGGTCCAGTTCCACCTCCAGGTAGTGGTCCCGGAAGGTGTGGTTCTGGGCGGGGTCGAGGACTTCGAGCAGGGCCGCCGCCGGGTCTCCCCGGAAGTCGGAGCCGACCTTGTCGATCTCGTCGAGCAGGACGACCGGGTTCATGGACCCGGCTTCCTTGATCGCCCGTACGATCCGGCCGGGCAGCGCGCCCACGTACGTACGCCGGTGTCCGCGGATCTCGGCCTCGTCGCGGACTCCGCCGAGGGCCACGCGGACGAACTTGCGCCCCATGGCGTGGGCCACGGACTCGCCGAGGGAGGTCTTTCCGACGCCGGGAGGGCCCACGAGCGCCAGCACGGCCCCGCCCCTGCGCCCGCCGACGACGCCCATCCCGCGCTCGGAGCGGCGCTTGCGCACCGCCAGGTACTCGGTGATCCGGTCCTTCACGTCGCTCAGTCCGGCGTGCTCGGCGTCCAGGACGGCGCGGGCTCCCCGGATGTCGTACTCGTCCTCGGTCCGCTCGTTCCAGGGCAGTTCGAGCACGGTGTCCAGCCAGGTGCGGATCCAGGACCCCTCCGGGGACTGGTCGCTGGAGCGCTCCAGCTTGTCGACTTCCTTGAGCGCGGCCTCCCGTACCTTCTCGGGCAGGTCGGCGGCCTCGACGCGGGCCCGGTAGTCGTCGGACTCCTCGCCCTCCTTCTCCCCGCTGAGCTCGCGCAGTTCCTTGCGCACGGCGTCGAGCTGCCGCTTGAGCAGGAACTCGCGCTGGACCTTGTCGACGCCGTCCTGGACGTCCTTGGCGATGGACTCGGCGACGTCCTGCTCGGCGAGGTGGTCGCTGAGGGCCTTGACGGCGAGCCGCAGCCGGGCGACGGGGTCGGCCGTCTCCAGCAGCTCCACCTTCTGTTCGACGGTCAGGAACGGGGAGTAGCCGGAGTTGTCCGCGAGGGCCCCGACCCCCTCGATCTGCTGCACCCGGTCCACGACCTGCCAGGCCCCGCGCTTCTTGAGCCAGCTCGTGGCGAGCGCCTTGTACTCCTTGACGAGCTCGGCGACGGCCCCGGGCAGCGGATCGGGGACGGCCTCGTCCACCGTCTCCCCCTCGACCCAGAGCGCGGCCCCGGGCCCGGTCGTCCCGGCCCCGATGCGGACCCGGCCGCGCCCGCGGATCAGCGCCCCGGGATCCCCGTCGGACAGCCGCCCCACCTGCTCCACGGTGCCGAGCACCCCGGTGCCGGTGTACGTCCCGTCGACCCGGGGCACGAGCAGCACCTTCGGCTTGCCACCTGCGGCAGCCGCCTGCGCGGCCTCGACGGCACCCCTCACCTCGGCGTCGGACAGGTCCAGCGGAACGACCATCCCGGGCAGCACGACCTCGTCGTCGAGCGGCAGCACGGGCAGGGTGAGCGTTACGGACGTCGAAGCCATGATGTTCCCTCCGGCAGTGAAGTTGAGCTATGCCGACTCAATGCACGTGAGGGTCCCGATGTTCCCCAACGCCCGTTCGCCCGGGGCGAACAGGGTCGGGCGCATCCCGCCCAGGCGGTGACACAACCGGAAAGACACAGGTCACCACGGGTGCGGACGAGGGCGAGGGCAAGGGGTGGCTCAGGCCGCCGAGATGTGGATGTCGCCCGAGGAGGTCGTCACCGCGAGGCGGGCGGCGGCCGAGGGGGTCGCGGGGAGGGTGATGTCGCGTGCGCCGGAGTCGGTGGCGACGTCGAGTGCGTACGGGGCCGCGGGGACCTTCAGCTTCGCCTCGCCCGAGCTGGTCCGCACGGCGATCGAGGCCGGGGCCGTCGTGAAGGCGAGACGGACGTCGCCGGAGTCGGAGCGGGCGTCAGCGCCCGTTCCGGACAGTTCCCCGGCGGTGATCGAGCCCGAGGACGTACGGACCTTCAGCGGGCCGGCGATCCGGTCCGCCCGGACCGGGCCGGAGGCGGTGCCGACCTCCAGCGCGCCGGCGATCCGCTCCACGCGCACCCCGCCCGAGGACGTCACGACGTCGGCGGCGGCCACCCCCGACACGGCGACGCGGCCGCTGCTGCTCTTGGCCCGGACCGTGGCGGAGGCCGGTACCTCCAGCCGGTAGTCGACGGAACAGCGGCCGGAGCACTCTCCGTTGGTGAGGGTCAGCACTCCGCCGGAGAGCCGCTGGGCGGGCTCGGGGACGGTGTCGCCGTGGTAGTGGACGGTGCGGCCGACGACGACGCCGGGGCCTGATCCGACGACCACCTCGATGGATCCGCTCCCGGAGTCCGCCACCTCGACCGCGGTGACGGCCTCGGCCACCGTGGCGTCCGCGCTCCCCGTCTTCTCCGGTCCGCCGCGGGAGACGAGCGAGCCGAAGGAGCAGCCGGTGAGCAGCAGGCCGGCGGCGAGTGCCGTGGCGGTGAGGGTGACGGTGGCCTTGGTGCCGCGGGGGCGCGTCTTCGTGGTCATGGTGTCGATCGTGCCCGCGCGGCGGCCGCGGGGGCATGGTGCACGTGCCCGGATCCGGGGTGGGGTTAACCCCCCTGCACGACCGGCCGGTCCGGGGACGGCACGCCCCACTCGCTCCAGGAGCCGTCGTACACCGCGAGGTCCTGGTACCCGGCGAGGTCGGCGCCGAGGGCGAGCACGCAGGCGGTGACCCCCGATCCGCAGCTGAAGTACAGCCGCTCCCGCTCTCCCGCCGCCGCCCCGAAGGCCGCGCGGAGCTCCGTGGCGGGGCGCATCAGGCCGTCGGGGCGCTGCAGTTCGCCGAAGGGGAGGCTGACGGCGCCCGGCATGTGGCCCCCGCGCAGGCCCGGGCGGGGTTCGGGGGCGGTCCCGGCGAAGCGTTCGCGGGTCCGGGCGTCGAGCACGGCGGCGGCCGGATCGGCCAGGGCCGCCGAGACGGTGCCGGCGTCCACCAGCAGTCCGGCGCGGGGCCGGGCCGTGAAGGAGCCGCGCGGGCCCTCGTAGCCCGGCCGGCGCTCCTCCACCGGCCGCCCGGCGGCGACCCACGCGGGCAGCCCGCCGTCGAGGACGGCGACCCGGTCGAAGCCCATGCTGCGCAGCATCCACCAGGCGCGGGCGCTGGAGTAGATGCCGGCGCCGTCGTACACGACGACCGTGCTGCCGTCGTCCACGCCCAGGGCGCGCATCGCCTCGGCGAAGGCGGCGGGGCCGGGCATGGTGTGCGGGGCGGCGGCGGTGTGGTCGGACAGCGCGCCGTCGAGGTCGAAGGGACGGGCTCCCGAGATCCGCCGGTCCGTGTCGCGGTGCGCCCCGACGGAGGCGTCGAAGACGACGAGTCCGGGCGCACCGAGCCGCTCCGCGAGCCAGTCCCCGCCGACGAGCGGACCGGGCGGCACGAGGGAGTGGGGGCGAGCTGCGTCTGCGTCCATACGGCACCTCCGACAGAATCCAACGGGCCCCGGCACGGTGGGCGCCCCGCGGCCCATCCTCTCCCCTGCGACCACGTCCGAGGGAGGCACCCTCCTCAACCCTCGACCCCACCGCGACCTACGGACAGGCGCCCGGACGGGCGAAGAGGGCCACGCGGGCGCCGCGTACGTCCGTCACGGAGCACAGGTCGAAGTGGGAGACCAGCGTCTGGCGTTTCACCGCCTCGGCCGGATAGCCGTCCAGCGGCTGCCCCACCGGGTCCAGCAGGGCGATCACCCGGTCGACGGCCGGGTCCAGCAGGGCCGCCCGGATCTCCTCCGGAGTCCGCTCCACGCCCTGGAGGCTCCGCGAAGCCGCCGGGGTGCGGGACAGGGCGAGGTCGCGCAGGGAGCCGTAGGCCTCCGGCGAGGACAGCAGCCATTCGCGCCGCCGCGAAGGGAGGAACAGCACCGCGTCGCCCGGGCGCGCGAGTTCGCGTACGGCCGCCGCCACGGCCCGCGCGTCGTCCTTGCGGCTCTCGGGAGTACGCAGCCACGCGGACCAGAGCCCCACGGGGACGAGCAGGACCCCGACCAGCGGCCACACCCACCACCCCCGCGCCGTGGCGAGCCGCGCCCCCGCGAGGAGGGCGAAGCCGGCGAGGGCGTAGAGGACGTACCGGTCGACGTACCAGGGGTGCACCAGCGAGACCGCGAGCAGGACTCCGGGCGGCAGCAGCGCCAGCGGCAGGGCGACCCGTACGAGTTCCCGCGCGGCCCCCCGGGCCAGGAGCAGCGAGGCGGCCGCGAGGACCCCGTACGCCGCCCAGTCCTGCCAGCTCGGCCGTCCGAGCCAGCCCAGCTGCTGCTGCGCCTGCCGCGCGCTGACCAGCGCGAGCGGCAGCAGCGCGGCCACCACCGCCCCGGCGGCGAGCCGCCAGCCGCGCGAGCGCCAAGCGGCGAACGCGTGCGCGGGCAGCGCCAGTACGGCGAACTCGTGCAGCCAGCACCCGAGCACCAGCACCACGGCGTAGGCGACCCAGTGCTCGCGCAGCATCAGGTACGTGGCCCAGACGACGGCCGCGGCGACGAGCGCGTACGAGCGCCCCTCCTGGGCGTACATCTGCACGGGCGGCAGCAGCGCGTACCCGACCCCGGCCAGCACCGCGACCCGCCCGGAGGAAGGGCCGGAGCGCAGCGTGCCCGTCAGGTGGTGGGCCACCGCGGCCACGCCGGAGGCGGCGAGGGCGGTGGCGGCGACCGAGGGGAGGCGCAGGACCCAGAGGCCGGGGTCGGAGGCGGTGGTGCCCGTCGCCGCGAAGACCGCGTGCATCAGGAGGTAGTAGAGGCCGTGGACGGCGTCGACCTGACCCAGCAGTTCCCAGAGCTCGCCGAGCGGCCGGTGGGCGACCTGCCACGTGACGGACTCGTCGCGCCACAGGGAGCCGCCCCGCGGGAGGCCCCAGAGGCCGAGTGCGAGGGCGGTGAGCGGCGGCAGCCAGCGCCAAAGGGCGAAGCGGCGGATGTCGGCCTCCGGGTGCTATCCGTGCGGGTGGTGCTGACTCCATACTCGGGGTTCGAGCCGGATACCTGCGGGGGTGGGGCGTGCGAGCACGTGGTGGGCGAGTGGGCTTGGCAACGGCGGCCGTGGCGCTGGCCGTGGTGGCGGCCCTGGGCGGGTGCTCCTCCGACGGCTCCAAGGACGGGGCCTCACCGAAGCCGAATCCGAACGCGAGCACGGGCACTGGCCCCGCCACCGGCGCTCCGTCCGGGACCGCGACGGACACCCCGGGGACGCCGTCCCCCGGTCAGAGCGCCGGCCAGAGCCCGGACCCGGGCACCGGTACGACCGCTCCCGCCCCGCAGCCCGCGCCGAGCACCTCCGCCCCCGCCCCCAGCGCCTCGCCGCCCGGCGCCGACGAGACGCTCGTCGCGGTCACCCGTAGCGGCGGCATCAGCGGAAAGACCAGCACCTTGATCATCAAGGGGGACGGATCGTTCCTCCGGCTCGACGCGAAGGCCGAGACGGTCGACAGCGGCAAGCTCTCGGCGGCCGCCCTCGCGAAGCTGCGCACCGCGCTCCGGGAGGCGGACTTCCCCCGACTGCCCCGGATCTCGATGCCCAAGGAGCCGGTCTTCGACGCGTTCACGTACGCCTTCCGGCACGGAGGCTACGAGGTCGCCGCCGCCCAGACCACGCTGCCCCGGCCCCTGGAGGGGGTCCTGGGCGCCCTGCCGGCCTTCGAGCCGCGCTGAGGGGAGCAGGGGGGCCAGGTCGCCGCCGCTGCTGCCCGCCGGCCCGTCACAGCCCGGTTCCCGCCACCGTGATCTCCCGCAGCCGCCGGTCCAGGTACGCGCGGAGCAGGACCGCCATGTCCACGCCCTCCGGGTCCAGCACCCACTGGATCTGGAACCCGTCCATCACCGCGATGATCTCGCGGCCGACGGCCTCGCAGTCCGCGTCCGGCCGCACCTCGCCGCGCGCGACGCCCGCCCGGAGCAGGTCGACGCTGTAGCCCAGGACCCGGTCGTAGCGCTGCCGGAAGTAGGCGTGCGCGGGGTGGCCCTGGTTCCCGGACTCGCCGACCAGCGTGTTGTACATCCGTACGAGCCCGGGCCGGCGGGCGTTCTCCTCGGCGAGGGCGACCACGGCGGCGAAGTACGCGGCGACCGAGGGGACCTTCTCCGCGGGCCCGCTGAAGAGCCGTTCGACGTCGTGCTGCTCGCTCTGCGCCAGCACGGACAGCAGCAGGTCCTCCTTGCCACGGAAGTGGTGGAGCAGGCCGCCCTGGGTGATCCCGCAGTCGTTGGCGATCCGGGCGAGCGAGGAGGCGTGGAAACCCCACTGCGCGAAGTGCTCGACGGCGGTGTCGAGGATCTTCTGGCGACGGGCGTCGCCCACCGCGTAGCCGCCCCGGGCGGTCGCCGCCTTGGGGGCCGCCTTGGGGGCCGTTCGGCCCTTCTCCTGTGCCATGCGGACCACCCTAAACCGGACGGTTTCCGGCCACCCCGAGGGAGTGATCCAGCTCACTCCGCGAAAACCTAGTGGGTACGCGGTTTTCGCGCCTACCGTGAAACCGCCCGGTCGGTGACGAGGCCGACGCGGAGACGTTGGAGCCCTCATGCCGCTCACGCAGGACCCCGGAAGCGCACGCGCCGCCACCGACCGACCCGATCCGGCCACCCCGGCCCACGGCTCAGCCACCGCGGCCCACGCCCCGACCGCTCCGGCCCACGGACCCGCCGACCCACCGGCCGACGCCCCCGCCAAGCTGATCTTCGGCCTGGTCGCCGCCCAGCTCGGCGTCTGCATCGCCGTCTTCACCCCGATCGTGGTGACCCTGGCCCTGCGCGTGACCCAGATCGTCCCGGAGGCCGAACGCGGCGCCGCCCTCGGCAAGGTGCTCTCCGTCGGAGCGCTCCTCGCCCTCGTCGGCAACCCGCTCTTCGGCGCCCTCTCCGACCGCACGACCAGCCGGTTCGGCCGCCGCCGCCCCTGGCTCGTGGGCGGCATGGCGGTGGCCGCCGTCGGGCTGACCGTCGTCGGCCTCGGCTCCGGCGTCACCACGCTGCTCGTCGGCTGGGCCATCGCGCAGCTCGGCTGCAACGCGGCCCTGTGCATGGTCACCGCCTGCATCCCGGACCTGATCCCGGACCACCAGCGCGGCCGCGTCTCCGGCATGGTCGGCATGATGCTGTCCGTCTCGATGGTGGCGGGCAGCTTCCTCGCGCAGCTGTTCACGGAGAACATGGCGCTGGCCTTCATCGTCCCGGCCGTCGTCGGCGTCCTCGGGGTGTGCGTACTGGCCGCCGTGATGCCCGACCGGCCGGCCCGCGCCGAGTCCGTGGCCCCGTACGGCCTGCGGGAGTTCCTGCACAGCTTCTGGGTGAATCCGCGGAAGAACCCCGACTACTCGTGGAACTTCGCGAGCCGCTTCCTGGTCTTCATCGGCATCGCCTGCGTGACCAGCTACCAGGTGTACTTCCTGATGGACCGCCTCGGGGTCGCCGAGGGCGAGGTCGCCTCGAAGATGTTCACCACCACCCTCGTCACCGTCGGCGGCGTCGTGGCCGGCTCCCTCGCCGGCGGCTGGCTGTCCGATGCCACCGGCCGCCGCAAGCCCTTCGTGTTCGCGTCCGCCTTCGTCATCGGCATCGGGCTGCTGCTGATCGCCACCGCGGGCACCTTCGGGATGTTCCTCTTCGCCGTGGCCGTCTTCGGCTTCGGCGAGGGCCTCTACCTCGCGGTCGACGTGGCGCTCGCCGCCGCCGTCCTGCCGGACCCCGAGACCGCCGCGAAGGACATGGGCGTACTGAACATCGCCAACGCCCTCCCGCAGTCCCTGGTCCCGATGCTCGCGCCGTTCGTCCTCGCCATCGGCGGAGGGGGCAACTACGGCGCCCTCTTCCTCTTCGGCGGCATCGCGGCGGCCGTCGGCGCCGCCCTGGTCCAGCTGATCCGCTCGGTCAGGTGACGGCCCGCCCGACCGCGCCCGCCGCAGACCGCGCACCCGGCCCCGGCGCCCCCGACCACAGCCACCCGTCCGGCCCCACACCCGCCCCCACGCACGCTCCCGCACCCGCCCCCGCGACCTCCCGCGCGACCGACCTCCCCAGGAGCCCCGCCATGAACGCCACCCCGACGCCCCCGGCCGCCCCCGCCGCCTCGCCCCTCCCTTACCGCGACGCCTCCCTCCCCGTGGACCGGCGCGTCGACGACCTGCTCTCCCGCATGACCCTGGAGGAGAAGGCCGGCCAGCTCTTCCACTCGATGCTGATGATGAACGCGGACGGCACCCCGGTCACCGAGACCGACGGCTCGATCCTCCCGTTCACCACCCCCGAGCTGATCGAGGGCCGCCACCTCACCCACTTCAACCTCCTCGGCAGCTACGGCGCCCGTGCGATGGCGACCTGGCAGAACGCCGTCCAGGAGATGGCCGCCGGCACCCGCCTCGGCATCCCGGTGACCCTGTCGACCGACCCCCGGCACTCCTTCACCGACAACGTCGGCGCCTCCTTCAACGCCGGCGCCTTCTCCGCCTGGCCCGAGGCCATCGGCCTGGCCGCGATAGGCGACCCGGAGCTGGTCTTCGAGTTCGCCGACATCATGCGGCGCGAGTACCTCTCCGTCGGCTTCCGCGTCGCCCTGCACCCGCAGATCGACCTGGCCACGGAGCCCCGCTGGGCCCGCCAGTCGGGCACCTTCGGCTCGGACGCGAAGCTGACGGGCGAGCTCGTGCAGGCGTACGTACGGGGCCTGCAGGGCGAGACGCTCGGCGCGGCATCGGTCTCCGCGATGGTCAAGCACTTCCCCGGCGGCGGCCCGCAGAAGGACGGCGAGGACCCGCACTTCGCGCACGGCAAGGAGCAGATCTACCCGGGCGGGATGCGCGAGCACCACCTGGAGCCGTTCAAGGCGGCCATCGCGGCCGGCTGCTCGCAGATGATGCCGTACTACGGCCAGCCCATCGGCACCGACTGGGAAGAGGTCGGCTTCGGCTTCAACAAGGGCGTCGTCACCGGCCTGCTCCGTGAGCAGCTCGGCTTCCAGGGCATCGTCTGCACCGACTGGGGCCTGATCACGGACTCGGTGATCTTCGGCGAGCCGCACCCGGCCCGCGCCTGGGGCGTGGAGCACCTGAGCATCGCCGAGCGGGCGGCCCTGGCCCTGGAGGCGGGCTCGGACCAGTTCGGCGGCGAGCAGTGCCCCGAGGTCGTCGTGGAGCTGGTCCGCTCGGGCCGGATCTCCGAGGCCCGGATCGACGCGTCCGTCCGCCGGCTGCTGCGCGAGAAGTTCGTCCTCGGCCTCTTCGAGAACCCGTACGTGGACCCGGACGCGGCGGCCGAGACCGTCGGCCGCGCCGACTTCACCGCGGCCGGCGCGGCGGCCCAGCGGCGCTCCCTGACGGTGCTCACCAACACCGGGGAGACCCTGCCGGTCTCCGGTCGGCCGAAGCTGTACGTCAAGGACGTGGACGCGGACGTCGCGGCGGCGTACGGCGAACTCGTGTCCGACCCGGCCGAGGCGGACCTGGCGGTGCTGCGGCTGCGCACCCCGCACGAGCCCCGCACGAACATCTTCGAGTCCTTCTTCCACTCGGGTTCGCTGGCCTTCCCCGAGCCGGAGCTGACCGAGATCCTGGCCCTCCTGGACGCCGTCCCGACCCTGGTCTGCATCAACCTGGAGCGGGCCGCGGTGATCCCCGAGATCGCGGAGCGGGCGGCCGCGCTGATCGCGGACTACGGGGCTTCGGACGCCGCCCTCCTGGACGTGGCCTTCGGACGGGCGGCCGCCGGGGGGCGGCTGCCCTTCGAACTCCCGCGCTCCATGGAGGCAGTGGCGGCCTCCCGCCCGGACGTCCCGAACGACACCGAGAACCCGGTGTTCCCGCACGGCCACGGCCTGACCCTGTAGCCCTGCGGGGCGGGAGTCCCCCACCCGCCCTTCCACCGTTCCCCGGGCTCCGCCCGGACCCCGAAAGACCTGGGGCTCCGCCCCGGACCCCGCGCCTCGAACGCCGGCGAGGCTGGATCTTCCAGCCTCGCCGGCGTTTGAACCGCAGGTCCGGGGGCAGAGGGCCCGGCAACGAACCCGCGCAGCGAACCCGTCATAGCCGGAGCTCAGCCGCTCCTCTACGCTGCACCCCTACCACGCGGGATCTTCAGGGGCGGGACATGGAACAGACGCACACCACCACCCACAACGGCGCCGCGGCCACCCCCGGCGCGCAGCGCCGGGTACTCGTCGTCGAGGACGACCACACCATCGCGGAGGCCATCGCGGCCCGGCTCCGCGCCGAGGGCTTCCAGGTCCAGACGGCCGCGGACGGGCCGGCTGCCGTGGCCGCGGCCGAGGGCTGGCTGCCGGACCTCCTGGTCCTGGACGTCATGCTGCCGGGCTTCGACGGCCTGGAGGTCTGCCGCCGGGTCCAGGCCCAGCGGCCCGTCCCGGTGCTCATGCTCACCGCCCGGGACGACGAGACCGACATGCTCGTCGGCCTCGGGGTCGGCGCCGACGACTACATGACGAAGCCCTTCTCCATGCGCGAGCTGGCCGCGCGGGTCCACGTACTGCTGCGGCGGGTGGAGCGGGCCAACGTGGCCGCCCACGCCCCGCGCGGAGCCACGCTGCGCCTGGGCGATCTGGAGATCGACCACGCCCAGCGCCGGGTCCGCGTGCACACCGAGGACGTGCACCTGACGCCGACGGAGTTCGACCTGCTGGTGTGCCTGGCCGGGACCCCGCGCGCGGTGCTCTCGCGGGAGCAGCTGCTCGCCGAGGTGTGGGACTGGGCCGACGCGTCCGGGACCCGTACGGTCGACAGCCACATCAAGGCGCTGCGCCGGAAGATCGGCGCCGAGCGGATCCGTACGGTCCACGGCGTCGGGTACGCCCTGGAGACCCCGGCGCAGCCGTGAGCGGCTACCGGCCGCCGGGGCAGCGGCCGACCGGGGGGCTGCGGCCCTTCTCCCCGTTCTCGATCAAGACCAAGCTGGGCACGCTGGTGGTGGTGTCGGTCTTCATCACCACGGGCCTGCTGATGGTGGCCCTGCGCACGGCCACCGAGGTGCGCTTCATCACGGTGTTCTCGGTGATCGCCTCGATGCTGATCACCCAGTTCGTGGCGCACAGCCTGACGGCGCCGCTGGACGACATGACCACCGTGGCCCGGGCGATATCCCGCGGGGACTACACGCGCCGGGTGCGCGGGGCGGGCCGCCGCGACGAGCTGGGCGACCTGGCCTCCACCATCAATCTGATGGCGGACGACCTGGAGGCGGTGGACCGGCACCGCAAGGAGCTCGTCGCCAACGTCTCGCACGAGCTGCGCACCCCGATCGCGGCCCTGCGGGCGGTACTGGAGAACGTGGTGGACGGGGTCTCCGCCGCCGATCCGGAGACCATGCGCACGGCCCTGAAGCAGACCGAACGGCTCGGCCGGCTGGTGGAGACCCTGCTGGACCTCTCCCGCGTGGACAACGGGGTGGTGCCGCTGCGGGCCCGCCGCTTCGAGGTGTGGCCCTACCTGTCGGGGGTGCTGAAGGAGTCGGGTCTGGCGGCCGCGGGCCGGCCGGGGCTGTCCTCCGGCTCGGGCGGGCACACCCGCAACGACGTCCACCTCCACCTGGACGTGTCCCCGCCGGACCTGACGGCGTACGCGGACGCCGAACGGCTGCACCAGGTGGTGGCGAACCTGATCGACAACGCGGTCAAGCACAGCCCGCCGCACGGCCGGGTCACGGTCCACGCCCGGGCGGGCGACGCGCCCGGGGGTCTGGTGCTCGAAGTGCGGGACGAAGGTCCCGGAATTCCGGAGGCGGAGCGCCACCGGGTCTTCGAGCGGTTCAACCGGGGCAGCGCGAGGGGCGGCGACGGCGGCACGGGCCTGGGCCTGGCCATCGCCCGCTGGGCCGTCGGCCTGCATGGGGGCGACATCGGAGTGGCCGAATCGTCACGGGGCTGCCGGATCCTTGTCACACTTCCGGGCAGCTCGCAGGCATCGAGTTGACGTAGGGTTCGAGTGGGAAGGACATGATCTCGGCCACACACGCCGGGGTCCGTCAGGGGTGCGAAGCCAGGGGGCCGCAACCGCGGTGCCTCCTGCCCGAACCACGCTTGTTTCCCGCCATTCCTGGTGGTGAAACCCGCCGTTCGATGTGACCTACGCGACGTAAGTCCCGCCCGGTCTGCATCTCACGGCCCGGGAGGCGTAGCCTTTATTCCCGCTGTCCATACCTTGTGAAGCGGAAGAGGGCGGTTGCCGCCGTGTCGCCACAGTCCCCCAGTAACTCGAGCACCACGACCGAAGCAGGAGCAGGCGGGAAGAACCCCGCCCCGGGCTTCGGCGCGAATGAGTGGCTCGTCGACGAGATCTATCAGCAGTACCTCCAGGACCCGAACTCGGTCGACCGGGCCTGGTGGGACTTCTTCGCCGACTACAAGCCGGGGGGCGCTGTCGCTCCGGTGAAGGCGGATAAGCCCACGGACCGGCCCGCTCCCCCCGCCGCGACGACGACGGACGGCGCCTCCGCACAGGCCGCCGCCCCCGTCACCGCCGCGACTCCGCAGGCTTCCGACGCCGCCGCCACAGGGACGGCGAGCCTCGCGCCCGCCACCCCGGTCGCCGCGCCCACGACGCCCGTGTCAGCACCTGCCCCTGTACCTGCCACCCCCTCTGGTGCCCCTGCTGTGACTGTCACCTCCCAGGCCCCGGCCGCCGCCGCACCGGCTGCCGCTGCCCCTCAGGCCCCGGCTCCCGCCGCCGCCCCCTCCGCCTCCGTAGCCCCCCAGAAGGCCGCGCCCGCCACCGAGGCCCCTGCCGGCCCCGAACTGGTGACGCTCCGCGGCCCGGCGGCTGCCGTGGTCAAGAACATGAACGCCTCGCTGGAAGTGCCGACGGCCACGTCCGTCCGCGCCGTCCCGGTGAAGCTGCTGTTCGACAACCGCATCGTCATCAACAACCACCTGAAGCGCGCCCGGGGCGGGAAGATCTCCTTCACCCACCTCATCGGCTACGCGATGGTGCAGGCCATCAAGGCCATGCCGTCGATGAACTACTCCTTCGCGGAGAAGGACGGCAAGCCGACCCTGGTCAAGCCGGAGCACATCAACTTCGGCCTCGCGATCGACCTGGTGAAGCCCAACGGCGACCGCCAGCTCGTCGTCGCCGGCATCAAGAAGGCCGAGACCCTCAACTTCTTCGAGTTCTGGCAGGCCTACGAGGACATCGTCCGCCGGGCCCGCATCGGCAAGCTGACGATGGACGACTTCACCGGGGTGACGGTCTCCCTCACCAACCCCGGCGGCCTGGGCACCGTCCACTCCGTGCCCCGCCTGATGCCCGGACAGTCGGTCATCATGGGCGTCGGCTCCATGGACTACCCCGCCGAGTTCCAGGGCACCTCGCAGGACACCCTGAACAAGCTGGGCATCTCCAAGGTCATGACCCTGACCTCGACCTACGACCACCGGGTCATCCAGGGTGCGGCCTCCGGCGAGTTCCTGCGCATCGTCGCGAACATGCTGCTCGGCGAGAGCGGCTTCTACGACGACGTCTTCGAGGCGCTGCGCATCCCGTACGAGCCGGTCCGCTGGCTCCGGGACATCGACGCCTCGCACGACGACGACGTCACGAAGGCCGCCCGCGTCTTCGAGCTGATCCACTCCTACCGGGTCCGCGGCCACGTCATGGCCGACACCGACCCGCTGGAGTACAAGCAGCGCAAGCACCCCGACCTCGACATCACCGAGCACGGCCTCACCCTGTGGGACCTGGAGCGCGAGTTCGCGGTCGGCGGCTTCTCCGGCAAGTCGATGATGAAGCTCCGCGACATCCTCGGCGTGCTGCGCGACTCGTACTGCCGCACCACCGGCGTCGAGTTCATGCACATCCAGGACCCGAAGCAGCGCCGTTGGATCCAGGACCGCATCGAGCGCCCGCACTCCAAGCCGGAGCGCGAGGAGCAGCTGCGGATCCTGCGCCGGCTGAACGCGGCGGAGGCCTTCGAGACCTTCCTGCAGACGAAGTACGTCGGCCAGAAGCGGTTCTCCCTGGAGGGCGGCGAGTCCGTCATCCCGCTGCTCGACGCCGTCATCGACTCGGCCGCCGAGGCCCGCCTCGAAGAGGTCGCGATCGGCATGGCCCACCGCGGCCGCCTGAACGTCCTCGCGAACATCGTCGGCAAGTCGTACGCGCAGATCTTCCGCGAGTTCGAGGGCAACCTCGACCCGAAGTCCATGCACGGCTCCGGCGACGTCAAGTACCACCTGGGCGCCAACGGCACCTTCACGGGCCTGGACGGGGAGCAGATCAAGGTCTCGCTCGTCGCCAACCCCTCGCACCTGGAGGCTGTGGACCCGGTCCTGGAGGGCGTGGTCCGCGCCAAGCAGGACATCATCAACAAGGGCGGCACGGACTTCACGGTCCTGCCCGTCGCCCTGCACGGCGACGCGGCCTTCGCGGGCCAGGGCGTCGTCGCCGAGACGCTGAACATGTCGCAGCTGCGCGGTTACCGCACCGGCGGCACCGTGCACGTGGTCATCAACAACCAGGTCGGCTTCACCGCCGCCCCGGAGTCCTCGCGTTCCTCGATGTACGCGACCGACGTGGCCCGCATGATCGAGGCGCCGATCTTCCACGTGAACGGCGACGACCCGGAGGCCGTGGTCCGCATCGCGCGGCTCGCCTTCGAGTTCCGTCAGGCGTTCAACAAGGACGTGGTCATCGACCTCATCTGCTACCGCCGCCGCGGTCACAACGAGTCGGACAACCCGGCGTTCACGCAGCCGCTGATGTACGACCTGATCGACAAGAAGCGCTCGGTGCGCAAGCTGTACACCGAGTCCCTCATCGGTCGCGGCGACATCACCCTGGAAGAGGCCGAGCAGGCGCTCCAGGACTTCCAGGGCCAGCTGGAGAAGGTCTTCGCGGAGGTCCGCGAGGCCGCCACGCAGCCCGCGGTCGCCCCCGTGGCGCCCGCCCAGGTCGCGCAGGAGTTCCCGGTCTTCGTGAACACCGCGATCTCCCAGGAGGTCGTCAAGCGGATCGCCGAGGCCCAGGTCAACATCCCCGACGGCCACACGGTCCACCCGCGCCTGCTGCCGCAGCTCCAGCGCCGCGCGGCGATGATCGACGACGGCACCATCGACTGGGGCATGGGCGAGACCCTGGCCTTCGGCTCGCTGCTGATGGAGGGCACCCCGGTCCGGCTGTCCGGCCAGGACTCCCGCCGCGGCACCTTCGGCCAGCGCCACGCGGTCCTCATCGACCGGGAGACGGGCGAGGACTACACCCCGCTGCTCTACCTGTCCGAGGACCAGGCCCGCTACAACGTCTACGACTCGCTGCTCTCCGAGTACGCGGCCATGGGCTTCGAGTACGGCTACTCGCTGGCCCGCCCGGACGCGCTGGTCCTCTGGGAGGCCCAGTTCGGCGACTTCGTCAACGGCGCGCAGACCGTCGTCGACGAGTTCATCTCCTCCGCCGAGCAGAAGTGGGGCCAGACGTCCGGCGTCACGCTCCTCCTGCCGCACGGCTACGAGGGCCAGGGCCCGGACCACTCCTCCGCCCGCCCGGAGCGCTTCCTGCAGATGTGCGCGCAGGACAACATGACGGTGGCCATGCCCACGCTCCCGTCGAACTACTTCCACCTGCTGCGCTGGCAGGTCCACAACCCGCACCACAAGCCGCTCATCGTCTTCACCCCGAAGTCGATGCTGCGTCTGAAGGCGGCGGCGTCGAAGGCGGAGGAGTTCACGACCGGTTCGTTCCGTCCGGTCATCGGCGACACCCGGATCTCCTCCGGTGCGGGTGACCCGAACGAGATCCGCAAGGTCGTCTTCTGCGCGGGCAAGGTCTACTACGACCTGGAGGCCGAGCGCGAGAAGCGTGGGATCACCGACACGGCGATCATCCGCATCGAGCGCCTCTACCCCCTCCCGGGTGCCGAGCTCCAGGCGGAGATCGCCAAGTTCCCGAACGCGGCGAAGTACATCTGGGCCCAGGAGGAGCCGGCGAACCAGGGCGCGTGGCCCTTCATCGCGCTCAACCTGATCGACCACCTCGACCTGGCGGTCGGCGCGGACGTCCCGGCCGGCGAGCGCCTGCGCCGCATCTCCCGCCCGCACGGCTCGTCCCCGGCGGTCGGCTCGGCCAAGCGCCACCAGGCGGAGCAGCAGCTCCTCCTGAACGAGGTCTTCGAAGCCTAGGCCTCGCACCTGAAGGAAGGCCCGGCCCCCATGGGGGCCGGGCCTTCCGGCATCCTCGGCCACATTCAGCCCCTCCGGCGTTTGAGGAGCGGGGTCCGGGGCGGTGCCCCGGGGAACGGGCGAAGGGCGGGTGGGGGACGGCCCCGCGCAGCGGCCCGCCCTGTCAGCCGACCGCGTACGGGGCCAGGTTCGGGTGCGCCTCGCACCACGCGACCCGGTCCCGCTCGACCACCCCCCGGGCCACCGCGTACCGCGCACCCGGCGCCGGCACCCCGTCCATGGCCCGCTCCGCCGCGGCCATCGCATCGACGAACACCCGCCCCCCGGCGGTGAGTTCCGGGCAGGCCAGCAGGACCGGCAGCACCGCCGCCACCTGCGCCCGCACCCGCGCGTGCTGCGCCCACGCCCCCCTGGCCCCGTAGAGCGCCGCGCGCTGCCAGTAGCCCGCCAGTCCGAGATGCGCGTACGCGCCCCGCAGGAGCCCCTCCAGCGGCCGAGGATCGGCCCTCCAGGGGGCCCAGTACCGCGCGGCGCGGTCGGCGGTGTGCAGCGGGAGCGCCTCCGCGAGGGCCGCCAGCTTCCCGTGCTGCACTTCGAACACGAGGGTCGCGGCCAGCGCGGGCGGCGGCTGGGCCCGCGCCAGGACGGAGCCCGCCGCGGCGGGCAGGGTCGCGCCGTAGGACCGGGAGATGCCGGACAGCGGGACCAGGCAGCGCAGCAGCCTCCCGGCCTCCTCCGCGCGGGCGGTGTCGTAGCGCCGCAGCAGGCTGAGGGCCCCGGACCACTGGGTGTCCCAGCGCTTGTGCCCCTTGGGGGTGAGCCGGCGTGCGGCGGGCACCGTCTCGGGGGCGCGGTACGGGTCCAGGTCGTCGAGGGCGGTCCGCCCGTCGGGCAGTGCGTGCAGGGCCAGTGCCTCCGGGTTGCCGGGGTCCCAGGAGCCCTCGGTGAGGGCGAGCGGGCCGGGCCGGTCCGGGCGCAGCAGTCCGAGGGTGGGCAGGGGGAGCCGTCCGTGCGCGGGCCGCAGCGTGATCTTGAAGCCGATCCCGGCGCGCAGCGCCGCGGCGGCGGCGAGCGCCCCGAGGTGTCCGAGGTCGGCGGGCGGCCCGTGCCGCGTGCGCAGCCGGCGCAGCGTCTCCTCGGCCCACACCCCGGTGGCCGGATAGTGCACTACGTCGGCCACCGCGCCGGGGTCGCGGCGCCCGGCCTCCGCCAGCAGGGCCCAGCGCTCGGCCGCCTCCCCGGCGCGGGCGCCGGGCAGTTCCCCGAGCTCGCGCAGCAGCCGCAGCCGCCGGGCCCGGCGTACGCCGCGCACCAGCGCGGTCCCTTCGGTGGACGGCTCGGTGGAACCGAGTGCGCGCAGCACGTCGTCGCTCGGCTCGGGGTGATCCATGCATACCTCCCGCCGCGGACCCTTCATCCCTGCCCTGGGGAGGGGCTCCGCGAACGGCGGAAAGCGGTCAGGTCCGGGCCCGGCGGGGCGGCGGATTATCCTGACGGGAGACACCCGAACACCCGACCACCGCACGGAGCCCGACTTGTACTTCACCGATCGCGGCATCGAGGAGCTGGAGAAGCGGCGCGGCGAGGAGGAGGTCACCTTCGAG
This sequence comes from Streptomyces sp. NPDC056883, assembly GCF_042788835.1. Classification (NCBI taxonomy): domain Bacteria; kingdom Bacillati; phylum Actinomycetota; class Actinomycetes; order Kitasatosporales; family Streptomycetaceae; genus Streptomyces; species Streptomyces sp. NPDC056883. The sequence continues at coordinate 430,927 of NZ_JBHUBS010000003.1, read as the reverse complement.
TGGCTCGCCGAGCAGCTGCGCACCTTCGTCGACCTGAACCCGGACTTCGAGGTCCCGGTGGAACGCCTCGCCACCTGGCTGGCCCGCCGGGACGACGAAGACGAAGACTAGAGGGGTCGACGAGTAGCCGACAGCATGACGAAGGGGCCCGACCGCACTGCGGTCGGGCCCCTTCGTCATCGTCCTCGGGACAAGGCCGATCAGGCACGGAGCCTGATCAGGCGGCCTTGGTCTCCCAGAAGATGCGGTCGATCTCGGCGATGAGCTCCAGCGCCTTGGCGCCGGTCGCCGGGTCGTTCGACGCCTTGGCGGCCGAGAGGGCCTTCAGGGTGTCGTTGACCAGGGTGTGCAGCTGCGGGTACTTCTCGAAGTGCGGCGGCTTGAAGTAGTCGCTCCACAGCACGGAGACGTGGTGCTTCGCGAGCTCGGCGCGCTGCTCCTTGATGGTGATGGCGCGCGCGCGGAAGTCGGCGTCCTCGTTGGCCTGGTACTTCTCCTGCACGGCCTTGACGGACTCGGCCTCGATGCGGGCCTGGGCGGGGTCGTACACGCCACAGGGCAGGTCACAGTGCGCGGAGACCGTGGCCTTGGGGGCGAACAGGCGGGAAAGCATGGGGTTTGTCCTCCTCGTGATCGTCTTCTCAAGGGGGAGATTACTCCGTGAGAAAGACGATTTCGCGGCCGCCCCCGTGGGGTTGGGACAAAAGTCCAGGGGTGTGCCCGGGCCGGTGACCGAATGTACGGAAGAGTGCGGCAGCATGCGGAGGGCACGGAGAGTGGACCAGAGCGGTTACGGAGGTCACGGATGACGGGGAGCACGCGCTCGCGCGGCCGGTCGCGGGAGTGGGAGTCGCCGTTGAAACGGATCGGGACCGTGGAGGTGAGCGGCCCCTCGATGGCGCCGACCCTGGAGAACGGGGACCAGGTGCTGGTCCGCTACGGGGCCCCGGTACGGCCGGGCCACGTGGTGGTGCTGCGCCACCCGTTCCAGCAGGACCTGCTGGTCGTGAAGCGGGCGGCGGAGCGGCGGCCGGGCGGCTGGTGGGTGCTGGGCGACAACCCGTACAACGAGACGGGCGACAGCACGGACTACGGGGTGGTCCCCGACGAGCTGGTGCTGGCGACGGCGGTGGTCCGCTTCCGGCCGCGCCCCCGGCCGGAACACGCGGCGGAGGGTCAGCGCTCGCTGAGGGCGTGGCTCTCCTGGGCTTCCTCGGCGCTGCGCCCGCTGTGGGCGGACTCCTCGGCCTCCAGCCGCTTGCGGGCGCGGTAGGCGGCGACGTTGGCTCGGGTGGCGCACCGGTCGGAGCAGTACCGCCGGGAGCGGTTGGTGGAGGTGTCGAGGTAGGCGTTGCGGCAGGGCGGGGCCTGGCAGAGGCCGAGCCGGTCCGGGCCGTGCTCGGTGAGGTGGAAGGCCAGCCCGAAGCAGGCGATCGCGGCGTAGCCGGCGGAGGCGTTGGAGGGGTGGTCGGCCAGGTGGATGTGCCAGTTCGGGCCGCCGTGCTCACCGATCGTCTCGTGCCCGGAGACCTGCGGGCTGACCGGGAACTCCATGAGCAGGGAATTCAGCAGGTCGACGGCGAGGACGTGGTCCCCGCCGTCGGCGGCCTCGAAGACGGTGCGCAGCCGGCCGCGGACGTTGCGGAAGCGGGTGACGTCACCGTCCGTGACCCGGCGGGCCATCTGGACGCTGGCACCGAAGAGCGCACGGACGGCGTCCACGGAGGTCAGCGAGTCCTTGTTGCGGGCCGGCTCCTCGGTGTTGACCAGGCGCACGGCGTAGTCCGAGTAATGGGCCAGTTCCACTTGTAGTCCTTACGGCTGCAGATTAGTGTCTCCGGTAACGGCTGAGACATGTTCGAGGGTATTACGCGTGGAGGATTTCGTGGCGGATACGGCACGCTTCGATACGGCAGCACCGTCCGACTGGCAGGCCTGGCAGGACAGCTGGGACCGGCAGCAGGAGTGGTACATGCCCGACCGCGAGGAGCGGTTCCGGGTGATGCTGGACATGGTGGAGGCGCTGGTCGGCACCGCCCCCCGGGTGCTCGATCTCGCGTGCGGTACGGGAAGTATCACGGACCGCGTCTTCAAGAGGTTCCCGGAATCCACCAGTACGGGAGTCGATCTCGACCCCGCGCTGTTGACGATCGCCCGCGGCCACTTCGCCGGCGACCCCCGCGTCACCTTCGTGACCGCCGACCTCAAGGACCCCGACTGGCGCACGGCCCTCCCCCACGGCTCCTACGACGCCATCCTGACGGCCACCGCCCTGCACTGGCTGCCCAGCGAGGACCTCGCCGTCCTCTACGGGCAGCTCGCTCCCCTGCTGCGCACCGGCGGGGTGTTCATGAACGCCGACCACATGCCCGACCCCGCCACCCCGCGGATCAACGCCGCCGAGCGCGCCCACCGGCACGGCGGAATGGACCGGGCGAAGGCGACCGGGGCACTGGACTGGCGCGAGTGGTGGGAGCTCGCGGCCGCCGACCCCGTGCTCGCCGAGCCGACGAAGGCCCGCTTCGAGATCTACGGCGAGCACGCCGACGGGGACACCCCGCCGGAGTCCTGGCACGCGGCCACGCTGCGCGGCGCCGGCTTCGCGGAGGCCCGTACGGTCTGGCGCTCGCCCTCCGACGGGCTGGTGCTGGCCCTGAAGTAGGCCCCGGCCCGCAGCGCGGGCCGGTCATGCGTGAGGGGCGGTACGGATCTCCGTACCGCCCCTCACGCATGGAACGCGGCCGGGTTACAGGACCTTCGAGAGGAAGGCCTTGGTGCGGTCGTGCTGCGGGTTGCCGAGGACCTCGCGGGGGTGGCCGGATTCGACGACGACGCCGCCGTCCATGAAGACGAGGTTGTCGCCGACCTCGCGGGCGAAGCCCATCTCGTGGGTGACCACGATCATGGTCATGCCCGACTCGGCCAGGTCCCGCATGACGTCGAGGACGTCGCCGACGAGCTCCGGGTCGAGCGCGGAGGTGGGCTCGTCGAAGAGCATCAGCTTCGGCTCCATCGCCAGCGCGCGGGCGATGGCCACGCGCTGCTGCTGGCCGCCGGAGAGCTGGGTGGGGTAGTTCCCGCCCTTGTCGCCGAGGCCGACCCGGTCCAGGAGCTTGATCGCGCGGGCCCGTGCGACGGCCTTGCTCTCGCCCTTGACCATGACGGGGGCTTCCATGACGTTCTCTATGGCCGTCATGTGCGGGAAGAGGTTGAAGCGCTGGAAGACCATGCCGATGTCCCGGCGCTGGGCCGCGACCTCGCTGTCCTTGAGCTCGTAGAGCTTTCCGGCCTTCTCCTTGTAGCCCACCAGCTCGCCGTCCACCGAGAGGCGGCCGGAGTTGATGCGCTCGAGGTGGTTGATGCAGCGCAGGAAGGTGGACTTGCCGGAGCCGGACGGGCCGACCAGGCAGAACACCTCGCGGGGGGCGACTTCGAGGTCGATGCCCCGCAGGATGTGGGCGGCGCCGTACGACTTGTGGACGGCCTCGGCCTTGACCATCGGCTGGGCGGTCACTTCGCCACCTCCGTACGGCGGAACATGTTCAGGTTGGCCTTGAGCCGCTGGAACGGCGTGGGCGGCAGGGAGCGCAGCGAACCGCGCGCGTAGCGGCGCTCCAGGTAGTACTGACCGACGCTGAAGACGCTGGTCAGGGCCAGGTACCAGATAGAGGCGACGAACAGCATCTCCATGATGGCGCCGGCCGTGGACCCGATGTTCGACGAGGCCCGCAGGAGCTCGGTGTACTGGACCGCGGACACCAGGGACGAGGTCTTCAGCATGTTGATGAACTCGTTGCCCGACGGCGGGATGATCACGCGCATCGCCTGCGGGAGGACCACGCGGCGCATGGTCTGCGTCTGCGTCATGCCGAGTGCGTGCGAGGCCTCGCTCTGGCCCTCGTCGACGGACTGGATGCCCGCACGGACGATCTCCGCCATGTAGGCGCCCTCGTTCAGGCCCAGGCCCAGGAGGGCGACCATGAACGGGGTCATCAGCTCGACGGTCTCTTGCTTGTAGATCGGGCCGAGGTTCACGTACTGGAAGATCAGCGACAGGTTGAACCACACCAGCAGCTGTACGTAGACCGGGGTACCGCGGAAGAACCAGATGTAGAGCCAGGCGACGGTGTTGGTCACCGGGTTCTTCGAGAGCCGCATGACCGCGAAGAGGATGCCGAGCACGAGGCCCAGCGCCATCGCGGACACGCTGATGATCACGGTGTTGCCGAGGCCGGCGATGATCGAGGGGTCGAAGAGCTTGTCTCCGACCGTCTTCCAGATCACGTTGCCCTGCGAGAAGGCATAGACCAGCCAGCCCAGCAGGACGACGACCACGGCGCCGCTGATCCAGCGGCCGTAATGCCGCACGGGGATTGCCTTGATTGCCTCGTACGGGGTACCCGAGGCGCCGGGCCCGGCCGGCGGGGTGGCCGCCGGACCCTTGTCGATCTTGTCAGTCACAATGACTGCCCTTCAGTGGAGCTCAGGAACCAGGGTCCGGGGGCGCGTGCGCCCCCGGACCGCACGGGTCACTTGCCTGCGTTGACCGTCGCGGACTGAACGGCGCTGTCCTTGACGTTCCACTTCTCCAGGACCTTGGCGTAGGAGCCGTCCTTGATGATCGCGTCGAGGGCCTGCTTCAGGGCGTCGCGCAGCTGGGTGTTCTCCTTGCTGACGCCGATGCCGAAGAGGCCGACGTCGGCCTGCGCGCCGCCGACCTCGAAGTCGTTGCCGCCGCCCGAGGTCTTCGCGATGTACGCGGCGACCGGGAAGTCGTTCAGGTCGGCCACGGCGCCGCCGGCCTTGACGCGGGTCTGGGCCTCGGCGTCGGTGTCGAAGGCCTCGATGGTGAGCTTCTTGTCACCGCACTTCGTGGCCTGCGCCTTGAAGGTGTCCTCGTAGATCGTGCCGCGCTGGACGGCGACGGTCTTGCCGCAGAGGTCGTCCAGGGACTTGATGTTCTGCGGGTTGCCCTTCTTGACGAGGAGCGAGACGCCGGAGGAGAAGTAGTCGACGAAGTCGATCCCCTTGCCGATCTGCTTGCCCTCGTCGTCGAGGCCCTTCTGGCGCTTCTCGTTGTCCGTGACCGAGGACATGATCGCGTCCTGGCGGCCGGAGTAGATCGAGGTGATCAGACCGTCGAAGCTGCCCGAGGTGAACTCGAACTTCACGCCGAGCTGCTTGCCCAGGGCCTCGGCGATGTCGGGGTCGACACCGACGATCTTGCCGCCCTCGGTGAACTCCATCGGCGCGTACGCCGCGTCCGTGCCGACCTTGATGACACCCGCGTCCTGGATCTTCTTCGGCAGGGCGGAGAAGAGGGGGGCGGCGTTGGACTTCGTGGCGTCCCCGGACCCCTTCTTCTCGGTCTGGTCTCCACAGCCGGTGAGGATCAGGGCGCCGGCGACCGCGATCGCGCCGACCGCGGCGATCCGGGACCGGGCGGCGGTCGTACGGCGGGTGGTGCTAGCGGTCATGAGCTGGTTCCTCCGGCAGGTGGAAAGCATCGAAAAGCGGTCGGGCACGCCCCATCGAGTGTCGCGACCTTGTGTGATTAGGGGCATCTTGCCATTCGGACTGAGTCATTCAGGCAGCCCGTCAGGTCAAAATCGGATAACGGCAGCCGCTTCGTACCCAACAGGACTGCGGACAAGGGGCCTCAGAACCGCACGAACGGCTGTGACCTGGTCCTTTTGCCGCACTATTTGCGGCGCGTCTCGCCCATCGGACAGAGAGGTTTGGACTTTTCGCCAAAACCGGGACAAGGAGCTTATGGTCGAGCGGGAATCGACTCGTCTGGGTGAGCGTTCTTCGGGTAGAACAGATCCTTACACCCCTCATCCGGGGCTCAGGGCGCGCGTGCGGCGCGCCCGCGCGTACGAACCTCCCCTTCGCGGAGACGGACCCAAACCCGTCGACGCGGAGACGGACGCGGTGCCCGCCCACCCCTTAACCAGGAGTGGCCACCCTCAACGATTCAAAGACTTAAGGGGTTAAGACAGTGGCAGCGGAGATCGTCAATCCTCGCAGCGACAGCGTGACGGACAACAACCCGGATGCGGTGTTCGCGCTGCACCGGGGCGGAAAGATGGCCATCGTGGCCACCGTGCCCGTCAACGACAAGGACGACCTGTCCCTGGCGTACACGCCCGGCGTTGCGAAGGTGTGCAGCGCCATTGCCGAGCAGCCCGAGCTCGTGAACGAGTACACCTGGAAGTCCAACGTGGTCGCCGTCGTCACCGACGGTACGGCCGTGCTCGGACTCGGTGACATCGGGCCCGAGGCCTCCCTCCCCGTGATGGAGGGCAAGGCCATTCTCTTCAAGCAGTTCGGTGGTGTGGACGCGGTTCCGATCGCGCTCGCCACCAAGGACACGGACGAGATCATCGAGACCGTGATCCGCCTCGCGCCGTCCTTCGGCGGGGTGAACCTGGAGGACATCTCGGCGCCCCGCTGCTTCGAGATCGAGCGCCGCCTCCAGGAGGCGCTGGACATCCCGATCTTCCACGACGACCAGCACGGCACGGCCATCGTGACGCTGGCCGCCATGCGCAACGCCGCGAAGCTCACGGGTCGCACCCTCGCCGACCTGCGCGCCGTGATCTCGGGCGCCGGTGCCGCCGGCATCGCGATCGCCAAGATCCTCGTGGACGCGGGCATCGGCGACGTCTGCGTCACCGACCGCAAGGGCGTCGTCTCCGCCGACCGCTCCGACCTGACGGACGTCAAGGCGGAGATCGCGGGCCTGACGAACAAGACCGGCCAGACCGGTTCCCTGGAGGACGCCCTCGCGGGCGCGGACGTCTTCATCGGCGTCTCCGGCGGTACGGTCCCCGAGGCCGCGGTGGCGACGATGGCGAAGGACTGCTTCGTCTTCGCCATGGCCAACCCGAACCCGGAGGTCCACCCCGACGTCGCGCACAAGTACGCGGCGGTCGTGGCCACGGGCCGCTCGGACTTCCCGAACCAGATCAACAACGTGCTGGCGTTCCCGGGCATCTTCGCGGGCGCCTTCAAGGTCCGGGCCTCGCGGATCACCGAGAACATGAAGATCGCCGCCGCCGACGCCATCGCCGGTGTCGTCGCCGACAGCGAGCTCACCGCCGACTACGTGATCCCGTCGCCGTTCGACGCGCGCGTCGCCGAGGCCGTCACGGCCGCGGTCGCCGCAGCGGCGAAGGCCGACGGCGTGGCCCGCCTCGTCTGATCGCCGCACTGAGCTGTACGGGTGAAGGCCCGGCCGGAGCGATCCGGCCGGGCCTTCCGCGTACCCGGCTCGGATCAGCCCCGGGCGTGTCGCGCCTGCTCCAGGAGCGCCGCCAGGAAGACGGCGGCCACGGAGGGCTTCACCGCGTACGTGGCGCCCGTGGAGCCTTCCGGGGCGGCCCACCAGTAGAACGGCAGCCGTCGGCCGCTGGCGGCGTGCGCCTTGCCCATGCCGGCCAGCGCACCGGCGACACGGTTGGCGGGGTTGCTCGCGTTGGGGCCGCCCATCACCGCGTCCACGAGCTCCGTGCAGTGCACCTCCAGCCCCGGGTGGCGCACCAGGTACTCCAGGATGAGGCGGCTCTGCTCAGCCGTCTCGGCGAGCAGCGCCGCCGCCGCGGGGCCGTCTGCGGCCCCCCACTCCGGCTTCTCCCAGTGACCTTCACCACCCGAGTCGGCAGCCCAACGCGGGTCGCCCTCGTCCAAGTACCCCATGCAGTCCTCCCCTTGGGCACGCAGCGCGCCCGCGGCGCAAGCCTAAGGAGACACGGGCGGACGCGGCGGCGCAGGGTGGTCCGGCGGCCTACCGACCGGTAGCCTCGCGGCCATGTTCGCTGCCTACGCTGCCCGAATCGACCGTGACCAGCCGCTGAGCGGCCTCGAGCTGGGCGACCGCCCCGCCCCGCAGGCCCGCCCCGGCTGGGTGACCGTGAACGTCAAGGCCGCCTCCCTCAACCACCACGACCTCTGGTCGCTGCGCGGGGTCGGCCTGTCCGGGGACAAGCTCCCCATGATCCTCGGCTGTGACGCCGCCGGGATCGACCAGGAGGGCAACGAGGTCGTCCTGCACTCCGTCATCGGCCAGACCGGCCACGGCGTCGGCCCCGACGAGCCCCGCTCGATCCTGACCGAGCGCTACCAGGGCACCTTCGCCGAGCAGGTCACCGTCCCCGCCTGGAACGTCCTGCGCAAGCCCGCCGAGCTCTCCTTCGAAGAGGCCGCCTGCCTGCCCACGGCGTGGCTGACCGCGTACCGCATGCTCTTCACCAACGCCGGCGTCCGCCCGGGCGACTCGGTCCTGGTCCAGGGCGCGGGCGGCGGGGTCGCCACCGCCGCCATCGCCCTCGGCAAGGCGGCCGGCCTGCGGGTCTTCGCGACCAGCCGCGACGAGGCCAAGCGCAAGCGTGCGGTCGAGCTGGGCGCCGTGGAGGCCTACGAGCCCGGCGCGCGGCTCCCCCAGCGGGTCGACGCGGTCATCGAAACGGTCGGCGCCGCCACCTGGTCGCACTCGGTCAAATCGCTGCGCCCCGGCGGCACCCTGGTCATCTCGGGAGCCACGAGCGGGGACCGCCCGGCGCACGCCGAGCTGACCCGGATCTTCTTCCTGGAGCTCAAGGTGGTCGGCTCGACGATGGGCTCGAAGGACGAGCTGGAGGATCTGCTGTCCTTCTGCGCGGCGACCGGCGTCCGCCCGGTGATCGACGAGACCCTGCCGCTGGACCGGGCCCGCGAGGGCTTCGAGAAGCTGGAGTCGGGCGACGTGTTCGGCAAGATCGTCCTCACCGTCTAGCCCTCGCCGTCCAGCCCTCGCCGCTGTCAATGCGGGTTGACATCCTCCCGTGCGTCAACCTACATTGACACCCATGACGGAAGCTACCGATCTGGCCGAGCGCGCCGGTGACCGTGACCCCCGGGTGGGCCTGCGCGCCGTGGCCGCCCTCCGGCGACTGCTGGAGCAGCTGGAAGCCGTACAGGTGCGCGGGGCCCGCGCCCAGGGCTGGTCCTGGCAGGAGATCGCGGCCGAGCTGGGCGTCAGCCGGCAGGCCGTACACAAGAAGCACGGGAGGCTCTGATGTTCGAACGATTCACCCAGGACGCCCGCTCCACCGTGACGGGCGCGGTCGCCGAAGCCGAGCGGACCGGGGCGCAGCGGGTCGGCGAGGAGCACCTGCTCCTCGCCCTGCTCGCCCTGGGCGCCCTCGACCCCCTGGACGCAGACCGGGCCGCGATCTCCGCCGATCTGGCGGCGGCCCGCCGCCGGGGCGGCATGTCCAAGGCGGACGAGGAAGCCCTCGCGGGCCTCGGCATCGACCTCACGGAGATCGTCTCCCGCATCGAGGAGACCCACGGCGAGGGCGCCCTGTCGGACCCCGCCCCGCGCGGCCGATCCGGCCGCACCCGGTTCACCCCGGGCGCCAAGAAGGTCCTGGAGCAGTCCCTGCGCATCGCCCTGGGCCGCAAGGAGCGCCACATCTCCACCCTCCACCTGCTCCTCGCCCTCCTCTCCCGCCCCGGCACGTCCGCCGAGGTCCTGGGCGACCACGGGATCACCTACGCGGGAGCCGAGGCGGCCCTGACGGGCTGAGCAGCGGTCACGCCCCCAGGTTCTTCGATGTGCCGTACAACCATCCGTGCGGCCGGTGAGTCTCTCACTGCGAAAGAACGTTCTCCCCTGGGGGTTTTTGCTGTGAAGTTGTCCCGAATCGCTGCGGCGATCACCGTTTCCGCACTGGCCCCAGCCGTGTTCCTCTCGTCCCCGGCCTTCGCCACCGGCGAGGAACCCGCTGCGCCCGCCGGCCCCACTGCTCCGACCGCGCCCGACCAGCCCGCGTCGGTGCAGCCTCCGGCCGAGCAGCCGGCAGCGGTTCAGCCCCCCGCCGAGCAGCCGGGCGACAGTCAGGCCGAGCAGGACCGCAAGACGATCCTCGCGATCATCGCCGACCCGATGGCCAGCGAGTACATGAAGGAAGCGGGCCGCAAGGCCATCGCCGCCGGTCCTGCGGCCATGCGCAAGTTCATCGAGACCGACCAGCACGTGATCCGCCGGGACGACTACCGGGTGCTCATCACCCGTCTGGCGAACGACGCGGGGCCCGCCCTGAAGGACGGGATCAAGCAGATCATGCGCAGCGACGCGACCCTGGAGCAGCTGCGCCACTTCTACGAGGTCACCCAGCACGAGCTGCGCGACGAGGACAACCAGGTCGACATCTCCAGGATGGTCAACGGCGCCGGCCCGAATCTGAAGGAAGGTGCCAAGAAGGCGCTCAAGGGCACGCCCGCCGACCGCATCGAGTTCCTGAAGACGGGCCAGCACCACCTGCGCGACCAGGACAACCGGATCGAGATCGCCCAGATCATCGACGGCGGGGGCCCGGAGCTGGTCAAGGCGGGCGTCGCGGCGCTCAACGGCACTCCCGCCGACCGCGCCGAGTTCCTGAAGACGGGCCAGCACGAGGCCCGCGCCAAGGACAAGAAGGCCCAGGAGGACAAGGAGAAGGAGAAGGAAAAGGAGAAGCCGACGCCGACGCCGACCCCCACCCCGACCGCTCCCGGCACCACCCCCGGCTCCGGGAGCACCCCGGGGAACACCGCGGTCACCCCCCAGGGCGGCAGCGGCGGGCACCTCGCCACCACCGGCGCCGGTAACACCGCCTGGATCGCGGGCGGTGCGGGCACCGCACTCGTCGCCGGAGCCGGAGTCCTGCTCGCCGCGCGGATGCGCCGCGCGGGCTCCTCGCGCTGATCCAACGCGCACGAACCCGTCTCGGAGCGGGGGGAGAGGGGGGGGGGGCAGGGAGTGGGGGAAGGGCGGGGGGGGGGGGGTTCGTTCCTCTGGCCCCAGGACGAGAGGGCTCGGGGAGGCGCGTCCTCCCTCTCGGGTGGGGGC
>NZ_JBHUBS010000003.1:116483-420041 GCF_042788835.1 Streptomyces sp. NPDC056883 | reverse complement strand
TAATACAACACACCGCCAACCGTCCTTTCGGGTCGGGTCGGGGTGCTTGTCCCCCCCCCCGCGTCCGGAAAGATCCGGGAGAGACGGCCTAGTCCTGCGGACCCAGGGCCGAGGCGATGCGGGCGGCCGCGTCCGCCAGGTGGGTACGGGCCTGCGCCAGCTGGTCGTCGCTGATCCCCCGGTCGCGGGCCGCGTCGCGGATGTCGTCGCGGAAGCGGTCCAGCAGCCGGTCCAGGTCGCGGGCCGGGTCCCCCGTCGACGGCACGTCACGCGCCCAGTCCGCGTCGGGAGCCGGCGCCGGGGCGGCCGAACGGGCGGAGGATTCCGAGGACTCAGAGGGCTCAGAGGGCCCGGAGGACTCAGAGGGCGTCGACGGCGCCGTCGTCGAGCCGGAGCCGCCGAGCCAGGCTCCCGCCAGGCTGCCCAGGACTCCGCCCGACTTCGCGAACTGCTCCTGCAGCTGGCCCGCGATGCGCTGGACCTCCTCACGGGCCCGCTCCTGCGCCTCCTTGGCCTGCCGGCGCGCCTGCTGGGCCTCCTCGCGGGCCCGGCGGCTCTCGTCCTTCGCCCGGCGCGCCTGTTCCTTCCACTCGGCCTTCGCCTTGCGGAGCTCCTCCTTGGCGGCCTTCCAGGACTCGTCCTCCACCTGCGTGGCCGACGCGCTGGCCGCGGCCCGCAGTTCGCGCCGCAGATCGCCCGCCGCGCCGCTCACGTCGGCGCGGATCTCGGCGGCCAGCTCGGAGACCGAGTCGCGGATCTCCAGTTCCAGGTCGGCCAGTTCGCCGCCGCGGTCGGCCAGTTCGGCGCGGCCCGCGTCCGTGATCGAGTACACCTTGCGCCCGCCTTCGGTCGCGTGCGTGACCAGGCCCTCGGTCTCCAGCTTGGCCAGGCGCGGGTACACCGTGCCCGCGGAGGGCGCGTACAGCCCCTGGAAACGTTCCTCCAGCAGCCGGATCACCTCGTACCCGTGGCGCGGGGCCTCGTCGAGCAGCTTGAGGAGGTAGAGGCGGAGGCGGCCGTGGGCGAAGACGGGCGGCATGTCAGAGCACCTTCTTGTCGAGCGCGAGCGGGGCGGCCGGGGCGGCCGCCGGGTCTGCCGGCGGGCGGCGCAGCAGCGCGATGGAGCCGGAAACGGTGGTGGCGCGCAGGGTTCCGGTGCCGGCGCCCAGGGTGCCGGTGATCCTTTTGGCGCCCATCTGGCCCGAGACCCGCAGGTCCTCGAAGGCGTTGGAGACGCCGCCGGTGGCGGTGTTGGCCTCGACCCGGGCGTCGGCCGGGTGCGGGAGGCGGATGGCCACCTGCCCGGAAACGGAGTTGAGGGAGATGTCGACCGGCCGGGGTGCGGCCCGGTCCTCCAGGGCCAGGTCGATCAGCATGTCGCCGCTGACCGAGTCGGCCCGTACGCTGCCCACCGCGCCGTCGACGACCGTCAGGCCGCCGGACACCGAGTGGAATCCGAGCTCGCCCGTCACGGCCTGGGCCTCGACCCCGCCGGAGACCGTGTGCGCCTTGACCCGGCCGGACAGGCCGACGAGCGTGGTGTCGCCGGAGACTCCGTGGATGTCGGTGCCGCCGTCGATGCCGGAGACGAAGGCGGTGGCGCTGACGGTGGCCAGCTGCACCCGGGTGGCGGCCGGGACCGTGAGGGTCACGGTCGCGCTGCGCTCCCAGGCCTTGCGGCCGGAGTCGGAGGCGGACCAGGCCTTCCAGGGCTTGCTCTCGAACCACTGCTTGAGCCCCTGGGAACCGTTCCAGGGAAGGTCCTCGTAGGAGACGGTGAGGGTCCCGCCCTCCTGCACCACGTGCAGGGGCGGCCCGTCCACCTCGGAGACCTCGAGGCGGGCCGGGCCCCCCTCGGTGTCGTCGGCGACGACGTTGACCGTGCCGCCGGCCATCCGGACGCGGAGCTCGGTCACCGGCTCCTCGAAGTCGATCTTCTGCGGTGCGGCGACCGACCACACCGTCGGCGGACCCTGCGGACTCTGCGGATCCTGCGCTGCCTCTGCCATGGTGCTGGCCCTCCTCGGCGTACGTGCACGCAACATATCGCGTCTTCTGGCTAACACGATATATCGCGGTTGCGGGAAGTCAAGCGCGTCAGGATGATCCAAAATCATCATTTTGGGCCGTTTTGGCTTAGCGTGTGGGCATGTCGATCTCCCAGACCTCGGCGGGCGGCCTGCTGCTCTGCCGCGCCGAGCCCCTCGCCGCCCGACCGGCCGCGCACATCCTGCGCGAACGGCTGCTCCTGGCCCCCGCCGGCGAGTGGAGCGTGCTGGTGCCCGAGGCCGAGCCCTGGCTCGGCGGCGCGGAATCCGTGGCCGAAGTCCTGGCGGGCTGGGGTGCCGCGGTCGCGCTGAGCTCCAACTGGCCGGTGCTGAGCCTGTGGTGGGAGGAGGGCCGGACCGGCTTCGTGCTGTCCTCCGGGTTCCGCCGGTCCGCGGCCTACGAGTGGGACGCGGCGGGCCGTCCGCACGGCGAGCCGGACGCCCCGGACGCAGACGCCATGCGGGTGCTGGCGGCGCGGCTCGGACTGGACCCGGTGCTGGACCTGGAGGAACTGGAACGCCTCACCCGCCCCGACGAGGCGGCGGACGGCGCGTCCCGGCTGCTCGGCGTCATCGCGCTGCTGGCGCGCGCGGGGCTGGCGCTCCCGGCGGGCCTGAACCCGGGCGAACCGGCCGACCGGCTGCGGGAGGCGGCCCGGGTCGCGCCGGGAGCGGAGCGGGTGGAGTGGGCGGGCTGGCGCGACACGGTGCGGGCGGAGCTCGCGGTGGTCGAGGACAGCCCCCTGGGTCCGTGGCTCCGGGGCCCCAAGGCGCGCCTGGCGGGTGCGGCCCAACTGGCCGCCGGAGCACCCCTGATGATGTGGGCGGCCCGCCGCCGCAGCCCGGGCTGGCTGGCCGCGGGCACCGTCCTGGTGACCCACGGCGCGGCCGCCCTGGCCTACGACCGGGCCCGCCGCCGCACCTAGACCGTCCCTTCCCCCGAAGCCCCCTACGCCGCCAGCAGCGGGCTCGCGTTGCGGCGCAGCCAGGCCCGGTAGGGCGGAGTCTCCAGTGCGGCTTCGCGGTAGGCCGCGCGGAGGTCCTCGTACACCCCGTCGAACACCTGCGCATGCACCCCGGGGCGCGTCGCGAGGAGGAGGCGCACGGCGAGCGGATCGCCGGAGAGCGGCCGGATCGCCATGTCCTCGCGCAGTCCGGAGGTGGGCTGGCAGGGGGCGACGGCCTCGCCGGAGGCGATCAGCGAGGCGGCCGTGTGGTAGTCGGCGTGCAGCAGCGGCGGGTCGAGGCCGGCGCCCGCGAGGACCCGGCGCAGGCCGTCCCATTCGCCGTCCACCGACGGGTCCACGGTCCACCGGTCGGCGGCGAGGTCGCGCAGCTCCACCACGGCCCGCGCCGCCGCGGGATGGTCCCGGGACATGGACACGAACTGCGGTTCCCGCTCCACCAGCACGCGTAGCTCCAGCCCGGCCGGCACGCGCAGCGGGCTGCCCTCCACCTCGTGCACGAACGCCACGTCCAGCCGGCCCGAAGCCGTCATCCGCAGCAGCGCGTTGGCGGACACGTCGACCATCAGGTCGGTCTCCGTGTCGGGCAGCCTCCGGTGCAGCCGCCGCAGCCAGCCGGGCAGGGCGCGGCTGGCCGTCGAGCCGATCCGCAGCCGGGGCCCCTGCGACAGCGCCCGGGCCTCCGCGACGAGGGCGGCCATCTCGGCCAGGAGCGGTCGCGCCCGCCCGAGGATGGTGCGCCCGAAGGGAGTCGGCCGGCATCCGGTGCGCTCGCGCAGGAACAGCTCCCCGTCCAGGGCGCGTTCGATGCGGCGCAACTGGGTCGTCAGGGAGGGCTGGCTCACGCCGAGTTGCCGGGCGGCCTTGTGCAGGCTGCCGGCGTCGGCGATGGCGCACAGGGCGCGCAGGTGCCTGACCTCAAGCTCCATGCCCCGAGAGTAGGCCGGGCCGAGCCGACCGCACCAGTAACCGGTATCCCCTCGAATCCCGCCATTCTCACGGGAGTTGGGCTTCCGAAACCCTCCCGATAGCCCGGCGCTATCGGGGTCTGACATCATCCGCCGACCCCTCCCGCTCCCGCAGACTCCGGTACCGAACGACCCCCCACCGCACCGGATGAGCAGGAGTCCCCCACATGCGCCACTCCCGCAAGACCACTCTGTCCGCCGTCGGCCTCGGCGTCGCCGCCGTCCTCGGCGCCGTCGTCCCGGGCGCCACCGCCTCGGCCTCCCCGGGCGCCGGCAGCCCGGCCACGTACGCCGCGTACGAGCAGTCGAAGGAGAACCAGGCCGCCAACCGCGCCTTCTTCGAGGCCGTGCAGCGCGCGGTGGCCGAACAGCGCGCCGCCGCCCCGGGCCTGGCGGCCGTCACCGTCACCTACAACACCCGCAACGCGCCGAGCTTCCGCACCCAGATATCCCGCTCCACGCAGATCTGGAACAGCTCGGTGACCAACGTCAAACTGCAGGAGGTGTCCTCGGGCGGGAACTTCTCGTACTACGAGGGCAACGACTCGCGCGGTTCCTACGCGAGCACGGACGGCCACGGCCGGGGCTACATCTTCCTGGACTACCGGCAGAACCAGCAGTACAACTCCACCCGCGTGACCGCACACGAGACCGGCCACGTGCTCGGCCTGCCGGACCACTACTCGGGTCCCTGCAGCGAGCTGATGTCCGGCGGCGGCCCCGGCACCTCGTGCACGAACGCCAACCCGAACTCCGCCGAGCGTTCGCGCGTCAACCAGCTGTGGGCGAACGGGCTCGTCGCGTCCGGCCTGGACGCGAAGGGCTAAGCCGCTTCGGCCCGGGGCTACTCGGGCCTGGGCTCCTCAGGCCTGGGTTCCTCCGCCCGGGGCTCTTCGTACCCCGGCTCGTACGCCGTGCACTCCCGGTTCCGACAGGGACCGGGGGTCCACGCCGGGACGAAGATCCCCAGCGATTTGCGCCGTCCGACCATCGTGTCGACGGGGCTACCGCAGGCCGGGCACGACTGCTGGTCGTGCCCGGCCCGCGGGGCGACCGTCCCGTGTGCCTGCTGTTCCCGCTGTTGACCGGCCATACCTCCACGGTAGGCCGGTTTCGCCGCTTCGGCGGGTCAGCGCTTGACCGCGTACGAGGTGACGACCTGGCCGCCGCCGAGCGCCGTGAACCCGGTCAGCTCCAGGGGGCGCACCCCGAACCCGGCGCGCGACATCGGCATGCCGGTGCCGACGAGGACCGGGTAGGTCTTGACGACGAACGCGTCGATCTCGTCGATCAGCTGCCCCGCGAGATCCGCTCCGCCGCACAGCCAGATGCCGAGCCCGTCCCGGGCCTTCAGCTCACGGACCGCTCCCACCAGGTCGCCCTCGATCAGCCGGACCGCCGGGTCCGGCGCCTCGGCGAGCGAGCGCGAGACCACGTACTGCTCGCGCATGTGCCCGTACGGGCTGGTCACACCCTGCTTGAGGCCGGTCTCGTACGTGCCGCGGCCCATGAGCACCGTGTCGAAGTGCTTCGGTTCGGCGTCCTCGATCCCGAGCTGGACGCGTCCCGGGGTGGAGACGGTCTCCGGGTACTCGGCCTTGAGGTGCTCGACGAACTCCTGGTCGACGTAGCTGTAGATGAAATCGGCGTCGCCGTCCGGGGCTCCGATGAAGCCGTCGACCGTCGTGGCGATGAAGTACGTGAGCTTGCGCAAGCGATTCTCTTCCGTTCGACAGCGCACCCCCATCGAGGCACGTCGACCAAAGTACTTCAGCCGTAGTGGTCTCGCAAGGGGTTACCGCGGGACGGGATCCGTCACTGCGGCTTGCGCCACATCGGCCACATCAGCGGACCGTCCGGCAGCCGCACCGCCCCGCCCGTGAACTGCCAGCCCAGCCGCTCGTACAGCCCCTTGCTGCGCTCGCTGCTCGCCTCCAGGTACGCCGGCACGCCCTCGCGGTCGCAGCGCTCCAGAACCGGCCGGATCAGCTCCGTGCCCAGCCCCTCGCCCTGCCGTCCGGGGGCGACCGCGATCATCAGCAGGTACTCGTGCTCCTCCGCCATCGGGTGCACCGCGCCCGTGAGCCGGCCCACCAGCTCGCAGCGCTCGTTGTCCGGGTCGGCCACGGCCCGCATCTTCGCCGGGATCTCGTCCTCGACGTGCTCGCCCTCCGGGTCGGCCGCCGGGATCCGCAGCCACAGCGCCGCCGCCGAACCGTCCACCGCGTAGTCGATCCGGCCCTCGGCCAGTGCCACGTCCACGAAGACGCCCAGGAACTTCCCGTGCACCGCGGCCCGGTGCTCCGGGTCCGGGAACACCCAACTGCTCACGGGATCGGTGCGGAAGGCCTCGTCGAGCAGCCGCGCCACGGCATCCCGGTCCGACGGCCCGGCCTGACGTATTTCCAGCCCCATGGGTCACACCCTTCGCATCACTCACGCGTCAACAACCGTGAGTGATCCTAGAGTTGCCCCACCGGCGCAGAAAGGCCCGTTCCGGCACCGTGCGGTGCCGGAACAGGCCTCCGGGGTCCTGTAGGGGTCCCCCCTGGCCCCCTACGCGCTCACTTCGTACGCCGCGTCACGAACTCCGCCAGTGCCAGCAGCCCGCCCGCCGCCCCGAGGTCCGGGACGGCCCGCGACAGCTGCTGCACCGCCCGCCCCATCCGGTCCGCGGCATGGGCCTGCGCCCAGTCCCGCCCGCCGGCCCGCTCCACCGCAGCGGCAGCCCTGCCCACGTCGTCCCCGTTCATGGGACCTGCGTACAGCGCGGCCAGCTCCTCCCCCGCCGCGGTGCCCGAGGTGAGGGCGGCCACGACCGGGAGGGACTTCTTGCGGGCCAGCAGATCGGCCCCGGCGGGCTTGCCCGTGTGGCCGGGGTCCCCCCCAGATGCCGATCAGGTCGTCGATGAGCTGGAAGGACAGCCCGGCCTCCCGGCCGAAGGCGTCCATGGCGTCGACCTCGTCCGGGTCGGCCCCCGCGTACAGCGCGCCGAGCGCGCACGCGCAGCCCAGCAGGGCCCCGGTCTTGGCCGTCGCCATGGTCAGGCACTCGTCGAGGGAGACGCTGTGGCGCTGCTCGAAGGCGCAGTCCGCCTGCTGGCCCGCGCACAGCTCGACGATGCAGGCGGTGAGCCGCGCCGAAGCCTCCGCCGAGGCCGGGTGCGGGTCCTCGGCGAGCAGCCGCAGCGCGAGCGCCATCATGGCGTCGCCCGTGATGATCGCGTCCGGTGTGCCGAAGACCGTCCAGGCCGTCGGCCGGCCGCGCCTGCGCACGTCCTTGTCGATGACGTCGTCGTGCAGCAGCGTGAAGTTGTGCGCCAGCTCCACGGCCACCGCCGCCCGTACGGCGTCCCCGGCCACCCCCTCCACGGCCGCCCCGTCCCCGCGCAGGGCCTGCGCGGCGGCGAGCACCAGGGCGGGCCGGAGGGCCTTGCCGGTGCCGCCCTCCGCCGGGGTGCCGTCCTCGTCCTCCCAGCCGAAGTGGTACATCGCCACGCGCCGCATCGAGCCGGGCAGGCTCTCCACGGTCCGCCGCAGTTCGGGGTTGACCGTTTCTCTCGTCCGCTCCAGCAGGACGGCGGCTTCCTGCCCCTCGCTGGTTGTCATCGCTTCAGTGGTCGACATGGCGTGTGCGCTCCGTCCCGTCCGGTCCCGTCCTGCCTCGCGGCCCTCGCTCCCGCGCCGGCCGGGTCAGCGCCAGCGGGCGATCTCCACGTTCTCCAGGACGCCGAGCGCGTCCGGCACCAGCACCGCGGCGGAGAAGTAGGTGGTGACCAGGTACGAGATGATCGCCTGCTCGCTGATCCCCATGAACCGCACCGAGGTGCTCGGCTCGATCTCGTCCGGGATCCCGGGCTGGTGCAGGCCGATCACGCCCGACTCGTCCTCGCCGGTGCGCATGCAGAGGATGGAGGTCGTACGGGCGTCGCTGATCGGGATCTTGTTGGACGGGAACATCGGGACCCCGCGCCAGGACGGCACCCGGTGCCCGGCGATCTCGACCGACTCCGGGTACAGCCCGCGCTTGTTGCACTCGCGGCCGAAGGCGGCGATGGCCTTGGGGTGGGCCAGGAAGAACTTGGATCCGCGCCGCATGCTGAGCAGCTGGTCCATGTCGTCGGGGCTGGGCGCTCCGTCGTGGGGCTGGATGCGCTGGTCGTAGTCGGCGTTGTGCAGGAGGCCGAAGTCGCGGTTGTTGAGCATCTCGTGCTCCTGGCGCTCGCGCAGCGCCTCGACGGTGAGCCGCAACTGCTGCTCGGTCTGGTTCATCGGCTGGTTGTACAGGTCAGCGACGCGGGTGTGCACGCGCAGGACCGTTTGTGCAATGGAGAGTTCGTACTCGCGCGGGCGGGCCTCGTAGTCCACGAAGGTGCCCGGCAGCACGGCCTCGCCCTGGTGGCCGGCGGAGAGGTCGATCGCGGCCTCGCCGTACTTGTTGGTGCGCTGCTCGGGCAGGTCCCGTACGGAGTCCAGGTGGGCCCGCAGCGAGTCGACGCGGTCGGCGAGGATCTGGAAGTCCTGGCGGGAGAGGGCGAGCACGGTGCCGGCGGTGGCGGCGCGGGCGGTGTACTCCCAGATGGCCTCCTCGTCGACGAGGGAGTCCTCGCCGAAGAAGGCCCCGTCGGCGACGGTCTGCAGGACGGCGTCGTCACCGTAGGGGCCGGGGCCGATCTGGTCGATGCGTCCGTGGGCGAGCAGGAACACCTTGTCGGCGGGGCTGCCGAAGGAGGTCAGCTCCTGGCCCGGCTCGAAGTCGATCTGGTGGCAGCGGGCGGCGAGTTCGGCCAGCGCGTCGGGGTCGTCGTAGTCCCGCAGCACGGGGAGCTCCCCCAGCTCCGCCGGAATCACCTGCACCTGGGTGCCGGTCTTGATGAACTCCACGATGCCGTTGCCGACCGAGTAGCTCAGCCGGCGGTTGACCCGGTACGTGCCGCCCTGGACGGACACCCAGGGGAGCATCTTCAGGAGCCACCGCGAGGTGATCTCCTGCATCTGCGGTGCGGACTTGGTCGTGGTTGCCAAGTTCCGCGCGGCCGATGTTCCCAGACTGCGCTGCGGTGCCTGGGTCTCGGATTCGGAACCTGCCTGGACCGACATGAATTTCCCTTTCGATCACTCCATGAATCTGCGGGAGGAGCCTGTCAGTACGCAACGTGGTGGGACCATTACACAAAAGGGTGGGACTACTCCGTTCGTGGCTGGGCACCCTGTTGAGTTCACCTCCGACCCGTGAGGCACGTGGACCCCATCCGTTTCAGCCATCTCGCGCGATGACCCCTCTTTAATTTGCACGGCGGATGCAAGTTTTCTACGCTGGACCCATGCGGCTGACCCGATTCACCGACCTCGCCCTGCGCGTCCTGATGCGCCTGGCCGTCGCGGAGGAGGACCTCCCCACCACCCGCGACGTGGCGGCGACGATGGAGGTCCCGTACACCCACACCGCCAAAGTGGTCGCCAAGCTGCAGCATCTCGGCCTGATCGAGGCCCGCCGCGGACGCGGCGGCGGCCTCACCCTGACCCCCGCCGGGCGCGCCGCCTCGGTGGGCGGGGTGGTCCGCGAGCTGGAGGGCGCCGGCGACGTCGTGGACTGCGACGGCACCGTCGCGTGTCCGCTGCGGAGCGCGTGCATCCTGCGCGGGGCGCTGCGCCGGGCCCAGGAGGCCTTCTTCGCCGCCCTGGACCCGCTGACGGTGAACGACCTGGTCGCAGCCCCGACCGGTCCGCTCCTGCTGGGCATTTCGGGCGGGTCGACAGGGGCCGGAAGACCCTGACGACGGGGGCCGGATGGCTGATTCGCACCGGCGCCGGACCCGCATAGCCTGATGTCCGCAGACACTTCGAACAGAGATCCGTATCGCCGCAGACGCCCGCACCCCCTTGGCCATAAATACGCATCTCACATTCCAGTTCTACGATCCACCCCCGACCCGAGGAGTCACCCGATGCTTTCCGAGAAGTCGACCGCGACCGTACGCGCCACCCTGCCCGCCGTGGGCGCGGCCATCGGCGACATCACGGAGCTCTTCTACGGGAAGCTCTTCGCGGCCCACCCCGAACTGATCCGCGACCTGTTCAACCGCGGCAACCAGAACGCCGGGCTCCAGAAGCAGGCCCTCGCCGGCTCCATCGCCGCCTTCGCGACCCACCTGGTCGAGCACCCGGACACACGCCCCGACGTGATGCTGAACCGCATAGCCCACAAGCACGCCTCCCTCGGCGTCACCCGCGAGCAGTACGGAGTCGTCCACAAGCACCTCTTCGAGGCGATCGTGGAGATCCTCGGCGAGGCCGTCACCCCCGAGGTCGCCGAGGCCTGGGACGAGGTCTACTGGCTCATGGCGAACGCCCTCATCACCCTCGAGGAGCGCCTTTACGCCGAGCAGCGGGTCCTCGCCGGCGACGTCTGGCGCGACTGGACGGTCGCCGCCCGCATCGAGGAGACCGCGGACTGCACCACCTTCCACCTGACCCCGGCCGACGGCTCCCCGGCGCCCGGGTTCAAGCCGGGCCAGTACGTCTCCGTCCAGGTCGAACTCCCCGACGGCGCCCGCCAGATCCGCCAGTACAGCCTCTCCAGCGCCCCCGGCTCCCCGATCCGCTCGATCACCGTCAAGCGGGTCCACGGCCCGGCCGCCTCCGGCCCCGACGGCGAGGTCTCCAACCACCTGCACGCCGAGGTCCGCACCGGCGACGCCCTGCGCGTCTCGGCCCCCTACGGCGACCTGGTCCTCCGGGACTCCGCCGCGCCGGTGATCCTGGCCTCGGCCGGCATCGGCTGCACCCCGATGCTCTCGATGCTGGAGCACCTGGCCGACACCGCGCACACGGCTCCGGTCACCGTCCTGCACGCCGACCGCTCCCCCGCCGACCACGCCCTGAGCACCGGCCACCGGGAGCTGACCGGCAAGCTCCCCGACGCCTCGGCGCACTTCTGGTACGAGGCCGACGCCGGGCCCGGCGACCACGCGGGCCTCCTCGACCTCACCGCCGTCCCGGTCGCCCCGGGCACGCAGGCCTACCTCTGCGGCCCGCTCCCCTTCATGCGGGCGGCGCGCGAGCAGCTGATCGCCAAGGGCGTGGCCCCCGCGGACATCGCCTACGAGGTCTTCGGCCCCGACCTGTGGCTCGCCTCGGCGTGATCCGTGCGCCGGGTGCGCGCCCTTGCGACGGAATGACCGCCTCCACTAAGCGTTGAGTAATCACTCGACTACTCACGGCAAAAAAGGAGGCGGTCATGTCCGTACCCCTGTCCGCAGACCGGATCATCGGCGTCCTGCGGGCCGAGGGCCTGACGGTCGTCGAAGTCGGCGCCTGGCGCACCCACAACCGCAACCACAAGGGCCCCTGGGGGCCGGTGCACGGGGTGATGCTCCACCACACCGTCACCCACGGGACCGCGTACACCGTCCAGCTCTGCCGCGACGGACACGCGGATCTCCCCGGCCCGCTCTGCCACGGCGTGATCACCAAGGACGGCCGGGTCCACCTGGTCGGCCACGGCCGCGCCAACCACGCCGGCGCGGGCGACTCCGACGTCCTGGCGGCGGTGATCGCGGAGAAGCGCCTCCCGCCCGACCAGCACGCGAACACCGACGGCAACCGCCACTTCTACGGGTTCGAGTGCGAGAACCTCGGCGACGGCGAGGACCCCTGGCCCGCCGCCCAACTCGATGCGATGGCCCGCGCGTCGGCCGCCCTGTGCCGCGCCCACGGCTGGACCGCCCGCTCGGTCGTCGGCCACCTGGAATGGCGCCCGGGCAAGATCGACCCGAAGGGCTTCACGATGGCCTCGATGCGCACCCGCGTCGAGGAGCGCCTGAAGTAGGCCCGGCCGCGCGCCCGACCGTCCGTCCGTCCGTCCGTCCGTGCGACCGTCCGGGGAGGGCGGATAAGGTACTCCGTCGGACGAAAGGCGCAGGTGGAATGAGTTCAACAGCCGTGTGGGTGGTCGGTGCCGTCCCCGACGAGGAGGCGCGGGCCATCCCCGGCCGCTACCTCCACCTCGTGCGGCCGGACGAGTGGTCGAGGCCGCCTGCGTACAGCCGGGAGACCGAGGCGTGGTGGACGCGGGGCGGTGACCGGGAACCCTTCTTCGAGGGCACGGAGCCGACCCCCGCCGCCCATCGCTTCGCCGAGTTCATGGACGGGGTCCACGCCACCGAGTCCGAGATGGTGACGGCCGCGCGGGACGCGAGCACGCGCGCCATGCCCGAAGCGGAAGGGGAGGGCCTGTTCGTCGCGGCCGCCCGCAAGGCGAGCCCGGTGGCGGCGCTCCACTACGGCCTCGGCGCGGAGGCGTCCGCCGCGTTCCCCGGCTGGTACGGAGACTTCCTCCTGACCGCCTCCGAGGTCGCCTCCGCCCTCCCCCGGGCCGAGGAGGCCCTCGACCTCACCGGCGGCCGCCGGGCCGAGGTCCTGTCCCGGATCACCACCTGGATGACCGCGATGGGCGACGAACCCCGCTTCGACGCGGCGAGCCTCCTCGACGGCCCCCTGCGCACCCTCCGCTTCGCCGCACGGACCGGCCGCGGCGCCGCCGCCCTCACCCGGTGGCACTGACACCCGCGGCCCCTCGGCGGGATCGGCACACAATGGGTGGGTGGAACATCCAGTCGACCCCGAACCGATCCTGCGCCCCCGCCCGGCCTCGCCGCTGCGGGAGGTCCGCGACGAGCGGTTCGCCGCGCACGGGGTGCGCCTGCTGCTCAAGCGGGACGACCTGGTCCACCCGGAGCTGCCCGGCAACAAGTGGCGCAAGCTCGCGCCGAACCTGCGGGCCGCCGTCGCGGGCGGGTACCCGGAGCTCGTGACCTTCGGCGGGGCCTACTCCAACCACCTGCGGGCCACCGCCGCGGCCGGCCGGCTGCTGGGGCTGGCGACGGTCGGGATCGTACGGGGGGACGAGCTCGCGGGGCGGCCGCTGAACGACTCGCTGGCCCGGTGCGCGGCGGACGGCATGAGGCTGCACTTCGTGACGCGGTCGGCCTACCGGGACAAGGCCGGGCTGCCCGCGCTGGCGGGCGCCGAGGGGGCCTACGTGATCCCCGAGGGCGGCAGCAACGCACTCGCACTCCACGGCTGCGCCGAGCTGGGCCGCGAGCTGAGCGGCGCCTGCGACGTGGCCGCCGTGGCCTGCGGTACCGGGGGCACCCTGGCCGGGCTGGCGGCGGGACTCGGCGCGGGGGCGCGGGCGCTGGGGGTACCGGTGGTCGGGGGCGAGTTCCTGGCGGCGGAGATACGTTCCCTCCAGGCGGCAGCCTTCGGCGGGCCCGCGGGCGACTGGTCGCTGGCCGAGGGGTACGCCCACGGCGGCTACGCGCGGGTCCCCGCCGAGCTGGAGGAGTTCGCAGCGGACTTCGAGTCCCGGCACGGGCTGCCGGTGGAGCGGATCTACGTGGCGAAGCTGCTGTGGGCTTTGCTCGACCTGACCCGCGGCGGTGCCTTCCCCAGGGGCACCACCCTGGCCGCGGTCGTCACGGGCCGCCCGTAGCCGGGGGGGCCGCCCTGCGGGGCTGTCCCCTACCCGCCCTTCCACCGTTCCCCGGGCGCTGCCCGGACCCGGAAAGAACCGGGGCTCCGCCCCGGACCCCGCGCCTCAAACGGCGGCGAGGCTGGATTTGCTACGTCGACTCCTCCCGGTACGCCGCCGCCTCCTCCAGGTCCAGGCGGCGCAGCAGGGCCCGGAGCATTTCGTCGTCGATGCGGCGGGCGTCGCGCAGGGAGACGAAGACCTCGCGTTCCGCTTCGATCATCTCCCCCGCCAGGCGGCGGTAGACGTCGTCCGCGGACTCGCCCGTCACCGCGTTGACCTCGCCCAGCCGCTCCCACACCGCGTTGCGGCGCCGCTCCAGCACCGTGCGCAGCCGGTCCGCCAGCGGGGACGGGAGGGCGTTCGCCGGGGAGGCCAGGAGTTCCGTCAGGCGGTCCTCCGCCGCCCGCGAGGCCTCGCTCTGGGCCTGGGCCTCCGCCAGGGTCTCGGCGTGGGTGTCCTTGGGCGGCAGCCGCAGCAGCCGGATCAGCGGCGGCAGGGTCAGCCCCTGGACCACCAGCGTGCCGATCACCGTCGTGAAGGTCAGGAACAGGATCAGGTTCCGGTGCGGCACGCTCATGGGCACGGAGAAGGCGATCGCCAGCGAGACCACGCCCCGCATGCCCGCCCAGCCCACGATGACCGGAGCCTTCCAGGTCGTCTCCGGCTCGCGCGCCCGGATCCGCTGCGAGAGCCTCGGCAGGAACGTCGCCGGGAAGACCCACGCGAAGCGGGCCGCCACCACGACGAGGAACACCACCACCGCGTAGCCCGCCGCGGCCGTGCCCTCGTACTCCCCCAGGCCCTTCAGCACGACCGGCAGCTGGAGCCCGATCAGCGCGAAGACCACCGATTCGAGGATGAAGGCGACCATCTTCCAGACGGCCTCCTCCTGGAGCCGGGTCGCGAAGTCGACCTGCCAGTTGTGGTGCCCGAGGTACAGCGCGACCACCACCACCGCCAGCACTCCCGACGCGTGCACCCGCTCGGCGGCCGCGTAGGCCACGAAGGGGATCAGCAGCGACAGGGTGTTCTGCAGGAGGGGTTCGCGCATCTTCTTGCGCAGGACGTGGATCGGGACCATCAGCAGCAGGCCGACCGCGACCCCGCCCACCGAGGCCAGCAGGAACTCCCGGATCCCGTCCGTCCAGCCGGCGCTCGTCCCGACCGCCGCCGCCAGCGCGACCTTGAACGCGGTGATCGCGGTGGCGTCGTTGACCAGGGACTCACCCTGGAGGATGGTCGTGATCCGGTTCGGCAGCCCGAGCTTGCGCGCGATGGCCGTCGCCGCGACCGCGTCGGGCGGGGCGATGACCGCCCCCAGCACCAGCGCCACCGGCAGCGAGAGCCCCGGCACCAGCAGGTACGCGACGTACCCGACGGCGACGGTCGCGAAGAGCACGTACCCCACCGAGAGCAGCGCCACGGGCCGGATGTTCGCCCGCAGGTCCAGGTACGAGCTGTCCACCCCGGCCGTGTAGAGCAGCGGCGGGAGCAGCAGCGGCAGCACGATGTGCGGGTCCAGGTCGTACTCGGGCACGCCCGGCACGTAGGCCGCGGCCAGTCCGGCGGCGACCAGCAGCAGCGGCGCCGGCACCGGTGTGCGGCGGGCCAGGCCCGCAACGACCGCACAGCCGGCGACCAGCGCCACCAGCGGCAATACCTCCATCGAAGATCATCCTCGCTTGAGTCATGTCATCCCGGGCGCCCGCACCTCAGTACGCTGGCCATCATGAGCGAGTGCACCCACGTTCCCGAACTGCCGCGCCCCGAGCCGGTCCCGCTTGCCCAGACCTGCCCCGAATGTCTGGCGCTCGGCAGCCATCCCGTCCAGCTCCGGCTGTGCCTGGGGTGCGGGCACGTCGGCTGCTGCGACTCCTCGCCCCACCGGCACGCCACGGCGCACCACCGGGAGACCGGACATCCGGTGATGCGCAGCTTCGAGCCGGGCGAGACCTGGCGATGGTGTTTTGTCGACGGTTCGATCGTCTGAACCGGGGTAGATCAACCCTCCGCCGGTTCCCCTGATTTGGGCCCGCAGACCCCTAGCCACTGTGCGTCCCCATGGGCTTACCATCAGTCACTGGTCGCAGGTACGGCCTCTCGGCCGGCTATGTGCGCTTAAGTTCACAGGGGTTCTGCACCCTCCGACAGGGGTGCCGCGACACGATCGCCCGGATCGCGATAGCGTCACCGGCGAACAGAGCTCGTACCACCTTGGAGGTGAGGGTGTCCCAGATCGCAGGCGAGCCCGGGACCCAGGACTTCGTGGAAGTCCGGCTGCCCGCTGCGGGTGCCTACCTGTCTGTGCTGCGAACGGCCACGGCCGGCCTCGCGGCACGTTTGGACTTCACCCTCGACGAGATCGAGGACCTCCGCATCGCGGTGGACGAGGCCTGCGCGATCCTGCTCCAGCAGGCCGTGCCCGGCTCCGTCCTCAGCTGCGTCTTCCGGTTGGTGGACGATTCGCTGGAGGTGACCGTCTCCGCCCCGACCACCGACGGCCGGGCGCCGGAGCGCGACACGTTCGCGTGGACGGTCCTCTCGGCGCTCGCCGGGAAGGTCGAGGCCACGGTCGAGGAGAACAAGACGGTGAGCATCAGCCTCTACAAACAGCGCGGCGCGGGACCAGGCCCGGCGTGAGCGGCGGGGAGGTCCCGGTGCGGGGCGGGGATCGGCCCCGGGTAGGACACGAGGTCGACGGCGGCATTCCGGAGCAGCAGCACGCCCGGCCGCACCCGGCTGACACGGATGCGGAAAACGGCTTTTTGGACTCGGCGGAGCGACGGGCGGGCCCTGTGAGCGAGAACCAGCACGACCAAACACTGCCGGTCCAGCCACCGGGGGCCGCTGCCACGGCCCCGCCGGCGGCCCCGGCCGCGGACGCAACCCCGGCCTCGGACACCACCGAAGCCCTCCGGGCTCCGGTGTTCACGGCGCCGGTACCCCTGCCGGATCCGCGCGACCGAAGCGGCGCGCGGGCCCTCTTCATCGAGCTCCGGGCGCTGCCCGACGGCTCGCCGGAGAAGGCGGAGCTGCGCAACCGGCTCGTACGGATGCACCTGCCGCTGGTCGAGCACCTGGCCCGGCGCTTCCGCAACCGCGGCGAGCCGCTGGACGACCTGACCCAGGTCGCCACCATCGGCCTGATCAAGTCGGTGGACCGCTTCGACCCGGACCGCGGGGTGGAGTTCTCCACGTACGCCACGCCCACGGTGGTCGGCGAGATCAAGCGCCACTTCCGCGACAAGGGCTGGGCGGTACGGGTCCCCCGGCGCCTGCAGGAGCTGCGGCTCTCGCTGACCACGGCGACGGCGGAACTGTCCCAGCAGCACGGCCGCTCCCCCACGGTGCACGAACTGGCCGAACGGCTGGGGATCTCCGAGGAGGAGGTGCTGGAGGGCCTGGAATCGGCCAACGCCTACAGCACGCTCTCGCTGGACGTCCCGGACACCGACGACGAGTCGCCGGCGGTCGCGGACACCCTGGGCTCGGAGGACGAGGCCCTGGAGGGGGTCGAGTACCGCGAGTCCCTCAAGCCGCTGCTCGAAGGGCTGCCGCCGCGGGAGAAGCGGATCCTCCTCCTGCGGTTCTTCGGCAACATGACCCAGTCGCAGATCGCCCAGGAGGTCGGCATCTCCCAGATGCACGTCTCCCGGCTGCTGGCCCGCACCCTGGCCCAGCTCCGCGAGAAGCTCCTGGTCGAGGAGTAGAAGAGCCGGTCGTACGGGCTATCGGGCCTGTTCCGCAGGCCCGATGCCCAGCGCCCCGGTGGCCTTCTGGTTCACCACCAGGACCGTGACGGCCACCGCGGCCAGGGCCAGCCCCACTCCGGCGAGCTTCATCGCCCCTTCCGCGGTCCACAGCATCCAGGCGACCGGCAGCGACATCAGCTGGGTGAACAGCGCCGGGCCGCGGCTCCAGCGGCGGCCCAGGAGCAGCCCGCGCGCCGCGACCAGCGGCAGCGCGGCCAGGACGAGCAGGGTGACCCCGCCGGTCGCGGCCTGCAGGGAGTCGCCGCCGCCGAAGACGGCCGTATAGAGGTCGGCGATGCCGGGCCCGACCAGGGCCAGCCCCTCCAGCGCGGTCAGCGCGGCGGCCGCGGTCAGCCGGCGGGGCAGCGGGACGGGGACGGCGGACTCGGTGGGGGTGGGCTTCGCACTCATCCCAGCAGCGTAGCCGCGCCCCTCCCGCACCCGGAGGGGACGGCCAGTATGGGCGGCGCCGGAAGGGGTCGGTAGGCTGACGCCCATGCGTGCACTCCTCGTGGCCAACCCAGCAGCGACGACCACCAGTGCGCGCACGCGCGACGTCCTGACCCACGCGCTCGCCAGCGAGATGAAGCTGGAAGCGGTCACCACCGAATACCGCGGCCACGCCCGGGACCTGGGCCGCAGGGCGGCCGAGACCGGCATCGACCTGGTGGTGGCCCTGGGTGGTGACGGCACCGTCAACGAAGTGGTCAACGGACTGCTGCACGAGGGACCCGATCCGGACCGACTGCCCGGACTCGCGGTGGTCCCCGGCGGCTCCACCAATGTGTTCGCCCGTGCACTCGGCCTGCCCAACGACGCGGTCGAGGCGACCGGCGCGCTGCTGGACGCACTGCGGGAGCGGCGCGAACGAACGGTCGGCCTGGGGCTCGCCGCCGGCACCCCGGGCACGGAGGACGAGTCGGTTCCGGCGCGCTGGTTCACCTTCTGCGCGGGCTTCGGCTTCGACGCGGGCGTGGTGGGCCGGGTCGAACAGCAGCGGGAACGGGGCAAGCGTTCGACCCATGCCCTGTACGTGCGACAGCTGATGCGCCAGTTCTGGGAAGAGCCCAACCGCCGGCACGGCACGGTGACACTGGAACGGCCCGGCGCGGATCCGGTGACGGACCTGGTGCTGTCGATAGTGTGCAACACCTCACCCTGGACATACCTGGGCAACCGACCGCTTTACGCCTCCCCGGAGGCGTCGTTCGATACTGCGCTTGACGTATTGGCACTGGACCGTTTGTCAACTCCGGCGGTCGCCCGCTACGCGACACAGCTCCTGACCTCGACTCCTGAGCGCGGTCCGCACGGCAAGCACGCGGTGTCTCTGCACGATCTGACGGACTTCACCTTGCATTCGAAGGTGCCGCTTCCGTTCCAGATGGACGGAGACCACCTCGGTCTGCGCACCAGCGTTCGGTTCACAGGCGTACGCCGTGCACTGCGTGTGATTGTGTGAGTGGAAGGGCCGAAAGTCCTTCCACTCGAACGTTTACACGCCGGTCCACCCCTAGGAAGTAGGGCTGTGACCTAGTAGACACCGACGAATCAAAAAAAACTTTCCGGAAGGGGTTGTATCCCCGTCCGAGGTTTGCGAATCTCTACATGGCGATCGGGACAGCCCGCAGAACCCGGCACCCACACAGACCGCCAGAACCCCTCCACGAATCTCCGGCAGCCCAGGGCGAGTTTTTTCCCAAACTGGGCGGTCTCCCTTCCCTCACGAAGGGATTCGTGAAAGCGTTCACATTCACAAGCAACCTGCCCGCAATACAAGGAGATGGAGCAGCCATGGACTGGCGTCACAACGCCGTTTGCCGCGAGGAAGACCCGGAACTCTTCTTCCCCATCGGCAACACCGGTCCTGCGCTGCTGCAGATCGAGGAAGCCAAGGCCGTCTGCCGCCGTTGCCCCGTCATGGAGCAGTGCCTGCAGTGGGCGCTCGAGTCCGGTCAGGACTCCGGTGTCTGGGGCGGTCTCAGCGAGGACGAGCGCCGCGCAATGAAGCGCCGCGCCGCTCGCAATCGGGCGCGCAACGCAACCGCCTGACATCGACTTTCGAGCCTCGAGCCGCAGCGCGTAGTACCCATATAAGCGCTCAGCAACGTGCTCTTGAACCCCGTACCGAAAACCATTCGGTCCGGGGTTCAGTGCTGTCCGGGGCCTGCGAGCAGCCCATGACGTCACCCTGAGTGACCGGCACGCTGCGCTACTTCTGCGGGCTGGCCGGTATGTCGAGGACGACCTTGGTGCCGCGCGGCTCGGACGCGACCATGTCGAAGGTGCCGCCGAGCTCGCCCTCCACCAGGGTCCGCACGATCTGCAGCCCGAGGTTGCCGGCCCGCTGGGGGTCGAACCCTTCGGGCAGACCGCAGCCGTCGTCGACCACCGAGATCAGCAGCCGGGCGTCGTCGCGGCCGCTGCCCGAGCGGGCCGCGGACACCTCCACGGTGCCACCCTCCCCCTGGGTGAAGGCGTGCTCCAGGGCGTTCTGGAGGATCTCCGTCAGCACCATCGACAGCGGGGTGGCGACCTCCGCGTCCAGGATTCCGAAGCGGCCGGTGCGCCGGCAGGCGACCTTGCCCGGGGAGATCTCGGAGACCATCGCGATCACGCGGTCGGCGATCTCGTCGAACTCGACCCGCTCGTCCAGGTTCTGAGAGAGCGTCTCGTGCACGATCGCGATCGAACCGACACGGCGGACGGCTTCGTTCAGCGCCTCGCGGCCCTGCGGCGAATCCATGCGCCGGGCCTGCAGGCGCAAGAGCGCGGCCACCGTCTGGAGGTTGTTCTTGACCCGGTGGTGGATCTCCCGGATGGTCGCGTCCTTGGTGATCAATTCACGTTCGCGACGGCGCAGTTCCGTGACGTCGCGGCACAGGACGAGCGAGCCGATCCGGGTGCCCTTGGGCTTGAGCGGGATGGCCCGCAGCTGGATGACCCCGCCGCTGCCCTCGGCCTCGGTCTCGCGCGGGGCCCAGCCGCTCGCGAGTTTGACCAGGGCCTCGTCCACCGGGCCGCGGGAGGGCGCGAGTTCGGAGGTGATGGTGCCCAGGTGCTGGCCGACCAGGTCGGAGGCGAGGCCGAGCCGGTGGTAGGCGGAGAGCGCGTTCGGGGACGCGTACGTCACCACGCCCTCGGCGTCGAGCCGGATCAGGCCGTCGCCGACGCGCGGGGAGGCGTCCATGTCGACCTGCTGGCCGGGGAACGGGAAGGCGCCCGCCGCGATCATCTGCGCCAGGTCGGAGGCGGACTGGAGGTAGGTGAGCTCCAGCCGGCTGGGTGTACGCACAGTGAGCAGGTTGGTATTGCGTGCGATCACGCCGAGGACCCGGCCCTCGCGGCGCACGGGGATCGACTCGACGCGGACCGGCACCTCCTCGCGCCACTCCGGGTCCCCCTCGCGCACGATGCGGCCCTCGTCGAGCGCGGCGTCGAGCAGCGGGCGCCGGCCGCGCGGGACCAGGTGGCCGACCATGTCGTCCTGGTACGAGGTGGGGCCGGTGTTCGGGCGCATCTGCGCGACCGAGACGTACCGGCTGCCGTCGAGCGTGGGAACCCACAGCACGAGGTCGGCGAAGGAGAGGTCGGAGAGCAGCTGCCACTCCGAGACCAGCAGATGGAGCCACTCCAGGTCGGTTTCACTGAGAGCGGTGTGCTGGCGTACGAGGTCGTTCATGGAGGGCACCCGGCGAGCGTACCCCGGGTACGGGCCATGACTTTCCTCAGCGCGATACTCCGGAGTATCCAGGAGACCCCGCTTCCGCGTAGGGTTGGAGGAAGTGACGGTAATCAGGGTTCCGTCATTGGATGGACAGAACAGATTGGTCTAGTCCACAATTGCATCAAAGCTTCCGCCCTCCCCGCACAGGAGGACGGATCGAGGTAACCGCGCGATCTGCCCTGACCGCGCGTCACCTCCCACCGGCTGTCGGGCACCGCACACCCGTCGGCCGTAAGTACTCCGGGCTACGGTGCCGGGCGGGCTGAGGGTCCCGTTCGGCACCGTGGCCCAGAGGAATCGAACCCCGAGCGATACGCCAGGCCCCTACTGCGGCCAGGCCCCCATGGCCAGCTCCGCCACCGCCTCCAGTTCCTCCCGGCCCGCGCCGTCGCGCGACTGCTGGGACATCCCCTGCAGCACCGCCCCCGCGTAGCGCGCCAGTGCCCACGTGTCCGTGCCGGCCGGCAGGACCCCCGCGGCGACGTCGGCGCGGATGCGGCTCTCGAACGCCACCAGGTTGGCCTCGCGCCGCAGGCGCAGCGCCTGCGCCACCTCGTCCGAGGTGGTGTTGACCGCCGCGCTGATCACCATGCAGCCCGGCGGGTGGGCGGGGTCGGTGTAGACCTCCGCCGCCTCGTGCAGGACGCGCCCCACCGCCGCGCGGGCGGTGGGCTCCTCGGCGAGGGCCACGGCCGCGAAGTCCCCGTAGCGACCGCCGTAGACCACCACGACCTCGTCGAAGAGCTTGCGCTTGTCGCCGAAGGCCGCGTAGAGGCTCGGGGCGCTGATCCCGAGCGAGGCGGTCAGGTCGGAGATCGACGTCGCCTCGTAGCCGCGCTCCCAGAAGGCGAACATCGCCTTGTCGAGGGCCTCGTCGCGGTCGAAGGAGCGGGGCCTGCCGCGCTGTCCGGTCACCATGAACTCATTCTATAGCGGGCGCTACGGAATCTGATACGGTCCTTTCTGTAGCGACCACTATCGAAAGGGGGGCGCGCCATGGGCGTGCTCGAGGGGAAGACGGCACTGGTCACGGGCGGCAGCCGGGGCATCGGGCGGGCCATCGCGGAGCGACTCGCCCGCGACGGGGCGCTGGTCGCGGTGGCCTACGGGCACAACGAGGCGGCGGCCGAGGAGACCGTGGGGGCCATCGAGGCGGCCGGGGGCCGCGCCTTCGCCGTCGGGGCCGAGCTCGGCGTCCCGGGCGGCGCGCAGGCCCTCTGGACGGCGTACGCGGCCCATCCGCTGGCCACCGAGGGGGTGGACGTCCTGGTGAACAACGCGGGCGCCGCCACCTTCGCCGGCATCGGCTCCACCGACGAGGAGACGTACGACCGGGTGCACGCGCTCAACGCGAAGGCGCCGTTCTTCGTGATCCGGCACGGCCTGGAGCGGCTGCGGGACGGCGGCCGGATCGTGAACGTGACCGGCACCCCGGACATCGCCCTGCCCGCGATCCTCGCCACGGTCATGGCCAAGGGCGCCGTGAACGCGCTGACGGTCTCACTGGCCGCCGAGCTCGCGCCCCGGAACATCACGGTGAACTCGGTGGGTCCCGGGATCGTGGAGACCGACCTGAACGCCGCCTGGCTCGCGGACCCGGCGGCCCGCGCGCACGCCGCCTCCCGCTCCGTCTTCGACCGGCTCGGCACCCCTCAGGAGGTCGCGGACGTGGTCGCCTTCCTCGCCTCCCCGGATTCCCGCTGGGTCACGGGCCAGCACCTCGCCGTGACGGGCGGGCTCCAGCTCTCGCTGCTCTAGGCCGTCTCTTCCGGATCGGGCGGGGTCCGATCCGGGAGGCCGGAGCGGCGGATCCGGCCCACCATGGAGTGTGCGCGAAGACCCGGCAACGGGGCATCGCCTCTGCTAGATTGGTCTATACCACAATCGTCACACTCCAGATCGGCAGGCCCCGCGTGGAAGTTGTCATCGTCCCGGACGCCAAGGCAGGCGGCGAGCTCATCGCGGAGGCCATGGCCGCCCTGGTCCGTCGCAAGCCCGACGCCCTGCTCGGCGTGGCGACCGGCTCTACCCCGCTGCCCATCTACGAGGCCCTCGCCGCCAAGGTCAAGGCCGGACTGGTCGACGCCTCCAAGGCCCGCGTCTGCCAGCTCGACGAGTACGTCGGCCTGCCGGCCGGACACCCGGAGTCCTACCGCGCCGTCGTCCTGCGCGAGGTCGTGGAACCGCTGGGCCTGTCCGAGGCCTCCTTCATGGGCCCGGACGGCTCGGCCGAGGACATCGTCGGCGCCTGCGACGCCTACGACCGCGCCCTCGCCGCGGCCGGCGGCGTGGACCTCCAGCTCCTCGGCATCGGCACGGACGGGCACATCGGCTTCAACGAGCCCTGCTCCTCGCTCGCCTCCCGCACCCGCATCAAGACGCTGACGGAGCAGACCCGCGTGGACAACGCGCGCTTCTTCGACAACGACATAGAGCAGGTGCCCCACCACGTCATCACCCAGGGCATCGGCACCATCCTCGACGCCCGCCACCTGGTCCTGCTGGCCACCGGCGAGGGCAAGGCGGAGGCCGTCGCGCAGACCGTCGAGGGCCCGCTGTCCGCCCTCGTGCCGGCCTCCGCGCTCCAGCTGCACCGCCACGCCACGGTGATCGTGGACGAGGCCGCCGCGTCGAAGCTGAAGCTGGCGGACTACTTCCGGCACACGTTTGCCAACAAGCCCGCTTGGCAGGGACTGTAGGCCGCACCGTCACACGCCGAAGGGCCGGGCTCCCCCCGTCGGGGGGCCCGGCCCTTCGCTTCGTGCTCCGACCCGGCCCAGACCCGGAAAGACCGCCTCAAACGCCGGCGGGGCTGGATGCATCCAGCCCCGCCGGCGTTTGAGGCGCGGGGTCCGGGGCGGAGCCCCGGCAGCCGGCCCGCAGGGGCCTGCTACACCCCGGCGATGATCTCGGCGGCAGCCCTACCGCAGACGCGGGCGGCGCCGTGCGTCGCGATGTGCAGCGCGCCGCGCGGCTCGGCCTGCGGGACGCCCATCTCGACCACGATCGTCTCCGGCCGCGCCGCGACGAGCGCGTCCAGGGCCTCGGTCATCCACGGGTGCCGGTGCGCGTCGCGGACCACCGCGACGACGGTGCGGTTCCCCGCGGCGGCCAGGACGTCGGCGGCCGTCGACCCCTCCGGGTACACGCCCGAGTCGGTGCCCGGGACCAGTGCGGACACTTCCGCGGCCACCCCCCACGGGGTCTCGTCGCCGACCGCGAAGTTCGCCACCGGGGTGAGCGTGGCGATGTACGGGGCGTTCACCGGGGCCGCCGCCTTGGGCGAACCCGTCACGATCACCGCGCGGCGGGCCGCCGCCAGTCCGATGCCGGGCGCGCTGCTCCCCTCCGGCCGCGCGCCCCTGCGGACCTGGCGGGTCCACTCCGCCAGCGAACGGACCCGGGCGGCGGCCTCGGCGAGGCGCTCCTCGGGCAGCGAGCCGTCCCGTACCGCCGCGACCAGCGCGTCGCGCAGGCTCAGCACGGTGCCCTCGTCGGCGAGCCCGCCGCCGACGCAGATGGCGTCGGCGCCGGCCGCGATGGCCAGCACCGAGCCGCGCTCGATGCCGTACGTCCCGGCGATGGCCTTCATCTCCATGCCGTCGGTGACGATGAGGCCCTCGTAGCCGAGCTCCTTGCGCAGCAGACCGGTCAGGATCTGCGGGCTGAGGGTGGCCGGGCGGGTCGGGTCCAGGGCCGGCACCAGGATGTGGGCGCTCATGACGGCCTTGGTGCCGGCCTCGATGGCGGCCCGGAACGGTACGAGTTCCCGCGCGGCGAGGGTCTCGAGGTCCACGTCGATGCGCGGCAGCGCGTGGTGCGAGTCGACGTTGGTGTCGCCGTGGCCCGGGAAGTGCTTGGTGCAGGCGGCGACGCCGGCCGCCTGGAGGCCTTCGACGTACGCGGCGGTGTGCCGGGCGGTGAGGTGGGTGTCGGCGCCGAAGGACCGTACGCCGATGACCGGGTTGTCCGGGTTGGAGTTGACGTCGGCGGACGGGGCCCAGTTGAGGTTGACCCCGCACTCGGCGAGCCGGCGGCCCAGCTCGCGGGCGACGTCGCGGGTCAGGTCCACGTCGTCCACGGCGCCGAGGGCCAGGTTGCCCGGGAAGGAGGAACCGCCCCGGACCTCCAGGCGGGTGACGTCGCCGCCCTCCTCGTCGATGGCGACGAGGACGTCGTCCCGCTCGGTACGGAGCTGCGCGGTCAGCGCGGCGAGCTGCTCGGGCGAGGTGATGTTGCGGCCGAAGAGGCCGACGGCGGTGAGGCCTTCGGCGACCTGCCGGAGCAGCCAGGCGGGCGCGGTGGTGCCCTCGAAGCCGGGCTGAAGGACCGCGAGCGCGTCCCGGGTCACCGTATCCGTGCGGTGCGCAAGGACAGTCATGGGCCGTTATCCCTTCACGGCGCCGGCGGTCATGCCGCCGACGGCCTTGCGCTGGAGGAAGACGAAGATGAGCAGCACCGGGACCGCGAAGAGCGAGGAAGCGGCCATGGTGGCGCCCCAGTCGTTGCCGAAGGCGGTCTGGAACTGGGTCAGCCACAGCGGCAGGGTCTGCGCGGTCTTGTCCTTGTTCAGGATCAGGACCATCGCGAACTCGTTCCAGGCCGTGATGAAGCCGAAGAGCGAGGTGGACATCAGGCCGGGGGCCAGCAGCGGGAAGATCACCTTGCGGAAGGCCTGGCCGCGGGTGCAGCCGTCGATCTGGGCGGCTTCCTCCAGGGTCACCGGGACGGCGGCGATGAAGCCGCGCAGGGTCCAGATGGTGAAGGGCAGGACCATCACGAAGTAGATCGCGGTGAGCAGCGGGAGGCTGTTCAGCATCTCGGAGTCGCGGGCGATCATGTACATCGCGATGACCATGACCTCCCAGGGCGCCATCTGGGCCATCATCACCGCGAGGACCAGGCCCTTGCGGCCCTTGAACCTCATGCGGGCGATGGCGAAGCTCGCGGCGAGGGCCACGAGCAGGGCCAGGGTGACGGCCCCGATGGTGACGATGAAGCTGTTCGCGACGTAGGTCCAGAACAGGTCGACGCCGGTGGCCTTGGTGAAGTTCTCCATCGTCGGCGTGAAGACGAAGACGGGGTCCTTGGAGAGGATCTCGCTGGACGGCTTCAGGGCCGAGGAGAACATCCAGTAGACGGGGAAGACGAAGAGGACGGCCAGCAGCAGGGCGCCGACGTTCTTGGCGACGGCCGCGGGACGGATCGGCCGGCGGTTGCGCAGCTGCTGGGGCTTCGCGGACGGCGCGGACGGCGCGGGCTTCGGGGCGGTGGTGGTGCTCACTGCTCCTCCTCCTGCTTCAGGATCAGACGGAAGTAGAAGGACATGACGACCACGAGCATCACGATCGTCAGGACGGAGATCGCCGCGGCCAGACCGTAGTGGCCCTGGCTCTGGCCCTCTACGTACGCGTAGATCGTCAGGGTCTCCGAGGCGCGGTCGGGGCCGCCCTTGTTCATCGCGTAGATCTGCGTGAAGGCCTTGAAGATCCAGATGACCTCGAGGAACGTCGTGACCAGGAAGAACGACTTGAGGTTCGGGAAGACGACCTTCCAGAACGTCTGCCAGCCGTTGGCCCCGTCCATGCGCGCGGCCTCGTACAGCTCGCCGCTGACCGTGGTCAGGCCGGCGTACATGTTGAGGGCGACGAAGGGGATGGAGCCCCAGGCCAGCAGGACGGTGATGATCACCATCGTGGACATGCCGGTCTCGAACCAGTTGTGCTGGTCGTAGCCGGCGAAGCCGGCGGTGCGCATCAGCCAGTTCATGACGCCGTACTGCTCGTCGAACAGCCACTGGAAGACGGTCACCGAGGCGACGATCGGCATGGCCCAGGCCATCACCAGCGCCATCGACAGGACCAGGCGCATCCACTTGCCGAGCCGGTTCAGGAGGAGCCCGATGAGGCTGCCGAGCACCATGATCAGGAAGACGTTGCCCGCGGTGAAGAGGAAGCTGCGGACGACCACGGTCCAGAACTGCGAGTCGCCCAGCAGCTCGGTGTAGTTGTCCACGCCGTTGAACGGCGCCTTCCGCTGGATGAACTCGATCTTGTCGACCTTCTGGAACGACAGGATGATGTTCTTGATCAGCGGGTAGAGCAGCAGGGTCGCCATGCTGAGCACGGCGGGCCCGATCAGGAGGTACGGCAACCACCCTGAGGGGAGCGACTTTCTGCCCCCGCGAGGAGACTGGGACGCTGCCTTGGCTCCGGTGGGCGGCGGCGTCTGGGCCGGCCCCGCGGACTCGTGTGGTGCGTCCTGTGGAGCGGAAGTGGCCGCTCCCTGGGAGTGCACGGTCATGTCTGGGCTTCCTCGCGGTTGACTGTGGCGACTGGCACCCGCTTCCCCGCTCGGAGCAGGCGGCGCTTACGTCTGTCAATGCGCGACCCCGGTGCGTTCAGTACGGGTACTTCGGGGTGTTACTTGTTGATGCGGCTCGCGATTTCCTTGTCCGCGTCCGCACCCGCCTTGGCGGCGTCGTCACCCTTCAGGACCTTCGTCATGAACTCCTTGATGGGGTTCGGCTCGGTCTCGACGTTCGCCCAGCCCGGGGTCACCGGGGTGATGTTGCCGTTGACGCCGCCCTTGGCCATCGCCTCGGCGAAGGAGCCCGGGGCCGGGGCGAAGTTCGCACCGACCTGGTTCGGGAGCAGCGCGCCCTTGACCTCGGCGGCGTACTTGGTCATCTGGTCCTTGCCTGCGGCGAGGGCCAGCCACTCCTTGGCGAGGTCCTTGTTCTTGGAGCGCTCGGCGATCGCCAGGTTCGAGCCACCGAGGAAGACGGTGCCCGGCTTGTCGGCGGTCTTGCCCGGGATCGGGAAGTAACCGAAGTCGGCTTCCTTGCCCGCGTCCTTCAGCGCCTTCTCGGCACCGCCGGCCTCCCAGCCGAGGCCGATCCAGGAGGCGACGCCACCCTTGGGAACGACGTCGGTGGACTGCTGCGGGTTCGCCTCGTCCTTGTCCTTCGGGGCGGTGGAGAAGGACTGGAGCTTCTTGTAGAACTCCATCGCGGAAGCGGCCTGGGGGGTACCGAGACCGCCCTTCCACTTGTCGCCGTCCTTGACGGCGAGGTTGCCGCCCTCGTCCCAGATGAGACCGGCGAGGACGTACCAGCTCTGGCCGGGCAGGTAGATCGGCTGCGAGGCCGGGTCGGCCGCCTTCAGCTTCTCCAGGCCGGCGACCCACTCGTCGCGGGTCTTGGGGGCCGTGACGCCCGCCTTCTCGAAGGCCTTCTTGTCGTAGATCACGACGCGGTTGGCCGCGTACCACGGAGCGGAGTAGAGCTTGCCGTCGATCTCGGCCGAGGCCAGACCGCTCTTCGCCCAGGCGTCCGCGCCGAGCTTCGCCTTGTCCTTGGTCAGGTCGGCGAGACCACCGGTGACCGCGTAACCGGCGGTCTGGGTGTTGCCGAGCTCCAGGACGTCCGGCGGGGTGTTCTCGGAGAGGGCCGTGGTGACCTTCTCCTGGATGCCCTTCCAGGGCTGGACCTCTACCTTGACCGTGACACCGGGGTGCTTGGCGGAGAACTCCGCGTTGACCGCGTCGATCCAGGTCTTCGGTGCGGAGCCGTCCATCACCCAGACGGTGATCTCCTTGGCGCCACCCGCGTCGGCCTTCGGCTTGTCGTCGCCGCCGTTGCCGCACGCCGCGACTCCGACCATCATGCCCGCGACACTGACCGCCGCGATGAGCTTGCGCTTCACGCCACCCTCCTCAGGGATGCTGCCTGCAACTTCCCTTGCCCGCCGCGGTGACTCAAAAAGCACCAAGTACTGCCCGTGGGGCCGGGATCTGATCCATATTGGTGTAGACCAGTAGCTGGAGCTTGGCCTAGACCTTTAGGGGTGTCAAGGGTCTAATGAGCGGGTGCTCGGTCCGTTATCGGACCGACACCTGGGGGAGGGAGGAGGCCCGCCCTCCCTCCCGTGTCACGATGTGACCGCACATATCGGAGGAGCCGGTGACGGCAACGAAACTGGAGTCGGGAAGGCGGGCGGCGATGGCCACCGAAGGGGCGATCACGGAGCCGGACAGCGGGGCGGCCACCCGCACGGCACGCGTGCCCAAGTACTACCGACTCAAGCGCCACTTGCTCGATATGACCGAAACCCTTCCACCGGGCACCCCCGTGCCGCCCGAGCGCACGCTCGCGGCCGAGTTCGACACCTCCCGCACCACGGTCCGACAGGCCCTCCAGGAGCTCGTCGTCGAGGGGCGGCTGGAGCGGATCCAGGGGAAGGGCACCTTCGTCGCCAAGCCGAAGGTCTCCCAGCCGCTCCAACTCTCCTCGTACACCGAGGACATGAGGGCCCAGGGCCTGGAACCCACCTCCCAGCTCCTGGACATCGGCTACGTGACGGCCGACGACACCCTCGCCGGCCTCCTCAAGATCGCCACCGGCGGCCGGGTCCTGCGCATCGAACGGCTCCGCCTGGCCAGCGGCGAACCGATGGCCATCGAGACCACGCACCTGTCGGCCAAGCGCTTCCCCGCGCTGCGCCGGTCGCTGGTCAAGTACACCTCCCTCTACACCGCCCTCGCCGAGGTGTACGACGTGCGCCTCGCCGAAGCGGAGGAGACCATCGAGACCTCGCTGGCCACCCCGCGGGAGGCCGGACTGCTCGGCACCGACGTCGGACTGCCGATGCTGATGCTTTCCCGCCATTCGCTGGACGCCGACGGGGAGCCCGTCGAGTGGGTGCGTTCCGTATACCGCGGCGATCGTTACAAGTTCGTCGCCCGACTCCAGCGCCCCGCCGTCTGATTCGTAGTTGACTCTCGTTCCGCTATACGGACGGGGGCTTACGTCCAGCGGGCGGTCCCCCGTAGATTCCCTGCGCCCATGCAGATGATCAACGAGGGGACGAGGATCATGACGGAACCAGGCCCGGAAGCAACACGGGCGGTACGGGACGCGGCGAGTCCGGGCACCACGCCGGGCTCGCCTTCTCCATCAGGGGCCATGTCCCCCAAGGCCGTGGCCCTGTGGGTGCTGGTCGGCCTCGTGGGAGCCATCGGCTGGGGCGTGCTGGCGCTCTCGCGCGGCGAGGAGATCTCGGCCGCCTGGCTGCTCGCCGCCGCGCTCGGCTCGTACGCGATCGGCTACCGCTTCTACGCGCGCTTCATCGCGCACCGCGTACTGAAGGTGGACAAGACCCGCGCCACCCCCGCCGAACGCCTTGACAACGGTGTCGACTTCCACCCGACCGACCGACGGGTGCTTTTCGGCCACCACTTCGCCGCCATCGCCGGCGCCGGACCGCTCGTGGGTCCCGTACTCGCCTCGCAGATGGGCTACCTGCCCGGCACGATCTGGATCGTCGTGGGCGTGATCTTCGCGGGCGCCGTCCAGGACATGGTCACGCTCTTCTTCTCCACCCGGCGCAACGGCCGTTCGCTCGGCCAGATGGCCCGGGACGAGATCGGCCCGGTCGGCGGCGCCGCCGCGCTGATCGGCGTCTTCGCCATCATGATCATCCTGCTGGCCGTGCTGGCCCTGGTCATCGTCAACGCGCTGGCGCACTCCCCCTGGGGCGTCTTCTCCATCGGCATGACCATCCCGATCGCCCTCTTCATGGGCTTCTACCTGCGCGTCCTGCGCCCGGGCCGGGTCACCGAGGTCTCCGTCGTCGGTGTGGCGCTGCTGCTGCTCGCCATCGTCGCGGGCGGCTGGGTCGCCGAGTCCTCGCTGGCGGACACCTTCACCCTGGAGAAGGAGACGCTGGTCCTCTGGATGATCGCCTACGGGTTCGTGGCGTCCGTCCTGCCGGTGTGGATGCTGCTCGCCCCGCGCGACTACCTCTCCACCTTCATGAAGGTGGGCACCATCGGGCTGCTCGCCGCGGGCGTGGTCATCGCCATGCCGACGCTGAAGATGCCCGCGGTCACCGACTTCGCCTCGCGCGGAGACGGCCCGGTCTTCGCCGGCTCGATGTTCCCGTTCGTCTTCATCACCATCGCCTGCGGAGCCCTGTCCGGCTTCCACTCGCTGGTCTCCTCGGGCACCACCCCGAAGATGATCCAGAAGGAGACCCAGGTCAGGGTCATCGGCTACGGCGCGATGCTGACCGAGTCCTTCGTCGCCATCATGGCGATCATCACGGCCTGCATCATCGACCCGGGCCTGTACTTCGCCATCAACTCCCCCGGCGGCGTCGTCGGCGCCACCGTCGAGACGGCCTCGCAGGCCGTGACCAACTTCGGCTTCGCCATCTCCCCCGAGGCCCTCACCCAGGCCGCGAAGGACGTGGAGGAGACCAGCCTGCTGTCCCGTACGGGCGGCGCGCCGACCTTCGCACTCGGAATGTCGGAGATCTTCTCGTCCGTGATCGGCGGCGCCTCGATGAAGGCGTTCTGGTACCACTTCGCGATCATGTTCGAGGCCCTGTTCATCCTGACGACCGTGGACGCCGGCACCCGCGTGGGCCGCTTCATGCTCCAGGACACCCTCGGCAACGTGCACAAGTCCTTCAAGGACGTCAGCTGGAAGCCGGGCGTCTGGTTCGCCAGCGCGATCGTCGTCGGCGGCTGGGGCTACTTCCTGTGGGTCGGCGTCAAGGACCCGCTGGGCGGCATCAACCAGCTCTTCCCGCTGTTCGGCATCGCGAACCAGCTGCTCGCGGCGGTCGCCCTGGCCGTCTGCACCACCCTGCTGATCAAGTCCGGCCGGCTCAAGTGGGCCTGGGTGACGGGCGTTCCGCTGGCCTGGGACCTGGCCGTCACGCTCACCGCCAGCTACCAGAAGATCTTCTCCGACAACCCGAAGATCGGCTTCTTCGCGCAGCGGGACGTCTACCAGGACGGGATCGAGGCGGGCAAGGTCCTCAAGCCCGCCAAGACCATGGACGAGATGCACACCGTGGTCACCAACGCCACGGTGGACGGCGTCCTGTCGGTGTTCTTCGCCCTGCTGATCATCATCGTGCTCGTGGACGCCGCCCGGACCTGCCTGGCGGCCATCCGCAAGCCCGAGTCGGTCAAGCTCGCCGAGATCCCGTGGACCGAGTCCAAGCTCGTCGCCCCGGCCGGTCTGATCCCGACGGCCGAGGAGCGGGCGGAACTCGCCGCCGCCGGCCTGGACTCGGGCGGGGGCCGCGTCCAGGACTCCGTGCGGGAACCCGCGTGACGCGCCTGCGCCACGTGCTGGGCCGGGCCCGGTTCTTCGTCAGGGAGTTCTCGGGCGAGGCCGCCTACGACCGCTACGTGGCGCACGCCCGTACGCACGATCCGGACGCGGTGGTCCAGTCGCGCCGGGCCTTCGAACGGGCCCGCACGGACGCCCGCGAGGGCGACCCGCGCGAAGGGTTCCGCTGCTGCTGAACCGTGGGGCCGCACAGGGGCCGCCGCGTTCCGTCCACCCGACGGAACGCGGCGGCCCCTTGCGTTTCCCTGGCGCACACTCGATGCCATGGACATCATCATCAGGACGGCGGCGGCCGCCGAATACGAAGAGCTCGGCGAGATCACCGCACGGGCGTACCTCGACGACGGACTGCTCGACTTCGCCGAGGAGGAC
This sequence comes from Streptomyces sp. NPDC056883, assembly GCF_042788835.1. Lineage (NCBI taxonomy): Bacteria > Bacillati > Actinomycetota > Actinomycetes > Kitasatosporales > Streptomycetaceae > Streptomyces > Streptomyces sp. NPDC056883. The sequence continues at coordinate 387,525 of NZ_JBHUBS010000003.1, read as the reverse complement.
CCCTACCTGAGCCGGCTGCGCGACGTCGCCGGCCGGGCACCCGACGGCGAGGTGCTCGTCGCGGCGTACGAGGGCACGCTGCTCGGTGGTGTGACCTTCGCCCCTCCCGGCAGCCCGCTCTGCGATATCGCGGGCCCCGGCGAGGCGGAGTTCCGGATGCTGGCCGTCTCCCCGGCAGCCCGCGGACGCGGCGCGGGCGAGGCCCTCGTACGGGCCTGCGTGAACCGCGCCCGGGAGCTGGAGGGCGTGAGCCACCTGGTGCTGTCGACCACGGAGAAGATGCTCGGGGCGCACCGGATCTACGACCGGCTGGGCTTCGTACGGACCCCCGAGCGGGACTGGTACCCGGTTCCGGGGCTGCCCCTGCTCACCTACCGCCTGGAGCTCTAGGCCACACCGCCCGCGAGGAGCGACACAACATGTGGGGGCTACCGCAAGCACCGGCCCCCACATGTATGCTCATGCTCGCTGTCGTCGCAGGGGAATCCGGTGAGAATCCGGAACTGTCCCGCAACGGTATGAAATGCACCGACCCGCTCGCTGCATCCGCAAGTCCGAGGACCTGCCGACAGTGCGCCCGGCTCGACCGAACCGGGTGCAGACACGTCCGGGCCTCGCGGTTGGGCCGGTGGACGCCACGTGGCGCACGCGCACTGCCCTGCCAGGCACGCGCTCCCCCACGTGCGCCCCCTCGCGCCCCGCACCAACGGTGACCCCGGAGCCGAGCGAGGGAGAGCTCCCCCCGTGACCATCGCGCCTTCCGCACCGCGCGCCGAGTCCGACCCGTCCACCTACGAGGGTCCGGGGGCCGCGCTCCTGCGCACGCTCACCGAGCTGACCGCCGACCTGCCCGACACCGACCCCGGCCGGGTCGCCGCCGCCGCGCTGCGCGGCCGCAGCGCCGCCGCCGACGAGGCGGAGCTCCGTACGCTCGCCACCGAGGCGGCCGCCGGGCTGATCTCCGAGGACCCGGCGTACTCCCGGCTCGCCGCCCGCCTGCTGACGCTGGCCGTCCGCGACGAGGCCGCCGGCCAGGGCTCCACCTCCTTCTCCGGCTCCGTCGAGGTCGGCCACCGCGAGGGGCTCATCGCCGACCGCACCGCAGACTTCGTACGCCTGCACGCGAACCGGCTCGACGCGCTGGTCGAGCACGCGCTCGCCGAGGGCGCCGACGACCGCTTCGGCTTCTTCGGCCTGCGCACCCTGCACAGCCGCTACCTGCTGCGGCACCCGATCACCCGCCAGGTCATCGAGACCCCCCAGTACTTCATGCTGCGCGTGGCCTGCGGCCTCGCGGAGAACGAGTCCGTCCAGGCCGTCGAGGAAGTCGCCTCCCTCTACCGGCTGATGAGCCGCCTGGACTACCTGCCGTCCTCCCCCACGCTCTTCAACTCCGGCACCCGCCACCCGCAGATGTCCTCCTGCTACCTGCTGGACTCCCCGCTGGACGAGCTGGACTCGATCTACGACCGCTACCACCAGGTCGCGCGCCTCTCCAAGCACGCCGGCGGCATCGGCCTCTCGTACTCCCGCATCCGCGCCCGCGGTTCGCTGATCCGCGGCACGAACGGCCACTCCAACGGCATCGTCCCGTTCCTGAAGACGCTGGACGCCTCCGTCGCCGCCGTGAACCAGGGCGGCCGCCGCAAGGGCGCAGCCGCGGTCTACCTGGAGACCTGGCACGCGGACATCGAGGAGTTCCTGGAGCTCCGCGACAACACCGGCGAGGACCAGCGCCGCACCCACAACCTGAACCTGGCCCACTGGGTGCCGGACGAGTTCATGCGCCGCGTGAACGCCGACGCCGACTGGTCGCTGTTCTCCCCGGCCGACGTCCCCGAGCTGGTCGACCTGTGGGGCGACGCGTTCGACGCCGCCTACCGCAAGGCCGAGGAGTCGGGCCTGGCCCGCAAGAGCATGCCCGCCCGCGACCTGTACGGCCGGATGATGCGCACCCTCGCGCAGACCGGCCAGGGCTGGATGACCTTCAAGGACGCCTCCAACCGCACGGCGAACCAGACCGCCGAGCCGGGCACCGTCGTCCACTCCTCGAACCTCTGCACCGAGATCATCGAGGTCACCAACGACGGCGAGACGGCCGTCTGCAACCTCGGCTCGGTCAACCTCGGCGCCTTCGTCCTCGCCGAGTCCGGGGACATCGACTGGGAGCGGCTGGACGAGACCGTCCGCACCGCGGTCACCTTCCTCGACCGCGTCGTGGACATCAACTTCTACCCGACCGAGCAGGCCGGCCGCTCCAACGCCCGCTGGCGTCCGGTGGGCCTGGGCGCGATGGGCCTCCAGGACGTCTTCTTCCAACTGAAGCTGCCCTTCGACTCCCCCGAGGCGAAGGCCCTGTCCACGAAGCTCTCCGAGCGCATCATGCTCGCGGCGTACGAGGCCTCCTGCGACCTGGCCGAGCGCAACGGCCCGCTCCCCGCGTGGGAGCAGACCCGCACGGCCCGCGGCGTCCTGCACCCCGATCACTACGACGTCGAGCTGAACTGGCCGGAGCGCTGGGACGCGCTGCGCGCCCGCGTCGCGAAGTCCGGGATGCGCAACTCGCTCCTCCTGGCCATCGCCCCGACGGCGACCATCGCCTCCATCGCGGGCGTGTACGAGTGCATCGAGCCGCAGGTCTCCAACCTCTTCAAGCGCGAGACCCTGAGCGGGGAGTTCCTCCAGGTCAACGGCTACCTGGTGCAGGAGCTCAAGCGGCTCGGCGTCTGGGACGCCCAGACCCGCGAGGCGCTGCGCGAGTCCTCCGGCTCGGTCCAGGGCTTCGGCTGGATCCCGGCGGAGGTGCGCGACCTGTACCGCACGGCGTGGGAGATCCCGCAGCGCGGCCTGATCGACATGGCGGCGGCGCGCACCCCCTTCCTCGACCAGTCCCAGTCGCTGAACCTGTTCCTGGAGACGCCCACCATCGGCAAGCTCAGCTCGATGTACGCGTACGCCTGGAAGCAGGGCCTGAAGACCACGTACTACCTGCGTTCCCGCCCCGCGACGAAGATCGCCCGCGCCGCCTCCGGCAGCACGGTCCCGGCGGCCGCCACCCCGCTCCCGCAGGCCGTCGACGCCGACGCGCTGGCCTGCTCCCTTGAAAACCCCGAGTCCTGCGAGGCCTGCCAGTAATGAGCACCACCGACACCACGAAGAACCTCCTGGACCCGGGCTTCGAACTGACCCTCCGTCCCATGCGCTACCCGGACTTCTACGAGCGCTACCGGGACGCGATCAAGAACACCTGGACCGTCGAGGAGGTCGACCTCCACTCGGACGTCGCCGACCTCGCGAAGCTGACGCCCTCCGAGCAGCACATGATCGGCCGGCTGGTCGCCTTCTTCGCGACGGGCGACTCGATCGTCTCGAACAACCTCGTGCTGACCCTGTACAAGCACATCAACTCCCCGGAGGCGCGCCTGTACCTGTCGCGCCAGCTCTTCGAGGAGGCCGTGCACGTCCAGTTCTACCTGACGCTGCTCGACACCTACCTGCCCGACCCGGACGACCGCGCGGCCGCCTTCGACGCGGTCGAGGAGATCCCGTCGATCCGCGAGAAGGCGCAGTTCTGCTTCCGCTGGATGGACTCGGTGGAGAAGATCGACCGCCTGGAGACGGCCGCCGACCGCCGCCGCTTCCTGCTGAACCTGATCTGCTTCGCCGCGTGCATCGAGGGCCTGTTCTTCTACGGCGCCTTCGCGTACGTGTACTGGTTCCGCTCCCGCGGCCTGCTCCACGGCCTGGCGACGGGCACCAACTGGGTGTTCCGGGACGAGACCTGCCACATGAACTTCGCGTTCGAGGTCGTGGACACGGTCCGCAAGGAGGAGCCGGAGCTCTTCGACGACGCCCTCCAGCAGCAGGTCGTCGACATGCTGAAGGAAGCCGTCGAGGCGGAGCTGCAGTTCGGCCGCGACCTGTGCGGTGACGGCCTGCCGGGCATGAACACCGAGTCGATGCGCGAGTACCTGGAGTGCGTCGCGGACCAGCGCCTGGTCCGCCTCGGCTTCGCGCCCATCTACGGCTCGCAGAACCCGTTCACCTTCATGGAGCTCCAGGGCGTCCAGGAACTGACGAACTTCTTCGAGCGCCGCCCGTCGGCCTACCAGGTCGCGGTCGAGGGCACGGTCGACCTGGACGAGGACTTCTAGGCCCCCGTCATCGCTTGCTAGCGTCCCCGCCCATGGGAAGATCCACCTGGCTCACCAGGTTCTCGGGCGGGGCCGCGCTGCTTCTGGCGCAGGTCGCGATCTACGCCTTCGTCGTCAGACCGGGCATGCTCGTGCCCCGCCCGGACGTCGTCATACCGGGGGCGGCGGCGCTCCTGTGCACCGCCGCCTGGCTCGCGGGCCGGCTCCGGCCGGCACGGACCACCGCGGCACGGACCACCGCGGCACGGACCACCGCGGCACGGACCGCGGCGGAGGCCGCCGCGGCACCCGTTCCGGCGCCGCCCGGGCGGCTGCGGTGGAGGCGGATCGGACTGCTCCGGCCGTACGTGCTCGCCTGGTTCCTCTTCTGCGCCCCGGTGGTCCTCGCCGATCTGGCCCTGCAGCCCGACGGGGCCGACGCCCGCCGCATCTCGGCCCTGCAGGACGCGGGTGCTGTCGTCGACGAGGTACGCATCACGCGCGTGCACGCCCTGCGGAAAGTGGGCGAGTGGACGGGCCGCCGCAGTGGCTCCACCCACCCGCGGCACACCGGTGATGTCACCGTCGAAGTGCCCGCGATCCACGACACCGAGCCGCTGCGCGTCGACGGAGCCCGGCTCGGCCCCTTCGCCTCGAAGAAGGGCGACCACGTGTGGGTGCTCCACGTCCCCGGCAGGCCGGGGCTCGGCGGGTACATCGACGAGGAGTCCGACACCGAACGGCTCGGCACCGGCGGATCCTCCCTGTGGGGTCCCCGCACCCCGGACGGCGCCGGCTTCCTCCTCTTGCTCCCGGTCCTCGCCCTGCTGCCCGTCCTGGGCCTCGGCCTGGCACGGGTGTTCATGCTGACCGGCCCCCTGCGGGTGCTCCGCGAGGACGCGCGCTCCGGCGGCCCCCTGCCCGCCGTCCGCGCCGAGGTCACCGCCGCCCTGCGGACGGACACCACCGTCCTCGGCCGACGCGCGGGGACCCTGAGCACGAGGTCCACGTCCCGGCTGGGCCTCACGCTCGCGGACGGCACCCGGATCGGGGCCCGCACCGGCCACGCCGATGTCGATCACTCCCTGCCCGCGCTCGCGGCCGCGTTCGCCGGGCGGCCCGGCTGGCTGTGCGGCGCCGCGCGCTGGCGGCTGCTCGGGGCCCTTCAGCCCGTCGTGTTCGTCACCGACGACGGGGAGGCGCTCTGGCTGTCGCTCGACCGCGACACCTTCGAGGAGGTGCTCGCGGACAGCACCGCGGAGCCGGACCCCCGACGCGGAGTACGGCCCGTTCCGCCGCTCACCCCGGTGGCGGCGGGCTCGCACGTGCCCTGGCTCGCCGCCCTGTGCACCGCCTTCGCCCTGCTGCTGGCGCCCCTGCTGACCCCGTCCACCCATGCGCTGTCCTGGGTGCTGTGCTCGCTGTCGGCGCTCTCCCTCGCGGCGGCCTTCGTGCTGCTGTTCACGGACCGCCGCCGGGTCCGTGCCAGGGCGACCGGATGGACCGTGACCACGGAGCGGGACCCGGCTCTCGGCTGACCACGCTCCCGGGCCTCACGGATCTGACGGTCGAGGCGGCGCTCGCGCGCGGCCCCGTAGAGCGCGGGGCCCAGGAGCGGGGCGGCGACGGCGAGGACGACGAGGTAGTCGAGGAAGGTGTTCATGACTCCACTCTCGCCAGGACGGCAGAAACCGGACAGTGGCAGGACTGTCATGAAAGAGCGAATTACTGCCACACTGGGGTCATGCTGAAGCCTTCCCCCCTCAAGAACGTGGCCGTGGCCGTCGTGAACGGCGTCACCCCCTTCGAGATGGGCATCTTCTGCGAGGTCTTCGGGATCGACCGGAGCGCGATGGGGCTGCCCACCTACGACTTCGCCGTCTGCGCGATGGAGGAGAACCCGATCACCGTCGGAGACGGCCACTACAGCCTCACCCTCCCCTACGGACCCGAGCGGCTGGAGGAGGCGGACCTGATCTGCCTGCCCGCCGACCGCCAGGCACCGACCCGCGAGTATCCGGAGCCGCTGCTGGAGTCGCTGCGGCGGGCCGTGGACCGGGGCGCACGGGTGCTGAGCGTGTGCAGCGGGGCCTTCATGCTGGGCGCCGCCGGGCTGCTGGACGACCGGCGCTGCACCACGCACTGGATGCACGCCCCGGCCCTGGCCCGCCGCTTCCCGCGGGCCAGGGTCGATCCGGACGTGCTCTACGTGGACGAGGGCCAGGTGATCACCTCGGCCGGCACCGCCTCCGGGATCGACGCCTGCCTGCACCTGGTCCGGCAGGAGCAGGGCGCCGAAGTGGCCAACACCATCGCGCGGCGGATGGTCGTACCGCCGCACCGGGACGGCGGGCAGGCGCAGTACATCCAGCGCCCGCTGCCCCGCACCTCCTGCGACACGGTGGGCGAGGTGATCGGCTGGATGGGCCGCCACCTGGAGGAGGAGATCACGGTCGAGCAGCTCGCGGAGCGGGCGCACATGTCCCCGCGGACCTTCGCCCGGCGCTTCCTCCAGGAGACCGGGACCACCCCGTACCAGTGGGTGCTGCGCCAGCGGGTGCTGCTGGCTCAGGAGCTGCTGGAGGCCACCGACGAGACGGTGGACGCGATCGCGGGCCGCTGCGGCTTCGGTACCGCGGCCGCCCTGCGCCACCACTTCCTGCGGACGCTGAACACCACCCCGAACGCCTTCCGCCGTGCTTTCCGGGGCCCGTCCGCGGCCTGACGTCCGGCCGGCTCCTCAGCTGATCGTGAACTTCCCCCGTCTTGATCGTTTTCGCCCTACGGTTTGGTGGTTCACATACGACAGGGGGGTTCCCATGACTCGCGCCATCCGGACCGTCGGCCGGCACCCGGCCACCACCGACCCGAGCGACCTCGGCTGGGACTAGGCCGAGCCGCGCCGTCCCGAGCGAAAGGCGCCCCGCTCCTGACCGGAGGGGGCGCCTTTCGCGTTGGTCGTACGGGGGCTACGCGTTCGGAACCGTCTCGTAGCGCGGGGTGCCCTCTTCCATCTGCCGCAGCGCGTCCTTGCGGTCCCGCTTCGAGAGCCGGTCGATGTACAGGTAGCCGTACAGGTGGTCGGTCTCGTGCTGGAGGCAGCGCGCGAAGTAGCCGGTGCCCCGCACCTTGATCGGGTTGCCCTGCGCGTCCTGGCCGGTCACCTCGGCGTAGTCCGGGCGGGCCAGCGAGGCGTAGGCGGTCGGGACCGACAGGCAGCCCTCGTTCGAGTCGTCGAGGACGCGGGCGCCGGCCGGGAGCTCGACGAGCTTCGGGTTGACCACCACGCCCGTGTGACGGTTGCCGTCGTCGTCCGGGCAGTCGTAGACGAAGACCTTGGCGTCGACGCCGATCTGGTTCGCGGCGAGGCCCACGCCCTCGGCGGCCTTCTGGCTGGCGAACATGTCGTCGATCAGCTGCGCCAGCTCGTCGCCGAACTCGGTGACGTCCTTGCACTCCCGGTGCAGGACCGGGTTGCCGACCACCGTGATCGGGCGGGCGGTGCCGCGCTCGCGGTGGGCGAGCTCGCGCGCCTCACAGTCCTCGGTGTCGACGACGTACCCGTCGTTCACGCTCTCGACAACGTCGTTCTCCTGCTGCGCCATGTCCGCCGTACGCCTTCCGTAAGTCCACCAGTCACCGATGTGCCGGTACAGACTACGGCCCCGGCTCAGCAGACCTCTTCGAGATCCCGCCACTCCCGGCTGTCCGGACTGTCCGCGACCCAGCCGTCGAGCAGCCCGCGCACCAGGCCCGCCGGCGCCGCGATCCCGCACTCCCGCTCGGGCACCCACAGGGATCCGGAGCCGGTCGTACGGTGGCCCAGCGGGCCGGGGTGACCCGGTTCGCTGTGGTCGTGCGGGTCCAGGTGCTCGCCGTCGCCCTCGCCGCTCGGCATGGCGCTCTCCGAGCAGGTCCGGCACAGCAGCCGCACCGAGGAGGACCAGTCCTCGGCGGCGAAGCCGGCATCGGAGGCCAGCTGCTCCAGGGCGTTGCGGTCGGCCTCGGTGGCCGCCTCGAGGAGCACCACCCAGGTCGGCACCGGGGAGGGCGCCCACAGCTCGATCTCGTCGAAGACGGGGTACGAGGGCCCGGCCGCGGTGATGCGCTCGCCGTGCGGGACCCCGTCGTGCAGGACGACCTCGCCCCAGCGCCGCCCCGAGGAGGGCAGCGGGATCGACAGGACCTCCATGCGGGCCGGGTCCAGCCGGCGGCCCCAGACCACCTCGGCCTCGCCCTCGGGCGACAGCCGCACAGCCGCGCTGCCGAGCTCCATGCCGACCGGTTCGCCGTGGGCCTGGCCGCTCCCGCTCGCGGCGTGCGGGTCTCCGGGCACCTTCAGCCCGTACGCCTGCCAGGCGCGGCGGGCCAGCGGCCAGTCCTGCAGGGCGGTCGCGGCGATGCCGACGTTCCACCAGTCCGGGGCGCCGGTCTCCCGGTCGAGCAGGGCCACGGCGCGCAGCCCGGCGGCCCGCGCCTGCTCCCAGTCGTGGCGGAACTTGTGGAGCAGCGCCAGGTTGAACCAGGACTCGGACAGCCAGGGTTCCAGGTCCGCCGCTCTGGTCAGCAGCGCGCCCGCGTCCTCGTACCGACCGTCGCCGATCAGCGTGAACGCGCGGTCGGTGGCCTGCCGCCACGAGGCGGAGGGCCGATGCCGTACCTTCCCGAAGATCCTCACGATTCCCGCCTGCCGGACACTCTTGCTCGGGACACTCCTGCTGCGAACTCTCCTGCTGGGAACACTCTCACTGGCATCCAACCATGCCCACTCGGACGGCCGCTCATTACCCATGGGTTACCCAGGCGGGACGGGTACGACTCTGGCACGTCCGCCCCGGGCGAGCACCCTGGCGAGACACTCCACGACTTCCGGCTGGTAGTCGTGCCCGGTCCCCAGGCGCAGCCGCTCCAGGGCCTCCAATGAGCCGCCCGGGTGACGGGCCCCGCCGGCGAGATCGTCGTACGCGTTGACTGCGCGCACGATCCGGGCGGCGACGGGCTGGTCGCGGTACGGGTCCGCCTGCAGCTCCACGACCACCGCGACCTCGTGCGGGACCCCCGTCTGGCGGGCCACCTCGCCGCCGAGCCCGGCGATCCGGCGGGCTTCGGCCTCGGGCAGCTCGGCGGTGGCCCCGTCCGGGACCGGGTCGACGAGGGAGAGCTGCCCGATGTCGTGCATGAGGGCGGCGTACTCCAGCACCGTGATCTCCCGCTCCGAGAGGCCCAGCTCCCGGCCCACGGCGACGCTGAGCGCGGCGACCCGGCGGGAGTGGCCGGGCCGGGTGTAGCCGGCGATCTCGGTGGCGCGGGCGAGGGAGGTGATGGTCTGGCGGTAGGTGGTGCGGATGGCGGTGATCCGGTGGAAGGACATCTGGGTCAGGAGCAGCGGCACGCTGAAGACGGGCACCGCCCACAGGCCGGCGACGGCGACCCCGAGGGCCATGACCACGCCCGTGGCGCAGATCGCGGAGCCGATGCCCAGCTGGGCGCGGAGCTCGTCGCGGAGCAGCGGGGCGAACGGCCAGCCGGTCCGTGCCCCGGCGAGGGCGGCGCCGAGGACCGCGTCGCACAGGGCCGTGAGCCCGAGGAGGAGGACCAGGAAGAGCACGAGGTACGGGCCCTGGCCGACCCAGTGCTCCAGCTGCCCGGAGTTGTAGAGCGGCTGGAAGCAGACGGCGGCGAAGGTGACGGTGAGGACGCGGCGGGCCAGGTGGTCGAGGGCGGGTCCGCGGCCCCGGGCGATGTGCGGGACGATCCCGAGGAGCGCGGCCGTGACCACCACGGCGACGATCTGCAGGACCCCGTGGTGGGTGGGGGCTCCGGCGTTCTGCCCGAGCAGGGCGTACGCGAGCGCCCCGGCGGATCCGAGCGGCGCGGGCTGCTGGCGGGCGGCGTCGCCGCTGTCCCGGCGGGCGAGCTCGCCGATGGTGATCAGGGCGCCGAAGGCGAGGGCGATGCCCGGCTCGGTCACGCCGGTCCAGACGGTGTGCCCGAGCGCGGCCACGGTCAGCACCCCGGCGGCCCCGCGGACGATGCCGACGGCCCAGCCCCTCACGCGTTGGCTCCCGCGGCGGGGGCGGACGGGGAGCCGGGGGTTCCCGGCGCCTCCGTGGCGGCCGCTGCGGGCTCGGCGGCGGGCCCCGGCACGCCGGTGCAGGGGTCTCCGGCCGCGGCTGCCTGGAGCGGGCCGCTCCCGGCCGTGCGGGCCTGGGACGCGGCTCCGGCCGGGGCGGCCTGGGCGGGCAGTCCGGTCAGCGTGGCGCCGGCGGGCACGGCCTCGCGCACGGCCCCCTGTGCCCCGGCGGCGGGAACCTCGCCGGCGCCGGCCGGGATCACCTGGAGGTCGTCGTCCGAGGTCACCTTCGGATGCCAGCCCTGCCGGTCGATGGCGTCGACCAGCGCCCGCACCATGTCCGGGTCGAACTGGGCCCCCGCGCAGCGTTCCAGCTCGGCGAGGGCGACCCCGACCGGCCGGGCCCTGCTGTACGACCGGGTCGAGGTCATCGCGTCGAAGGCGTCGGCGACCGCCACGACCCGGGCGAGCACCGGGATCTGTTCCCCGGTCAGCCCGTACGGGTAGCCGGAGCCGTCGACCCGCTCGTGGTGGTGCAGGATCGCCGCGCGGGCCTCTCCCAGGAAGCCGATGCCGCGCACCATCTCGTGTCCGTATTCGGGGTGGAGTTCGATGATCCTGCGCTCTTCGGGGGTCAGCGGTCCGTCCTTGCGCAGCAGCCGGGTCGGGACGCCGAGCTTGCCCACGTCGTGGAGGATGCCGGCGATGCGGACGACTTCGAGGCGTTCCTCGCCCATGCCCAGCTCGCGGGCGATCATCGCCGAGGCCTGCCCGACCCGCTCGCTGTGGCCGCGCGTGTAGCGGTCCTTGATGTCGACGGCCTGGACCAGTGCCCTGATGGTGGCCTGGTGGGCGGCGCGCTCGCGGTGGTACTGGGCGAAGACCCAGCAGGAGATGTACATCGGCAGCATGACGAGCAGCGCGGCCGGGAGTCCGTACGGGCTGCGCCACATGACGGCCATCATCAGTCCGGCGAGGCCGTGCACGCAGTGCGGGGCGAGGGACCGGGTCGCGAGGCCCCGCCAGGCGGTGGTGGCGGGGCGGCGTTCGGCGGCGGCCAGGATGCAACCGTCGAGGGCGGTCAGCACCAGGCAGAAGGCGACGGCCGCGGCGGCGGCGGGCAGCATCACGTACGGGAAGTCGGCGACCCAGGCGGCCGGTCCGGCCGGACCCGAGGGTCCCTCCGGGCCCGACGGCCCGGTCCCGCCGAAGGAGCCCGTGCCCAGCGCCCCCGGCCCGCCCAGCCGCCCGTAGACCTGCCCGGCGGTCCAGGCGGCTATGGACTGCTGCGCCCCGTGCCAGATGCGCCGCACCCATGCGGGCCGCGCCGTCACGGTCCCGGCGAGTCCGCCGGGCAGGGCGACGAGGGCGGCGGCGGCCGGCGGCAGGAGGAACACGGCGGCCAGCACCACCGGGAAGAAGGAGCCGAGCCCCTCGGGCACCCGGCGGCCCATGAGCGGGCACACCTTGACGAGTTCGCAGCCGAGGTAGAGCACGGAGAGCAGGCCGATGGAGGGCCACGGGGTGGCGGAACCGGTGACGGCCGGGGCGACGCACGCGAGGGCGGCCAGGACGGCGCACAGGACGTAGGCGCGCGCCAACGGCGGAAGTACCCGCAAGGCGCTCTCCTCCCCCTGAGCCGTGCAAGTCAGGTACGAATCAAACCAGTACCGAATGGGGAGAATAAGTGGGCCCGGGAGCGAGGTGGGCCACATTTTTGCATTGCGCCATGCGGACGCCCCCGGATTACCACCTTCGAGTGAAGGAAGTGCCCTTCCGGGGGCGGCTGTTCGGGATTGTTCAATCGGGTACTACTTCACCGGCGAAGATGGCCGGTTTTCAACTTTTTCAGCCCGCCGCTGATCCCGGCATCGGCTCGACGACGGCCGGCTCGGGTGAAGCGGCCGTAATGTCATGATCCGGCACGGCCTGCCCCGAACGGATGAGCTCGATCCGTCCCATCACCTTCGAGCGCAGGTCGGTCGGCACGTCGTCCGATCCGCAGCAGCGCTTGACCAGCTTCTTCACGGCCTGTTCCAGGCCGTACTTCTCCAGACAGGGATTGCACTCGCCGAAGTGCGCCTCGAACTTCGTGCAGTCACTGTCGGGCATCTCCTGGTCCAGGAACTCATAAAGGTGGTCCAGGACCTCGGAGCACTCCGTCTCGTGCGCATCTCCGCAGCTCATGAGCCCGAGCCTTTCAGGTCGTTCGACTCTCCCGCGCCGGCCGGGACGAGCCCGCGCTCACGGGCGTAGTCCTCAAGCATTCCACGGAGTTGACGGCGGCCACGGTGCAGTCGCGACATGACCGTACCGATGGGTGTACCCATGATGTCCGCGATCTCCTTGTACGCAAAGCCCTCTACGTCGGCAAGATAGACCGCGATGCGGAACTCTTCCGGAATGGCCTGGAGGGCTTCCTTCACGTCGGAATCGGGCAGGTGATCGAGAGCCTGCGACTCGGCGGAACGCAAGCCCGTCGACATGTGCGACTCGGCGCGCGCAAGCTGCCAGTCCTCGATCTCCTCCGCCGCACTGCGCTGGGGTTCGCGCTGCTTCTTGCGGTACGAGTTGATGAAGGTGTTGGTCAGAATGCGGTACAGCCACGCCTTCAGGTTGGTGCCCTCGCGGAACTGGTGGAAGGACGCGTATGCCTTCGCATACGTCTCCTGGACCAGGTCCTCGGCGTCGGCCGGATTGCGCGTCATGCGCAGGGCGGCCGAGTACATCTGGTCGAGGTAGCCGAGGGCGTCCCTCTCGAAGCGCGCATTGCGCTCCGGGGTCGTCTCCTCCGCGTGGCCTTCGTCGGTCCCAGCGACAGGACCCACCTCCTCCGACTGCGTGGCGACTCCGAAAGCGGACCCGCTCGAATCGGAGAATAGTCGACCATCCCGGTCGCCCGCCGCCCGAACCGAGCCGCGCTTGGGCGCGGGCAGCACTGTCCAGTCCAGGTCAGCGGCCTGCGGACGGTTCTGGCTGATGACCTGGGTCATGCGTTGCCTCTCCTCCGACGTGTTCCTGTGCGTACCGACATCCGGGACAACAGACGGCCCGGGTGACGCATTCCCCGTCAGGGCCCGGTTTCCGGACCAAAGTCACCCCGGGACCCGGTCGTACGTCACACCGCGAGCCGCCCGAGCCACTCGGCCACCGCCCCGGTGATCACCGCCAGGGCCTCCTCCTGCGTGGGACCGGTCTTCTTCGGCACGGCGAAGCCGTGGTCCCCGCCCTCCACTTCCACCAGCTCGTACGAGGCTCCGCGCGCTCCCCGCTCCGGGAACTCCTCCGGCCTCCCGAAGGCGTCGCGTCCCCCCTGGACCACCAGCGCCGGCAGCCCGGCGCCCAGCAGCTCCTCGGCCCGGGACTTCTCCGGCCGGCCCGGCGGGTGCAGGGGGAAGGCCAGCGCGAGCACCCCGGCCGCGCCCAGCTCCGCGGAGGTCCGGCAGGCCACCCGGGCCCCGGCGCTGCGGCCGCCCGCGACGACGGGCAGCCCGGGCTCCGCGAAGGCGGCCCACAGGGCGTTCCAGCCCGCGTCCAGCACCTTGGGCGCGGCGGCGACCTTCTTCCCGGCGACCCGCCAGGGCTGTTCGGCGAGCGCCACGGTGATCCCCAGGGCGGGCAGGGCCGCGGCCAGGGCCTGGAGGTCCCGGGCCTCGATCCCGCCGCCGGCTCCGTGGCCCAGGGCGAGCACCAGGCGGGCCTTGCCCGCCGGGGCCGGGTGCCAGGTGATGCGGGCCTCGCCCGCCGGGGTGTCGATGATGTCGGTGCGCTCGGTGCGCTCGGCGCGCGTGCTGCTCATGCCCCGATCATGCCGTCGGCGGCGGCCGCAGGAGTGACGCCGGGGCCGTACGGAACGCCTGGGCCGTACGGAGCGCCGGGCACGTCCGGAGCGCCGGGCCCGTCAGAAGAGGGTGCCCTCCTCCGGCCCTTCCAGCTCCTCCAGCAGTTCGGGCCCGTTGTTGCGGACGTTGCTCGCGGCCGTGGACACCGGATAGGCGCGCATCAGCCCGCCGGGCGGAGGGGCCAGCAGGGCCTGGAGCTCGTCGGGGTCGGTCCGCGCCGGGTCCAGCCAGGCGTCCCACCGGTCCGGGGTGAGCATCAGCGGCATCCGGGGGTGGATGTCGGCGAGCGAGCGCGGACCCTCGGCGGGGGCTACGCCGAGCGGGCCGGTCTCGGCCTCGGCGGTGATCACCGAGCAGGTCGCCCACCAGGCGAGCGGGTGCTCGTCGGGCAGGGTCCGGTCGCGCCAGAACTCGTATATCCCGGCCATGGCGAAGACGGAGCCGTCGGAGGGGAGGACGAAGTAGGGCTGCTTGCGCGTCCGCTTCTTCTTTCCCTCGACCTCGAGCTGCCGCTCGTCGTGGGCGGTGACCCACTCGTAGTAGCCGTCCGCCGGGATGATGCAGCGGCGCTGCGCGAAGGGGCGGCGGAAGGACGGCTTCTCGGCGATGGTCTCGGACCGGGCGTTGATCATCCGGGCGGCGCCGTCGGGGTTCTGGGCCCAGGACGGGACGAGCCCCCATTTCAGGACCCTCAGCTGGCGAACCGGACGCCGGCTCGGAGCGTCTTTCAGGGGACGGTCGAGGACGACGTGGACCTCTTTCGTCGGAGCCACGTTCCAGTCGGGCGCCAGCGTCTCCTCCGGCTCCCACCGCTCCACCCCGAAGACCTCGGCCAGCTCCTCCGGCCCTCGACTCGCTGCATACCTTCCGCACATGGCTGCCACACTGCCATGTCACCCGATCGCCACCACAAGGAGTCCGCCACCTCATGAACACCAGCACCACGGCCGGCCTGTGGGACCGGCTCACCGGCATACAGGCGGCGCCCGACCAGTGGCTGGTGATCGCGACGGGGCTGGCGGCGCTCGTCGCGGTGGGCCCCCGGCCGGTGTGGCGGCTGTCGCGCAACGCGATCACCATCGCGCACGAGGGCGGTCACGGACTGCTGGCGCTGCTGACGGGCCGCAGCCTGGACGGGATCCGGCTGCACTCGGACACCAGCGGGGTCACCGTCAGCCGCGGCAAGCCCACCGGCCTCGGCATGGTCCTCACCGCCGCGGCCGGGTACACGGCACCCTCCCTGCTCGGCCTCGGCGGGGCGGCCCTGCTGTCGGCGCACCGGATCACCCTGCTGCTGTGGGTGGCGACCGCCCTGCTGCTGGCGGTCCTGGTGATGATCCGCAACGCGTACGGGCTGCTGACGGTGCTGGTCACGGGCGCCACCTTCGTTCTGGTCTCCTGGCTGGCCCCCGCGGACGTGCAGGCGGTCTTCGCGTACGCCGTGGTGTGGTTCCTGCTCCTCGGCGGCGTCCGGCCCGTCTTCGAGCTGGGGGCCAAGCGGCGGCACGGCGGAGCCCCCGACTCCGACGCGGACCAGCTCGGACGGCTCACCCACGTGCACCCGGTGGTGTGGCTGCTGCTCTTCCACGTGGTGGCGCTGTGCTCGCTCATCGGCGGCGGCCGCTGGCTGCTGGTCCTCTGATCCGATCCGGGCCGGCGCGCGTCCGCCCGCCGAGACGCCCCCGGCGATCAAGATCTGCGGCCGTGGGAAGCCACTAAAGTGGTGGCCATGACCGAGACCCCCGCGCTCCCCGCCCTCTGGCCCGCCCCGCTCGCCGACACCGCCGTCCAGGCCACCGTCACCGTGCCCGGGTCGAAGTCGGTCACCAACCGCGCCCTGGTGCTCGCCGCGCTCGCCTCCGAGCCGGGCTGGGTGCGCCGCCCGCTGCGTTCGCGCGACTCCCAGCTGATGTCCGACGCGCTGCGCGCGCTGGGCGTCGGCATCGAGGAAACGGTCTCCTCCAGCTCCGCCGGTGAGGGCCAGGCCGGTGAGGCCTGGCGGATCATCCCGACCGCGCTGCACGGCCCGGCCACGGTCGACGTCGGCAATGCGGGCACGGTCATGCGCTTCCTGCCGCCCCTCGCCACCCTCGCCTCCGGCGACATCCGCTTCGACGGGGACCCGCGCTCCTACGAGCGCCCCCTGGGCCAGGTCATCACGGCGCTGCGCACCCTCGGCGCCCGCATCGACGACGACGGCCGCGGGGCGCTGCCGCTGACCGTCCAGGGCGGCGGGGCCCTCGAGGGCGGGACCGTCGAGATCGACGCGAGCAACTCCTCGCAGTTCGTCTCCGCGCTGCTGCTCTCCGCCCCGCGCTTCAACCAGGGCGTCGAGGTCCGGCACGTGGGCACCAACCTGCCGTCCATGCCGCACATCCGGATGACGGTGGAGATGCTGCGCGCGGCGGGCGCGCAGGTCGACACCCCCGAGTCCGGCGGCGAGAAGAACGTCTGGCGGGTCGCCCCCGGCGCCCTGCTCGGCCGCGACCTGGTCGTGGAGCCGGACCTCTCCAACGCGCAGCCCTTCATGGCGGCGGCCCTGATCACCGGCGGCACGGTCACCATCCCGGACTGGCCGCGCCGCACTACGCAGCCCGGTGACGCGCTGCGCCGGATCTTCACCGAGATGGGCGGCTCCTGCGAGCTGACCGACGCGGGCCTGGTCTTCACCGGCACCGGCAAGATCCACGGCATCGACGTGGACCTGAGCGAGGTCGGGGAGCTCACCCCGGGCATCGCGGCGGTCGCGGCGCTGGCCGACTCGGAGTCGGTGCTGCGCGGGGTCGCGCACCTGCGGCTGCACGAGACGGACCGGCTGGCGGCGCTCACCAAGGAGATCAACGGGCTGGGCGGCGACGTCACGGAGACCGAGGACGGTCTGCGGATCCGGCCGCGCGCCCTGCACGGCGGCACGTTCCACACGTACGACGACCACCGGATGGCCACGGCCGGCGCGGTGATCGGCCTGGCGGTGGAGGGCGTGCTCATCGAGAACGTGGCGACGACCGCGAAGACCCTGCCGGACTTCCCGAAGATGTGGGCGGACATGCTCGCGCGGGCCGAAGCGGCTCCGGCAGGCGTGGGAGCGTAGGGCCGGCCATGCGCAGGTACGGGAAGCACACCGACGAGGACGACATCCGCCAGCGGCCCAACCCCAAGGGCAACCGGCCGCGCACGACCATCCGCCCCAAGCACGAGGACGCGGCCGAGGGCTTCGTCCTCACCGTGGACCGCGGCCGGCTCACCTGCCTGGTCGAGGACCGGCCCGTGCACGCGATGAAGGCCCGCGAGCTGGGCCGCAAGGCGGCGGTGGTCGGGGACCGGGTCTGGATCGTCGGTGACCTGTCCGGCAAGAAGGACACCCTGGCCCGCATCGTGCGGATCGAGGCGCGCAAGTCCGTCCTGCGGCGCACGGCCGACGACGACGACCCGTACGAGCGCGTCGTCGTCGCCAACGCCGACCAGCTCGCCATCGTGACGGCGCTGGCCGATCCGGAACCGCGCCCCCGGATGATCGACCGCTGCCTGGTGGCCGCGTACGACGCCGGGCTGGAACCGCTGCTGGTCCTCACGAAGTCCGACCTGACCTCCGCGGACAAGATCCTGGAGATCTACTCGACCTTCGGCCTGAACTACGTGGTCACCAACCGCGAGGAGCTGGCGACGGGCGACGCGGCCGACCGGGTGCGCGAGCACCTGAACGGCCGGATCACCGCCTTCGTCGGCCACTCGGGCGTCGGCAAGACCACCCTGGTGAACTCGCTGGTCGCCGAGGGCCGCCAGCGCGCGACCGGCGTGGTCAACGCGGTCACCGGCCGGGGCCGGCACACCACCACCTCGGCGCTGGCGCTGCCGCTGCCGGGCGGGGACGGCTGGGTCATCGACACCCCGGGCGTACGGTCCTTCGGCCTGCACCACGTGGACCCGTCCCGGGTCATCCTCGCCTTCCCGGAGCTGGTGCCGGGGACGGAGGAGTGCCCGCGCGCGTGCAGCCACGACGAGCCGGACTGCGCGCTCGACAAGTGGGTGGAGGACGGCCACGCGGATCCGGCGCGGCTGTACTCGCTGCGACGGCTGCTGCAGACGCGGGAGCGCCGCGAGGGCGACTGATCGGGCGGGCAACCGATCGAAGGGTGAAGGACCGGCGGGGTTTGCCGTCCCCGATGTCTGGTAAATGCATAATCGCACCAAGTGACGCCCGGGCCGGGCCCGTGAGCGCGCCACATGACGCGGGGAGGCATACGCCATGGCGTGGCTGCTGGTCGTGGTCGCCGGGATCCTGGAAACGGGGTTCGCGGTCTGCCTCAAGCTGTCGCACGGCTTCACCCGGCTGTGGCCGACCATCGCCTTCGCGTGCTTCGCACTCGGCAGCTTCGGTCTGCTGACGCTGGCCCTGAAGAAGCTGGACGTGGGACCGGCCTACGCGGTGTGGACCGGCATCGGGGCGGCCGGTACCGCGATCTACGGAATGGTCTTCCTCGGAGATCTGGTCTCCACGCTCAAGCTCGTCTCGATCTCGCTGGTCATCCTCGGCGTCATCGGGCTCCAGCTCTCGGGCTCGTCCCACTGAGCAGCCCGAGCAGCCCGGCCCGTCCCGGCCCCGGCGCCTCGGCCGGGGCGACCAGGTAGGACAGGGCGAGCCGCACGGCGAGCTCGCACCGCTGCGCCCCCTCCGGCGCCCCGAACACGGCGTGGGCCCGCTCGCGGACCGCGCGGATCAGCTCGGCGGGCCCCAGCGCGGGCAGCCCCGGCCGGACCCCGCGGCCGGCCGGGACGGGTAAGTTGCCGTTCCAGCACCCCGTCAGCAGGGCCCGTACGAGGGCGCGCTCACGGCCCGCGCGCAGGGTCCACTCCACGACCGCCGTCAGCCGCTCGGCCGGAGCGCTTGAGGAGGACAGGGCCCGGTCCACCCCGTCGAGGTACCAGGCCGCGTCGCGCCGGACCAGCGCGTGACCCAGGCCCGTCTTGCCCGCGAACTCGTTGTAGAGGGTCTGCCGCGAGACCCCGGCGGCGGCCGCCACGTCGATCATCCGCACGGCCGGCCACGGGCGCGCCGCGAGCGCCGCTCCCGCCGCTTCGAGCAAGGACTCCCGGGCCGTGGGCACCGTCGCCTCCCCTTCGACGCCTCCGGTCGACGTCTCCGCCAGAGTTGACGGACCGACAGATCCTGTCAAGGGTGCCCGTGCCGCACCGTGGACGCCCGACCCGTCGGCCCGGCCGTCTCGGTAGGGTTCTGGCATGCCCGAGTATGACGATGACCTGCGCCTTGCCCTCGAACTCGCCGACGCGGCGGACGCCGCCACGATGGAGCGGTTCCGCGCCCTCGACCTCAAGGTCGAGACCAAGCCCGACATGACCCCGGTGAGCGAGGCCGACACCGCCACCGAGGAGGTCATCCGGGCCAGGATCTCCGCCGCACGGCCCGACGACGCCATCCTGGGCGAGGAGTACGGGCTCAAGGGCGACGGGCCGCGCCGCTGGGTCGTGGACCCGATCGACGGTACGAAGAACTACGTGCGCGGCGTTCCGGTGTGGGCGACGCTGATCTCGCTCATGGAGGAGCAGGCCGACGGCGCCTTCCGTCCCGTCGTCGGCGTGGTGTCGGCGCCGGCACTGGGCC
This sequence comes from Streptomyces sp. NPDC056883, assembly GCF_042788835.1. Taxonomy (NCBI): domain Bacteria; kingdom Bacillati; phylum Actinomycetota; class Actinomycetes; order Kitasatosporales; family Streptomycetaceae; genus Streptomyces; species Streptomyces sp. NPDC056883. The sequence goes on along the minus strand of NZ_JBHUBS010000003.1, from coordinate 367,857 downwards.
GCCGCTGGTGGGCGGCGCGCGGCCGGGGCGCCTTCACGGGGGGTGCGCTCGGCGAGACCACCGCGCTCGGCGTCTCCAAGGTCGCGACCCTCGGCGACGCCTCCTTCGCCTACTCCTCGCTGAGCGGCTGGGAGGAGCAGGGGCGGCTGCCCGGCTTCCTGGATCTGACCCGCGCGTGCTGGCGTACGCGGGGCTACGGCGATTTCTGGCCGTACATGATGGTGGCCGAGGGCTCGCTCGACCTGTGCGCCGAGCCGGAGCTGAACCTGTGGGACATGGCGGCCCTGGCGGTCGTGGTGGAGGAGGCCGGCGGTCGTTTCACCGGTCTGGACGGGGTGGACGGCGTCCACGGCGGCAATGCGGCGGCCTCGAACGGGCTGCTGCACGCGGAGATGCTGGACCTGCTGCGCCCGCGCGGCTGACGCTCGCGGGACGGGCGCGCGCCGCCGCGGCGGTGGCCTGCGCCCGTACGTGCCGAATGTGCCCCTTACGCGCCTCCTTGCTGACACTCCGTGTGCGTGGGAATCTGAGACTCCTCCGCTTGTGCGCTTGTGAAGGGCTTCTCTAAGTGCGGCCCTTCGCGCGCACCCCACCCAAGCGGAGGGACTCACCAGGAGGTGGCTCTCTTCATGCTCGTCCGCGACGCCATGAGCACCGTGATCCTCACCCTCGGACCCACTCACACCCTGCGCCAGGCGGCCTGCCTGATGTCCGGCCGGCGCGTAGGCGCCGCCGTCGTCCTCGACCCCGAACACAGCGGCATCGGCATCCTGACCGAGCGCGACATCCTCAACTCGATCGGCGCGGGCCACGATCCCGACCGGGAGTCCGTGGGCGCGCACACCACCAACAACGTGGTCTTCTGCACCCCGGACGCCACCGTGCAGGAAGCCGCCGAGGCGATGGCCCACGGCGGCTTCCGTCATCTGATCGTCCTGGAGCACGGCGGCCCGGTGGGCATCGTGTCCGTACGCGATGTGATCCGCTGCTGGGCCCCGGCGCGGCGCACCACCGTGCCCGCCTCCGTCCCCGCGTAGGAACGGCCGACGGGCCGGCGCCCCCTCATGGGGAGCACCGGCCCGTCGGCCTGCTGCGGCAAGGCGCCAATCAGGCGCGGAGGGCCTGGACCGCGGCCTCGAGACGCTTGCCGAAGTCACCGTCCGCCTGACGGAAGTTGTTGATCGCACGCTCGACGATGTCGTCGCGGAAGACCTTGGCGATGAAGCCGGAGAGGTTCTCGACCAGGCGGGTCTTCTCGTCCTCCGAGTACAGGCGGTAGAGGTTGCCCGCCTGGACGAAGTCGTTGTCCTCGGAGTGCGAGGGCGCGGCGTGGTTGCCCGTGCCGCCGGTGACGGCGGAGGAGACCCACAGCGGACGGTCCGTCTGGTGCGGGCCGCCGAAGCTGTTCGGCTCGTAGTTCTTCGCACCCTTGTGGCGGCCGTCGTACAGGTAGCCGTCACGGGAGTTGGTGCGCGCCTCGGTGGCGTGCGGGCGGTTCACCGGCAGGTGGTCGGCGTTGATGCCGACGCGGTAGCGGTGGGCGTCGCCGTAGCCGAAGAGACGGCCCTGGAGCATCTTGTCCGGGGACGGACCGATGCCGGGGACGAAGTGCGCCGGGGAGAAGATCGACTGCTCGACCTCGGCGAAGACGTTCTCCGGGTTGCGGTTGAGCTCCAGCTTGCCGATCTCGATCGGCGGGTAGTCCTCGTGCGGCCACACCTTGGTGAGGTCGAACGGGTTGAAGCGGTACTCGGCCGCCTCGGCCGCCGGCATGATCTGGACCTGCACGGTCCAGGACGGGAACTCGCCGCGCTCGATGGACTCGCGCAGGTCGCGCTGGTGCGAGTCGGGGTCCTCACCGGCGAGCTGGTTGGCCTCGGCCTGGGTGAGGTTCTTGATGCCCTGGTCGGTCTTGAAGTGGTACTTGACCCAGAAGACCTCGCCGGCCTCGTTGTTCCACTGGAACGTGTGCGAGCCGTAGCCGTTCATGTGGCGGTAGGTCGCCGGGATGCCGCGGTCACCGAACAGCCAGGTCACCTGGTGGGTGGACTCGGGCGACAGACCCCAGAAGTCCCAGACGTTGTCCGCCTCCTGCGAGCCCGTGTACGGGTCGCGCTTCTGGGTGTGGATGAAGTCGGGGAACTTGATGGCGTCCTTGATGAAGAACACCGGGGTGTTGTTGCCGACGAGGTCGTAGTTGCCCTCTTCGGTGTAGAACTTCAGCGCCCAGCCGCGGGGGTCGCGCACGGCGTCGGCGGAGCCGAGGTTGCCGGCGACGGTGGAGAAGCGCAGGAAGGTCTCGGTCTCCTTGCCCACCTCGGACAGGAACTTCGCCCGGGTCCACTGCGAGACGTCACGGGTCAGCGTGAACGTGCCGTAGGCACCGGCGCCACGGGCGTGCACCACGCGCTCCGGGATGCGCTCGCGGTTGAAGTGGGCGAGCTTCTCCAGCAGCAGCTGGTCCTGAACCAGAACGGGGCCGCCGATGCCGGCGGTCTCGCTGTTCTGGTTGTCAGCGACCGGAGCTCCGGCCTCCGTGGTGAGCGGTCCCTGCGTCACGTGCGCCTCCTGCGTAAATTTGCTGCAAACCTGTCCTGCGCCCTAACGTAACCGATCCTACGATGGACTTTGTCTAAGTCAAGTAAGCATCCAAGTCGACACTCATTCGGGAGTTACACCGAGTCCCCTCGCTGTTAGGCTGGCGGTATGAGTGACCTGCTGGAACGACTTCGCGGACGCGGATGGCGCATGACCGCACAGCGGCGCGTCGTGGCCGAGGTGCTCGACGGTGACCACGTTCACCTGACGGCCGACGAGGTGCACGCGCGTGCCGTGGACAGGCTGCCGGAGATCTCCCGCGCGACCGTCTACAACACCCTGGGCGAGCTCGTCACCCTGGGTGAGGTCCTGGAAGTGTCCACGGACCGGCGCGCCAAGCGGTACGACCCGAACGCCCACCGCCCCCACCAGCACCTGGTGTGCGCCCAGTGCGGGGCGATCCGCGACGTGCACCCGGCGGGCAACCCGCTGGCCGACCTGCCGGACACCGAACGCTTCGGCTTCGTGGTGTCGGCGGTCGAGGTCACGTACCGCGGGGTGTGCCCGAACTGCGCCGGGGCCTGACGGACCGAGGCAAGAAAGGAGGCCGGGAGCTCATCGAGCTCCCGGCCTCCTTCGTTTCCGGCCCCGCGCGCGGTTCACGTTCGCCTTCAGGAACGACCGAAGGCCCGGATCCAGGGGATCCGGGCCTTCGGTTCTTCAGTAGCGGGGACAGGATTTGAACCTGCGACCTCTGGGTTATGAGCCCAGCGAGCTACCGAGCTGCTCCACCCCGCGTCGGTAAACCCGACTGTACGCGAGCGTGGCGAGCACATGCAAATCGGTTAACCGGCGGGGTCCCGCGGGCCCCGGAGGCCGTGCAGCAACAGCGAGGTGAGGGTGTCGACCACCTCGTCGTCGTCGAGCGCGACCCCTGCTGTCATCGACGCGTACCCGAGCATCGAGACCATGCCCCCCATGGCGGCGGCCACCAGCTCCGGATCCCCCGGGAGCTCCCGCCCGCCCTCGCGCATGTATTCCAGGTGCTCCCGCAGCGGCCCCGTGTCGTGGGTCAGCTGCCCCCAGACCCCGCCCTCCCCCGGCGGCTCGGCCATGGAGCGCTGGAAGAGGGCCGCGACGACGGGCAGGTGATCCCGGAAGACCCCCCAGGTGGCCGCGACGTGCGAACGCAACTGCGCGCGGTCGGCGAGGTCGTGTTCGCGCGGATGCCCCTGGCCGGCACCTACGGCGTCGTCCACCTGGGCCCCCATGTCGCCGAGCAGCGCGTGCAGGAGCTCCTCCTTGCCGGCGAAGTGCTCGTAGAAGGAACCGGTGGAACGCCCGGCCGCCTTCGTGATGTCGGTGATCTTCGTCTGGGGGTAGCCGCGCTCCAGAAAGAGGGTGCGCGCGGCCTCCTTGAGCGCCGCCTCGGTCCCCGCCGCCCGCTCCTTGCGCACTCCCACGCCACAACCCCTTCCGCCCTTGACGCCGCCTTCTCCCCGTCAGCATACTGAACGCGATTTCACCGAATCTTGATTCAGTGAACGATTATTCAGCCAAAGGGGTGGGGCATGCACGTACGAGCGGCAGTCATCGGTGGCGGAGTGGCGGGAACGGCGAGCGCGATCGCACTGCGCCGACGGACGGGCGCCGAGGTCACGGTGTACGAGGCCTACGACCCCGCGACCGGGGAGGAGGCGGGCAGGGTCGGGTCGTTCCTGAGCCTGGCGGTCAACGGCTTGCGCGCGCTGGACCGGATCGGAGTCCTCGCCCCCGTGCGGGCGGCCGGATTCGCCTTCGCGGACCAGTGCATGTGGTCCGCGTCGGGCCGGCTGCTCGGCCGGGTCCCCCGGGGCCGGCTGGCCTCGGACACCCTGCACAGCACGACCCTGCTGCGGGAACGCCTGGTCGAGGCGATGCGGGCCGAAGCCGAGCGGGCCGGGGTGCGGATCGTGACGGGCCGCCGGGTGACGGCGGACTCCCTGGACGCGGACCTGGTCGTGGCGGCCGACGGCCTCTGGTCGGCGACCCGTACCGCCCTGGACCCGGGAGCTCCGCGCCCCGAGTACGCGGGCCTGTACAGCATTTCGGGGATCTCGCGGGACGTGCCGCTCCCCGGGGACGCCTTCCACATGGTGCTCTCCCGCAAGGGGGCCTTCCTGTGCCTGCCGGTCGCGGACGGGGGCGTCTGGTGGTCGGCCCAGGTGGCCTCGCCCCGTCCACCGGACCTCGCGCACCCGCCGCAGGAGTGGCTGCCGCTGCTGCGCGAGCTGTACGCGGGCTCGCGGACCCCGTCGGCCGTACTGGCCGGGTCGGTGGAGAGCGACCGGCCGACGCTGATGCACAAGCTGGCGGAGGTGCCGGTCTGGCACGACGCCCGGACGGTGCTGATCGGGGACGCGGCCCATCCGGTGGGCGCCGGGCAGGGCGCGTCGATGGCCCTGGAGGACGCGGTGGCCCTGGCCGACGCCGTTGCCGCCTCCCCCTCGGTCGCCGGGGCCCTGGCCGCCTACGACCGCCTGCGCCGCCCCCGCATCGCCCGCATGGCCAAGGCCGCCGCCGGCAACCGCGAGGCGAAGACCCCGGGCCGCGTCCAACACCGCGCGACGGAGGCCCTGATGCCCCTGTTCCTCCGCTACGCGTACCCCCGCGCGACGGCATGGCTGTACGAGCCCACGGCCTGAGCCGCGAAGCCGGTCAGGCCGAGAGTTCCTCCGCCAGCGCCTCGCGCAGTCGGGCAGCCCGTTCGGAGACCTCCGCGGGGCCCAGTTCCATGGCGCGCACGCACCATTTCTGGCCCTCCGTCAGGTCTCCCTGCCGGGCCGCGAGCAGGCCCAGCCGCAGCGCCGCCCGGCCGTGTCCGGCCACCGCCGCCCGGGTCCACCACAGCGCCGCCTCGGGCTCGTTGCCCTCGCGCGCCAGCAGCAGACCCAGGTTGAAGGCGCCGTTGCGGGAGCCGGCCTCCGCCGCCTCCCGGTACCACCGCGCCGCGGCCCCCAGCTCGCCCCGCGCGGCGGCCAGCATGCCGACCCGGACCTGCGCACGCCGGTGCCCCAGCTCCGCGGCCCGCTCGTACCACTCCTCGCTCTCGGTGCGCGCGGCTCCGCCCACCGGCTCGCCCAGCGCCACCGGCTCCGGCGGCGGGGCCAGCGACTCCAGCAGCGCGGCCAGCCGGAAGGCGGCCTCCGCGCTGCCGCCGCCGGCCGCGCAGCGCAGGTGCCGTTCCGCCGCCCGCTCCTCGCCGTCGCGGACCAGCGCGATGCCGACCTGGAGCGCCGCGTCGGTGTGTCCCGCCGAGGCCGCCCGCTCGTACCACTTCAGGGCCGTGCGGTCCTCGTCCCGGCTGGCGAAGAGGATGCCGAGGTTGAAGGCCGCGTCCACGCTCCCCGCCTCCGCCGCCTTCGAGAACCACGGCTCCGCGCCCTCCGCGTCGCCGCCCTGGAGCAGCAGGATGGCCAGCGCGTTGGCCGCCTCGCGGTGTCCCGCGTACGCGGCGCGGCGGTACCACTGCTCGGCCGGTCCGGTCCGCTCCTGCGCGGCGCAGAGCAGCGCGAGGTTGTACGCCCCGTTCTGGTCGCCCGCGTCCATCGCGGCCCGGTACCACTTCTCCGCCGTCTGGGTCTCGCCGCGCGCGGCGTGCAGTGCCCCGAGCGCGTTCGCCGCGTTGCCGTCGCCGTCCTGCGCGGCGCGCAGCCACCAGGTGGCCGCGTTCTCCTCGTCGCCGGCGTCGCGCAGCAGGAAGCCGAGGGCGCAGGCCGCCCGCGCCTCGCCCTGCTTGGCGGAGGTGAGGTACCAGCGCCCGGCCTCCTTCAGCTCCCCGCGCGCCTCCAGCAGGGCGCCCAGGTGCAGCCCGGCGCGCCGGTGGCCGCGCGCGGCGGCCTGCCGGTACCACTGCTCGGCCTCGGCCGGGTCGCCCTTGCGCAGGTGCCGGGCCAGCCGGTACGCGGCCTCGCGGTGCCCCTGTTCCGCGGCAGCGCGGAACCACCGCTCGACACCCTTGTCCCCGCGGTGCTCCAGCAGGTCGGCGAGGCCGTAGGCCCCCAGGGCGTGGCCGGATTCCGCCGCCTGACGCATCCAGTACTCGGCGGCGGGCTCGTCGCCGCGCTCGCGGTAGTGGCGGCCCAGGGCGTGCGCGGCGGGAGCGGATCCGGCCACGGCGGCCACGCGCCACCAGCCGGCGGCCTCCTCGGGGTAGCCGCGCTGGTGCAGCAGGACGCCGAGGTTGTTCGCGGCCGCGCGGTCGCCCTCCCCGGTCGCTCCGCGCAGGTAGGGCTCGGCTCCCGCGAGGTCGCCGCGGCGCAGCAGGAGGGCACCCAGTACGCTCATCGCGCCCGGGTCCCCCTTGTCGGCGGCGACCCGGTGCCGCGCCTCGAGCGCGGCGTCGCTGGCCGCGTCGGTCAGCGCGAAGACCGCGTCGTCGAACAGCTCGTCGACTGACGCGCCCGACACGTCTGACACGTCCGACACGTTTGACACGTCCGGCGTGGTCGGCGCCGTGGCCGTGGTCCGTACCGCCCGCGTGGTCATCGCGGTCCGCACGTCAACGGCCTGAGCCGCCCCATCGGCCTCCGCATCCGATTCGGAGTCCGCCCTCACAAACCGCCCTGTCTCCAGCAGAGTTGACCTGTCCCCCATAAATCCCATCGTCGCATCACCTGCTACCCGCGTACACCTGGTATGTCGCAGTCAGTGAGGTCACTACAGCGTTTTGTCGACATGCCCACAGAGAGACAAGTCAAACACGCTCACACCCCAACTCACCCACCTCAGTGACCCCGCGTCGGCGAAAAACTCGATGGGGCATGACGAAGGCCCGGATCCATCGGATCCGGGCCTTCGTCTTCAGTAGCGGGGACAGGATTTGAACCTGCGACCTCTGGGTTATGAGCCCAGCGAGCTACCGAGCTGCTCCACCCCGCGTCGGTAAACCAACAGTAGCACGACGCGGGGTGGAACCATTACCGCTATCCGCTGGGCGTGGGCGTCGCCGCGGGCGCCGGCACCTTCGCCTCGGCGTCGATCGCCCGCTTCAGCGCGGCCTGCAGATCGCTCTGGGCCTTGCCGTACGCCGCCCAGTCGCCGGCCTTGAGCGCCTTGTCGGCGTCCTCGACCGCCTTCTGCGCATCGGCCAGGGCGGCCTTGACCGTCGGGTCCTGGCTGGTCGGCGGCGGGGTGGTGGTCCCGTCGCCCGGCGGAGTCGTGGTCCCGTCGCCCGGGGGCGGGGTCGCCGACTCGGCACCGAACACCACGTTCAGCGCCTTCTCCAGCGTGTCCTCGAAGGCCGTCTGGTCCCCGTAGGTCACCAGGACCTTCTTCAGCAGCGGGTACTTGAGGCCGCCGCCGCGCACGTACACCGGCTCGACGTAGAGCATTCCCTTGTCGAGCGGGACCGTGAGCAGGTTGCCGTACTCCACCTGGGAATCGCCCCGGCTCAGGATGTTGATCTCCTGGGCGATCTCCGGCTTGGAGTTGAATCTCGCCTGGACGAGCTTCGGGCCGTCCACCGGGTTCTGGGTCGGCAGCTTCAGCAGCTGGATCTTCCCGTAGTCCGCGGTGGTGGGATCGGCGTTGACCGCCATGAAGGCGCTCAGGTTGTCCCTGCCGTTCGGCGTGAGCGTCGTGGTGAGCGAGAAGGCCTGGTTGGGGTCCTTCTGGCCCGGCATCTTCATGGAGAGGTAGTACGGCGGAACCGCCGTCCCCGCCTTGGTGGTCGGGTCGTCCGGCACCGCCCAGACCTCGCTGCCGCTGAGGAAGGTCTGCGGGTCCGTGACGTGGTAGCGGGTCAGCAGCTCACGCTGGACCTTGAAGAGGTCCTGCGGGTAGCGCAGGTGCTCCATCAGGGTCGGCGAGATCTCCTTCTTGTCCTTCACCGTGCCGGGGAAGGCCTTCATCCACGTCTTGAGGACCGGGTCCTTGGTGTCCCACTGGTACAGCTTCACCGTGCCGTCGTAGGCGTCGACGGTGGCCTTCACCGAGTTCCGGATGTAGTTGACCTGGTTCTCCTGCGCGACCACGGCGCGCTGGGAGTTGGTCAGCGAGTCCGCCGTCGTGTCCCCGAGCTGGGTGCGGGACGCGTAGGGGTAGCCGTTGGTGGTGGTGTAGGCGTCCACGATCCACTGGACCCGGCCGTCGATCACCGCCGGGTAGACGGCTCCGTCGATCGTCAGCCACGGGGCCACCGCCTCGACGCGGGCCTTGGGCGTGCGGTTGTAGAGGATCTTCGACTTGTCGTCGATGGCCCCCGAGTAGAGGATCTGCGGCTCGCTGAAGGCCAGGGCGTACGCGGCCCGGTTCACCGGGTTGCCCAGGCTCACCCCGCTGTCGCCCTTGTAGGTGGTCTCCTTCTCGCCCTGGTCGTTGGCGTAGTCGAGCTCCTTCTGCGGTCCGCCGACGATCGAGTACTGCTTCGTCTGCTCGCCGTAGTAGATCCGCTGCTCGTACTCTCCGAGGTCGCCCCGCGCGGGCAGGCCCGACTCGGTGAACACCGGCTCCCCGTTGGGGGTCACTTCGGTGCCCTTGGCCGCGACCACGCCGTATCCGTGGGTGTAACGGAAGTGGTCGTTGATCCAGTTGTTCTTCGGGATGCCCGCGAGGTTGATCTCACGGAGCCCGATGACCGTGTCCTGGCCCTTGTACCGGTCGACCGCCAGCGTGGCCGGGAAACCGTAGTAGCCCTTGTTCTGCTGGAGCTGCTGGAAGGCCGGGGACACGATGTTCGGGTCGAGCAGGCGGATGCTCGCCGTGGTGTTGGCGTCCTGGCGGAGCTTCTTCTTGTCCGCCTTGGGGTCCGGCAGGCCCGCGTAGTCCGTGACCGAGGCGTCGGCGACTCCGTAGGCGTCGCGCGTCGCCTTGATGTTCTTCTGGACGTACGGGGATTCCTTGGCCTGCTCGTTCGGCTGGACCTGGAACTTCTGCACGATCGCCGGGTACAGCCCGCCGATCAGGATCGCCGAGAGCACCATCAGGCCGAAGCCGATGACGGGGAGCTGCCAGGTGCGGCGCCACAGCGTCGCGAAGAACAGCACCGCGCAGATCGCCGCGATGGCGACGAGGATCGTCTTGGCCGGCAGGTACGCGTTGGCGTCGACGTAGCGCAGGCCGGTCCAGTTGTCCGCGGCCTTGAAGTCGCTGGACTTCACGGCGAGGCCGTACCGGTCGAGCCAGTACGCGACCGCCTTGAGCGTGACGAAGAGGCCGAGCAGCACCGACAGGTGACCGGTCGCCGCGGCGGTGGCCCGCGCACCCGGGCTCGTGACGCGCAGTCCCCCGTAGAGGTAGTGCACGACGGCGGCGGCGATCACCGAGAGCACGACGGCGGCGAAGCCGAAGCCGAGAAGGAAGCGGTACCAGGGCAGGTCGAAGGTGTAGAACGACACGTCCAGGTTGAACTGGGGGTCCTTCGTGCCGAAGGGCACCCCGTTCACGTACATCAGCCAGGTCTTCCACTGGCCCGCCGCCGAGGCGCCCGCGATCAGGCCGACCAGTGCGGAGATGCCGAGCAGCAGCCACTTGCGGTACGGCGCGACGGTCATCCGGTAGCGGTCGAGGCTCTGCTGCTCCATCGACATCGCGCTGAGCGGCGGCCGCAGCCGGTGGGCCAGCCAGATGTTCAGCCCGACGGCACCGGCCATCACGAGGCCGAAGACGGCGAAGAGGCCGACCTTGGTCCACAGGGTGGTGGTGAAGACGGTGGAGTAGTCGACGGAGCGGAACCAGAGCCAGTCCGTCCAGAAGCCGGCGAACATGATGAACGCCATGGCCAGGACGGCCAGCACGCCCAAGGTCATCAGAAGAGTCCGGGCGCGCCGGGACGGGCGGCCGACTCTCATCCGTGGCCCGGAAGGGCCTCCGCCGCGGTCCGGCATCTGGAAAGCCAAGGTGCGCACCTCGAAAGTCGCTGTGTGTAAGTGATGCTGAGATTTTTCAAAGCATGGGCCCCCGATCGTAGAGCCCACTCATGCAACTTACTGAGGCTTTAGTCAGTTCCCGGTATCCGGGGGAAAGGAGGCAGGATGTTGCCCATGTCCAACCTTTCGCCGTCCCCCGGCACCCCTATGGCGGCAAGCCCGCTGACCCGTGCCGTCCTCGAAATCGACGAGTACGCCTCCACCCTCGGCTGGGACAAGCCCGCCCGGCTCTTCGCCCTGGTCGACACGGCCAGGCTGCGCAAGGAGGCTCCGGGCGTCGCCCGTCAGCTCGGCCTCGACCAGGACGACACGGGCAAGAACCAGCTCACCCCGATCGAGCAGGACGAGGTGCCGGCCGGAACCCCGCTGGACAAGTTCCTGGGAACCATCGCCTGGCCCGACTCGATCCTCGGCTGCGCGCTGACCGTGGAGCGGCTGATGCTGCCGCCGTCCGCCGAGTCCTCCGTACCGGAGGGGCTCACCGACAAGCAGCTCACCAAGTGGGTCGCCACCCACCCGGAGCGCCAGGAGGTGCGGCTGACCGTGGGCGTCCTGCGCGACGGGTCGCGGGAGTCGGCCGTACGGCTGCGGGACAAGGACTCGGCGAACGAGGTGCTGACCGGCGCGACGCTGGTGCCGGGGCTCGCCGAGGCGCTGGCCGCCACCTTCCTCGACTAGCCGGCGACCGGCTCGGGCGGCGCGGGCCAGGCAAGATCCGGAAGGGGCGGCCTAGGCCGCCGCGGACACGGTCAGGACTTGGCGCACTGCGTCAGCCCGGCCGTGTCCCCCTTGCTGATCTTCTCCAGCGCCTTCACGGCGTCGTCGATGGTGGAGACCTTCACGAGCGTCAGCCCGTCGGGCACGTCGCCCGCGGCGGCGGCGCAGTTCTCGGCGGGCGTCAGGAAGTACTGGGCACCGGCCTGGCGGGCGCCGATGGTCTTCATCTGGATGCCGCCGATCGGGCCGACCTTGCCCGCGTCGTCGATGGTGCCGGTGCCGGCGATGAACTTGCCGCCGGTCAGGTTCTCCGGGGTGAGCTTGTCGACGATGCCGAGCGCGAACATCAGCCCGGCGCTGGGGCCGCCGACGTCGGCGAGCTTGATGTCGATGGTGAACGGGAAGGTGTGGTCGGTACCGGCCCGGATGCCGACGACGGCGTGGCCGTCGCCCTCCGCCTTGCCCGCGATGATCGAGACCTTCGTCGTGCCGGTGGGCTCGCGGTGCGCCTTCTCGGCCTCGGCGGCCTCGGCCGCGGGCACGATGGTGAACTCGACCGGCTCGCCGGGCTTGTGCTTGGTGACCAGCTTGGCCACGTCCTCGGGAGCGTTGACGGAGGTCCCGTCCACGGCCTTGATGACGTCTCCGGCGTGCAGCTTGCCCTCGGAGGGGCTGCCCTTGACCACGGAGGCGACGATCACGCGGGCGGCGACCGGGATGCCGAGCTGCTTGAGGGCGGCCACCTTGGCGCTCTCCTGCGACTGGCTGAACTCCTCGGCGTTCTCCTGCGTGGACTCCTGCTCCGTCTTGCCGTCCGGGTACAGGTTCTCGTGCGGGACGACGATGTTGTCGCCCGCGGCCCAGCCGTAGACGGCCTCCAACAGGTTCATGTCGTAGTCCGCGCCGGTGACGCGGACCGTCGTCATGTTCAGGTGCCCTGTGGTCGGGTACGTCTTGTGCCCCGAGATGTTCAGGACGGGCTCGCCGTGCGAGTCCCCGAGCGTGTTCACGGTCGGGCCCGGGCTCATCTCGGAGTACGGGGCCTTCATGAACACTCCCGCGCAGAGCAGCGCGAACAGCATGAGGGTGGAGGCGAGCATCGTCGCAGTGCGGCGTGGCATGGATCGACAGTACGTGACGGCCCTGACGAGCGGCCCCCGGGGCCGGTCCGTACGGGGGCCCGGCGCCGCGTCAGACGGAGTCCACGGTGTCCTTCTTGCGCTGTGCGTCCGCGTCCGCCTTCGCCGCACCCGGTTCGCTCTGGCCCATGGCCTCACGGAACCGCGCGTAGCCCGCGAGCTCGGATATGTCACCGGTCGTGCGGTCGCGTGCCGCCCAGCTGCCCCATATCGCCGCTCCGATCGCGGCGAACAGCGGAATCAGCAACCACGCCAAAGACGCCATGGGCGTGTCTCCCTACCCCGAAGTACGTGTTGTTGGTGGCTTCAACGCTGCTGCCCGGGAGGGGGTTACGCAAATCGAGGGCGTGTTGCGCGTCCGAACGGGGCAACCGGCGGCCCCCGGCCCCTGCCTCAGCAGGCGCCGACCCACTCCTCGGTGCCGTCGGAGAACGTCTGGTGCTTCCAGATCGGGACCTCGTGCTTGAGGACCCATCCTGCACGGCCCCCCTCGCACTGCTCGGCGCCAGGGCGCCTCACAGGCTTCGGCGAGCCTGCGCCGGACTCCGTCCGTCGGCTGGTCCCCCGGCCTACCCGCCGTCCCCTGCCTCAGCAGGCGCCGACCCACTCCTCCGTGCCGTCCGCGAAGGTCTGGTGCTTCCAGATCGGGACCTCGTGCTTGAGGTCGTCGATCAGCATGCGGGCGGCCTCGAAGGCCTCGCCGCGGTGCGGGCAGGAGACGGCGACGATCACCGCGAGGTCGCCTACGGCCAGGTCGCCGATGCGGTGGACGGCCGCGAGGGCGCGGACCGGGTACTTCTCCACGACGCGCTCGGCGACGCGGCGCATCTCCGCCTCGGCCGAGGGGTGGCAGGAGTAGCCGAGCTGGTCGACGTCCGCCCCGCTGTCGTGGTTGCGCACCGTGCCGACGAAGAGCGTCGTACCGCCCGTCGCATCGTCGCCGACGGCCTGGAAGACCTCGTCGATCGAGAGCGGGGTCTCACGGATCTCGAGCAGCCGGATCGGGTCCGGAGCGGCGTTCTCGCCGGGGTGGTCGAAGTGCGGTGCCATACCTTCCATCGTGCCCTAGCCGCCGACCCGGCGGAATAGCAGTTTCACCAGGGCCCCACCGGCCCCCTTGGGAGCCTCCTACAGAAACGGCCTGGCGGCGGGGCAGGCACGGCCTGCCCCGCCCGGGGTCAGATGCCCCGGCGGCGGCGCGCGGCGCGGATCGCGGCGGCGGCGCCGAGCAGCGCGACCGTCGCGCCCGCGGCCCCCGCCGCCGTGGCGTCCTTGCGGCCCAGCCGGCGCCCCGCGACGGTGTGCCGGCCCGCGACCTCCTGGAGGAGCTCCGCCAGCACCTCCTCGTTGGTCCAGCGCGGCCGCCACCCGGCCGCGTGCAGCCTGCTGACGCTGACCACCCACGGGTGCATCGTGTACGCGAGGTCCCCGGCCGGGGACGGGGTGAGGCCGATCCGGTGCAGCCGGGCCGCCGCGCCCAGGGCCACGGCCGACGGGAGCTCCATGCGGCGGATGCCGCTCAGCTCCTCGACCTCCTCCTGTTCGAGCCAGCCCTCGCAGCCGACCGCGAGCTCTCCTTCGACCTTCTCCAGGGCCGCGTACTCCAGCGCGCTGACCAGGTCCTCGACGTGGCAGAACTGCCAGGTCGGGCGGGAGCCCGCCACCACCAGCAGGCGGGGGGACTCGAAGTACCGGGTCAGCGCGGTGTCCGTGCCGCCGACCAGGACGGCCGGGCGGACCACGGTGACGTTCAGGCCGGGGTGCGCGCGCGGAGCCCGGCGGCCCAGCCGCTCGATCTCCAGCAGGTCGCCGACCCCGGTCGCCTCGGCGGTGGCCCGCAGCTCGGCGTCCTCGGAGAGCGGGATGTCGTTGTCCGGCAGGGCCCCGTAGACCATCGCCGAGGTGCAGAGCACGACCCGGTGCACTCCGGCCGCCGCGGAGGCGGTGAGCACGGTCTGGGTCCCGCGCACGTTGTACGCCGTACGGGCCGCCGGGTCCGTTTCCAGGTCGAGGTCGAGGGCCAGGTGCACCACGACGTCCGCGCCGCGCAGTTTCTCGGCGATCGCCGGGTCCCGTACGTCGAGGAGGTGCCACTGGGCGTCCGTGCAGTCCCCGCGCCGCTCGTCGATGGCGACGACCTGCTTGACCTCCTCGGACGCGGCCAGCCTGGCCACCAGGGCCGCCCCCACCCCCGAGGCGGCGCCGGTCACGGCGATCACGGGGCCTCGGCGCGCGGAACCGCCCGGGTTTCGCGTCCGGCGAACGCCCTGGGCGTCTTCGCCGTGCTCAGGGCGGTTTTCCGGGCCCTGCTCGTCCAAAGCGTGCGGATCTGGGGAACTCACCAGGCGTCTCCAGCGGTTGTCTTCAGTAGGGACGCACCGTGACGCGCACCCACCAGTCGATGTCCATCCTGCCGCAGCCCAGGAGTCAGCGGAGCACCGAGCCCGGAAGCGGGTCTGGTGTCTACGCTGGGTGGTGTTGTCGAAACCAATGCCCGTCGGCTCCCGCCGGCGGCCCTACGAGCCGAGGAAACCCGTGAGCGACACCCCATTCGGATTCGGCCTTCCGCCCGAGGAGCCGGACAACGGCGACGAGGGCAAGAAGAAGGGCAACCAGGGCGGTCAGAGCGGCCCGACTCCGTTCGGGTTCGGCACGGGCCTGCCCGGCGGCTCCGGCGGGCCGGGCGACGCCGACAACCCCTTCGCGGCCATGTTCGGTTCCATGAACCCGAACGACCTCGGCGCGGCCTTCCAGCAGATCGGCCAGATGCTGAGCTACGAGGGCGGTCCGGTCAACTGGGACATGGCCAAGGACATCGCCCGCCAGACCGTGGCCCAGGGCACCTCGGACGGGGTCAAGGACGCCAGTGTGGGCCTCGCCGAGAAGTCGGCGGTCGAGGAGGCCGTGCGCCTCGCCGACCACTGGCTCGACGGCGTCACCTCGCTGCCGTCGGGTGCCGCCACGGCCGTGGCGTGGAGCCGCGCCGAATGGGTCGAGGCGACCCTGCCGGTGTGGAAGGAGCTCGTGGACCCGGTCGCCGAGCGCGTCGGCGCGGCCATGGGCGGCGTCCTGCCCGAGGAGATGCAGGCCATGGCGGGCCCGCTGCTCGGCATGATGCGCTCGATGGGCGGGGCCATGTTCGGCCAGCAGATCGGCCAGGCCGTGGGCACCCTCGCGGGCGAGGTCGTGGGCTCGACCGACGTCGGGCTCCCGCTGGGTCCGGCCGGCAAGGCCGCCCTGCTGCCGCTGAACATCGAGCGCTTCGGCAAGGACCTGGGCGTCTCCTCCGACGAGGTCCGGCTGTACCTGGCGCTGCGCGAGGCCGCCCATGCGCGGCTCTTCGCGCACGTGCCGTGGCTGCGCTCGCACCTCTTCGGCGCGGTCGAGGGGTACGCGCGGGGCATCAAGGTCGACACCTCGAAGCTGGAGGAGGTGGTCGGCCAGCTCGACCCGTCGAACCCGGAGCAGCTGCAGGAAGCCCTCCAGGGCGGCATGTTCCAGCCGCAGGACACCCCCGAGCAGAAGGCCGCGCTGGCCCGTCTGGAGACGGCGCTCGCGCTGGTCGAGGGCTGGGTGGACGCGGTCGTGCACGAGGCCGCCAAGCCCCGGCTGACCTCGGCGGACGCCATGCGCGAGACCATGCGCCGGCGGCGCGCCTCGGGCGGCCCGGCGGAGCAGACCTTCGCGACGCTGATCGGGCTGGAGCTGCGGCCGCGCCGGCTGCGCGACGCCTCGCGGCTGTGGGCCTCGCTCACCGACGCGCGCGGCGTGGACGGGCGCGACGGCCTCTGGGAGCACCCGGACATGCTGCCGACCGCTTCCGACCTGGACGACCCGGACGGGTTCGTGCACCGGGAGCAGCTGGACTTCTCCGAGATCGACAAGATGCTGGGCGAGGCCGCCCAGAAGCGCGAACAGGACGGCGACGACACCAAGTGAGCCTGCACGAAGACGCTGTCCTGGTCCTCAAGGGGTACGAGGGCCAGCCCGAACTGCGCGACGTCTACCTGGAGCACCTGGCGGCCCATCCCGACGGGGTCTACAAGCCCTGCCAGGCGGGCCACGTCACCGGCAGCGCGCTGGTGATCGACCCGGAGCACGAGCGCGTCCTGCTGACCCTGCACAAGAAGCTGGGCATGTGGCTCCAGATGGGCGGGCACTGCGAGCCGGGTGACGCCGCCCTCGCCGACGTGGCCCTGCGCGAGGCCCACGAGGAGTCCGGCATCACCGCCGGGCTGACCCTGCTGCCCGGCGGCCCGGTGCGCCTGGACCGGCACCCGATCCCGGCTCCGTGCAACTGGCACCTGGACGTGCAGTACGCGGCGCTGGCGCCCGCAGGTGCCCTCGAAGCGATCAGCGACGAGTCTCTGGACCTGCGCTGGTTCCCGTACGCCCAGGTGGCGGAGGTGGCCGACGCCTCGGTGGTGCGGCTGCTGGAGGCGACGCTCGCGCGGCTCTGAGCCCGCGGGACACGCGGAAGGGGCGGCCCCGCCGATGCGGGGCCGCCCCTTCCGTGTGTCCGTGCGTACCCGGATCAGTTCCAGGCGTTGTTCTGGTTCTGCGCGTGGGCGCCGTGCTGGCCCATGCCGAACTGCGCGGCCGCACCCTGCCCGATCTGGGCGTTCTGCGGCGGGAGCGCCTCGCTGGGCTGGACCAGGGCGAAGCCGGTGCCGAGGAAGCTCAGCTCCCAGCCCTCGCCGGTGTTGCCGCGACGCCGCCAGACGCCGGTGGAGTGCGTCTGGGCCTGCATCTGCACGCGCAGCGAGGTGGACCAGGCGACGATGGCGTCCGCGTCGGCGTTGACGTACTTGTCGGGCGTGACCTGCATCATCAGCGGCTGCCCGGAGGTCATCAGCGCGACCTTGCCGCGGCCGGTGATGTTGAGCTGGTACTTGCCGGAGCCGGAGATCCCGTACTGGCTGTCCACCGCGATGGCCTCGGTGTGCAGGGTGGAGTCCAGGGCCAGCACGTAGCTGCTGTCGACCGTGAGGCCGTCCTGGTCCACGTCCACGACGTGGACGTACTGCGCCAGGTTGGCCAGGTAGACCGTGCCCTGTCCGGAGCAGCGCATCAGGTCGAGGCCCTCACCGGTGCGGGCGCGGGCATTGCGCTGGGTGGTGCTCTGGTACTCGCCGTCGAAGTCGATGATCCCCTGGTAGGCGACCATCGCGCCCTTGCGGGCGAGCACGTCGTCGGAGCCGCTCAGCGAGACCCGCAGCAGCTGCGGGTTCTGGACGGCGTACCGCTCCTGGGTCTGCGCCTCGGCGTGGGCGAAAAGTGAGCTCTGCATGGTGTGTCTTCTCCCCCTCAGCCCCGGGCCCGGAGCCGGTCGGTGCTGTCCTCGCTGGGCTGTACGACGACGATGCCCTGGCCGGAGAAGGCCATCTGGTAGGCCTCCCCGCTGCCCCGGCCGATCATCGACGAGGCCTTGAAGCTGCGCTTGCCCTTGACCTTGAGGTTCGGGGACCAGGCGACGAGCGCGTCGGGGTCGACGTACGTCTCGTCCTCGCCGCGGCCGCAGTCGACCACGATCGGCGTGCCGCGCGAGGTGATCGCGACCCAGCCGGTGCCGGCGACCGACACGTTGAACAGGCCCTGGCCGGCGAACTTGGCCATGCCCTTGACCCGCTCGACGCCCCACTGGAGGTGGGCGTCGAAGGCGAGCAGGTTGGTGCCGTTGACGGAGAGCGAGTCGTTGTTGAGGTTGATCACGACGACGTCCGCGCCGTAGTCGGCGAGGTAGAGCAGGCCGTCGCCGGAGGCCTTCATCAGCGGGGCGCCTTCGCCGGTGAGCCACTGCGAGGCCATCTGGCGGACGGCCGGCGGGTTGGGCTCGTACTGCACGAAGCCCTCGTAGGCGACCATCGATCCGGTGCGCGCGAAGAGGTCCTGGCCGCTCTGCATGGCGACCTTGAGCATCGCGCGGCCGTGGTTCTCCATGCGGGCCGTGACGGGGGTCGGGGCGTAGCCCGCGAGCTGCTGGTTCATTGCGTTCATGGCATTCATGTGGGGCTCCCTCAGACCTCGTACGGCTGGACGACGATGAAGTTGCCGGGAGCGCCGCGGAACTGGAGGTTCACGGTCTCCCCGCTGTGACCGGGGTACGCGTTGCGGCGCAGCCGGACCTGGCTGGAAATGATCACCTGGGCGGCCGAGGACCACGCGACTATGGCGTTGCTGTCCGCGAAGGTGGTCGGGGTGACGGGCAGGACGACGGGCACGCCGTGCGTCTTGACGATCACCGTGCCGGTGCCCTGGAACTGCATGGTGAACAGGGCGCCGCCCGGGATGCCGTGGCCCTCGATGCGGCGGATCTCGTGCTGGAGCGACTCGTCGAAGGCGAGGACGTTCTCGGCGGAGACGCAGATGCCGTCGCCCTGGAGCTCGATGGCGTGCAGGTGGGCGCCGTTCTCCGCGAGGAAGATCTGCCCGCGGCCGGAGCAGCGCATCAGCTGCATCTCCTGGCCGGTGGCGTTGCCGACGACGCGGCCGGCGAAGCCCGCGCCCTTGTAGCTGAAGTCGACCTTGCCCTGGTAGAGCACCATGCTGCCCTGGCGGGCGAGGACGGCCTGGCCGCCCATGGCCAGGTCGACGCGCATGAGCTGCTGGTTCTGCGGGGTCCAGCGGGTGCCGGTGGGGGCTTCCTTGTACGGCTGGAGGGCGGCGGCGAGTCCGGCGCCGGCGGCGGGCACCGCCTGCGCGGGAGCACCGTAGCCCTGGGGCTGCTGGCCGAAGGCCGGCTGCTGGCCGTACGGGGGCTGCTGCTGGCCGGGGACCTGGCCGTACGAGGGCTGCGGCTGCTGCCCGTACGGCGCGGGGGCCGGGGCGGGCGGCGCAACCTGCCCGTAGGGCGCGGGGGCGGGCGGGGCCAGGGGGGCGCCCATCGGTGCGGCCATGGTGGGGGCCGCGTGGACGGGCTGCTGGTACGGCGCGGGGGCCGGGACCTGGGCCGGGGCGGGGGCCTGGGCGGGCGCCGGGGCCTGGGGCGGCGCGCCGAAGGAGGGCGCCGGGGCCGGGGGCTGCGCCTGGACGGGAGCACCGAAGGAGGGCGCCGGGGCGGCGGCCTGCGGGGGCGGTGCGAAGCCCGGCGCACCGGCCGGGGCCTGCGCCTGCTGCGCGGGCTGCTCCTCCTCGGCGACCTCGCCGCCGAAGTTCTGGAGCAGCGCGGCGAGCCCGCCGTCGAAGCCCTGGCCGACGGCGGCGAAGCGCCATACGTCCTTGAGGTAGAAGTCGCCGATCATCAGCGCGCGCTCGGTGCTGAACTCGGAGCCCGTGAAGGAGTACCGCACGACCTCCTCGCCGCCCGCCACGATGCGGATGTAGCCGGGGCCGATCTGCGACATCTGGCCGGCGCCGTCGATCGAGGCGGCGAAGGAGAGCTTGTGGATGTTGGCCGGAATGCGGTCCAGGGTCACCCGGAAGGATTCCGTGTCACCGGCCTGCGCGCCGAGCTGCTGGATGGACTCCTCCGGCGACTTCGGCTGGTTGAAGAAGACGAAGTAGCGGTCGTCCGAGAGCTGTTCGTCGGCGTCGAGGCCGAAGCAGCTGATGTCGATGGCGAGCCCGGGCCCGGCGATCTGGACACCCACATAGAGGTCCGTGCCCGCCGTCAGATCACTGATTTTGGCCTTGTGACCGCGTTGGAATTCCCTGGCCATACGTAAGACCGTCCCCCATCCCGACTGTGAATGCGTGCCGCTCAGGCTAACGCCAACCTCGGACATCCGGCCAAGTCGGTACCGACCCGGTACATATCACGAGGCGTGACATGGCGGGGTTATAGCGGACAAATGCGGATCATTCCTCGCGGGCGGCCGGGACTTTCGGAAGGCGTTCGGCGGCGACGACTCCTTCGAGGTACCCGCGCGCCCGCTCGGTGCGCGGATACGCCTCCAGCAGTTCCCAGAAACCGGGTCCGTGCCCGGGCACGAGGAGGTGCGCCAGCTCGTGCAGCAGCACGTAGTCGACGACGTACTCCGGCATCCCCTGGATGCGGTGCGAGAGCCGGATGCTGCCTTCGGCCGGGGTGCAGGAGCCCCAGCGGGTGTTCTGATTGGTGACCCAGCGGACCGTGCGGGGGCGGGCGCGGCCGCTGAAATACTGCTCGGACAAACGCTCGGCGCGCTCGGCGAGTTCCGCGTCCCCGAAGGTGCGCTTGCTCTCCTGCGCCGCCAGCTTGTCGAGCATGACGCCCACCCAGCGCTGCTCCTCCGCCTCGGACATCCGGGCAGGGATGAGGACGACCGTACGATCACCTTCGCGGTAGGCGGATACGGTCCTGCGGCGGCGCGCGCTCCGGCGGACTTCGACGGCGCGCTTCGGTGGATCGGCGGACACGCCATGACGGTACCCGGTCGCCGCGGCGGAAGTCCCGCCCTCCCGGGGTCGAACACGAACCGTTGCTCAGTCGGCGGCACGGACGCCCCGAGGAACGCTAGTCATTCATTTCATATACCTAATACCCCTCACCTGTGGACAAACTTGAGCAGGTCTCTCTCCGGCCGGGCAATCTTGCGGAAAGCGAAAGCGACGCGGCCCCAGGGAATGCGGCGCGTGAATCGAACCGCGAATCGAGGGAGGACCGCGATGTATCCGAAGGTGAAGCCGGCACTGGCACGGGCCTGGCGGGATCTGCAGACGGTGCAATTCGGTGTGACGCCCGCCCACGCGGTGGTGCTCGGGCCCGTGGACACGGCGACGGGCTCGCTCCTGGACCTGATCGACGGGACGCGGGGCATGGAGCTGCTCCGGTCGGAGGGCAAGGCGATGGGGCTCCCGGACGGCCGCGTCGACGAGGTGGTGCGGAGGCTGGCGGCGGCCGGGCTGCTCGACGACGCCACCGCGGGCGGACCCCGCGCCCAGGCGGTGCGGGACCGGCCGGAGGCCCTCGAGCGGCTCGGCCCGGACTTGGGGTCGCTGTCCTTGGTCCGCCCCCGGCCGGGCGGGGACTTACAGGGTGTCGCCGCCCGGCGGGTGATACGGGTTCAGGTGCGCGGGAGCGGCAGGGTGGGCGCGGTGATCGCCTCGGTCCTGGCGGGAGCGGGCATCGGCCGGGTCGAGGTGCTCGACGGGGGCCGCACGCAGCCCGCGGACGTGGCGCCCGGCGGCCTGGGCCCCGGCAGCGTGGGACGGCTGCGCGCCGAGGCCGCGCGGACGGCGGTCCGCGAAGCCGCCCCCGGACGCGGCCCCCGGACCGGGGAGAGCGAGGGCCCGGAGCCGGGGCTCGCCCTGGTGGTGGTCGCACCTCGCGACGGCCTGCAGTCCTGGGCCCCCGATCCGCAGACGGCTGCCGACTGGGTCACCACCGGCACCCCCCACCTCTACGCGGGGGTCCTGGAGGGCACCGGGCTGGTGGGGCCGCTGGTCCTGCCCGGAGCCACCGCGTGCGCCGGCTGCATGGAGCGCGACCGGATCGATCGGGACCCGGCCTGGCCGCGCATGCTGGTCCAGTGGCGCTCGGCCCACCGCCGCCGCACCGCCGCCGCCTGCGACCTGGGCCTGTCCACCGCAGTCGCCGGCCTGGCCGCGGCCCACGCCCTGTCCTTCCTCGACGGCGAACTCCCCGCCTCCACCGCCACCCGCTGGGAGGCCGCCCTCCCGTCCCTCCACTGGCAGTCCACCCCGGTGCAGCCGCATCCGGACTGCCCGTGCGGGGCGGCGAAGGTCCCGGCGGGGCAGGGGGTGGGGGCGTGAGGGGGCTAGCGGGGAGGCGCAGCCGTGAGTCGCTCCTCAAGTACCGGGCAGAACCCCTCGATGCGGGGCCCGGCCGACGGGATCACCACGGCGAGGCTGCGGAGTTCACCGATCAGCTCGCACAACTCCCCAGGTGCCGGGGTGGCGTCCAGAAGCTCCGCGAGATACTGCTCGGCCTGATCCCAGCGGGTCCACAGGCAGTGGACGAGCAGGAGGTTGCCCCACCGGGAGACCCGGTGGGCACGGGCCGCCGGAGAGCCCAGCAGCTCCACCGCACGCGCCAGGTGGAGTTCACGGTCCGGGTGCCGCAATGCATCCATGGCCACCGCCGTCTCGTAGTGGGTCCATGCGTCATCGGCGTCGAGTTCGATGGCACGGGCGAGGTCGGCGAGCGCCTCCTCGTACCGGCCGAGCAGCCGATGGGTCAGTCCGCGGCAGGCCAGTGTGGAGGCGCTGGTGGGGCAGAGCCCGACCGCATGACCGTAGTCGGCCAGGGCCTCTTCGTTCCTGCCCAGCATGCGGTGGCAATCACCCCTTCGCCTGATGACCCAGTGATCGTCGGGTCTGATCGCGTGGACCCGGTCGAAGTCGGCGAGGGCCCGGTCGAACCGGCCGAGCTTCGCCCACGTCGTCGCGCGCAGGTAAAGGGCCCAGGCGTTGTCGGGCTCTTGTGCGACGGCACCGTCGAGGTCCGTCAGGGCCTCGACGTACCGTCCCAGCGACAGAAGGACGTCCCCACGGCCGACGAGGCTCCAGCTGTGGCCCGGGGCGAGCTCGATGGCCCTGCTGTAGTCCGCCAGGGCGTCCTCGTCCCGCCCTGCCTTGCGGTGGAAATCGGCTCTCCAGGCAACGGGCCAGGCATCGTCGGGTCTCAGCTCGGCGGCCCTCGTGATATCGGCCAAGGCCTCTTCGTGCCGCCCCAGCTTGTGGTGGGCGAGAGCGCGGCTGGTGAAGGCCGAGAGGTCGTCGGGCGAGAGCTCGATGGCGCGGCCGAGGTCGGCGAACGCCTCCTCGTGCCGTCCCAGCGCCTCGAAGGCATTCGCTCGGTTCACCAAGGTCCAGGAATCGCTCCCGGGTTGGCCCTCGAGGGCGCGAGTGAAGTCGGCCAGGGCTTCCTCGTACCGGGCCATCCCATGGTGGACGGTGCCGCGGTTGACGAGCGCCCGGCGATCACCCGGGAAGATCTCCAACGCGCGTTCGAAGTCGGCCAGGGCTTCGTCGAACCTGCCGGCCCCGCGGTACAACGTCCCGCGGTTGACCAGGCTCATGCCGTCCTGGGGATCGAGTTCCACGGTCCGGGTGTAGTCCGCGATCGCGCCTTCATGGCTCCCGGTGAGCTGCTGGGTCAGGGCCCGGCCGAAGGAGGCGCGCCAGGCTCGGGGGTCCAGGACGAGGGCTTGGGTGTAGTCGGCCAGGGCCTCGGCGTACTCCTCGGCGTTGCGGTGGTCCCGGCCGCGGAGGGTCAGTGCCAGGGCCCGGCCCTCGGGGGCGAGCTCGGCCCGGGCGAGGAGGACGGTCAGGGCCGCGGTGCCGGGGGCAGGTTGGTCCAGGGCCGTCCGGAGTTCGCCGGACAGCCGCATCAGGGCCGGGGACTCCGTGTCGCGGGACGCTGCGGCCAGGGTCGTGGTCCAGCGGTGGAGGGTGGTGATGCCGTGGTCGTAGGCGTCGACCACATCGCGGAGAAAGCGCGGGAGCGCGGCGCGGGGGTCGGCGCAGAGGCGGTGGTAGGCCTCCTGGAGGCGGTGGCCGCGCCAGGTCTCGTCCGACCACCACCCCTCCGACGGGGTCGGGGCGGACTCCAGGTGCTCGCGGCGCCGCCGCATCGCGTCGGCCAGCCGGGTGTGGAGCTGCTCCCAGCGGATCGGGGACTGCCTGCGCTGCAGGCGGAGCATCGCGCCGCGGACCACCTCGTGGTAGCGGCAGTGGCCCGAGCGGTCGGCGACGAAGGGCATCGACCGGAGCCAGCCGAAGAGTTCGGCCGCCTCCTCCTCCACGGCCGCCCGGTAGACGTCCTCGTCCAGCTCCTGCGGGAACGCGCAGGCCAGGGCGGCAGCACGGTGGGCGGGGTCGGGCACCCACTTGAGGAACCGCTCGACGGCGGTGCCGCTGGGGTCCCCGATCTCCTCCACCTCCTCCACCGTTCCCGGCTGTGTCTCGGCCAGGGTGGAGACCAGGACCGGGAGGCGGCCCGACAGGCGCAGGATCACCTCGACGACCCGCTCGTCGGTGACTCCCTTTCCGGTGAGGAGGAGCCGCGCCTCGGCTTCGGTGAAGACCTCCAGGGGCCAGTCGGTGACCAGGTCGTGCCAGTCCTCCCAGGTGCGGGCGGCCAGCTTGGACTGGCCGGCCAGGACGACCAGCACGTTCGCGGGGAACTCCCCGTAGCGTTCGCTGCCCAGCACGTCGCGGAGCCAGGTGTCCAGCATGGGTCCGGTGCGCTCGTAGGTGTCGAAGAAGAGCACGATCCACGGGTGCTTGCGGGCCGTCTCGGCGAGCTCTTCGAGGAACACCGGGGTCAGCGTGTCCAGCGGGGAGAGGACCAGTTCGACGTCACCGTGGTTGCGCAGGCGGGTGCTGAGGAGGGCCTTGACCCGGTCCGCGCCGGCGGCGACCTGGTTCGGGTCCACGGCTCCGGTGAAGGCGCCGACCCCGGGGATCATCCCGAGTCCGACCAGGCCCAGCTGCGAGGCGACCACGCTGGACGAGGAGGGCGGCGGGGTGCCTCCCGCCGCGGGGTCGGCCGCCGCCGCGGCCGCGAGGACTCCGGCATCGGCCTCGTGGCGGCGCTGGCGATAGGTGGCCAGCAGCTTGTCGAAGCCCTTCATGGGCAGGCCGCGCTGGGCGAACTGTGCGCTGACCGCTTCCATGGTCTCGACGACGTCGGCGACCGACTCGTCCACGTACGCGGTGACGGCCCCGCTCTCGCGGGCGATGGTTTCCAGGTGCCGTACGAGGGTCGATTTGCCGACACCGCCCGGGCCCCGGACGTGGAAGAGGAACTGCGCCGCCTCTTGCGGGGGCTGGCGCAGGGCGTCGCGGAAGGCGGTCACCTCACCCTGCCTGCCGATGAAGCCGCCGGAACGGCGCCGCCGGATCAGTTCCTGCCTCGAAGGTCCCCGTCCCGCCATCCCCCAGCCCTTCCGCCGGTATTGCGCGGCCCACTCCACCGCCATGCTGTCCCATGGGGGCGGCCGCCGTCCGCCGACCGGTGGATTCCCGCCTCGCACCGGGCCGGAGCGGCAGGGCATGCGGAGGGGGCGACCGCCGGGGGCCATGACAGGATGCTTTTGGCCGGAAAGGCCTTCGGGGGACTCCCCCGGACCGCCGCTTGCGGCTCAGCTGTCTGGGAATTGGAGGGGCGCATGTCTGATCTTCCCCGGAAGGCGGTCACCCGTACCGTCAAGCTGGCCGCGCTGCCGCTCGGCATAGCGGGCCGGGCCACCTGGGGCCTCGGCAAGCGGATCGGCGGCAAGTCCGCGGAGATAGTGGCGCGCGAGCTCCAGCAGCGCACCGCCGAGCAGCTGTTCCGCGTGCTGGGAGAGCTGAAGGGGGGCGCCATGAAGTTCGGCCAGGCGCTCTCGGTCTTCGAGTCGGCGCTGCCCGAGGAGGTCGCCGGGCCCTACCGGGCCGCGCTGACGAAGCTTCAGGAGGCGGCCCCGCCGCTGCCCGCGGCCACCGTGCACCAGGTGCTGTCGGAGCGGCTCGGCGCGGACTGGCGGGAGCTGTTCGAGGAGTTCGAGGACAAGCCCGCGGCGGCGGCCTCGATCGGGCAGGTGCACCGGGCGGTGTGGCACGACGGCCGCCAGGTGGCGGTCAAGGTCCAGTACCCGGGGGCCGGCGAGGCCCTGCTGTCGGACCTGAAGCAGCTGAGCCGGTTCGCGGGACTGCTGGGGCCGCTCATCCCGGGCATGGACATCAAGCCCTTGATCAAAGAGCTGCGCGACCGGGTCTCGGAGGAGCTGGACTACGAGCTGGAGGCCGAGGCCCAGCGGACGCACGCGGACGCCTTCGAGGGCGACGAGGACGTGGTCGTCCCGGACGTGGTGCACCAGAGCGACCAGGTGCTGGTGACCGACTGGATCGAGGGGACCCCACTGTCGGAGGTGATAGCCGACGGCACCGCGGAGGAGCGCGACCGCGCAGGACAGCTGCTGGCCCGGTTCCTCTTCTCCGGCCCCGCGCGCACCGGGCTGCTGCACGCCGATCCGCACCCGGGCAACTTCCGGCTGATCTCCGGGGCGGACGGCCGGACGCGGCTGGGCGTACTGGACTTCGGGACCGTGGACCGGCTGCCGGGCGGCTGGCCCAAGCCCATCGGCCGGTCGCTGCGGATGGCGCTGGACGGTGATGCCGAGGGGGTCTACGGGCACCTGCGCGCGGAGGGGTTCGTACGCGAGTCCATCGAGCTGGAAGCCGATGCGGTGCTCGACTACCTGCGGCCGATGCTCGAACCGGCGGAGGCCGAGGAGTTCACCTTCACCCGGACCTGGCTGCGCGGCCAGGCCGCGCGGATCGCCGATCCCCGCTCCCCCGCGCACCAGTTGGGCCGGCAGATCAATCTGCCGCCCTCCTACCTGCTGATCCACCGGGTGACGCTGAGCACCATAGGGGTGCTGTGTCAGCTGGGCGCGACGGTCAGGCTCCGCGAGGAACTCGACTCCTGGCTGCCGGGGTTCCTGCCCGAGGAGGGCTGAGCCGGAGGGTGGCGGGCGGTCCCGGTCGGGCGCTCACCACCAGGAGGAGTCGAGGCGGCCTTCGATGGCGCGGAGGTTCGCACGCGCGCAGTCGACGCAGAAGTACTCTCTGGTCCCGTTCTCCACGGAGCAGGTCCAGGTGGGCGGGGGGCCGGCCGGGGCCTGGGCGCCACAGCGCGCGCAGACGACGGGCGGGGCCTCGGTTCCCGGCGGTGCCGGGCGGGGAGTCGGCTGGTCCACCTCCAGACGATATCCCCACGGGGCCGGTGGGCGGTCCGCAACGCACCGGAGGGACCGGCCCGTTCGGGCCGGTCCCTCCGGTGGTTACTTCCGAGCCGTCTCCAGCTCTCTCTTAGTGCATGACGGCCATGGCCAGCGCGCGCCGGGCGCGCAGCGAGACGCGCTCGGCTCGACGCTGCATGCGCCGCGCGGCGACCAGGCGTACGGCGCGACGCTCGGCGTCGACCTCACGCATGCGGTCGTCCATATGGGCACGAGCCAGGGCTTCTGGGATGAGTTGCATTTCGCGGGTCCTGTTCTGACGCGAGGTGATCGCGCCGGCGGTGATGAAGTCTGCGGTGGCGGAGCCGTGCGGCTGCTCGCTCGTTGTGGCGTGGGGGGACATGAGGGCCTGCTTCAGGGGGTCGTGCGTCAGGGGGCGGTCGATGGTTCCGTTGGCGGTCATGCCGCGACAACCGGGTTCTTGCGCGGACGGCCACGGGGACGCTTCCGGGCGACGACGACACCCTGGACGAAGAGCTCGCCTCCCCAGACACCCCAGGGCTCGCGGCGCTCCAGCGCACCGGCGAGGCAGGCCTCGACCAGCGGGCAGGTGCCGCAGAGGGACTTCGCGTACTCGACGTCGGCCGGGGACTCGGCGAAGAAGACCTCGGGGTCGTAGGTGCGACAGGCGACGGGCACGCCGAGGTTCTCGATGGCGTCGTCGAGCGCGGTCAGCGCGGTGAGGGGAGTCAAGGTGGAGTCCTCCGGGACTGCGGGCGGGGAGAGGGTCTGGGTCTTCGGTACGGACGGGGCGTGCGCTTCGAGTTGCACGGTGGTTTCTTCCTCGTCTTGTTCGTCTAGTCGTTCCGGCCGGTCGGCCGGGGGCGGCTGGGGTACCTCGCCCCTTCGGTCCGTCGTCCCCTGTTCGGGGACAAACAGAAGGGCCGCGGATCCCGGGTGGGGTTCCGCGGCCCTGAAGGCGCCGGTCTGATCGTCAGATCAGACTGGATCACTCCAGGGTTCGAGCCCGCGGTAGGCCCACATCAGGTGGTGCTGCTTCTTCGTCTGCGTCGTCTGGCGCGTGAATCCGGCACTGGCGGCACCGGCTGCGGCCGCAAAGGCATAGGCGCCATGCGCCTGAGCTTCTGCTGCCAGTACTGCCACCGGTGCCTTGGTCGGTCGCTCATTGCGCTCGCTGACCAGCAGCGAGACGGGGGCGGCGGGCCGGACGGGGCTGTCGGCGCACATGGCGGACAGACCGGTGACCGGCAGACCGGTACCCGTGAGGGCAAGGAGCGTGGAGGAGCCGAGCGTGCAGGAAGCGGCAACCGAGCGATCGGTCATTTTGGTGGTGGTGATGAAGCTGGTCACTGGTCTCGCCTCCTCTCGGCGTCTCGGGGACTTCGGCCCGGAGGCCTGATCCCATGCGTATTCGGATAAGTACAGCACGGATCAGGGGCTTCGGAGAAGCCACCGTTTCCGTTGCTAAGAACCTATGGGGCTTCGCTGGGCATGTGCAAACTATTTTTCCGACGAGTTTCTACGCGTCGTCAGGATCTTCCGTCCCAGGCTCCTCACCTGCACAGATGGCCAGCACGTCGGCTCCGTACCGCTCGAGCTTCCGGGCGCCCACGCCGGAGATCATCGAGAGCTCTCCCTCCTGCGAGGGTGCGGCCTCCGCGATGGCCATCAGCGTCTTGTCCGTGAAGACGCAGTAGCCGGGCATCCCCTGCTCCTTCGCCTGGACGGCGCGCCAGTCGCGCAGCCGCTCGTAGAGCCCTTCGTCCATGTCCGAAGGGCAGTCCTCGCAGCGCATCAGTTTCAGCTCGCCGGCGTCGGTCAGCGTCTTGCGGCAGACCCGGCACACGGCCGGGCCGCGGCGGCCCCGCTTGCGGGCCCCGGGCTCGAGCGGACCGCCCGGCCTGCTTCCCGGCGCCAGGGAGCCCGGCCTCAGGCCGTTCAGGAAGCGGCTGGGGCGTCGGGACCCCCGGCCGCCCGGAGTCCGGGAGAGGGCCCAGGAGAGCGTCAGGTGGTGCCGGGCGCGGGTGACGCCGACGTAGAGCAGCCGGCGCTCCTCCTCGACCTGCTCGTCGGTCTTCGCATAGGTGATCGGGATCATGCCGTCGGTCAGGCCCACGAGGAACACGGCGTCCCACTCCAGGCCCTTCGCCGCGTGCAGCGAGGCGAGGGTGACGCCCTGGACGGTCGGGGCGTGCTGGGCGGCCTTGCGCTCGTCCAGCTCGACCGTCAGGTCGGCCAGGGTCGCGGACGGCCGGCTGCGGGCGAAGTCCTCGGCGAGCCGGACCAGCGCGGCCAGCGATTCCCACTGGTCGCGGACGGCGCCGGAGCCGGCGGGCGGTTCGCTGCTCCAGCCGGTGGAGCTGAGCACGGCGCGGACCTGGGATCCGAGCTCCACGACGTCGTCGAGCAGCCGGTCGTTGCCGCCGGAGCGGGCGGCTCCGCGCAGGGCGAGGATCGCCTTCTGGACCTCGGCACGCTCGAAGAAGCGCTCGGCTCCGCGCAGCTGGTAGGGGACTCCGGCGTCGGCGAGGGCCTGCTCGTACACCTCGGACTGGGCGTTGATCCGGTAGAGGACGGCGATCTCCCCCGCCGGGACGCCGGCCGCGACGAGGTCGCGGACCCGGTGGGCGATGCCCTCGGCCTCGGCGGGCTCGTCGGTGTACTCGGCGTAGACCGGGTCGGGGCCGGTCTCGCGCTGGGAGACCAGCTCCAGGCGGTGCTCGGCGGCGCGGCCCTTGGCCTGGGCGAGGAGCCCGTTGGCGAGGTGGACCACCTGGGGGGTGGAGCGGTAGTCGCGGACCAGCTTGACCAGGGTGGCCTGCGGGTACTTGGTGCGGAAGTTCAGCAGGTGGTCGGGGGTGGCGCCGGTGAAGGAGTAGATCGTCTGGCTGGCGTCGCCGACCACGCAGAGGGTGTCGCGCTCGCCGAGCCAGAGGTCCAGCAGCCGCTGCTGGAGCGGGCTGACGTCCTGGTACTCGTCGACGACGAAGTGCTGGTACTGGGTGCGGATCTGTTCGGCGATGTCGTGGCGGTCCTGGAGGATGCCGACCGTGAGGAGCAGCACGTCCTCGAAGTCGATCATGCCGCGGTCGCGCTTGAGCTGCTCGTACGTCCCGTAGATCTGGGCGATCTCGGCCAGGTCCCGGGGGGCCTCGCGGCCGGCCTTGCGGGCGGCCGCCGGGTAGTCGGCGGGGACCGTCTGCGTGACCTTCGCCCACTCGATCTCGCCGGTGACGTCGCGCAGCTCGCCCCGGTCGAGGCGGATGCGGCAGCGCGCGCCCGCCTCGGCCACGAACTGGATCTTGCGCTCCAGCAGCCGGGGCACGTCGCCGCCGACCGCCTTGGGCCAGAAGTACTGGAGCTGGCGCAGGGCGGCGGAGTGGAAGGTCCGCGCCTGCACCCCGCCCGCGCCCAGCTCGCGCAGGCGGCCGCGCATCTCGCCCGCGGCGCGGTTGGTGAACGTGACGGCCAGCACGCTCGCCGGCATCAGCTGGCCGGAACGGACCCCGTAGGCGATGCGGTGGGTGATCGCCCTGGTCTTGCCCGTGCCGGCGCCCGCGAGCACGCACACCGGCCCGCGCAGGGTCGTCGCGACCTCGCGCTGCTCCGGGTCCAGGCCCAGGAGCACCGCGTCGGCCGAGTCCGCGCCGGGCGTGAGGGATGAGGAGTGCGTTGCTGATGTCACCCTGCCATGCTGCCAGGTCTCGTGAGGGGGACGGGAAACTTGTCCACAGGCCCGCCCCACCGGTCGTACCGGTGCGAAATGCGGGGCCCGGGAATGGCCGCGCGGTCCCGTACGTTCGAGTACTCGGACCAACGAGCCTTCACAGAGGAGAGCGCAGCATGCAGGACACGGGCACCGTCACGATGTACAGCACGACCTGGTGCGGCTACTGCAACCGGCTGAAGAAGCAGCTGGACCGGGAGGGCATCGCCTACACCGAGATCAACATCGAGCTCGACCCCGAGTCCGCGGCGTTCGTGGAGAAGGCGAACGGCGGAAACCAGACGGTTCCCACCGTCCTCGTCACCTCCTCCGCGGGCAGCGAGTCGGTCATGACGAACCCGAGCCTGGCCCAGGTCAAGCAGGCCCTCGCCGTCTGATGTGCTGAGCTCCACGCACGGAAAGCCCCCGCCCCGGCGGGGGCTTCTGCGTTGCGGGGAGCCGCCAACTGGCCTGTTAGCGTGGCCTCTTGATCGCGTTGATCAAGGGGGAGGGGCCACACACGTGAGTACGACCGTGTTCCGCATCGGCGGGGATCTGGAAGTGCGCAGGCTCGGTTTCGGGGCCATGCGCCTGCCCACGGACCCGGGCCCGGACCGTGAGAATGCTCTCGCGGTGGCGCGGCGGGCCGTCGAGCTGGGCGTCACTCTGATCGACACCGCCTACATGTACGGCTGGGGCGCCAACGAGGAGCTGCTGGCCGAGGCCCTGCACCCGTACCCGGACGGGGTCCACGTCACCACCAAGGTCGGGATCGGCCGCTCGGTCCCGTCGGGCGAGTGGATGCAGGACGCGCGGCCGGCCGCGCTGCGCGAGCAGGTCGAGCAGGCGCTGCGCCGGCTGCGCGTCGAGCGGATCGAGCTGCTCCAGCTGCACCGCATCGACCCGCAGACGCCCCTCGCCGACCAGATCGGCACGCTGCGGGACCTGCGCACCGAGGGCAAGATCGGCCGGATCGGGCTGTCGGAGGTCACCGTCGGCGAGCTCGCCGCGGCCCGGGAGATCGTCGACATCGCGAGCGTGCAGAACCGCTACAACCTGCTCGACCGGGGGCACGAGCCCGTGCTCGCCGCCTGCGAGGCGGCGGGCATCGCGTTCCTGCCCTGGGCCACCGTGGCCTGGGGGCGGTCCGGGGCGACGGCCGAGGTCGCCGCCGTGGCCGCCGAGGCCGGAGCCACCCCCACGCAGGTCGCGCTCGCCTGGCTGCTCGGCCGCTCGCCGGTCGTCCTCCCGATCCCGGGCACCGCCCGGATCGCCCACCTGGAGGAGAACCTCGCCGCGGAGGACCTCCGGCTGACCGAAGCCCAGCGGGCCCGCCTCGACCGGCTCACCGACCGGGGGAACCCGGAGGGGGAGCAGGCATGAGCCGGTACGACGTGCGCCCGTGGGGGAAGCCGCGATGCGCGGGCCCCGCCACCTGTTCCGCAATCCGGCCGGACCGGCCCTCGGGCAGCCACAAGTACGCCCCCGGCTTCGCCCTCGGCGCCTGGATCATCCCGCTCGCCATGTGGCCGGGCCCCTGCCGTACCTGAACATGACCTGACGGAGGACGGACGGGACACGGACGGACACGGACGAAGGCCCCCGCCGGAGCGGGGGCCTTCGTGTGGTGCAGCCGATGGACGGGCGGGTCCGGTCAGCCGGTCGCGACCGGCTTCGGGAGGGGCTTGCCGTACCAGAGCTCGACCAGGCGGGCCGCGATGGAGATGCCCGCCGGCGGGAGGACCTCGCCGGCCTCGATCGCCGTGCGCAGGTCGTCGCGGGAGAACCAGCGGGCCTCCTGGATCTCGTCGCCGTCGACCGTGATGTCGAAGGTGACGGCGCGCGCCGTGAAGCCCAGCATCAGGCTGTACGGGAACGGCCAGGGCTGGCTGGCGATGTAGTCGACCTCGCCGACCTTGACGCCCGCCTCCTCCCAGACCTCGCGGATGACGGACTGCTCGATCGACTCGCCCGGTTCGACGAACCCCGCGAGGGTGGAGAAGCGGCCCTCCGGCCAGTGCACCTGGCGGCCCAGCAGCGCGCGGTCCTGGTCGTCCGTGACCAGCATGATCACCGCCGGGTCGGTCCGCGGGTAGTGCTCGGCCCCGCAGCCCGGGCAGCGGCGGATGTGCCCGGCCGCGGCGACCACCGTGCGCTCGCCGCAGCGGGAGCAGAAGCGGTGCATGCGCTGCCAGTTCTCCAGCGCCACCGCGTGCACCATCAGCCCGGCGTCCCGCTCGGAGAGCAGCATTCCGGCCTCGCGCAGGCCGGCCGGGCGGGCCGACTGGTCCATGCGGCCGGGCAGCGAGTCCTTCTGCAGCGCGAAGTACCGTACGCCGTCCTCGTCGGTCCCCAGGAAGTACCGGTGGGTCTCGGTGACCGGGGCCTCGAAGGCCGGGGTCATCACGATCGCGGTACCGCCGTCGGGGGTGTCGTCGATCAGGACCTGGCCGCCCGAGACGACGAAGACGCGGGTGCTGGGGTGGCTCCAGGCCGCGGCGAGCCACGCCTCGTCGAGGCGGTGGTGCGCGGCGCGGTCGATTCCGCTGGGCGCGGCCAGCGAGATCGGACGCTCGGACTCGGTATGGGTGCTCACAGGTACTTCCAACTCCCCCGGTGGTGGGACACAGGCAGGCTCAGCAGGACGGACGGGTGTGCGGTGGCGGGTGGGGCGTGTGTGGCGTGTGTGGCGTCGTCAAGCGGACGCCGGCTTCCAGTGGGCGGCCAGGTCGCCCCAGAGGTAGGCGGCCGTCTCGACCCCCTTGGTGAGCAGGTCGAGCTCGACCTTCTCGTTCGGCGAGTGCCAGCCGTCGGAGGGTACGGAGATCCCGAGGAAGAGGACGGGGGCGTTCAGCACGTCCTGGAGGTCGGCCGCCGGACCCGAACCGCCTTCGCGGGTGAAGCGGACCTTCTGGCCGAAGGCCCGGCTCATGGCGCGGACGACCGACTGCAGCGCCGGGTGGTCCAGCGGGGTCAGGCACGGCCGGGTCGGGGCGCCGAAGGTGATCGAATGCCGGATTCCGTCCGGGACGCGCTCCGCGACCCAGGCCGTGACGGCCGTCTCGACCTCGTACGGGTCCTGCCCGGAGACCAGGCGGAACGACAGCTTCAGGTGCGCCGAGGCGGGCACGATGGTCTTGCCGCCGGGGCCCTGGTAGCCGCCGCCGATGCCGTTGACCTCGGCGGTCGGGCGGGCCCAGACGCGCTCCAGCGTGGAGTAGCCGGCCTCGCCCGAAGCCGCGTACGACTTGGCCGTACGGAGCCACTCGGCCTCGTCGAAGGGGAGCTCGGCGATCAGCTCGCGCTCCGCGTCCGTGAGCTCGGCGATGTTGTCGTAGAAGCCGGGGATCGTGACCCGCTCGTCCGCGTCGTGCAGGGCCGCGACGAGGCGGGCGGCGACGGTGGCCGGATTCGGCACGGCACCGCCGAAGGCACCCGAGTGGATGTCCTGGTCGGGTCCGAACAGGTCGATCTCGCAGTCGGCGACGCCGCGCATGCCGGTGCAGACGGTGGGCGTGGTCTCGGACCACATGCCGGTGTCGGAGACGATCACGACATCGGCGGCGAGGCGGGCCGCCTCGCGCTCCACGAGGGCGCGGAAGTGCGGGGAGCCGGACTCCTCCTCGCCCTCGATCAGCAGCTTGAGGTGCACGGCGGGGGCGGACGCGCCGGTCGCGGCGAGGTGGGCCCTGACACCGAGGGTGTGGAAGAAGACCTGCCCCTTGTCGTCGGCGGCGCCGCGTCCGTACATCCGGCCGTCCTTGACGACCGGCTCGAACGGGTCGGTGTGCCAGCCGTCGGCGAGGGCGGCGGGCTGCACGTCGTGGTGCCCGTAGACGAGAACGGTGGGGGCCGCGGGGTCCTCGCTCGGCCATTCGGCGAAGACGGCGGGGGCGCCGGCCGTCTGCCAGACCTCGGTGACCGGGAAACCGGTCTCCTTGAGCTTCGCGGCCAGCCAGTCGGCGCTGCGCCGTACGTCGTCCGCGTGCTCGGGCTGGGCCGAGACGGAGGGGATGCGGAGCCAGTCGGCGAGGTCGTCGAGGAAGGCCGCGCGGTGGGTCTCGATGTACGTGCGGACGACGCTGTCCGCCGGGGTGTCGCTCATGGCCACGAGCCTAGCCGTCCGTTCGATGGTCGCTTTCCGTGTCCGTTTTGCCTTGGAGGATCTGCTCAAGACGAGCGCGGTCGGGGAGGTTGCGGGGGCGGATGACGCGGCCGCTGCGGACGTGCAGGAACACGGCCGTGACCTGGGCGAGGGGGGTGTTGGTGGCCTCCGCCCAGGCCAGGCGGTAGACGGCCAGCTGGAGGGGGTCGGCCTCGGTGGTGCGGCCGGTCTTCCAGTCGACGATCTCGTAGGTGGTGCCGGTGCCGTCTGCGTCCGCGTCTGCGCCTGCGTCGGTGGTGCGGTAGACCGCGTCGATCCGGCCGCGGATCACCCGGCCGGCCAGGGTCAGCTGGACCGGGACCTCCATGCGGTACGGGGTCCGGTCGGCGTACGGGCTGCGCTCGAAGGCCGCCTTGAGGGCGTCGAGGTCGGCCTCGTCGGCGATGTCCTGGTCGGAACCGTCGCCTCCCGGGGGCTGGGCTCCGGGGAGGTCCGTGAGGGGGTCGAGTACGTCGAGGTGGGGCAGCGGCAGCTCGTCGAAGCGGGACTCCACCCAGGCGTGGAACCGGGTGCCCTGGCGGGCGGCGGGCTGCGGGGGCTTGGGCATGGGGCGCGCGAGGTCGCGTACGAAGCCCTGCTCGTCGGAGGCGAGGCGCAGCAGCTGGCTGGCGGAGAGCGCGGACGGGAGCTCCACGTCGCGGACGGCCTCGCGGGCGCGGCGGAGCTCGCCCTCCAGGGCGTCGAGGTCGCGGTCCCAGGAGGCGATGGCCCTGGCGTCCTCGGGGGTGAGGGGGCCGGGGGTGGGGCCGGCCTCTGGCCACGGGGCGTCGGTGCGGCCTGGCGTCGCCGGGCGGGGTCGGGGCCGGGCCGCAGCCCAGTCGCCGTCCGCGGCCCCGGCCTCGGCCTCGGCCTCGGCCTCCGGCCACAGGTCGTCGGGGTCGGGCGCGGGCGCGGCGGGGCGTGGGCGGGGCCTGGCCAGGTCCTCGGCCTCCGGCCACAGGTCGTCGGCGGGCGCGGACGGGTACGGGCGGGGCGCGGTCCCGTCGTTGTCCTCGGGCCACAAGTCGTCGGCGGGCGCGGACGCGGCGGAGCGCGGGCGACGCCTGGCCAGGTCCCCGGCCTCCGGCCACAGGTCGTCGGCGGGCGCGGACGGGTACGGGCGGGGCGCGGGCCCCTCGGTGCCCTCCGGCCACAGGGCGTCATCGCCACCGGGCGCGGCCGGGCGCGGGTGGGGCTTGGGGGCGGCCCAGGTGTCGTCCTCGGGCCACAGGGCGTCGGCGGGGTCGGTCGGGCGCGGCCCGGGCGCGGCCCGGTACCCGTCCCCGGGCCACAGGTCGTCCGGGGGCGGCGGGGCTTCTTCTTCCCCCACCCCGCCCCTTCCCGAAACCGGGGCTGTGCCCCGGACCCCCTGCGGGGTCCCGCCTGCGGCGGCGGGCACGGCCCTGCCCCGGCCGGCCCCGGCCTGCGGCCGGGCGGCCTCCGCGGCGGCCGGTTCCTCGGCCGGGTCCGGCCACGGGGCGTCCGCCCTTGCGGCCCCGCCGGCCGAGTCCGGCCACGGGAGGGCCGTACCCGCAGGCTCGTCGGCCGGGTCCGGCCAGGGGGCCGGGGGCTCCTCGTCGTAGGCGGGGTCTTCGCAGTGCGGGGGCCAGAGGTAGGGGTCCTCCGGGGAGGTCTGGTGGTTCCGGGAGGCCCGGTACTCCGGGCCGTCCGGGGTCCCCGGGTAGCCCGCGCCGCCCCGGCGACCCCGAGTTCCTGGGTGGTCTGCGTCGCCCAGGTGGCCGAGGTGGCCCGGAGTCCCCGGATGACCCTCGGCGCCCTGGTAGCCCGCGGCGCCCCGGCGGCCCGGGTGGCCCTGAGTTCCCGGATAGCCCGCGGCGCCCCGGTCCCCCGTGGTGCTCGGGGGGTGGAGGTAGGACTCGACCAGGGTGGCTGCTTCGCGGCGGAGGGTGAGGGAGGTGGGGTCCAGGGGGAGGGGCCAGGAGTGGTCCGGGGTGGTGTCCGTGGAGAGGGCCGGGTTTTCGGCGTCCGGGGCCGGGGTGTCGGCCCAGGCTTCGATCTCGCCGTGGCCCGCCGCGCAGTGTTCGTAGAGGGCGGAGAGGAAGGTGGACGGGCCGCGTCGTTTCTTCTGGGTCGGGCCCCACCAGTGGCCCGAGGCCAGGAGGAGGGAGCGCGGGCGGGTGAAGGTGACGTAGCCGAGGCGGAGTTCCTCGACGGCCTTGTGGGACTTGAGGGCCGACTTGAAGGCGCGCAGGCCCGGCGAGGTCCAATCCGGGGTGGGCGGGAGGGTCGGTGCGTCCCCGCGCAGGGCGTACGGGAGGACCTTCGGGTACGAGGTCCAGACCTCCGGGGCCTTCTCCTTCGGGAAGGAGCCGGCGGAGAGGTCGGGGACCACGACCACGTCCCATTCCAGGCCTTTGGACTTGTGGGCCGTCAGGACCTTGACCGTGTTCTCGCCGCCGGGGAGGGCGTGGTCCAGGCCCTTCTCGTACTGGGCCGCCGTGCGCAGGAAGGCGAGGAAGGCGAGGAGGGAGGCCTCGCCGTCCAGGGAGGCGAAGCCGGCCGCCACGTCCATGAAGCTCGACAGGGTCTCCCGGCGGCGGGCCGCCAGCGCGTGCGGGGACGAGGCCAGCTCCACGTCGAGGCCGGTCGTCGACAGGACCCGGTGCAGGACGTCCATCAGCGGGTCCGAGAGGGAACGGCGCAGGTCGCGCAGTTCCTGGGCGAGGTGCGCGAAGCGGACCCGGGCGGCCGCGGAGAAGGGCAGCTGGTCGGGGGCGGACTGGCCCGCGCCGTCCAGGAAGGTTTCGAGGGCGTCGGCCAGCGACACGATCTCCGCCGGGTCCACGCCCTCCACGGCTGCCGCGAGCCGGTCGTCGTCGGAGGAGGACGGGGCGCGGGAGATCAGGGTGCGGGCGCGGCGGCCCAGCAGGGCCAGGTCGCGGGCGCCGATCCGCCAGCGCGGCCCGATGAGCAGCCGGACGAGCGCGGCGTTGGCGCCCGGGTCCTGGAGGACCTCGCAGACGGCGACGAGGTCCGCGACCTCCGGGAGGTGGAGCAGCCCGGACAGGCCGACGACCTCGACCGGGACGTCCCGCTCGACGAGGACCGCCTGGATCCGCGCGAAGTCCCCGCCCGAGCGGCACAGTACGGCGATCTCGCGCGGCTCGGTTCCGGTACGGACCAGGTGGGCGATGGAGTCGCCGATCCAGTCGAGCTCCTGGGCATGGGTCTCCAGCAGCGCGCACCGGACGGAGCCGTCGCGCTCCGCGCCCGGTGCGGGGCGCAGGGCCTCGACTCCCTCGTGCATGGCGCGCAGCGGGGCGGCGAGCTCGTTGGCCAGGTCCAGGAGGCGGCCGCCGCTGCGCCGGTTCTCGCTGAGGGAGAAGCGGGTGGCGGGGCGGCCGTCGGCATAGGGGAAATGCTCGGGGAAGTCGTCGAGGTTGGCCACCGAGGCGCCGCGCCAGCCGTAGATGGCCTGGCAGGGGTCGCCGACGGCGGTCACGGCGTGCCCGGTCCCGCCGCCGAACAGCCCGGACAGGAGCAGTCGCTGCGCGACCGAGGTGTCCTGGTACTCGTCGAGCAGGACGACGCGGAACTCCTCGCGCAGCAGGGCGCCGACCTCGGGGCGGGTGGTGGCGAGCTGCGCGGAGAGGGCTATCTGGTCGCCGAAGTCGAGGAGGTCGCGGGAGCGTTTGGCGGCGCGGTAGCGGGAGACCAGTTCGAGGAGTTCGAGGCGGCCCCGGACGGTTTCCGGGACCTTGCGGAGGTCCTCGTTGCTGAGCTTCACGTCCGCGAGGGCGGAGAGGAGCTCCGTGTCGTACGCGCGCAGCCGCTCCGGCGGTACGAGGTGCTCGGAGAGCTCCCCGTCGAGCGCGAGCAGATCGCTGACCAGGTCCGGAACGGATTTGGTGAGGGACGGGTAGGGGCCGGGGGCCTCGCGGAGCACGCGGGCGGCGAGCTGGAAGCGGGTGGCGTCGGCGAGCAGCCGGGAGCTGGGCTCCAGGCCGATGCGCAGGCCGTGGTCCTTGAGGAGCTGTCCGGCGAAGGCGTGGTACGTGGAGATGCGCGGCTCGCCGCCCGCGGAGTCGGCCTCGGCCGGGGAGGGGTCCGGATCGCTGATCCCGGCCCGCGCGAGGGCGGTCCGTACGCGCTCGGCCAGCTCGCCGGCGGCCTTGTTGGTGAAGGTCAGGCCGAGGACCTGTTCGGGCGCGACCGCGCCGGTGCCGACCAGCCAGACCACGCGGGCGGCCATGACGGTGGTCTTGCCGGAGCCGGCTCCGGCCACGATGACCTGCGGGGCGGGCGGAGCGGTGATGCAGGCCATCTGTTCGGGCGTGAAGGGGACCCCCAGGAGCTCCTTGAGCTGCTCGGGATCGGTGAGGACGGACGGACGCGCGGACACGTGAAAAGGCTAGCCGCCCGCTCTGACAGTCCCCGCCGCGCGAGTCCCCGGGCCGGGGGGCGGGGGGGCCGGGGGGCCGGGGGGGGCGGGAGGCGCCGGTGGTGGCACAGAACCCGCGTGGCGGGCCGTCCCTGCGGGGCGGATTCCCCTACCCGCCCTTCCACCGTTCCCCGGGCTCCGCCCGGACCCCGGTCCTCAAACGCCGGACGGGCTGGAGGGGGGCGGGCCGGAGTAGGGCCGCAGGCCCGGGGGGGCAGGCCCGGGGCGGCAGGCCCGGGGGCAGGGGCCGGGGTAGGGCCGCAGGCCCGGGGGGCAGGCCCGGAGCGGCAGGCCCGGGGGCAGGGGCCGGGGAGCAAGGCTCGGGGGCAAGGGCTGGGGGCAGCGTCGCAAGGCCGGAGGGCGGGGTGTCCCGGCTGGCTCGGCCGGTCCGCGGGGGACCCGCCGGGCGGGCTACTCCACCGTCTGGCGGCCCTCCGGGCGGGCGCTGCACGAGGCGCGGAAGGAGCAGTGGTCGCAGTGCTTGCCGAGGACGGGGGCGAAGCGCTCGTCGAGGACCCGGCCGGCGGCGGTGGCGAGCAGGTCGCCGACCCATTCGCCGGAGGCGCCGCCCTCCAGGGCCTGCTGCGCCTGGATCTTGGGCACCGTGTCGCCGCCCTCGCGCTGGGCGGCGCCCTGGCGCAGCTGTACGAGTTCGGCGCCTCCCGGTGCGGGGCGCAGGCCGTCGAAGACCTCGTCGACGGCGCCCTCGCGCACCGCGAGCTGGTACACGGCGAGCTGCGGGTGGCGTTCGACCTCCTTGGCGGTCGGCGCGGACTTGCCGGTCTTGAAGTCGACGACGTACGCACGCCCCTGCGGGTCCGCCTCGACCCGGTCCATGGAGCCGCGTACCCGGACGGCGTACTCCCCCGCGTCGAGGGTGACGTCGAAGTCGTGCTCGGTGGCCACGGTCGCCCGGCCCCCGCGGTCGGTGGTGTGCCAGCGCAGGAAGCGTTCCAGGGCGGCGCGGGCGTTGTCCTTCTCCTGGCGGGACTTCCAGGGGGCGTCGAAGGCGAGCGAGTCCCAGACGGAGTCGAGGCGCTCCATCAGGACGGCGAGGTCGGCGGGGGTACGGCCGGAGGCGACCTCGTCGGCGAGGACGTGGACGACGTTGCCGAAGCCCTGGGCGGCGGTGGACGGGGCGTCGGCCTTGACCTCGCGGCCCAGGAACCACTGGAGGGAGCAGGTGTTGGCGAGCTGCTCCAGGGCGGAGCCGGACAGGGCGACGGGATGGTCGCGGTCGCGCAGCGGGACGCTGCTGCGGGTGGGCTCGTACAGCCCCCACCAGCGCTGCGGGTGCGCGGCGGGGACGAGGGGGCGGTCCTCGTCGTCGGTGAGGACGGCGAGCCGGGCGAGGCGGCGGGCGGCGGCGTCGCGCAGGGCGGGCGAGGCGTCGGGGTCGACGGTGGTGGCGCGGAGTTCCGCGACGAGCGCGGGGACGGCGAGGGGGCGGCGGGGGCGGCCGGTGACGTCCTTCACGGGGACGCCGAGCTCGGTGAGGAGGCGGGAGGGCTGGTCGCCGTCCTCGGCGGGGGCCTTGACGGCGGTGACGACGAGGCGGTCGCGGGCGCGGGTGGCGGCGACGTAGAAGAGGCGGCGTTCCTCGGAGAGCAGCGCGCCGGGGGTGAGGGGCTCGGCGAGGCCGTCGCGACCGATGCGGTCGGCTTCGAGGAGGGAGCCGCGGCGGCGCAGGTCGGGCCAGAGGCCTTCCTGTACGCCCGCGACGACGACGAGTCCCCACTCCAGGCCCTTGGATCGGTGCGCGGTCATGAGGCGGACGGCTTCGCGGCGGACGGCGCGGGGAGTGAGGGTGTCTCCGGCGATGTCCTCGGCTTCGAGCTGTTCGAGGAAGTTGAGGGCGCCGCGGCCGCCCGTACGTTCCTCCGCGCGGGCGGCGGTGTCGAAGAGCGCGCAGACGGCGTCGAGGTCGCGGTCGGCGTTGCGGCCGGCGGGGCCGCCGCGGCGGGCGCTGCGTTCGAGGCGCTGCGGCCAGGGGGTGCCGTCCCAGAGGGTCCACAGGACCTCCTCGGCGGTGCCGCCGCCTTCGAGCAGCTCGCGGGCCTTGCGGAGCAGCAGGCCGAGGCGTTGCGCTCCGCGGGCGTAGGCGGGGTCGTGGGCGACGAGGCGCTCGGGCTCAGCGAGGGCGCGGGCGAGGAGCACGTCGGAGGGCGCGGGCGTCCTGACTCCGGCGGCCCGCTCCTCGTCGCGCAGCGCGCGGCCGAGGCGGCGGAGGTCGGCGGCGTCCATCCCGCCCAGCGGCGAGGACAGCAGCACGAGCGCGGCCTCGACCCCGATCCACCCTTCGCCTGCGGCGGGCACGTCGCCTCCGTCGGCCTGCACCCCGTCCGCGTCATTGCGGGCAGGCCCGCCCTCGTCGCCGGAAGCGGCCCGGACTCCGTCGAGGAGGCCACCCTCCGCCCCGGCGGGAGCGTCGGCGGAGCCGGACAGGGCGGTGCCGCCTTCGGCGGCGGGGGAAGTCTCCCGCCCACCCACCCCGGAATGGCGAGCAGGCTCGCTCACACCGGCGCCCGCGGCGCCGGAAACAGCCCCGTCGCCGTCGGGCAGCTCGCCCTGGGCCGTGGCAGGGTCACCGGCGGAGCCGGGCAGGCCGGTAGCGCCTTCGGCCCCGGGGGAACCCTCCCGCCCACCCGCCCCAGAGATGCGAGCGGCCTCGCCCACCCCAACGCCCCCGGCGCCCGAAGCGGCCCCGCCGCCGTCGGGCAGCTCGCCCTGGGCCGGGGCCGGGGCACCGGCGGAGCCGGACAGGGTGATGCCGCCTTCGGCGGCGGGGGACGATCCCCGCCCGCCCACCCCCAAGTCACGAGCAGGCTCGCTCGCACCGGCGCCTACGGCGCCGGAAGCAGCCCCGACTCCGTCGGGCAGCTCGTCCTGGGCCCCGGCCGCGTCACCGGCGAAGCCGGACAGCGCCTCCGGGCCGGTCAGGTTCGTGCCGCCTGCGGCGGTGGGGGCGGCCGCGCGCCCGCCCGTCCCGGCGCTCGCGGTGCCGGGAGCGGTCCCGGCTTCCTCGGGCAGCTCGTCGTGGGGCGCGGCCGGGTCGCCGACGGAATCGGGCGCCGGGGTCGGCCGGAGGGCGGATTCTGCGAGGGTGCGGAGGGCCGTGAGGAGGGGGGCTATCGCCGGCTCGTGGCGGAGGGGGGAGTCCGTGCCGTCCGTTTCGGCCGGGACTCCCGCCGCGATCAGGGCGCGGCGCATCTGCGGCAGGGTGCGGCCGCCCGCTCGGACCAGGACGGCCATGTCCTGCCACGGCACGCCCTCCTCCAGGTGGGCCCGGCGCAGGATGTCGGCGATGTTGTCCAGTTCCGCGCCGGCCGTGGGGTAGGTGAACACCTCGACCCGGCCGCCCTCGCGGGTCGACGCGAGCGCGCGGTGGGCCCGTACCGCCGCCGAGGGCAGGCGCGGCACCGGCATGCGGGTGGTCAGGTGGCGGGTCGCGGTGAGGAGGGTGGAGGACGAGCGGCGGGAGGTGGTGAGGGCGCGGACCTGCGCTCCCGGGAAGGAGGCCTCGAAGTCCAGGATGTTGTTGATGTCCGCGCCGCGGAAGGCGTAGATGGACTGGTCGGGGTCGCCGAAGGCGGTCAGGCGGCCCGCGGGGCCGGCGAGGGCGCGCAGCAGGCGCAGCTGCGAGGCGTCCGTGTCCTGGTACTCGTCCACGTAGATCACGTCGTACAGGGAGGAC
Organism: Streptomyces sp. NPDC056883; assembly: GCF_042788835.1. Lineage (NCBI taxonomy): Bacteria > Bacillati > Actinomycetota > Actinomycetes > Kitasatosporales > Streptomycetaceae > Streptomyces > Streptomyces sp. NPDC056883. The sequence goes on along the minus strand of NZ_JBHUBS010000003.1, from coordinate 324,980 downwards.
AGCGACGGGGTGCGCTCCGCCAGGAGGACCGCGCGGTGGAGGAGTTCCGCGTAGTCCAGGGTGCCCTGGAGGTCCAGGACGTCCAGGTACTCGGCGAGGAAGGCCGCCGCCGCCTTCCAGTCCGGCCGGCCGAGGCGGGACGCGAAGTCGGAGAGGGCGGCAGGGCCGAGGCCCAGCTCGCGGGCGCGGGCCAGGACCGCGCGGACCTCGTCCGCGAAGCCCCGCGTGGTCAGCGCGGCCCGCAGGTCGTCCGGCCAGCGGATCGAGCGGATCCGGCGCTGGCCTTCGAGGAGGGTGCGGACCATGACGTCCTGCTCGGGGCCGGAGAGGAGGCGCAGCGGGTCCGCGAAGAGGTCGGTGTCCTGGTGGGCGCGGACCAGTCCGTAACAGAAGGAGTGGAAGGTGGTGGCCTGGGGGGGGGGGGCCCCGCCGAGCCGCAGGGCGGTCCGGTCGCGCAGTTCGACGGCCGCCTTGCGGCTGAAGGTGAGGATCAGGATGCGGGCGGGGTCCGCGCCGGACTCCACGCCGGCCGCGACCGCCTCGACCAGCGTGGTCGTCTTTCCGGTGCCCGGTCCGGCCAGGACCAGCAGCGGGCCGCCGGTGTGCTCAACCACCGCCCGCTGCGCTGCGTCCAGCACAGGGGGATCCACCCGTTCCGCACCGGTACGCACCAGGCGGTACGCGTCCGGGTTCCGCGTACGCCGCCGCTCGGTGCGGTGGCCGTCGGAGGAAGAGGTGTTCACGTGGGGTGCCGGTCCTGGTGGGTCTGCCGTTGCGGCGGTCGCTGCCGCAGCGGTTGCTGCTGCTGTGGTGACGGCCCGGTCGGTGCCCGTGACCGTGGCCGAAGCCTCGACCGGAGCGGTGCCCGGAGCAGTGGCCGAAACCGAAGCCGAAGAGGCAACGCTACGGCAAGGCGCGCGGCGGGCGCAGTTTCCCCGGGACTCCGGTCCTCACTGCCATCCGGTCCCACACATCCCCCGTACGGGGCTTCGCACGTCTCTTCGACCACGCCTCCGGGCCGCACATGGCCGAAGCTGTCACATGTGACCTTCGTCCCGCGCTGCGTCCCCGCCGACATCCCCGCCGTCCCCGTCCCAGCGCGCCCGCCGCATGTCGAGCCGGGGTTCGCCGTCGCCGGTGAGCCGCAGCGGGGTGGCCTCGGCCCGGTAGTTCTCCAGCGCCCTGCGCTCGCTGCCGGGCAGCGGACGGCCGTCCGCCCGCACCACCCGCCACCAGGGCACCGCTCCCCCGTACAGGGCCATGACGCGGCCCACTTGACGGGGTCCGCCCTCGCCGAGCCACTCCGCGACGTCGCCGTAGGTCATCACCCGGCCGGGCGGAATCCGCTCGGCCGCCTCCAGCACTCGCTCCGCGTACGCCGGCAGCTCTTCGCTCATTCGGCCCATGGTGCCGCACCTGACCGACAAGGGGGCGTCAAGAACGTGGAAGCCCGTGTTCCGGACCGGCTCGCACCCTGCTGCCCCGCGCGGACGCCGGTCCGTGCCACCATCTTCCGGGCGGTGACGCGTGATACGTGATCAAGAAGAGACGGAAGCGACGGGAAGGGAGCAGGGTGTGAGTCCTCCGGACGGCGCGGCGACGAACGACGGCGCGCGCCCAGACGAAGGCCCGCCACCGGGTCGCGAGGACGCCACCATGCACACAGACCTGCCCCTGTCTCCGCCCCAGGCCCCGGCTCCGGACCCGGACCCGGCTCCCGAGGACGCCGAGACCCCGCACGGCCACGCCCCCACGGCCGCCGACCAGGTCGAGGTCGACGAGCCGCTGCTCGCCGCCCGCGTGCACCGTCCCTCCGACCTCGTACGCCTCCTCGTCGGGGTCCTCGGCATCGCCGTCGTCCTCGGCATCGCCGCCTTCGCCCACGGCACCACCGCGGGTCTGGAAGCCGACATCAACAACAGCACCGGGCAGGCGCCCGACGTGCTGATCAAGGTCGCCGGGCTGGTGTCGAGCATCGCGGTGCTCCTCGTCCCGGTCGCCTTCGCCATCGAGCGGCTGATCAAACGCGACGGACTGCGCATCGCCGACGGCGTGCTCGCGGCCGTCCTCGCGCACGGGGTCACCCTCGCCACCGACCTGTGGGTCTCCCAGGGAGCCCCCGAGACCATCCAGGAAGCCCTCACCCGTCCCACCTCGGCCGGCGGGGCCCTCACGGATCCGGTGCACGGCTACCTCGCGCCCGTGATCGCGTACATGACCGCCGTCGGGATGACCCGGCGCCCGCGCTGGCGCGTCGCGCTGTGGGTGGTCCTGCTGCTGGACGCCTTCGCGATGCTGGTCGGCGGCTACACCACCCCCTTCTCGATCATCCTGACCGTGCTGATCGGCTGGAGCGTCGCGTACGGAACCCTGTACGCCGTCGGCTCGCCGAACGTCCGCCCCACCGGGCAGAACCTCCTCGCGGGCCTGCGCAGGGTCGGCTTCCAGCCAATCAGCGCGATGCGCGCCGAGTCCCCGGAGGGTCCCGACAGCAACGAGGTCAGCGACCGGGGGCGGCGCTACCACGTCACCCTGGAAGACGGCCCGCCGCTCGACGTCACCGTCGTGGACCGGGAGCAGCAGGCCCAGGGCTTCTACTACCGGGTCTGGCGCCGCCTCACGCTGCGCGGGATCACCACCCGGCGCAGTCTGCAGTCCCTGCGCCAGGCGCTGGAGCAGGAGGCGCTGCTCGCGTACGCGGCCATCGCCGCCGGGGCCAACGCGCCCAAGCTCATCGCCACCTCCGAGCTGGGTCCGGACGCCGTGATGCTCGTCTACGAGCACCTGGGCGGCCGGAGCCTGGACTCGCTGGCCGACGAGGAGATCACCGACGAGTTGAGCCGCAACGCGTGGCAGCAGGTACGGGCCCTGCAGTCCCGGCGGATCGCGCACCGGCGGCTCACCGGGGACGCCCTCGTGGTGGATCGTTCCGCCAGTGGCGCCGCGGCCGGCACGGTCACCCTGACCGACCTGCGCGGCGGCGAGATCGCGGCCGGCGACCTCGTGCTGCGCATGGACATCGCGCAGCTCCTCACCACCCTCGGCCTGCGGGTCGGCGCCGAGCGCTCGGTCGCCTCCGCGGTGTCGGTGCTCGGCCCGGACGCGGTGGCGGACTGTCTGCCGCTGCTCCAGCCGATCGCGCTGAGCCGCTCCACGCGGGCGACGCTGCGCAAGCTGGCGCGGGAGCGGGCGGACCGGGAGCGGGAAGCCGTACTGGAGTCCTCGCGGGCGGCGAAGGCGGCGCGCATGGCGGACTCCGCCTCGGCCTCGACGCGCTCCGCCATCGACAAGGTCGAGAAGAAGGCCGAGAAGAAGGCCCTGGACGACGCGCTCGACGGGGCCCGCGAGGAAGACCTGCTGAGCCAGATCCGCCAGCAGGTGCTGCTGATCCGCCCGCAGGCGCCGGTGGAGCCGGCCCGGCTGGAGCGGATCCGGCCGCGCACGCTGGTGTCGTTCATCGCCGGCGCGTTCGGCGCGTACTTCCTGGTCACGCAGATCGCGCACGTCGACTTCGGCACCACCATCGGCGATGCCCGGTGGGGCTGGGTCGGGGTGGCGCTCGCCTTCTCGGCGCTCACCTATTTCGCGGCGGCGATGAGCCTGCTGGGCTTCGTGCCCGAGCGGGTGCCGTTCCTGCGGACCGTAGTGGCCCAGGTCGCCGGATCCTTCGTGAAGCTGGTGGCTCCGGCGGCGGTCGGCGGTGTCGCGCTGAACACCCGTTTCCTCCAGCGGGCCGGCATCCGGCCCGGACTCGCGGTGGCCAGCGTGGGCGCCTCGCAGCTCTTCGGGCTGGCGAGCCACATCCTGCTGCTGCTGTCCTTCGGCTATCTGACGGGGACCGAGAAGACCCCCGAGATGACCCCGTCGAGGACGGTCATCGCCGGTCTGCTGACGGTGGCCGTGCTGGTGCTCGTGGTCACGGCCGTGCCCTTCCTCCGGAAGTTCGTGGCGACCCGGGTGCGGGCCCTGTTCGCGGGAGTGGTCCCGCGCATGCTGGACGTGCTCCAGCGGCCGCAGAAGCTGCTGACCGGCATCGGCGGGATGCTGCTGCTGACGGGCTGCTTCGTGATGTGCCTGGACGCCTCGATCCGCGCCTTCGGGGGCGGCGAGGCCATCAGCTACGCGAGCATCGCCGTGGTCTTCCTGGCCGGCAACGCCCTGGGCTCGGCCGCTCCGACGCCGGGCGGCATCGGAGCGGTGGAGGGCGCACTGACGCTGGGTCTGGTGGCAGCGGGGCTGGACGGTCAGGTGGCGTTCTCGGCGGTGCTGCTGTTCCGCGTGGTGACGTTCTGGCTGCCGGTGCTGCCGGGATGGATCTCCTTCAACTTCCTGACGCGCAAGGAAGCGATCTAAACCGCTGGAGCCCGGTCGGCGGCCCTGCCTAGGGTGGCCGGATGAACGGAATACGGGTACTGCCCGACCAGGACGAATGGCGGGCCGGCTTCGAGGAGCGGGTGCTCGCCGGGTACCGGGCCGCGGGATGCTCGGAGCCCCTCTCCCGGGCCCTGCTGGAGCGGGCGCTGAAGGGGGTCGACGGCTGGACGGTGGCCACGGACGGCGCCGGATGGATCGCGGTCGGGGTGTCCGAGGACAACGGGGCGGCCGTGGGCCGGATCCACGACCTGACGTCGACGGAACCGGACGCGGCGACCGCGGCCCGCACGTGGGCCGAGCGGTGGTGCGCCGAGCGGGGCGCGGAGCGGGTGGAGGTCCGCCTCACCGGCGGAACGGGAGGAGCCGGAGGAGCCGGACTGTTCGACGGCTATCGCGTGCGGGGCCAGAACCGGCTGCGTGCCGCCGCCGAGCACCCCGCCCTGCCGCCGGGCCTCACCGTCCGCCCGCTCACCGCGGAGGAGTACCCGGGCTGGTACGCCGGCGAGGAGGCCGCGTACGTGGCGGACATCGTCCGGGCCGGGGCCCTGACCCCGGAGCAGGCCAAGGCCAAGTCCGACGAGGACTTCGCCCGCCACCTCCCGCAGGGCCGCGCGACCCCCGGGCACGCCTTCTACGCGCTGGAGGCCGGCGGTCAGGTGATCGGCACGGGCTGGGTGAACCACGGCTACCTGCCGGGCGTCACCTTCGGCTTCTCGCTGGAGGTGTACGAGGAGCACCGCGGCAAGGGCTACGGCCGGGCCGCGATGTCCGTCGGCGAGTGGGCCGCCCGGCAGGGCGGCGACGGGGCGCTGATGTTCAACGTCTTCGGCGGCAACGAGGTGGCGATGAGCCTGTACGACCGCACGGGCTTCGCCGTCCTGGACGAGTTCCGCTCGCTGCCCCTCTGAAGCACCCGGCTCCCCGCCCCCGCCCCCGCCCCCGCCTCTCAGCAGATCAGCAGCAGTGACGCCAACAGGGCGGCCGACCCGGCGACTTCGACGGCGCCGACCACCGCCACCTTGAGCCCGCGGCCGGGGAGGGCCGCGGCGCGGGCCAGGTAGCCCGCGAAGGGGATCGCCAGCCACGGGGACAGGAGGGCCGCCAGGGCGACCGCCACCCCGTGGTAGATCACCGAACCACGGTAGTACGTACGGGAGTTGCGCTCCCTGATCATCGTCTTCACGTAGGGCACCGTGCCCGCGAAGTACAGCAGGCAGGCGGCGGCGGGCGCCCACGGCAGCCCTCCGCCGCCCAGCCGTGCGGCCACCGGCAGCATCCCGCAGGCCGGGACCACCGCGACCAGTCCGTTGGCCAGGGACCGCTCGCGGTTGTTCCGCGCGAACCAGGAGTTCACGGCCACGAAGGGCGCCGCCGCCGCGCCCGCGAGCAGCAGCCAGGAGTGGAGCACCGCGAGCGGGATCCCCGCCAGGGCGGTCGCCGCGCCGAGGACGAGCGCCGGGCGGACGTGCCGCCGCGCCACCGCCGGGCGCCGGGCGGCGACGCGGCGCAGGCGCAGCCACTGCTGGGCGTGGAAGACCGCGGCGTAGCCGAGGAGCCAGGCCGTCAGCAGGAGGGCGTGCTGCCAGCCGGGCCGCGGCGAGAGGAACGTGCCCGCGAGGAAGGGCACGGTGAGCATCGCCCACGCCCCGTGCTGGTCCGGGATCCAGGAGGCCTTCTTCGGCGGCACGCTCCCCAGCCTTCCGCTAATTGGTATTCGGACTCGTAATTTTCCGGCCGTGCACCGGAGTTGACCCTTTCCAGCGTGGCATCCACTCGACCTGTGAAAGACCGGAATTAGGTCACGCCCGTACGGGACCTTTGTCATCGGATTCGCCTCCGTGCCGGGCGTAGCGTCGTGTCTGGGTCATCTTGCCCGGACCCCACGCACCGCCTTTTATTCCGGCCTGGAGGGTCGCCTTGCACGAGCGCCACATACGCGACGGACACCAGGACGCCGCCGAATCGCTGATCAAGGCGGGGAGTTTCTTCAGGACCGCCGAGGTCTCCGACGACCTGCGGACCGTCCACCACACCGGCGGCCGCGCCGCGGAGGCCTTCTACCGGGACCGGTGGAGCCACGACAAGGTCGTGTACTCCACCCACGGCGTGAACTGCACCGGCTCCTGCCGGTGGAAGGTCTACGTCAAGGACGGGATCATCACCTGGGAGACCCAGTCCACCGACTACCCCTCGGTCGGCCCCGACAGCCCCGAGTACGAACCCCGCGGCTGCCCGCGCGGCGCCTCGTTCTCCTGGTACTCCTACTCCCCCACCCGGGTGCGCTACCCGTACGTGCGCGGCGCCCTGCTGGAGATGTACCGCGAGGCGAAGGCGCGCCTGGGGGACCCGGTCGAGGCCTGGGCCGACATCCAGTCCGACCCGGTCCGCCGGCGCACGTACCAGCAGGCGCGCGGCAAGGGCGGGCTGGTGCGGGCGACGTGGGAGGAGGCGACGGAGATCGTCGCCGCCGCGCACGTGCACACGATCAAGGAGCACGGCCCGGACCGGGTCGCCGGCTTCTCGCCGATCCCGGCGATGTCGATGGCCTCGCACGCGGCGGGCGCCCGGTTCCACTCGCTCATCGGCGCGCCGATGCTGTCCTTCTACGACTGGTACGCCGACCTCCCGGTCGCCTCCCCGCAGGTCTTCGGCGACCAGACGGACGTCCCGGAGTCGGGCGACTGGTGGGACGCCGCGTACCTGATGATGTGGGGCTCGAACGTCCCCGTCACCCGCACCCCGGACGCCCACTGGATGGCCGAGGCCCGCTACCGCGGCCAGAAGGTCGTCACCGTTTCCCCGGATTACGCGGACAACACCAAATTCGCCGACGAATGGATGCACCCGCACCCCGGTACGGACGGTGCGCTGGCCCTCGCGATGGGCCACGTCATCCTCAAGGAATTCTTCGTCGACCGGCAGACCCCCTTCTTCACGGACTACGTCCGGAAGTACACGGACCTGCCTTTCCTGGTTTCCCTCAAGGAGACCGACCAGGGCCTGGTTCCCGGGAAATTCGTCACCGCCGCCGATCTGGGCCGGGAGACGGAGAACGCTCAGTGGAAGACCGTGCTGATCGACGACGCGACCGGCGAGGCCGTCGTACCGAACGGATCGCTCGGCCACCGCTGGGGCAAGAACGAGAAGCCCGAGTGGAACCTCGACCTCGGTGACACCGTTCCGCGGCTGACCCTGCACGGCACCGCCGACGACGCCGTCGAGATCACCCTGCCCCGCTTCGAGGACGACGAGCAGGGCGGCACGATCCGCCGCGGTGTGCCCGTACGCCGACTGGGCGACCAGCTCGTCACCACCGTCTTCGACCTGATGCTCGCCCAGTACGGGGTGGGCCGCGAGGGCCTGCCCGGCGAGTGGCCCACGGGCTACGAGGACGCGAGCGCCCCGGGCACCCCCGGCTGGCAGGAGTCGCTGACCTCCGTCCCGGCAGCCCAGGCGGCGCGCGTGGCGCGGGAGTTCGCGAAGACCGCCGAGGACTCGCAGGGCCGCTGCATGATCCTGATGGGCGCCGGCACGAACCACTGGTTCCACTCGGAGACCATCTACCGCTCCTTCCTGGCCCTGCTCACCCTCACCGGCTGCCAGGGCCGCAACGGCGGCGGCTGGGGCCACTACGTCGGCCAGGAGAAGTGCCGTCCGGTCACCGGCTGGGCGACGCTGGCCGCCGCCTCCGACTGGTCGCGCCCGCCGCGCCAGATGATCGGCGCGGCCTGGTTCTACCTGCACACCGACCAGTGGCGCTACGACACCCTGCCGGCCGAGGCCCTGGCCTCCCCGCTGGCCACCGGCGCCTTCGAGGGCATGACCGGCTCGGACTGCCTGGCGGCGAGCGCCCGGATGGGCTGGATGCCCTCGTACCCGACCTTCGACCGCAACTCCCTGGAGCTGGGCGAGGCCGAGGACCCGGTCGCCGAGACGGTCCGGCAGCTCAAGAGCGGCGAGCTCGGCTTCGCCGGCGAGGACCCGGACGCCCCGCACAACTGGCCGCGCGTGCTCAACGTGTGGCGGGCCAACCTGCTGGGCTCCAGCTCCAAGGGCAACGAGTACTTCCTCAAGCACCTGCTGGGCACCCACTCCAACCTGCCCGAGGACGGGCCGCGCTGCACCCCCAAGGACGTCACGTACCGGGAGGAGGACGTGGAGGGCAAGCTCGACCTGCTCATGTCCATGGACTTCCGGATGACGTCCACGACGCTGCTGTCCGACGTGGTGTTCCCGGCGGCCACCTGGTACGAGAAGCACGACCTGTCCTCCACGGACATGCACCCCTTCCTGCACGCCTTCACCCCGGCGGTGGACCCGCCGTGGCAGGCGAAGTCCGACTACGACGCCTTCAAGGGCCTGGCCGAGCGGTTCGGCGAGCTCGCCGGGACCCACCTGGGCGTGCGCAAGGACCTGGTCGCCTCGGCCCTCCAGCACGACACCCCGGGCGGCGAGATGGCCCAGCCCGGTGGCGTCGCGCTGGACTGGTCGAAGGGCGAGTGCGAGCCCGTCCCCGGCAAGACCATGTACAACCTGACGGTCGTGGAGCGGGACTACGGCGCGGTCGGCGAGAAGTTCGCCGCGCTCGGCCCGCTGGTCGACGAGCTGGGCGTGACGACGAAGGCCATCACCTTCGACGTCGCGGAGGAGATCGCCTACCTCGGTGCGAAGAACGGCACGGTCCGCGGCGGCGTCGCCGACGGCCGCCCGCGCCTGGAGACCGCCCAGCAGGCCTGCGAGGCGATCCTCTCCCTGTCCGGCACCAGCAACGGCCGGCTGGCGACGCAGGGGTTCGAGACGCTGGAGAAGAAGGTCGGCACGCACATGGCCCACCTGGCCGCCGAGGCCGAGGGCAAGCGGATCACCTTCGCCGACACCCAGGCCCGCCCGGTCCCGGTGATCACCTCGCCCGAGTGGTCGGGCTCCGAGTCCGGCGGGCGCCGGTACACCGCCTTCACGATCAACACCGAGCACCTCAAGCCCTGGCACACCCTCACCGGCCGCCAGCACTTCTTCATCGACCACGACTGGCTGCACGAGGTCGGGGAGTCCCTCCCCGTCTACAAGCCGCCGCTCAACATGCACACCCTGTACGGGGAGCCCGAGCTCGGCACGGTCGACGAGAAGACCAAGTCGGTGGCGGTCCGGTACCTGACCCCGCACAACAAGTGGGCGATCCACAGCCAGTACCAGGACAACCTCTACATGATGACCCTGGGCCGCGGCGGCCAGACGGTGTGGATGTCCCCGCAGGACGCCGAGGCGATCGGCGTCCGGGACAACGACTGGATCGAGGCGGTCAACCGCAACGGCGTGATCACCGCCCGCGCGATCGTCTCCCACAAGATGCCGCCCGGCACGGTCTACATGAACCACGCGCAGGAGCGCACGGTCGGCGTCCCCAAGACGGAGAAGACCGGCCGCCGCGGCGGCATCCACAACTCGCTGACCCGGGTGATGCTCAAGCCCACCCACCTCATCGGCGGTTACGCCCAGCTCACCTGGGCCTTCAACTACCTCGGCCCGACCGGCAACCAGCGCGACGAGGTGACGGTCATCCGCCGCCGCGACCAGAAGGTGGAGTTCTAGAAGATGCGCGTCATGGCACAGGTCGCGATGGTCATGAACCTCGACAAGTGCATCGGCTGCCACACCTGTTCGGTCACCTGCAAGCAGGCGTGGACCAACCGGCAGGGCACCGAGTACGTCTGGTTCAACAACGTCGAAACCCTCCCCGGCCAGGGTTACCCGCGCCGCTGGGAGGACCAGGAGAAGTGGAAGGGCGGCTGGGAGCGCACCCGCTCCGGCAAGCTCCGCCTGCGGGCGGGCGGCCGCCTCGCCAAGCTGGGCAAGATCTTCGCGAATCCGGACCTGCCGGAGATCGAGGACTACTACCAGCCCTGGACGTACGAGTACAAGAACCTCACCGAGGCCCCGGCGGGCGACGACATGCCCACCGCGCGGCCCGTCTCCCAGGTCACCGGCGAACCCATCGACAAGATCGAGTGGGGTCCGAACTGGGACGACAACCTCGGCGGCGCCCCGCAGAACGCCCCGAAGGACCCGATCGTCGAGAAGATCCGCGACGAGGTCGGCGAGAAGATCCGCTTCGAGTTCGAGCAGAGCTTCATGTTCTACCTGCCGCGCGTCTGCGAGCACTGCCTGAACCCCGCGTGCGTCTCCTCCTGCCCCTCGGGCGCGATGTACAAGCGCGAGGAGGACGGCATCGTCCTGGTCGACCAGGACCAGTGCCGCGGCTGGCGCATGTGCGTGTCCGGATGCCCGTACAAGAAGGTGTACTTCAACCACCAGACCGGCAAGGCCGAGAAGTGCACGTTCTGCTTCCCGCGCATCGAGGTCGGCATGCCGACCGTGTGCTCGGAGACCTGCGTGGGCCGCATGCGCTACATCGGCGTCATGCTCTACGACGCCGACAAGGTGACCGAGGCCGCCGCGGTCGAGGACGAGCACGACCTGTACCCCTCCCAGGTGGAGTGCTTCCTGGACCCGTCCGACCCGGCCGTGATCGCCGCCGCCCGCGCGGCCGGCATCACCGACGAGTGGATCGACGCGGCGCAGCGCTCGCCCGTCTACGACCTGATCGCCACCTACCAGGTCGCCCTCCCGCTCCACCCGGAGTACCGGACGATGCCGATGGTCTGGTACGTCCCGCCGCTCTCCCCCGTCGTCGACGCGGTCGCCGCCACCGGCAGCGACGGCGAGGACGCCGGCAACCTCTTCGGCGCCATCGACGCGATGCGCATCCCCGTCGAGTACCTCGCCGCGATCCTCACCGCGGGCGACACCGTTCCGGTGGAGGCGGTGCTGCGCCGGATGGCCGCGATGCGCGCCTACATGCGCCGCGTCAACCTGGGAGAGGCGAAGGACGAGTCGATCGCCGAGGCCGTCGGGCTGACCGGGCAGGAGATGGAGGACATGTTCCGCCTGCTGGCCATCGCCAAGATCGAGGACCGCTTCGTGATCCCGACCGCGGCCCGCGCCGACGCCGAGGCCCTCGCCGACTCGCACCCGCTGGCCGACGCGAACTCAGTCGACCAGGGCTGCCCCGTCGGCGCGCTGCCCGAACCCCGGGTGATGCTCAATCTCGGCACCACGAGGAGGAGTTCGTGAGCAGATACACGCTGAGCGGTGATGCCCTGCTGCGCCTGGTCGCGGGCTGCGTCCTGCAGTACCCCGGCGACTACTTCCACGACGAACTCCCGCGGCTCCGTGCGGCCCTCGCCGGGGCGCCCGCCGAACCGGCCGCACTGCTCGGCGCGTTCCTCGACGAGGCCGAGCGGCAGACCCCGATCGAGCTGTGCTCCCAGTACACCTCGACCTTCGACACCCGCAACCGGCGCTGCCTCTACCTCACCTGGTGGATCGACGGGGACACCCGCCGGCGCGGGCTGTCCCTGGTCCGGCTGAAGCGGATCTACCGGGACTTCGGGCTGGAGTTCGCGGGCGAGGAGCTGCCCGACTTCCTTCCGGTGGCCCTGGAGTTCGCCGCCCGCCAGGAGGAGGCCGGCACCGAGCTGCTCCAGGAGCACCGGGCCGGGCTGGAGCTGCTGCGCCTGGCGCTCACCGAGTCCGGTTCCCCGTACGCCCGGGTGCTGGAGGCCGTCTGCGCGACGCTGCCCGGGCCCTCCCCCGAGACCAAGGCGGAGGCCAAGGCCCTCGCGAAGAACGGGCCGCCGCAGGAGCTGGTGGGTGCGGGCTCGGCGCTCGAACCGTTCGGGCCGGGCCTCGACATGCCGGCCGACCTGCCGTTCTCGGCTCCGACCGACCTTCCCTGGCCCACGACACCCGAAAGGATGCCCGCCTGATGGACCTCCTCCTGTGGGGCGTTCTCCCGTACGTCTCGATCGCCCTGCTGATCGCGGGAACGGTGTGGCGGGGCCGGTTCGACAAGTTCGGCTGGACCACGCACTCCTCGCAGCTGCACGAGTCGCGGCTGCTGCGCATCGGTTCGCCGCTCTTCCACTTCGGCATGCTCTTCGTGGTCCTGGGCCACGTCGTGGGTCTGCTGATCCCGAAGAGCTGGACCGACGCGGTGGGCGTCAGCGACCACGCCTACCACCTGATCGCGCTCGGCACCGGCACGCTCGCGGGCGTCGCGGCCGCCGCGGGCATCGGGATCCTCGTCTACCGGCGCTTCAAGGTCCCGGCCGTGCGCCGGGCGACGCTGCGCAGCGACCACGCGATGTACGCGTGCCTGCTCGGCGCGATGGCCCTCGGACTGACGGCCACGATGCTCAACTCGGCCGGAATGATGGACGGGTACAACTACCGCGACGGCATCTCGCTCTGGTTCCGGAGCCTGTTCACCTCCACCCCGGACTATCACCTGATGGCGGCCGCCCCGCTCGCTTTCAAGATCCACATCATCTTCGGCTTCGTCCTGTTCGCGCTGATCCCGTACTCGCGCCTGGTGCACATGTTCTCCGTGCCGCTGAAGTACCTGTTCCGGCCGTACGTGGTCTACCGCAAGCGGGACCCGAAGCAGCTCGCCAACCGCCCGAGCAAGCGCGGCTGGGAGCGGGTCTCGTGAATCCCCGCCCGGGCGGCGGCCCCGCGGGCCGCCCCGCCCGCTCGGTCGTCCGCAGCCCCCGCCACGCGGTGTCCGACCGGCCCTTCATCGTCATCTGGGAGGCCACCCGGGCCTGCCCGCTGGCCTGTCTGCACTGCCGGGCCGAGGCGCAGACCCTGCGCCACCCCGAGGAGCTCGACGGGGCGGACGCCCGCCGGGTGATGGACCAGATCGCCGCTTTCGGCAAGCCGAGCCCGCTCTTCGTGATCACCGGCGGGGACCCCTTCCAGCGCGCCGACCTCACCGACCTGGTCGCGTACGGGACCTCGCTCGGCCTGCGCGTGGCGGTGTCCCCGTCGGGGACACCGACCCTGACCCGGGAGAACCTCGTGGCGGTGCGGGAAGCGGGGGCCATCGCGCTCTCGCTCTCGCTGGACGGTTCCACGGCCGAGCGGCACGACGCCTTCCGCGGGGTGCCCGGGGTCTACGACTGGACGCTGGAGGGCTGGCGGGCCGCCCGGGAGCTCGGGCTCAAGGTCCAGATCAACACCACGGTCACCCGCGACAGCCTGGAGGACCTGGCCGACATCGCGGCGCTGGTCAAGCGCGAGGGCGCGATGCTGTGGTCGGGCTTCGTGCTGGTCCCGACCGGACGCGGGGAGCAGCTGGACTCCCTGACCGCCGCCGAGATCGAGGACGTCCTGCACTTCCTGTACGACTGCGGGGCGGTGATGGCCACCAAGACCACGGAGGGCCACCACTTCCGGCGGGTCGTGATGCAGCGCACCGTCCTGGACGCGCGCGGCGAGAAGCCCGTCCTGGGCCCGCTCCACGAGCGCCTCTCGGCCCGCGCCCGCGAGCTGGGGGTCTTCGGCGGGGAGCAGCGGGCCGTGCGCCGGCCGCCCATGGACGTCTCCTCGGGCCGCGGCTTCGTCTTCATCTCGCACACGGGCGAGGTGCACCCCAGCGGCTTCCTGCCGCTCTCCGCGGGCAACGTGAAGAACCACCCGTTGACCGAGATCTACCGCGGCTCGGCGCTCTTCACCAAGCTCCGCGACCCCTCGCTGCTGCGCGGGAAGTGCGGAGCGTGCGAGTTCAAGACGGTCTGCGGGGGCTCGCGCTCGCGGGCGTACGGCTTCACGCGCGACGTGCTGGAAGCGGACCCGTACTGCGCCTACGAGCCCGGCAGCTTCCCGTACCAGGAGGACCTCAGGGTTCTGGCCGAAAGCATGAGGCGCTGACCCACCCCGTTCCCATACGTTTCATACGGGAACATATCGACCACGGCTCCGGCCACGGGAGAACACAATGCGTTCAGTGATCGTCATCGGTGGCGGTATCAGCGGTCTGGCCGCCGCGTGGCAGTTGCGCGGCCAGGCCGACGTGACCGTCCTGGAGAGCCACGCCAAGGTCGGCGGGAAGCTCCGGACCGGCACCATCGCCGGCATCACCGTCGACGAGGGCGCCGAATCCCTCATGGCCCTGCGCCCGGAGGCCGTGGAACTGGCCGCCGCCGTCGGACTCGGCGAAGCCCTCTGCGATCCCGCGAAGGCCGCCACCACCATCTGGACCAACGGCGCCCTGCGCCCGCTGCCCGCCGGACACGTGATGGGCGTCCCCACGGACCCCTCCGCGCTGATCGGCACCGGGCTGCTCTCCCCCGAGGGCGTCGCACGCGTCGCCGCCGAGGAGACCCTCCCGGCCACCCCGCTCACCGCGGACTGCTCGGTCACCGAGTACCTGGGCGGCCGCTTCGGCCAGGAGGCCGTGGACCGGCTCATCGAACCCATGCTGGGCGGGGTCTACGCCGGCCTCGCCGAGCGGCTCTCGCTGCGCGCGGCCATGCCCCGGATCGCGGCCCTCGCGGAACAGGGCACCGCGCTCCTCCCGGCCCTGCGCCGGATGCGCGCGGCGGGCGCCCCCCGCTCGGGGGCCGTGGCCGTCCAGGGCGTCGTCGGCGGCACCGGGCGCTTCCCGGCCGCCGTCGCCGAAGCCTGCGGAGCCCGCATCCTCACCGGGACGACGGCCCGCTCGCTCCAGCAGAGCGCCGGCGGCCGCTGGCGGGTCCAGGCCATGACCGGCGACGGCGCGCTGACGATGGAGGCCGACGCGGTGATCCTCGCCCTGCCCGCCTTCGCGGCGGCGGAGCTGCTGCGACCGCACTCCCCGATCGCCGAGGAGGAACTCGCCTCCATCCCGCACGCCTCGACGGCCGTCATCACCATGGCCTTCTCCCGCGCCCAGGCCCACTTCCTCCCCCAGGGCAACGGCTTCCTGGTCCCGCCGGTCGACGGCCACACCCTGAAGGCCGCCTCCTTCCTCTCCAACAAGTGGTCCTGGCTGCACGACGCGGCCCCCGAGACCTTCGTGCTGCGCGCCTCCATCGGCCGCATCGGCGAGGACGCGCTGCTCGGCCGCCCCGACCGCCACCTGGTCCGCTCGGCCATCGCCGAGCTCCACCACGCGGTGGGCCCCATGGGCGAACCCCTGGCCACCCGCGTCACCCGCTGGGACCGGGGCCTGCCCCAGTACGGCGTCGGGCACCGCGAACGCGTCGCCCGCATCCGCGAGGCCGCCGGCAAGCTCCCGGGCATCGCCCTGTGCGGAGCGGCGTACGAGGGCGTGGGCGTGGCCGCCTGCGTAGCGACGGGGCGCGCGGCGGCGAAGCAGGTCCTGGCGCAGCCGTAGGGCGCAGCCCTCCCGTACGGCAGGGCTTTCGTATCGGGCGGGTATCCGCGGACGCTCGGCTCGTCATCCGTTCGGTCCCCGGGGCCGTGGCCAGCCCGTTCACGGCTGCCACGGCCCTATCGTTCTTCACAGGTACCCGTCCGCCGAACAGGAGTCGCCCTCCGTGTCCTCCCCCGCCCCCGTCTCCCCGCGGCCCGTCCGCGTGCTGCTGGTGGAGGACGACGAGCTGATGCGCCGCTCGTTCACCGTCTCCCTGGAGCGCTACGGATACACGGTGCGGGCCGCCGCCGACGGACTCACGGGACTCGAATCCTTCCGCGACGAGGACTTCGACCTGCTGATCCTCGACGTGATGCTGCCCGGCCTCGACGGCATCGGCCTGTGCCGCAAGGTCCGGGAGACCAGCCTGGTCCCGGTCCTGATGATGTCGGCGCGCGGCGACGGGCTGGACATCGTGTCGGGTCTGGAGGCCGGGGCGGACGACTACGTCGTCAAGCCCGTGGACACCAACGTGCTCGTGGCCCGCATCCGCTCGCTGCTGCGGCGCGCCACCTACGCCCCCGCACCGGCTGCCGGGCCGTCCGCGGAGCAGGACCCCGGTACCTCGTCCGAGGGCGAGCTGCTGACCTTCGGGGACCTGACCCTGCACACCGGGGGCCTGGACGTGGCCGTCGGCGGAACCCCGGTGGCGCTCACCCCGACCGAGCTGAAGCTGCTGCTGGAGTTCGCCGCCCACCCGGGCATCGTGCTGGAACGGCACACCCTGCTGCGCAACGTGTGGGACTACGGCTGGGACGGCGACAGCCGGGTCGTGGACCTGTGCGTGCAGCGGCTGCGCGGCAAGCTCGGCCGGGACCGGATCGACACGGTCCGCGGTTTCGGCTACAAGCTCAGGCGTTGAGAGCGGTGTCCTCCTCCGGTCGGCCCCGGCCGCCCCTGCTGACCCTGCGCTGGAAGATCGCCGCACTGGCCGCCGCCACGGGCTGCCTGGTCGCGCTCGTGGTGGGCCTCCTCGTGCACGGATGGACCGCGCACGACATCCGGCACCGGGCCGAACGGCAGGCCCTCAGCAGGGTCATCTCGGCCACGGACGTCTACCGGCGTTCCCAGACCCTCCCGAGCGATGCCCGGCTCGATCCCGCGGACCTGCCGTACGCACTGCAGAACCCGACCGACGACGACCCGCACGTGTCCTACGGCGGGAACGTCCCCGGGAGCATGGACCCCACGGTCTGGGGTGCCCAGCGGGTCAGCGGCCCGGGCAGCCCGGTCCTGGCCGTCCAGATCACCATCAACACCGAGTTCGGCGAGCTGTACCGGCTCGACCGGACCATGGCGGTGGCCTCGCTCATCGCCCTCGCCGCCGCCACCCCGCTGGCTGCCTACGGAGCCGGGGTGCTCGCCCGCCGGCTGCGGCGGGTCTCCGAAACGGCTCTGCGGATCTCCGACGGGGACCTGGACGCCCGTACCGGGCCCACCAGGGGCCACGACGAGGTGTCCGGCATCGCGGCCACCGTCGACCTCATGGCCGACACCCTCTCCCGCCGCCTGCGCGACGAGCGCCGGTTCACCGCCGACGTGGCCCACGAACTGCGCACGCCCGTGGGCGGTCTGCTGGCCACCGCGGACCTGCTGCCGCCCGGCGAGACGGAGGACCTGATCCGGGCCCGGGTCCGCGATCTGCGCGGGCTCGTCGAGGACCTGCTGGAGGTCTCCCGGCTGGACGCGGGCGCCGAACTCCCGGTCCACGCCCGGGTTCCGCTCGGCGCGGTCGTCTCCGAGGCCGTGACGCGCACCGGCCTGCCCACCGAGGTCGACGTCGCCGGGCGGGCCGGGAGCGTGGAGACCGACCCCCGCCGCCTCGAACGGATCGTCGGCAACCTCGTCGTCAACGCCCACCGGCACGGGGAGACCCCGGTACGGGTCACCGTGGAGGGCTCCACCGTCGTCGTACGCGACCACGGCCCCGGCTTCCCCGCCGAGCTGCTGAGCCACGGCCCGCGCCGCTTCCACACGGGCCGGGCGGAGCGCGGTGCGGGCCACGGCCTGGGCCTGACCATCGCCGTGGGCCAGGCCCGCGTCCTCGGCGCCGAACTCCGCTTCGAGAACGCCCCGGACGGCGGAGCGGTCGCCACCCTCCGCCTCCCGTCCTGACCCCCAACCGCCCTACCCCAGACCCGAGTCGGTCCCGGGCACGGCCCTGGAGGACAGGGCTCCGCCCCGAGGCCTCCGGGGCACCGCCCCGGGGAACGGGCGAAGGGCGGGTGGGGGACCTCGCCCCGCGCAGCGACAGCCCGGCCGCTACCGGACCGATACACACCGGAGCACCCCCCGATACCCCGTGCCCCGGGCCGTCGATACCTCCCCCGGGCACCCTTCGGAGTGCAGCTTCCCGCGCCCGAAGAGGAGTCCCCGTGACCGCCCCGCTTGCCCCGCACCCGCACCCCGCGCCGACCGGCATCGCGGCCGCCACCACCGACCTCTCGAAGGTCTACGGCAGCGGCGACACCCGGGTCGTGGCCCTGGACGGCGTCAGCATCTCCTTCCACGAGGGCCGGTTCACCGCGATCATGGGCCCCTCCGGCTGCGGCAAGTCCACCCTGATGCACTCCGCCGCCGGGCTCGACTCCTTCAGCTCCGGCTCCGCCCGCATCGGCACCACCGAGCTGGGCTCCCTGAACGACGAGCAGCTCACCCGGCTGCGCCGCGACCGGATCGGGTTCATCTTCCAGGCGTTCAACCTGATGCCGACGCTGACCGCGCTGGAGAACATCACCCTGCCGCTGACCATCGCCGGCCGTAAGCCCGACCGGCAGTGGCTGGACCACGTGGTCTCCCTGACCGGCCTCTCGCAGCGCCTCGGCCACCGTCCCGGGCAGCTCTCCGGCGGGCAGCAGCAGCGCGTGGCGGTGGCCCGGGCCCTGATCGCCCGCCCCTCGATCATCTTCGGCGACGAGCCCACCGGAAACCTCGACTCCCGCGCCGGGGCCGAGGTCCTCGGCTTCCTGCGCGACTCCGTGCGCGAGCTGGGCCAGACCGTGGTCATGGTCACCCACGACCCCGTCGCCGCCGCGTACGCCGACCGCGTGGTCTTCCTCTCCGACGGACGGCTGGTCGACGAGATGGTGCAGCCCACCGCGGACCGGGTCCTGGACCGGATGAAGGCCTTCGACGCGCGCTCCCGCACGAGCTGACCCCTCCGCGCTCCCGCACCGAACCAGCCGCCCGCCCGCTCCCCGGGCCAGCCTCCCAGGATCCGCATCCCATGTTCCGTACCGCCCTGCGCAA
Organism: Streptomyces sp. NPDC056883; assembly: GCF_042788835.1. Lineage (NCBI taxonomy): Bacteria > Bacillati > Actinomycetota > Actinomycetes > Kitasatosporales > Streptomycetaceae > Streptomyces > Streptomyces sp. NPDC056883. Next base: position 306,100 of record NZ_JBHUBS010000003.1, on the reverse strand, counting down.
CGTGCTCGCGCACAAGGCCCGCCTGCTGATGACCGTGTTCGCGGTCATGCTCGGGGTCACCTTCGTCACCGGCAGCCTCGTCTACGGAGACAGCCAGAAGCAGGCCGCCGTCGACCGGGCGAGCGCCGGCTACGACCGCATCGCCCTCAACGTCGCACCCGGCGCCGTACCCGGCGGCCCGCCGCCCGCCCTCGACGCCCGCACCGCGGCCTCCCTGGCCGAGGTCCCCGGCGTCGCCGCCGCCGCGGGCCGGGTCGACGGGTTCGCCGCCGTCGCCGACCCCGAGGGCCGGCTGCTGGGCAGCGCCGATTTCCGCAAGGGCGGCAACTTCGCCCCGGGCAAGGACGGAACGGACCCGGCCTATGCCTTCAAGGAGGGCTCCGGCCCGGCCGACGGCAAGGCCGTCGCCCTCGACGAGGCCTCCGCCGCCAAGGGCGGCTACCGCGTCGGTGACACCGTGCGCGTCGGCACCGGCACCGGCGCCGAGTCCTACCGGCTCAGCGGCGTCTTCCGGACGGACGCCTCGAAGCTCACCCCGGGCGGCAGCCTGGTGTTGTTCGCCGACGCCACCGCCCAGAAGCTGTTCCTCCAGCCCGGCCAGTACACGGACATCGAGATCACGGCCGCCCCCGGCACCGATGTGACGGAGCTCCTCACCCGGGTCACAGCGGTGATCCCCAAGGACTCCACCGCGGTGACCGGTGCCTTCCTCGCCAAGTTCCAGGCGAACCGCGCCTCCAGCGACAGCGACACCATGAGCCAGATCATGGTGGGCTTCGCCGCGGTCGCCCTCTTCGTGGCCACCTTCCTGATCTCCAACACCTTCACCATGCTGGTCTCCCGGCGCACCCGGGAACTGGCCCTGATGCGGGCCGTCGGAGCCACCCGCAAGCAGGTCCGCCGGATCCTGCTGACCGAGTCCGTGCTCGTCGGCCTGATCGCCTCCGTGGCCGGCATCCTGGCCGGCACCGGGGTCGCCGCCCTGCTCCAGGCCCTCTTCTCCGCCGCCGACAGTCCGGACGCCCCGCTGACCCTGCTCCCCTCCACGGTGATCATCGCGCTGGTGGTCGGCACCGTCCTGCCCGTGATCGCCGCCTGGGTGCCGGTCCGCCGGGCCATGGCCATCCCGCCCGTCGCCGCCCTCGGCGCCGCCGAACCCGCCGAGCCCGCGCGCCCCGGCTCCCTGCGCACCCGGATCGGCGCCGCCCTGCTCCTCACCGGAACGGCCGCCACCCTGTACGGAGCCCTCGCGGCCGACGGCGACGCCCGGGCCGTCATCGGCCTCGGCGCGGCCCTCACCCTGACCGGCGCGATCGCCCTCATCCCGCTCCTGTCCCGGCCGTTCACCGCCCTGCTCCGGCCGCTGCTGCTCCGCTACAGCCCGGTGCACGGCGACCTCGCCGCCCGCAACACCGTGCGCGACCCGCGGCGTACCGGCGCCACCGCCGCGGCGCTCGCCATCGCCCTCGCGCTCGCCTCCGGCCTGTCCGTCCTCGGCGCCTCCGCCACCCGGTACCTCGACGGCGCGACCACCCGCGACATCACCGCCGACTACCTGGTGCAGGCCCCCTCGGGCGGGCAGCGGATGACCCCCGCCACCGCCGAACCCCTCAAGAAGCTGACCGGCGCCACCTACAGCCCCCTCAACCAGTCCACCGAGTACGAGATCGGCGGCATCCGCTCGGTCCTGACCGGCGTCGACCCCGCCGCCATCGGCCGCCTCCTGCGCTACGAGGTGACCGCGGGCTCCCTCGACAGCCTCGCCCAGGGCAAGGTCGCCGTCGCCGACTACAAGGCCCGGGCCAACGGATGGAAGGTCGGCCAGACCCTCCCCGTGAAGCGGCTGGACCAGCAGGGCGAGATCACCATCGGCGCGATCTACCGCGCGGACGAACAGAGCAAGGTGCTGCCCAGCATCACCGCACCCGACTCCCTGGTCGCCCGCTTCGACTCCACCCCGCACACCGACTCGATCGTCGTGGCCACCGCGGGCGGACCCGGCCGGGCCCAGCTCGCGAGCGTCGTCAAGGCGCTCGGCGACAACCCCGCCCTGTCCGTCCTGGACAAGGAGGCCGTCCGGTCCGAGGACACCAGCGGCATCGGCAACCAGCTCAACATCTTCTACGCGCTGCTCAGCATGGCCCTGGTGATCGCCGCCCTGGGCATCGCCAACACCCTCGCGATGTCGGTGCTCGAACGCCGCAAGGAGATCGGCACGCTGCGCGCCCTCGGCCTGGACCGCGCCGGAGTGACCCGGATGATCCGCATCGAGGCCCTGCTCGTCGGCGCCCTCGGCGCGGCCGTCGGCACGGTCATGGGCGTCTTCACGGGCTGGGCCCTCGGCAACACCCTCCAGGAGAGCGTCGCCGGATACGCCCTGGTCATCCCCTGGGGACGACTCGCCCTCGGGGTGCTGCTCGCCCTGGCCGGCGCCCTCCTCGCCTCCCTCTGGCCGGCCCGCAGGGCCGCAGGCGTCGACATCCCCGCGGCGACCGCGGCGCAGTGACCGCTCACCCCGCGCGCCCCGCCCCCGTAACCCGGATGGGTCAGCGCGGGGGCGGGGGGGGCGGGGGGTTTGCCTCCCCCCCCCCCAAAAAGCCCGGTATGGTGGGGGGGGGGGGGGGGGTTTTTGGGGGCGGGGGCACCGGGCGATCAGCGACGCTCGGCGAGGGAGGGCGCCGCGCCGGATGCGCCGGCCGGGGCGCCCACGGCCTCGGCCCGGCTGTGGCGGCGGATCAGCAGATGGCTCAGCTCGCCGATCAGCAGGCCGGCCGCGATGATGCCGGCCGCGGGATAGCCGAGGTGGTTCGCCGAGACCACGTGGTCGAGGAGGAAAGCACCGACGACGGGAGCGAGCGAGACGCCGATGTAATTGGCGGAGGAACTCAGCGAGATCGAGAGCTGCGAGGCCGCCGGGTTCACGCCGACGAGACGGTGCTGGATGGGGACGAGCATCGCCCAGCCGCAGGCGCCCCAGATCATCACCGCGATGAAGGCCGCCACTTGGTGGTGGCTGCTCCAGGGGGTCGTCGCGAAGACGATGACGGCGATGGTCCCGGCGGTATTGATCACGACCCGGTTGCCGAACTTGTCCGTGAGCCTGCCGGCGAACATGTTGCCCACCACGGCCGCCGCGCCCCAGGCGAAGAGCAGCCACGCGAGCGTCGTGCCGTTGCCGTCCGTGGCCGGGTGGAAGACCTGGCTGACGTAGGTGTACAGGGTGAACAGGCCGCTGTAGGCCACGAGCAGGAGGAGCAGGGTGAGCGTGATCCGCAGGTCGGCGAGCGGGGAGACCCGCTGCTTGAAGGACACGGCCGGCGGGCGCGGGATGGCGGGCAGGCCGACCAGTACGGCGACCATGGCGAGCGCGCCGACCGCGGCGACGAACATCATGGTTCCGCGCCAGTCGGTGACGCCGCTGATGGCGGTGCCGATCGGGGAGCCGAGGGCGGTGGCCGCGCTCAGCCCTCCGAAGAGGATGGACAGGGCGGTTGCGCGCTTCTCGGGCCCCGCGAGCGCGACGACCGCGCCGGCGGACGTCGGGGTGAACATCGCGCCACCGAGGGCCGCGACGACCCGAAAGGCCATCGCGACTTCGAAGGTGGGTGCCAGTCCCGTGCCGATGTTGCCGGCGATGAAGACCAGCAGTCCACCGATCAGCAGCACCTTCCGGGACACCTGCGCAGCGACCGTGGCCACCACCGGAGACAGGATCGCGTAGGCCAGGGCGTATGCGGTGATGAGCTCCGCGGCCGTCGGGACATCGGTGTCCAGGTCCTTGGCGATACTGGGCAGGATGCCCGCCACGACGAAGCTGTCCGTGCCGATGGCAAACATGCCGATGGCGAGCGCGACGAACCTGAGATTGAGTCGCTTGTCCGTTGTTGTCATGAACCCTTCCTTGGTTGATGCCCTCGCCGGGACTCTCTCCCTAACGGAATAAGCATCCATTTGACGTTATCGCCGAGCGTGACCGTACGCATGATCACGGGAAATCACAAGTGCTACCGTTAGGGCCATGGATGCTGTGGAACGACTTCCCTCAACGCAGGGACCGGCCCCCGGCGAGAAGCAGTACGCCTCGCTCGCTCTGGTCAACACCGAGTTCGCCCTGCCGGGAGGCCTGTATGACGGGCTGTCCGACGCCGACGCCGCGCACGAGTGGCTGCGGGAGCGCGGCCTGATCGCAGCCCGGACTCGTGTCGGCGCGGACGGGATCCGGCGCCTGCTGGTGCTGCGCGACACCCTGCGGGTGATCTTCACCGCGCACGACGCGGGCGAGCGGCCGACCGAGGACGCGCTGGGGCGGCTCAACCGCACCCTGGCGACGGCGCCGGGCGTACGCGAGCTCACCTGGACCGAGGAGGGGCCGGCGCTGACTCTCCATCACCGGGCGGGCGCGGCCATCGATGTGGCCCTGGCCCTGCTCGCCGAGGAGGCCGCGGAGCTGCTGACGGGGCCGGACGGCGCCAAGCTCTCGGCCTGCGGCGCCCGGGGCTGCACCCGGTTGTTCATTCGCGCCCACGCCTCCCGGCGCTGGTGCTCCGACCGGTGCGGCAACCGCGTCCGTGCCGCCCGCCACTACGCCGGCCACGGCCGGGCCGTCACACGCCAAGCGCCGTAGGGCCCCGACGGGGCGATGGCGCGGAGCGGAGGCTGTGGGGCGCAGACCCGGCGGGCCGGCAGCGCGGTTCGCCCCGCACCGGGGCCCGGCAGCCGTATCGGTTCCCGGGCCCGTCGGGGGTCGTTCGCTCGCCCCGCACTCTCCCCAGTCATGGCAGCTTCCGGCGGCAGACGCCGTCTGCCCGTGCCGGCCCGCGACCGATGGGCGAGCCTCCTTGAGGCTTGGTGACCGAGGTACCGTTTCCCCTTCGGACGGGGACCTGCGGAGAGGTGAATCGCCATGGAGCTGACGGGGGAAATTGCGGCGATACGGGGCGGGCTGGGTGATCCTGCGCGTCTGCTGGGGGAGTTCCGGCGGGCCGTCCTGCTGGTTCCGCTCGCGGACGGCCCTGACGGCGGTCTGATGTCAGCGGTGTCGGGCGGGATCCGGTGGATCTATGCGTTCACGGACGAGGAGGCGTTGGCCCGGTTCGCCGAGGAGCGCGGGGAGTCCGGTCGGGAGTGGGAGTTCCTCTCGGTGCTGGGTGCGCGGCTGGTCGATGCGGTGGTTCCGGTGGCGGGCGGTCCGGCGGGTGTGGTGGTGAACGTCGCCGACGGGGACGGGTCGATGTTCTTCCCGCCGGTCGCGGGGATCGTTCCGGACGGCAGCGCCGTGGATCTCACTGACGGCGGGGTGGCTGCCTGATGGCGGGTAGCGGGGATCTTGAGGTTTCGCCGGCGGCGGTCAAGAACATTCAGGACGGTTTGCGGGCGGCGATCGGGGAGCTGCGGGAGTCGGGGGATGCGGCCGGTGCGTCGATGGGTGCGGGTTTCGAGAACTTGGCGATGACGGGGATGGAGGCCGGGCACGCGGGTCTGGCCACCGATTTCGAGGATTTCTGCGAGCGCTGGGAGTGGGGTGTTCGCGCCCTCGTGCAGAACGCGAGCACCCTCGCCGGGTCGTTGGGGATCGCGGCAGGCACGGTGTGGGAGGAGGAGCAGTACCTCCACGGCACCTTCAAGGTGGTCGCGAACGCGGCGTACGGCAATCCGCACGCCAGTGAGGACGAGATCGAGAAGAAGTCCTGGGGTGACATCTTCTCCGTGGACGCCTACAAGCCCGATTACAGCGCGGAGTCCTTCGAGAAGAGTGCCGAGGAGATGAAGCAGACCTGGTCGGACACGGGGGACCAGCTGACCTCCAGCGGGAAGATCGGTTCGCTGAAGGACTTGTTGGAGCAGGCGAAGCGTGACGGGGGCGGTCACTGATGGGCTGGCGGGATTTCGTACCGGACGTCATCGAGGACGGTGTCGAGAAGGGTGCGGAGAAGGTCGGTGACGCGGTCGAGTGGGCCGGTGACAAGACGGCCGACTTCGCCGAGGACGTCGGCCTGGACGACGCCGGGGACTGGATCCGGGACAAGAGCCGCTCGGCTGCCAACCAGCTCGGGGCGGACGTCGCGGAGTTGGAGCTCGGCCAGACCGAGGACCCGAACCGGCTGGTCTACGGCAGCGTGTCGAAGATCCGGGCGCAGGTGTCCCACCTGAACGATTTCAAGGCCTCCTTCGACAAGGTCGGCAACGGCCTGAAGGGGATGGGGGAGCCGGACGGCCTGAAGGGCAAGGCGGCCGATGCGTTCCGGGAGTCGGTGGCGAAGGAGCCGCCACGCTGGTTCAAGGCGGCCGAGGCGTTCGGGAAGGCCGCCGACGCGATGGGCCGGTTCGCGGAGACGGTGGAGTGGGCGCAGGGGCAGGCCAAGGAGGCGTTGGAGGAGTACAACCGGGCGAAGAAGGTCTCCACCGAGGCCCGAGGCGCGCACAACAAGCTGGTCGACACCTACAACACTGCGCTGAAGGCGAAGCAGGATCCGCTGCCGCCCCGCCCCTCGGAGAACTTCACCGATCCGGGGACGGCGATCGCGACGGCCGCGCAGGACAAGCTGGACACCGCCCGCAAGCAGCGCAACGACGTGGCGGAGACGGTCCGTACGGCGGTGCGGGCGGCGCGGGACGCTGCTCCGCCGAAGCCTTCGTACGCGAAGCAGCTCGGTGACGGCATGGATTACATGGATCTCGCCAAGACGCACCTTGCGGGTGGTGTGTTCAAGGGCACGGCGGGGATCGTGAACTTCGCGCGGGCGCTCAACCCGATGGACCCGTACAACCTGACGCATCCGGCCGAGTACGTGACGAACCTGAACTCGACGGCCGCGGGTCTGGTCACCATGGCCAACGACCCGCTCGGGGCGGGCAAGCAGATGCTCGACGAGTTCATGAAGGACCCCTCCGAGGGCATCGGCAAGATGATCCCCGAACTCATCGGTTCCAAGGGTCTGGGGTCGCTGAAGAAGGTCGGCTCGGCCGCCTCGCACCTCGACGACCTCAAGGGGCCCGGCCGCACCGGCCTGGACAAGGACGGCCCGCACCAGGGCGAGCGGCCCGACCCCGACAAGCCCAGCGAGCGCACGGACCCGGTCGACCTCGCCACCGGCCGGATGTACCTCCCGCAGACGGACGTGTTCCTCCCCGGCGCCTTCCCCTTCGCGTTCAGGCGCCGTGCGGAGTCCGGCTACCGGGCGGGCCGGTGGTTCGGCCCGACCTGGTCCTCCACCATTGACCAGCACCTGGAGATCGACCCCGAGGGCGTCGTCCTGGTCTCCGAGGACGGGCTCGTGGTCGCCTATCCGCACCCCGCGCCCGGCGTGCCGGTGCTGCCGGCGTCCGCGTCGGGCCCGTGCCACCCGTTGGAGCGGACCCCGGACGGCGACTGGACGCTGACCGACGCCCTGACCGGCGACGTCCGACGCTTCACCCCGCCGCGGGACGGCGCCGAGAACGGCATCGCGCCGATCGCCCAGCTGGAGGACCGCAACGGAGGTCTCGTCGTCTTCGAGTACGACGAGCACGGCACGCCGCTGGGCATCGCCCACTCCGGCGGCTACCACCTCCGCTTCGAGACCGCCGACGGCCGGATCACCGCCCTGCACCTGACCGGCGGCCCGCGCATCCTCGCGTACGGGTACACCGACGGGAACCTGACCGAGGTCACCAACTCCTCCGGTGTGCCGCTGCGGTTCACCTACGACGCGGTCACCCGGATCACCGCCTGGACCGATACGAACGGCCGCCGCTACGAGTACGCCTACGACGACCTCGACCGGTGCGTCGCGGAGGCCGGCGAGGCGGGCCACATCGCCCTCACCTTCGGCTACGACGAGGTCGACCCGCAGACCGGCCACCGGGTGACGCGGATGACCACCGCCGCCGGCCACACCCGCCGCTATCTGATCGACGACCGGTACCGGGTGGTGGCCGAGACCGACCCGCTCGGTGCGGTCAGCCGGTACGCCTACGACGGCCGGGGCCGCCGGATCGCGCACACCGATCCGCTCGGCCACACGACACGCAGCACCTACGACGACGCGGGCCGCCTTCTCTCCTACGTCCGGCCCGACGGCCGGGAGGCACGGGCCGAGTACGACGAGCTCGGCAACCCGGTCAAAATCGTCGCCGTGGACGGCTCGGTCGTCCGCCAGACCTACGACCGGCGCGGAAACCGCACCTCGGTCAGCCGCCCCGACGGGACTGTCACCCGCTTCGGCCACGACGAACGCGGCCACCTCACCACGGTCACCGATCCGCTGGGCGCGGTCACGCGGGTCCGCACCGACCGGGCCGGGCTGCCGCTCGCCGTCACCGACCGGCTCGGTGCCACCACGACGTACGAGCGGGACGCCTTCGGACGGACCACGGCGGTCACCGACCCGCTGGGCGCGGTCACGCGTACCGAGTGGACGGTCGAGGGCAAGCCGCAGCATCGGAGCACCCCGGACGGCGGCCGGCGCTCGTGGACGTACGACGGCGAGGGCAACTGCCTGACCCGCACGGACGGTCCCGACGACAGGACGGTGCGCTTCGAGTACACCCACTTCGACCTGCTCACCGCCCGGACCGACGCCGACGGCGCCCGCCACGAGTACACGTACGACGCCGAGTTGCGCCTGACCGGGGTCCGCGACCCGCAGGGCATGACCTGGGAGTACGCCTACGACCCGGCGGGCCGGCTCGTCAAGGAGACCGACTTCGACGGTCGTGTTCTCGGCTACGCCTACGACCCGGCGGACCGGCTCGTCGCCCGCACCGACGCCCTCGGGCGGCGGATCACCTACGAGCGCGACGCCTTGGGGCACACGGTCCGCAAGGACGCGGGCGGCACGGTGACGACGTACGAGTACGACGTCTTCGACCGGCTCGCCGTCGCGGTGCACGGGGGCAGCGTCCTGACCCGGCTGCGCGACCGGGCGGGCCGGCTCCTCCAGGAGACGGTCGACGGCCGCACCTCCACCTACACCTACGACTCCATGGGCCGGCGCACCGGCCGGACCACCCCGACGGGTGCCTCCGCGGCTTGGGCCTACGACGAGGCCGGCCGTCACGATGCCCTGACCACGTCCGGCCGGCGCATCGGCTTCGCTCACGACGCGGCCGGCCGGGAACTCAGCCGCACCTACGGAGACCTCCTCACCCTCGACCAGGCCTGGGACGGGGCCGGCCGGCTGGTGGAGCAGCGGCTCACGGGCCCCGGCGACGGGCTGGTACAGCGCCGCGGGTACACCTACCGGTCCGACGGGCTCCTGACCGGCGTGGACGATCTGCTGGCCGGCGCGCGCAGCTACGCCCTCGACCCCCGGGGCCGGGTGACCGCGGTGCACGCCGAGAACTGGACCGAGCGCTACGCGTACGACGAGGCGGGCAACCAGACCTCCGCCTCCTGGCCCGGCTCCCATCCCGGAGGCCAGGACGCCACCGGACCGCGCACCTACGAGGGCACCCGTTTGATCGGCGCGGGCCGGATCCGCCACGAGTACGACGCCCTCGGCCGGGTCGTGCTCCGCCAGAAGGCCAGGCTCTCGCGCAAGCCCGACACCTGGCGCTACGAGTGGGACACCGAGGACCGGATCACGGCGGTGACCACCCCGGACGGGACGCGGTGGCGGTACACGTACGATCCGCTGGGACGGCGGACGGCCAAGGAACGGATGACGCCAGACGGCCTGGAGGTGGCCGAGCGCACGGTCTTCACCTGGGACGGCACCGTGCTGTGCGAGCAGACCGGCACCACGGTGGAGGCGGAGCACGCAGTCGCCGTCACCTGGGACCACCGCGGCCTGCAGCCGATCGCGCAGACCGAGCGGATCCTGACGGCCGACCAGGAGGTGGTGGACGAGCGGTTCTACGCCATCGTCACCGACCTGGTCGGAACGCCCACCGAACTCGTCGGCGAGCGCGGCGAGCTGGCCTGGCGCAGCCGGTCCACCCTGTGGGGCTCCACGGCCTGGAACCGGGACGCCACGGCGTACACGCCGCTGCGCTTCCCCGGCCAGTACTTCGACGCCGAATCGGGCCTGCACCACAACTACTTCCGCAGCTACGACCCCGAGACCGCCCGCTACCTGAGCCCGGACCCGCTGGGCCTGGCGGCCGCTCCCAACCCGGTGGCGTACGTCGCGAACCCCCACCACTGGTGCGACCCCTTCGGGCTGGCCCCCTACCCGGACGGCACCCGGGCGGCCCAGGGCGTCGACCACCAGCTCAACGAGGCGGAGAGCGGCAAGTCGAACCACTACCTGGAGGGCATCGGCGGGGACGAGGTGAAACTGGAGAAGTACCTGCGGGGCCATCTCCAGTCGCCGGCGAACTACGTCGACGCGGAGTCGGGGGCCCGGATCATCATCGACCGCAGCCTGGACCCGAGCAGGCCGGTGGCCATCATCCGCCAGGACCATATGATCCACGCGTACCACATCGACCCGGAGGACCTCTCCAACTACATCACTCCGCGAGACGGCAAGGACGTGGCGAAGTGGCGGACCCCGAAGGACGACGAAGTGAATGAATAGCCCCGGCGAATCACCCCATACCCCGGCACCCGGTTGGCCGGGCTACCGCTCCGAGCCGTCCTACGACGCCGGCCGGAGCCGGGTCTTCCCGGCCCCGGTGCCGGCGGAGCTGCGGGCGCTCGGAGACGAGGTCCGGGCGGCCGACTGGCCGGTGCGGCTGGCCTTCCGCGGTTCCCGGATCGCGCTGTTGGACACCCTCTGCCGCTGGCAGACCCTGCGCGCGCTGGCGTACGTGCGCCTCCTGGCGGCCCGCACGGCGGACGAGCGGCTGCCGGCCGACCTGAGGGTCGTTCCCGGAGCGGAATCGGCGGGCGATCCGGGCCTGCCCGAGTTGCTGGAGCGACTGGAACGGGCCGCCGTGGATCTCCCGGCGGACCTGCTGGACGCGATCCTCTGCGACAGCGGCGGGCTGCTCGCGGACAACCGCTTCGCGGCATCGGTGCTGGCCGCCGGGCTCACCGCCGATTCCCGGCCGGGGGACACGGACGAGGCGGTCTCCCGCGCCGTGGTGCTCACCAGCTACTGGTACGAGGTCCCCGAGCGGCGCGGGGCCCTGGCACTGGCATGGAGTGCGAACCTGTTCGTCCGCTCCTGGCTGTGGTGGTCGCTGCGCTTCGAGTACGGCGATCCGGCGGGCGGCCTCGGCATCACCAGCGACCCCCGCCCGGCCCGCCCGGCGGCGTCCGCCCTCCCGGACTGGGCGACGGCCCTGCTGGAGCGTGTCGAGCGGGGCGACATGTAGGGCGGGCCTCGGCGAGCGCGATGCGCCGGCCCGTGCGGCCCCGCCGCCAGACGCCGGCGACCGCACCGCGACCAGGCGGTTGCGACCACGCGCCGCCGCTTGCCCTGCTGCCTACAGCCAGTCGCGCTTCTTGAAGATGACGTACAGGCTGACGCAGACCACTGCCATCAGCAGGATCGCGAAGGGGTAGCCCCCTGCCCACTTCAGTTCCGGCATGTCTTCGAAGTTCATGCCGTAGATCGTTCCCACCAGGGTGGGGGCGAAGAGGATGGCCGCCCAGGAGGAGATCTTCTTGATTTCCTCGTTCTGTTCGAAGCCGGCCTCGGCCAAGGCGCGCATTTCGGCGTTCTGTTGTTGGGAGACCAGGGTGGCGTTGACCGTCAGGATTTCCGTGAGGGCCTGGCGGAAGCCGTCCACGCGTTCGCTGGTGTGGGTGACGTGGTCGGCCACGTCGCGGAGGTAGCGCTGGAGTTCCTCGTCCGTGCCGTACTTCGCGAAGCCGGCCATCAGGCTGTGGAGCATGCCGACCAGGGGGCGGGTGGCGCGTTGGAACTCGACCATTTCCCGGGAGAGTTCGTAGATGCGGCGGGAGACTTCCGGGTCGCCGCTGAAGACCTCGGTCTCGATCTCGTCCATGTCGATCTGGACGCCCTCGACGACGGGGGCGTAGCCGTCGACCACCGCGTCGAGGATGGCGTACAGGGCGGCTTCCGGGCCGAGGGAGAGGAGTTCGGGGGACTCCTCCATGCGGCGGCGGACCGCCGAGAGGTCCGGGGCCGCGCCGTGGCGGACCGTGATCAGGAAGTCGGGGCCGACGAAGATGTGGAGCTCGCCGAAGTCGACCTCCTCCAGCGCGTCCAGGTAGCGGGCGGCCCGCAGGACGACGAAGAGGGTGTCTCCGTAGCGCTCCAGCTTGGGGCGCTGGTGGGCCTCCAGGGCGTCCTCGATGGAGAGCGGGTGGAGGTTGAACTCGTCGGCCAGGGAGTGGAGTTCGGATTCCGTGGGGCGGTGCAAGCCGATCCAGGCCATGCCGTCGGGCTGTTCGCGCAGTCGGCGGAAGGTGTCGGCCAGGGTGGTGGGCGAGGCGACCCGGACTCCGTCGCGGTAGACCGCGGAGTCGATCACGCTGCGGTGGTCCGCGGGCGTGGGGGCCGGCGGGGGCGGCTTCGGGGCCCGTGGGGGTGCGGCCGGGGGAGCGGAGGGGAGAGCGGCCGGGCGTCGCCAGCCCACCCGCTTCGCGGGCCCGGCCCCGGGCGCGGGCGCGGCGGCGGACGGGGGCGAGGGCGAGGGGCGGCGGCGGTCTGGTCGCTCCGACATCGCAGGTCAGCTCCCGGTCGAACGGGTGTTTACGGGCAAGGTGCAGGATATCCGGGTGAATGGTCCCCCGGGTTCCCCGGGGTCCATTCGAGTCCGGGGCGGGCGGATGCAGCCGGAACGGAGTTGCGGACAGAAGGTGTCCGCATGGGCCGCTACGTTGCTGTCATGGCCTCCAAGACGACGCGTCCCGTACTCGACACCCGTGCGCTGAACCGTGCCACGCTCGCCCGCCAGCTGCTCCTGACCCGCGCGGAGATGTCCGCGCAGGACGCCACGGAGCACCTGCTGGGGCTGCAGGCGCAGAACGTGAAGCCGCCCTACTTCCAGCTCCACGCCCGCCTCGCCGGATTCGGGCCGGCCGAGCTCGCCGGGCTGATGGAGTCCCGGCAGGTGGTCCGGATGGTCACCATGAGGTCCACCATCCACACCCACACCGTCCGCGACGCGCTCACCCTGCGTCCCCTGGTCCAGCCCGCCCGCGACCGGGAGATCAACTACTTCCGCAAGGGCCTGGTCGGAGTGGGCCTCGACAGGCTGGCCGAGCGGGCGCGGGAGTTCGTGGAGGCCGAACCGCGGACCATGGCGGAGATACGGGAGGAACTGCTCAAGGAGTGGCCCGGAGCCGACCCGCAGTCGCTGTCCGTCGCCGCGCGCTGCCGGCTGCCGCTCGTCCAGGTCACCCCGCGCGGGGTCTGGGGGAAGAGCGGGCAGGTCCGCCTCACCACCTTGAACCAGTGGGTGGGAAAGGACACGGGGGGAGCTGTGGAGAGAGGAGTGGAGGGAGCAGCGGAGGGAGGAGGGCTCGGTGGGGAGGCCTCGGGTATCGATGACGCCGTTCTGCGGTATCTCGGGGCCTTCGGGCCCGCCTCCGTCAAGGACATGCAGACGTGGGCAGGGCTCACCCGGCTGCGCGAGGCCTTCGAGCGGCTGAGGCCCGTTCTGGAGGTGTTCCAGGACGAGAACGGCGTCGAACTCTTCGATCTGCCCGACGGACCCCGCCCCGATGCCGAGCAGCCCGCCCCGCCCCGGTTCCTGCCCGAGTTCGACAACCTGCTCCTCTCCCACGCCGACCGCTCCCGGGTGATCCCGCCCGAGCTGAAGGGGAGCAGCTGGACCGGGAACCAGGCCCACTGCACGCTGCTCCTCGACGGCTTCCTCGCCGGCCTCTGGAAGCTGGAGGACAAGGCGGAGGGCAGGACGCTCACCGTCGAGCTGTTCTCCGACGTGTCCAAGGCCGGCAAGGCGGAGATCGTGGCCGAGGGGGAGGTGCTCCTCGCGGAGATGGGCGACGGGGCGGGTGAGGTCCGCTTCGGGTCCATCCGCGCGTGAGCCCGGACCCCGAATGAGCGGCGCCGCGCTCTGGTGGCCCGTACGCCGGACACGGCACGATGCCTGGCACGACCGAGATCACCCACGATCGTTCTCGTTCGTGGCGGGCCGCTCGACCACCGACGGACGGCGGCACGCTTCCTTCATGCAGCTGTTCGGGATCAGGGACCCTAGGAGAGAGCACATGCGGATTCCCATGACCGTCACGGACTTCCTCGACCGGGCGGAGCTGGGGTTCTCGTCGAGCCCGGGCGTGGTGGACGAGCCGGATCAGCCCGCGCCACCGGTCCCCGATTCGACCTACGGGAGGCTGGGCGAGCGCGTACGGGCCTGGCAGGCGGGATTCGACGCGCTGGGGGTCGGCGAGGGCGAGCGCGTGGCCGTGGTCAGCCACAACTCCGCCCGGCTCCTGGAGCTGCTCTTCGCGGTGCCGATGAGCGGGCGCGTCTGCGTACCGGTCAACTTCCGGCTGAAGCCGGAGGAGGTCGACTACGTGGTCCGGCAGAGCGGGGCCTCGGTGCTGCTCGTCGACCCGGAACTGGACGAGGCGCTGTCGGGCGTCAAGGCCCGCCACCGCTTCGTCCTCGGCCCGCAGACCGACGCCGAGCTGATGCGCTTCGGTGTGGAGCCGCGCCCCTGGTCGCACCCGGACGAGGACGCGACCGCGACGATCAACTACACCTCGGGGACCACCGCACGCCCCAAGGGGGTGCAGCTCACCCACCGCAACATCTGGGTGAACGGGCTCACCTTCGGACTGCACACCCGGGTCTGGGAGCGTGACGTCTACATGCACACGCTGCCGATGTTCCACTGCAACGGCTGGGGCATGCCCTTCGTGATGGCCGGGCTCGGCGTCAAGCAGGTCGTGCTGCGCAAGGTCGACGGCGCCGAGATCCTGCGCCGGGTCGAGGAGCACGGGGTCACGCTGATGTGCGGTGCCCCCGCCGTGTGGAACACCGTGCTGGACGCCGCGGCGAGCTGGGAGGGCGAGATCCCGGGCCGCGACCGGGTGCGCGTCGTCTGCGCGGGCGCCCCGCCGCCGAGCCGGACGATCCAGCGCATGGGCGAGGAGCTGGGCTGGGAGTTCACGCAGATCTACGGCCTGACCGAGACCTCGCCGCTGCTCACCTTCAACCGGACCCTGCCCGCCGACGCCGGGCTGCCGGCCGAGGAACGGGCGCGCCGGCTCTCGCGTGCGGGGCTGCCCGCGTTGGGGGTCAAGCTGCGGGTCTCCGAGGACGGCGAGGTCCTGGCCAGGTCGAACGTCGTACTGGAGGGGTACTGGGACAAGCCGGAGGAGACCGCGGCCGCACTGCAGGACGGCTGGTTCCACACGGGTGACGGCGGCACGGTCGACGAGGCCGACGGCCATCTGACGATCTCCGACCGGAAGAAGGACGTGATCATCACCGGCGGCGAGAACGTGTCGTCGATCGAGGTGGAGGACGCGATCTTCAGCCATCCGGCGGTCGCGGAGGTCGCCGTCATCGGTGTGCCGCACGAGAAATGGGGCGAGACGATCAAGGCCCTCGTGGTCCTCGCCGAGGGAGCCGACCCGGAGGCCGTCCAGGAGGCGGAGATCATCGCCCACTGCAAGCAGCGACTGGCCGGGTACAAGGCCCCGACGACGGTCGAATTCCGCGCCACCATCCCGCGTACGGCCACCGGCAAGATCCAGAAGTTCAAGCTCCGCGAGCCGTACTGGTCGGGCCTGGAGCGGCAGGTGAACTGACCGCCGTCCCTGTGAACGACCGAGGGCCGGTACGGGGCTGCGCGCGCAGCCCCGTACCGGCCCTCACGTGCCGCTAGGCGGGCAGCAGGGCCTCGATCGCCGCGATGACCTCGGGGGACTCGGGCTCCGTGTGCGGGCGGAAGCGGGCCACGACCTCGCCGGCGGGGGAGATCAGGAACTTCTCGAAGTTCCAGGTGATGTCACCGGCCTCGCCCTCGGCGTCCGCAACCTTCACGAGCTCCTTGTAGAGCGGGTGACGGTCCTCGCCGTTGACCTCGGACTTCTCCAGCATCGGGAAGGTGACGCCGAAGCCGGCCGCGCAGAACGTCTGGATGTCGTCGGCGTTGCCCGGCTCCTGGCCGCCGAACTGGTTGCAGGGCACACCGATGACGGTGAAGCCCTTCTCCTCGTACTTGAACTGCAGGCGGGCCAGACCCGAGTACTGAGGGGTGAGACCGCACTGCGAGGCGGTGTTCACGAGCAGGATCGCCTTGCCCTTGTGCGCGGCGAGGCTGGTGGGCTCGTCGGACAGGGTGGTCAGCGGGATGTCGTACAGGCTCATCAAGCTCTCCTCGGCAGGCAAACGCACGTGATACCCCTCGAGCCTAGGCCCCCATGCCGACGAGGTCGTCCGCCGGGTCGTTGACCGGCTGGGGCATGCCGGTGAGGTCCATGACGAAGAGCGGTATCCCGAGGTCGTCGGCGCGGGCGCGGGCGTCCTCCGTGTATCCGGCGAGGGAGAAGTAGACGCTCGTCGCGCACGCCGTGAGCCCGTTCAGCCAGACGCACTCCACCGCCCGCAGCCCGGCCGGGGCCGTGGTCGGGTCCACCTGGGCGACCAGGCCGGGGGCCCGCAGGTCCACCGCCGTCGACGGGATCGGCCGCCCGTCGGGCTGGCGCACGTCCTGGAAGCCGAGCCAGCGCAGGTACAGCGCGGCGGTGACCACCGCGTCCCGGGCGGTCCGGATGGTCACGGGCCGGAAGGCGGGGCGGGGCACCGCGGGGTCGGCCGGGGCCGCGCCGTCGGGCGGTCCCGGTCGCGCCTGCCGCCCCGGCGTCTCCACCCCGGGACGGGAAGGAGACGGAGGCGGAGGCGGAGGCGGAGGCGGAGGCGGAGAAGGAAGGGACGGCGGGGGAGAAAGGGGAGTGCGCGCAACCCCGCCCGCCGGCTCCAGCGGATGCACCGGAACCAGTACGACCGTCCCGCAGGAGGTGCACCCCACCTCCGGATGCGGCCACTCGCTCTCCCGCCCGCAGGCCTCGCACCGCACCGCGACCCAGCTCTGCGTCCAGGTGCGGTGGGTCAGCTCCCGGGGCGGCGAGGTCAGGTCCAGGGGCGGGGTGACCGGGTTCCCGCAGGCGCAGGGGAAGACCGGGGCGGAGTAGCCGTTCTCGCGCAGGCACGCCGGGCAGCGCACCGGTACCGCATCCGCCATGAGACCTGGCCCCCCTTCGTCGCTGTGCGTAGCCCCATGGTCCACCACCTGCCACCGGAGGGGCGGGCAGACCCTCGATTTTCCGTCGAGTCCTGGGTTTTCGTACAACTCACTGCCCAAGACGCGGCTTTTGGTGGGTTCCGGGGTGCCGTACCGCCTTGACGTTGCGGGGAGTCCCCGCTTAGCGTGTTCCGTATAGCAGAACAAAACTTCCGGATTACGGAAAAGCCTGACCAGCCGGACCCGCCAGACCCGCAGGAGAACTCGATGCCTCGTATGACAGCCGCCGCCGCTGCAGTGGAGATCCTCAAGCTCGAGGGTGTCGAACAAGCGTTCGGCGTCCCCGGTGCTGCGATCAACCCGTTCTACCGCGAGCTCAAGAACGTGGGCGGAATCGCTCACACGCTGGCCCGCCACGTCGAGGGTGCCTCGCACATGGCCGAGGGTTACACCCGCGCCAAGGCCGGCAACATCGGCGTCTGCATCGGTACCTCGGGCCCGGCCGGCACCGACATGATCACCGGCCTGTACTCCGCGATCGCGGACTCCATCCCGATCCTGTGCATCACCGGTCAGGCTCCGGTCTCGAAGCTCCACAAGGAGGACTTCCAGGCCGTCGACATCGCCTCGATCGCCAAGCCGGTCACCAAGAAGGCGACGACCGTCCTGGAGGCCGCCCAGGTTCCGGGCGTGTTCCAGGAGGCCTTCCACCTGATGCGCTCCGGCCGTCCGGGCCCGGTCCTGATCGACCTCCCGATCGACGTCCAGCTGACCGAGATCGAGTTCGACCCCGAGACCTACACCCCGCTGCCGGTCTACAAGCCGAGCGCCAGCCGCGCCCAGGCCCGCAAGGCCCTGCAGTTCCTGCTCGAGTCCGAGCGTCCGCTGATCGTCGCCGGTGGCGGCATCATCAACGCCGACGCCTCCGACCTGCTGGTCGAGTTCGCCGAGCTGACGAACGTCCCGGTCATCTCCACCCTCATGGGCTGGGGCGTCATCCCGGACGACCACGAGCTGGCCGCCGGCATGGTCGGTGTCCAGACCTCGCACCGCTACGGCAACGCGACGTTCCTCGAGTCGGACTTCGTCCTCGGCATCGGCAACCGTTGGGCCAACCGTCACACCGGTTACAACCTCGACGCCTACACCAAGGGCCGCAAGTTCGTCCACGTCGACATCGAGCCGACCCAGATCGGCAAGATCTTCGCCCCGGACTTCGGCATCGCCTCGGACGCCAAGGCGGCCCTGGAGCTCTTCGTCGAGATCGCCAAGGAGCTCAAGGCCGAGGGCAAGCTGCCCGACTTCAGCGCCTGGGCCGCTTCCGCCCAGGAGCGCAAGGCGACGCTGCTGCGCCGCACGCACTTCGACAACATCCCCATGAAGCCGCAGCGCGTCTACGAGGAGATGAACAAGGCGTTCGGCCCCGAGACCCGCTACGTCACCACCATCGGTCTGTCCCAGATCGCCGGTGCGCAGATGCTGCACGTCTACAAGCCGCGCAACTGGATCAACTGTGGCCAGGCCGGCCCCCTCGGCTGGACCATCCCGGCCGCCATCGGTGCCGCCACCGCGGACCCGGAGACCCCGATCGTCGCGCTGTCCGGCGACTACGACTTCCAGTTCATGATCGAGGAGCTGGCGGTCGCCGCCCAGCACAAGGTCCCCTACGTCCACGTCCTCGTGAACAACGCCTACCTGGGTCTGATCCGTCAGGCGCAGGGCGGCCTGGGCATCAACTTCGAGGTCAACCTCGAGTTCGAGAACATCAACACCCCCGAGCTGGGTGTCTACGGTGTCGACCACGTCAAGGTCGCCGAGGGCCTGGGCGTCAAGGCGATCCGCGTCACCGACCCGGACAAGCTGGGCGAGGCCTTCGAGACGGCCAAGAAGTGGGCCCAGGAGTTCCAGGTCCCGGTCGTCGTCGAGGCCATCCTCGAGCGCATCACCAACATCTCGATGAGCAAGACGGTCGACATGAGCGACGTCACCGAGTTCGAAGAGGTCGCGACCGAGCTGGGTCACGCCCCGACCGCGCTCCGCAACACCCTGCCCGCCTAGTCCCATCAGGCTGGTCTAGCACCACCGAACGGCCCCCGTCCCTCCTCCAGGAGGAACGGGGGCCGTTCTGCGTCCCCTACGGGACCCAGGTCCCGCAGCCGTTCCACCCGCCGGCACGCACGCGCGCGCATCCGCCGTATAGGTTCGCCCGATGCGCAGATTCGCGGAGGCCGAAGACCTGTCGGGAGTGGTACGGGACGCACTGGGAGGGGCGGTCCGCGTGGCCGGTGCGGAACGCCTGTTTTCGGCGGGGTGAACGGAAGCCAGTTGGGCGGTGGTTTCGGGAGCCGCTTTGGTCTGTCCGTGCATGAGACGGACAACGGTGCAGGTCCATGATCGGCGGCGATATTGGGAGCCACCCCGATCGAGTGACGTCGGGGTGGGAGTGTCTTCGGTCGTGGCGGGAGGTGGGCCAGTAGTTTGGAGGTCTGGGCCCTGCCGGTCCGTGTCCCTGACAGGCGCGGTGCGGAAGGGCACGCCTTTTTTGGCCTAGGACAGGCTGCTGGGCGACCGCTTCTGGTACTCCAGCTGTAGGTGGCTCTTGGGCTGTTGTTGCCTATGCCTTCCGTGGCTTGCGCCGCTTGCCCCAGCTGCCTTGCGGCCGGTTCCGGTCCTGGGCCAGCATCGCCGCGTCGAACTGGGCTTTGCTGGTCACTGCTCGTGGTTCAGGCACGAGCGTGGTCGCTGTCGATCGCCACGGGACGGCCGAGGCCCAACCGACCAGGGGCATGGTCTCGTCGTAGTGCGGAGCGAATTGCGCGACGGCGATGGTGGGCATCCGGTAGTTCAGGCCGCGGACGTGTTCGAGGAACGTCTGGGGCAGCGAGACGTGGTGGGTTTCCAGGTAGTGCGGGAAGTCCTGGCGCCACAACCAGGTGCCGTCGGTCACCAGTGACGAGCATCCCGGAGAGTGTCGGTGGGTGCTGCCGGTGATGACGTCGTGTCCGCCTTCCATGACGTCGATCAGGAAGTGGCCGGCGTCCAGGTAGGCCACCAGGTCCGGCTCGTCCGGCTCGCCGACGGACCGGACGGCGTCACGGATCGATCCGCTCGGCTGGCCGGAGCGGATGTCGAGTTCGTCGTAGAAGCCCAGCAATCCCAGCACTGCGTCTCCTTCGACGAGCCGTTCCGTCCCGCTGCCGCTGGAAGGTGCGACCACCGTTGATCATCGGTGTGCGAAGACAAACGATCAGGCGGTGGCCGCAGGTCACAGCCTAGACGCTGCCCGCTGCCAGGAATCGGTACCTCTCCATCCGGGACCGAACGGCCTGGCTGAGGCGGCAGCTGTCAGGGGTTACGTCGTTCGGCCTCGGTGACGCGGAACCGGTAGGACTCGGTGCCGGTCTGGATGAGGGTGCAGCGGAAGGTGATCCGGTCGGCGATGGCCGCGCAGAGGCGGGGGTCGCCGAAGGTCTTGTCCCACGCCTCCGGCCCCCGGCCACGCTGGGTGCCCATGCTCGACGGCCTCGACCTGGTCCTGTGATGGCTCCTGGAAGACGTACGGCCCAAGTTCCCCAACTCGCCGGTGCTGTTCGCCGACGAGTCCGGCGGCAGCCTGCATCGTGGGACCATCCGCAACCGGCTCCGCTATCTGATGGAACTCGAAGGCCGCCCGGCGACCGACCGCTTCAGCCCGCATGCCCTGCGACGAGCGTGCGCGACCCACAACTATGAACGCGGCGTCGACCTCGTGGCCATCCAGCAGATGCTCGGTCACTGGACGGTCAGCTCGACCATGCGATACGTCCGGCCGTCCGCCACCTTCATCGAGGACGCCTATCAACGGGCGGTTGCCAGCACCCTGGCCGAGCTGACCGGGAAGGACACCACGGCATGAAGATCCAGTGGCGGCTGCGGATGGCCGCCGCCCAGCGGGAGGTCTGGACCGGGACCGAGCTGCGGCGGCTGCTGGCCGAGAAGGCCGGCCTGGAGTTGTCCTCGGCGTCGGTGTCCGCGCTGTTCACCAAGGAGCCCTCACAGGTGAAGATGACCACGCTGGCCGCGTTGTGCACCGCGCTGGAGTGCACCCCCAACGATCTGATCGAGGTCGACACCACCCCCGTCGAGCGGCCGATCGCACCCCCTCGTCCGGTCGCTGACCTGCCGCAGGCGGCCTCCGCGCGGGGCCGGTCGATGCCGCCTCTGTGACGGCGGGCCGCGATGGGCAAGAGACAACGGGACTGCGTCACCTGCGGCGCCCCAGTCGGATATCGCGACCGTCAGCACTGCTGCCGCTGCTGGGGGTGGCTGAAGGAACAGGCGGCGAGAGCTGCGTGTCCTCCTGTGGTCTGGACCGTGTGCTGCAGAACGACACCGGCCGCTGCATCGTCTGCTCGCGTGTCTGCCAGCAGTGCGGCCATCCGGTCCGGTCAGCGAACAGCGAGCTGTGCCGGGACTGCCGCAACAAGGCCAAGAGGCTCGCGGCCCAACAAACGTGTCCGCGCTGCGGCAAGCCGGGCTATCTGCGCGAGAACACCGGCTGGTGCGGACCCTGTTCCCACCCGGGCTCGCCGAAGAAGCCGCCGCGGGCCTGCCGCGAGTGCGGGCAGCTGAGGCGACATGCTGGGCTGGGGATGTGTTCGGCCTGCTGGCAAAGGCACCCCGGCCGCCCCTTCACTCGAGGCGAACACCTCCGGGAACGACTCGCTGACCCGCCCGTGTGGCTCGCCGATTTCATCGCCCAGGTCGCGGCCCGCCACTGCGTTGCCAGAGCCTGCGGCTTCATCACCAATCTGGGCCGGCTCCTGGAGGACGAGCACTCCAACTCGCCCCAGGTCTGCTCGAGCGATCCCGCAGACCCGGCCGGTCGATGGGCTCCTTCGCCCGTGCGCTCGAGGACTTCTTCACCCTCCGCGGCCTGGCCCTGCCCACCGACCAGGCCGAACGGCTTGCAGCGGGTCGGCGTCGCCGCCGCGTCGAGGCCGTGCCCGTGCCCCTGCGGTCGGCCGTGGAGGCGTTCGATGCCTCCCGGATGCGGGCCCAGTACCGGGCCCGCCGGGCCGGCACCCGCCCCCGAAGCAATCACACCCTGGAAACCGCCCTGGCCACCATGCGTGACTTGGCACTCTTCCTGGTCAACGAGCAGGACAAGAACGACTGGTCCCTCGTCGACGTCCATGACGTCGAAGCCTTCCTGACCACGCTGCCCAGGGCCCGCAAGCGGCGCCTGACCGTGCTGCGGCAGTTCTTCCGGTTCGCTCGTGCCCAGAAGCTGGTGCTGGTCGACCCGACACGCAACCTGATCATCAAGGAAGCGAACGGCTTCCGCGGCCAGACCCTCACCCTCGGCCAGCAGCGCGAACTGTTCCGCCGATGGACGACCGACGAGCATGTTCATCCCCACGAGGCACTGGTCGGGATGCTCGCACTGCTGCACGGAGCCTCCAGCTCGGAGGTCCGCATGCTGCAGACCTCCGAAGTGGACCACCTCGCCCAGACGGTCCGGCTCGGCAAACGACCCCATCCCGTCCCGCTGGACCCCGCCTCCTGGACGGTGCTGCAACAATGCCTGGCCCACCGCGAGACTTGGCGGACCGAGAACCCGCACGTCATGGTCACCAAAGGGACAAAGGCCGGGCGGAGTCCGGCCTCAACTGCCTATCTCTCCCACGTCCTTGATGACTGCGGATTCCCGCCCCGGACGATCCGCAGCACCCGCCTCGTCGACCTGGTGAACACCCCGGACCCCAAGCTCGTCGCGGCCGCGTTCGGGATGGACCCACAGGCCACACTGATCTACCTCGCCGACCACGTCGAAGAGGGGCGGCTCCCGCTTCCGGATGGCAGCCGAAATACCAGGAGGCCGCGCTGAAAACTCGTACAGAATTGCGGGCATGACCGCCTTCTTTTGTACCAGCTGCCAGCAGCGGATCAGCCCTGATCTCCGGGAAGTGCCGATGCCGCCGCCGGTCACCGAGGAAGCCCCGGGACACAGGTTCCTGCCACCGCTTGTGCCGCGTGGGTCGTATGCGGCCAGCCCCCATACTGGCGCGCTGGTCCTGAACCCCGACGACATCATGGGGGTGACCAGGCACCCTGATCCCAGGCGCCGCAACGGATGCTGTGGACTCGACGGCCTGGACGGCCCCAACCTCGTCTGCGGCAACTGTGGAGCGGAGGTCGCGACCCAGCAGTCGGACTGCTGGTCTCAGCAGCTGATTGCGCTGATCCCCGACGCGGTGACCAAGATGGTCTCCCCGTCTGCTTGAACCCGTGAGGTTTCGGCAGCACCTCGCACGGGTTCGCCGGAACATGTGCGCTTTGGCGAACGGGGAGTTCGTGGCCACGGCGGTCGCCTTGCATTCCTCGCGCTCGGTGAAGATCTGGAACAGGAGCTTGGCACCCTTCTTGTCCAGATTCATATATCCGAACTCGTCCAGGCAGAGCAGGTCGACCCGCACCCTTCGGGCGCTGGTGGCGCCGCGCACGGAACACGGACTGATTCACGGGGAACTGGGCCCCGACCACGTCCTGGTGACCCCCGAAGGGGAAGCGGTCCTCATCGACATCGAGGGCCTCATGTACTTCGACGTCGAGTGGGAGCACGTCTTCCTCCGGCTGCGCTTCCAGGAGCGCTACGAGGCCCTGGCGCGGCCCGGCCTCGACCCGCGGCGCCTCGACCTGTACGCACTGGCCCTGCTCCCGTAGAGCACGGAGGGGCGGTCCCCGGGCATGACCCAGGGCATGACCCAGGGCATGACAAAGAGCCGAGTCACGGGACCGTCCGTGACTCGGCTCTTTGAGTGTGTGTTGCTTGTTACCGCCCGACGGTACGAGGCTGGCGCGACAGGACGTTCGCACCGCCGGGCGGAGAGGGTGGGGGAGGTGTTCCTCCATATACAGGGGACTCTGTGCGTGGCCCCTGTATATAGAGGAGAGGTTTGGCTGGGACCGTGGCGAACGGCGACGAGAACTCCGGCTTCGTCTCCCTCAGGTCAAGAGACGGGCCTCGGAACCCATTACCACCGCACTGGCTCGCACGCTCGCCACGGTCCTCGTCCTGCCCTCACCGCGTACCACCCCTCATCCGGGTCCGCGGTGCGGGCTCAGCACCCGGATCCTGACCTCCCGTCAGGATCCCGGCGCAGCTTGTGGGCTCAGGCGTCGCGCAGGGCGCGGACGGCCTCCTCGACGCGCTTGCCGTAGTCGGCGTCCGCGGCGTGGAAGTGAGCCAGGTTCTTCTCGATGACGTCCTCGAGGGTGACCTGAGACAGGCCGCCGGCGATGGTCGCCACCAGACGCTGCTTCTCGGCCTCCGACATCAGGCGGTAGAGCTCACCGGCCTGGAAGAAGTCGTCGTCCTTGGTGTGGGCCGGAGCCTCGTGGGTGCCCGTGTAGCCGGAGACGGCCTTCGGGGCGCCCAGCGCCAGACCGGTCTCGGCCGGACCCTGGTGCGAGTTGGGCTCGTAGTTCTTGTCGTAGCGCGAGCCGTTGCGCAGCGCCATGACGCCGTCGCGGCCGTAGTTGTCGGCCTTCGTCGCCTTCGGGGCGTTGACCGGGATCAGGGTGTGGTTCACACCGAGGCGGTAACGCTGGGCGTCGGCGTACGCGAAGAGACGGCCCTGGAGCATCTTGTCCGGCGAGGCGGTGATGCCCGGGACGAAGTTGTTCGGGGAGAACGCGGACTGCTCGACCTCGGCGAAGACGTTGTCGGGGTTCCGGTCCAGGACCAGGCGGCCGACGCGCTGCAGCGGGTAGTCCGAGTGCGGCCACACCTTGGTGAGGTCGAACGGGTTGAAGCGGTAGTCCGCGGCCTCGGAGGCCGGCATGACCTGGACGTAGAGGGTCCAGCTCGGGTTCACACCGCGCTCGATCGCCTGCAGCAGGTCGGTCTGGTGCGAGTTGGCGTCGGAGCCGACGAGCTCGGCGGCCTGCTCGCCCGACAGGCAGCGGATGCCCTGGTTCGTCTTGAAGTGGTACTTGACGAAGAAGGCCTCGCCCTGGGCGTTGGTCCACTGGTACGTGTGGGAGCCGTAGCCGTTCATGTGACGGTACGACGCCGGGATACCGCGGTCACCCATCAGCCAGGTGATCTGGTGCGTCGCCTCGGGGGCGTGCGCCCAGAAGTCCCAGACGTTGTCCGCTTCCTGCTTGCCCGTGAAGGGGTCGCGCTTCTGGGAGTGGATGAAGTCGGGGAACTTGATCGGGTCCTTGATGAAGAACACCGGGGTGTTGTTGCCGACGAGGTCGTAGTTGCCCTCTTCGGTGTAGAACTTCAGCGCGAAGCCGCGCGGGTCGCGGACCGCGTCCGCGCCACCCAGCGAGTCGGCCACGGTGGAGAACCGCAGGAAGGTCTCGGTCTTCTTGCCGACCGTGTTCAGGAACGCGGCGCTGGTGTACGCGGTGACGTCGTCGGTCACCTCGAAGTAGCCGTACGCGGCGGAACCGCGGGCGTGCACCACGCGCTCCGGGATGCGCTCGCGGTTGAACCGGGCGAGCTTCTCGAGGAGCTGCTGGTCCTGGATCAGCAGGGGGCCACCGACGCCGGCGGTAGCGGAGTTCTGGTTGTCGGCGACCGGGGCGCCAGACTCGGTCGTCAGCGTGCGCTTCGACATGGTGACCTTCCGTACGGGGAACTGCTGACGGAAATCGTCTTCCGTCATGCGGAACAGACTAATTTCGGCATGAACTCGACGTCAACAGTTTGTTGAAATGAAAGTTGAGGGAGAGGTAATCCGGACGGTGCCGGCACTTGGGCGCGACAGGACAGGTGTCAGCACCGGCACCATCCGGAAACTCAGGGCCCCGCGAGCGGGGCGGGTGGCGGCCCTGTGATCGGGGAGATCGGGCCGCCTATCGGAGCGGAGCTCAGATCTGGGCGCCGGAGAGGCGCTCGACCGCGCGGAGCAGCGCGGAGTGGTCCAGGCCACCGTCACCCTGGGCGCGCAGCGAGGCGACCAGCTGGGCGACGACCGCGCCGACCGGGAGGGCCGCACCGACGTTGCGGGCGGCGTCGGTGACGATGCCCATGTCCTTGTGGTGCAGGTCGATCCGGAAACCGGGCTTGAAGTCGCGGTTCAGGAAGTTGGCCTTCTTGCGGGTCAGGACCGTGGAGCCGGCCAGACCGCCGTTGAGCACGTCCAGAGCGGCTTCGAGGTTCACGCCCGACTTCTCGAGGAAGACGACGGCCTCGGCGCACGCCTGGATGTTCACCGCGACGATGAGCTGGTTGGCAGCCTTCACCGTCTGGCCGGAGCCGTGCGGGCCACACAGGACGATGACCTTGCCGAGGGCCTCGAGGACCGGCAGGGCCTCGTCGAAGTCGGCCTGCTCGCCACCCACCATGATCGACAGGACGGCCTCGATGGCACCGGCCTCGCCACCGGACACCGGGGCGTCGATGACGCGGATGCCCTTGGCGGCGGCGTTCTTCGCCAGGTCGATCGAGGTCTGCGGGGTGATCGACGACATGTCGATGATCAGCGCGCCGGACTTGGCGTTCTCGAGGATGCCGTTCTCACCGTAGGAGATGGCCTCGACCTGCGGGGAGGCGGGCACCATCGTGATGATCACGTCGGCGTCCTTGACGGCCTCGGCGATCGAACCGGCGGCGGCGCCACCGGCCGCGGCCAGGCGGTCCAGCTTGTCCTGCTCCAGCGTGAAGCCGGTGACCGAGTAGCCGGCCTTCAGGAGGTTCTCGGCCATGGGCGAGCCCATGATTCCGAGGCCGACCCATGCGATCTTGGGGAGGTTGCTCATGATGAGGGTCCTTCTCTTAATGCTTCGTACGAAAAGTTCGTCAGGTGCCTGGCTGTTCGCCCGGACTTTTCCGCTTACTTCGCGGCGCGGGCCTCGGCGGGCAGCCACGCGAAGGAGGCGGCGGCGTCGGCGGCCTTGTACTCGAGACCGACAAAGCCCTGGTAGCCGGCCTTCTGGAGCTGGTCGAGCAGCTCTTCGAGGGGCAGCTCGCCGGTGCCGGGGGCACCTCGTCCCGGCTTGTCCGCAATCTGGACGTGTCCGGTCTTGGCGGCGTACTTTTCGATGACCTCGGAGAGGTCCTCATCGTTCATCGCCAGGTGGTACAGGTCGAGCAGGAACTTGGCGTTCCCGAGGCCGGTGGCCTCGTTCACCTTGTCCACTACCTCGATGCCGGCCGGGGCGCTCACCAGGGGGTAGAGCGGCGACTCGGGCTTGTTCAGGGTCTCGATCAGGAGGATCGCGCCGACGCGGTCCGCGGCCTGAGCCGCCACGACCAGGTTCTTCAGCGCGAGCTCGTCCTGAACGGCCGGGTCCACGCCTTCGACGCGGTTGCCGTAGAGGGCGTTCAGCGCCTTGCAGCCGACCGAGGCGGCGAAGTCCGCAGCCACGTTGATGTTGGCGTTGAAGCGCTCCGACTCCTCACCGGGAACCGATACCGCACCGCGGTCGGGGCCCGGCAGCTGGCCGGCGTAGAAGTTCAGGCCCACCAGCTGGGTGCCGGCGTCCTCAAGAGCGGTCTTGAGGGCGTCGAGCTCCTCCTGAGCGGGGGTGGGGGTCTCGATCCAGGGCCACCACAGCTCGACCGCCGTGAAGCCCGCTGCGGCGGCTGCCGCGGGACGCTCCAGGAGCGGGAGTTCCGTGAAGAGGATCGAAAGATTTACATCGAAGCGCTGGTCCGTGTATCCCATGAGGGGTGTGCGCTCCTTCCGTATTGCGGAAGTTAGTTTCTGCCTGATGGAAGACTGCAAGCAGGGCGGCCCGGTTGTCAAGTACCGCCTCCCGAAAAGTCCGGACTGCCAGGTAGCTTGAGCGGCGTGCGATTGAGAGTGGAGTTCACGACCGAGCCCTTCGATCTAGAAGAGGCCCCTGCCCATGCCGTAGCCGCTCGCGAGGTCATCCAGACGGCCCAGCTGGACGCGGTGGATGTCGGCCCGTTCGGCAACACCGCCGAGGGGGAGTCCGAAGCGGTGCTGACCGCGGTCACCGCGCTGCTGCGGAACTCCCTGGAGGCCGGAGCCACGCGCGTCTCGCTCCAGGTCAATGTGATCGGGGAGGACACGCCATGACCGAGCCCCGGGACCACCCGTTCGTCGCCGCGGTCAAGCCGCTGGTGGACGCCATGGGCGGCGAGCTGATGGATCCGTCCCTGGCCCAGCCGGACGACGTCGTGCTCGCCTGGGAGGGTCAGGACCTGTTGGCCGTACGGCTCCCACAGCTCTCCGACTCGCTGGACCACATCCTGGCGGCGCTGGAGCGCCGGCACGGCGTACCGTTGTCCCAGCTCGACCGGAAGTCCAAGCAGGACGTCGTGCGGATACTGGAGGCGCGCGGCGCCTTCTCGGTCCGGCACGGTGTGGAGACGGTCGCGGGGGCCCTGGGCGTGAGTCGCTTCACGGTCTACAACTACTTGAACCGGGACTCAAACACTCCCAAAGGGTCCACCGGGACCAACCAAGAGTGAATCCTGATTGACTCACCGTGACGAGCCGCCGCCCAATTCACCCGGGCGGCGGCTTTTGTGTACGGGAAGTTTCAACAAAGTGTTGACGCCGTGTTGTCGAGGGCGTTAGCTATGCGCAGCCCGTCAAAGCAACAACAGGCCACGGAGGCCTACCGTGACTTCGAGTCCGACCCCGGGTCTCACCCGGTTCAACGCCTTGGACGACAGTGCGGCCACGGCCGAACTGCACGAGGTGTGTGCCAGCTCGGCATGGGGCAGCAAGCTGCTCGCCCAGCGCCCCTTCACCAGCGTCGACACCCTGTTCTCCGCGAACGAGGCCGCCATGGCCGAGCTCACCGCGGAGGACCTGGGCGAGGCGATGGGTGGACACGCGCCGATCGGCCGGCCGAAGCCGGGAGACCCGACCTCCGCCCGCGAGCAGCGTGGCATGGCCGGTGCCTCGGAGGAGCTCAAGTCCGAGCTCCTCGAACTGAACCTGGCCTACCAGGAGAAGTTCGGCCACGTCTTCCTCATCTGCGCCACCGGTGCGACCGGTGAGTTCATGCGGGACGCGGTCAAGGTCCGGATCGAGAACTCGCCGGAACAGGAGCGGGAAATCGCTCGTGGCGAGCTCGTCAAGATCAACCGGATTCGGCTGACCCGTCTCGTGGAATCCGTAGAAGGAGAGTAAGACCGAGCATGAGCACTGAGACCACCGCGTCGGTGTCCACGCACATCCTGGACACCAGCATCGGAAAGCCCGCCGAAGGCGTCGCGATCTCCCTGTCGGCCCGTACGGGTCTCGACGGTGAGTGGGCGGCCCTGGGTGGCTCCGCCACCGATGCGGACGGGCGCTGCAAGGACCTGCCGGCTCTGCCGGAGGGCACCACCCACGTGCGTCTCGACTTCGAGACCGAGACGTACTTCTCCAAGAAGCAAGCCGCCGAGGCACAGCAGGACGCCCCCCGCGTAAGGGACAGCGGTGCGTTCTTCCCCGAGGTCACCATCACCTTCGCGGTGAACCCGGGCGAGCACTATCACGTACCGCTGCTGCTCAACCCGTTCGGCTACTCCGTTTACCGAGGGAGCTAGCATGGCCACCATTCTGGGCCAGAACCAGTACGGCAAAGCAGAGAACCGCGTTGTCAAGATCACGCGGGACGGCGACACCCACCACATCAAGGACCTGAACGTCTCGGTCGCCCTCTCGGGCGACATGGACGACGTCCACTACTCCGGCTCGAACGCCAACG
This sequence comes from Streptomyces sp. NPDC056883, assembly GCF_042788835.1. Classification (NCBI taxonomy): domain Bacteria; kingdom Bacillati; phylum Actinomycetota; class Actinomycetes; order Kitasatosporales; family Streptomycetaceae; genus Streptomyces; species Streptomyces sp. NPDC056883. The sequence goes on along the minus strand of NZ_JBHUBS010000003.1, from coordinate 276,370 downwards.
TCCTTCCGACGGACACCACCAAGAACACGGTGTACGCGTTCGCCAAGGAGTACGGCATCGAGTCCGCCGAGCAGTTCGGCATCCACCTGGCGCGTTGGTTCGTCAACAGCCAGGAGCCGATCCAGAAGGCGCGCATCCGGATCGAGGAGTACTCCTGGTCCCGGATCGCCACCTCGGACGCCAACTCGAAGTTCATCGGCTCCGACGAGGTGAACCACTCCTTCGTCCGCGAGGGCGGCGAGACCCGCGTCACCCAGATCACGTACGACGGCAAGAACTGGGAGGTCATCTCCGGCCTCAAGGACCTCGTCGTCATGAACTCCACGAACTCCGAGTTCTGGGGTTACGTGAAGGACAAGTACACGACCCTGAAGGAGGCCTACGACCGCATCCTGGCGACCCAGGTTTCGGCTCGTTGGCGCTTCAGCTGGTCCGACGACGACCAGCGGATGCCGAACTGGGAGAAGTCCTACGCCGAGACCCGGAAGCACATGCTCCAGGCCTTCGCGGAGACCTACTCCCTGTCGCTGCAGCAGACCCTGTACCAGATGGGTTCGCGCATCATCAACCACCGTTCGGAGATCGACGAGGTTCGCTTCTCGCTCCCGAACAAGCACCACTTCCTCGTCGACCTCGAGCCCTTCGGTCTCAAGAACGACAACGAGGTCTACTTCGCCGCGGACCGTCCGTACGGTCTGATCGAGGCGACGGTCCTCCGCGACGGCGTAGACGCCCGTATCCCCGTGGACATGACCAACCTCTGATGTGGCACGCGCGTCCCGGGGCTCCGCAGTGGCCCCGGGGCGGCGCGACACCCGTCAGCACGTCCAACACTTTCAACTTCCTGAATCGGCACCCGGACGCACCACACGGGGCGGCAGTACTGTCAGCTGTCAAGGCCCCCGGCTCCGGCACTCAAATCCCCTGGGTTTTGCCGTGCCCGCACCGCCACTGAAAGCACGAGGAAGTCCCATGGCAGCATCGGCAGCCAATGACAGCGCCGTAGAGCGCATCGTCATCGAAAACTGTGCGATTGCGACCGTTGACGCCAACGACACCGAGTACGCCTCGGGTCACGTGGTGCTCGCCGGTAACAAGATCGAGTTCGTCGGCGCGGGCAAGGCCCCCGAGAACCTCGAGAACGTCGTCCGCCGCATCGACGGCACCGGACACCTCGTGACTCCCGGTCTGGTCAACACGCACCACCACTTCTACCAGTGGATCACGCGTGGTCTGGCCACCGACCACAACCTCTTCAACTGGCTGGTCGCGCTGTACCCGACGTGGGCGCGCATCGACGAGCAGATGACGTACACGGCCGCGCAGGGCTCCCTCGCCGCGATGGCCAAGGGTGGCGTCACCACCGCGATGGACCACCACTACGTCTTCCCCAAGGGTTCGGGCGACCTGTCCGGGTCGATCATCCGCGCCGCGTCCGAGATGGGTGTCCGCTTCACCCTCGCCCGCGGCTCGATGGACCGCAGCGAGAAGGACGGCGGCCTGCCGCCGGACCACGCGGTCGAGACCCTCGAAGGTGCCCTCGCGGACACCGAGGCGACCGTGAAGAAGTACCACGACGCCTCCTTCGACGCGATGACCCAGGTCGCCGTCGCCCCGTGCTCCCCCTTCTCGGTCTCCACCGAGCTGCTGAAGCAGGGCGCCGAGATGGCCCGCCGCCTGGGTGTGCGCATGCACACGCACGGCTCGGAGACCGTCGAGGAAGAGCAGTTCTGCAAGGAACTGTTCGGCATGGGCCCGACCGACTACTTCGAGTCGACCGGCTGGCTCGGCGAGGACGTGTGGATGGCGCACAGCGTCCACATGAACGACTCCGACATCGCCGCGTTCGCCCGCACCAAGACCGGTGTCGCGCACTGCCCGTCCTCCAACGCCCGTCTGGCCGCCGGCATCGCCCGCGTCCCGGACATGCTCGCCGCCGGTGTCCCGGTCGGCCTCGGCGTGGACGGCACCGCCTCGAACGAGTCCGGTGAGCTGCACACCGAGCTGCGCAACGCGCTGCTGATCAACCGCCTGAACCCGGTCCACCGCGAGCGCGCGCTCAACGCCCGCCAGGCCCTGCGCCTCGGTACCTTCGGTGGCGCCCAGGTCCTCGGCCGCGCCTCGAACATCGGTTCGCTCGAGGTCGGCAAGTGCGCCGACCTGGTGCTCTGGAACCTGAACACCCTCCTGCACTCCTCGATCGCCGACCCGGTCACGGCGCTGGTCTTCGGTGCGGCGGCCCCGGTCACCGCGTCGTTCGTCAACGGCAAGCAGATCGTCGAGAACAACCGTCTGCTCTTCGCCGATGAGGACGCCATCGCCGTGTCCACTCGGGAAGAGGCCCAGCGCCTCGCGCGGATCTCCGCGCAGGCCTGATCCCACGGAGTCCGGCCGGGGGGGACGGCCCCCGGCCGGCGGCCGCGGACCCGAGCGGGGTCCACGGCAGCTGTTCCCGGGTAGCGCCCGAGGTTTTTCCCAGGGCGCCCCGGGAGCGGTGACTCGTGCCCGTTGCTCCGCAGCCCGTGCCATGAGCCCCGCAGCTCGTGCCATGAGCCCCGCAGCTCGTGTACCGCGCCACTGCTACGGCACCTCCAGCTCACTTTTGACTTCCTCACCGGCGGCTCACGGGCCGCCCGGCGTGGAAACGACTCGGGCGAATCGTTTCCGCACCCCTTGGGACAAGCATTCGCAACACCAGTACCCGCAGCACCCTCACAACTCCATACAGAGCTCGACTCGTACAGCTTTCGCATCACCTCCCAGACACATCACGTCCCTGCCGGCGTGTTAAACAGTTCGGAGGAAGCCGTGGCCCAGGCGCCCAGGTTTCGCAAAGACGCAGACGCAGTCGCAGTACCGCAGGCCTCGGACGACTCAGGGGGGAAGCACCCGGTCGACGAGACGTTGCCCCCGCTGAAGATGTTCACCAGCGGCCTCCAGCACGTAGCCGCCATGTACGCGGGTGTAGTTGCCCCGCCCATGATCGTCGGACCGGCCGTCGGCCTCTCCGCCACCGAGACCGCCTTTCTGATGGGCGCCTCGCTCTTCACCGCAGGACTCGCCACCCTCCTCCAGACCCTCGGTTTCTGGAAGATCGGCGCCAAACTCCCCTTCGTCAACGGCGTTTCCTTCGCCGGCGTGACCCCGATGATCGCCATCGGAAAGGGTGAGGGCGACAACGCCATCCCGATCATCTTCGGCGCGATCATCGTCGCCGGAATCCTCGGCTTCTTCGCCGCCCCGTACTTCGGCAAACTGGTGCGGTTCTTCCCGCCGGTCGTCACCGGTACGGTCATCACCCTGATCGGCGTCTCGCTGCTCCCCGTGGCCTTCAACTGGTCCCAGGGCGGGAACAGTCACGCCGCCGGCTACGGCTCGATGAAGAACATCGCCATGGCCGCGGTCACCCTCGTCATCGTCCTGCTGATGCGCAAGTTCCTGCGCGGCTTCCTCCAGCAGATCTCCATCCTCCTCGGCCTGGTCGCCGGCACGCTCATCGCGCTGCCGCTGGGCATGACGAACTTCGACGCCGTCAAGAACGCCGACTTCATCGGCTTCCCGACGCCGTTCCACTTCGGGGCGCCGCAGTTCCAGGTCGCCGCGATCATCTCCATGTGCATCGTGATGCTCGTGTGCATGACCGAATCCACCGCCGACATCCTCGCGCTGGGCAAGATCGTCGGCCGTCCGGCGGACGCGAAGACCATCGAGGGCGGCCTGCGCGCCGACACCCTGGGCAGCGCGCTCAGCCCGCTGTTCAACGGGTTCATGTGCAGCGCCTTCGCGCAGAACATCGGCCTGGTCGCCATGACCAAGGTCCGCAGCCGGTTCGTCGTCGCGGCCGGCGGCGGCATCCTGATCCTGCTGGGCCTGTGTCCGATCGCCGCCTCCTTCATCGGAGTCGTACCGCTGCCGGTCCTCGGCGGCGCGGGCATCGTCCTCTTCGGCTCGGTGGCCGCCAGCGGCATCCAGACCCTGGCCGGCGCGGCCATGGAGACGGGCGAGAACGCCCTGATCGTCGCCGCCTCGCTCGGCATAGGCCTCATCCCGATCGCGGCCCCCGGCTTCTACCACGCCTTCCCCGAGGACCTGCTGGTCGTCCTCGACTCCGGCATCAGCACCGGCTGTGTCGTGGCCATCCTGCTGAACCTGGCCTTCAACCACCTCGGTGCCAAGAAGGGATCGGCCGCGGCCGCCCCGGATCCGGTACTGGTGCACTGACCGGGCTGTTCCCGGTCGGTGCGCGGTATGCGGCGGTGCGTACGTCACCCACTGCGGGGTTGGCGTCCGCACCGCCGCATGCGCGTGTACGGATTCCCGTACGGGGGCACGCTGGGCCGGCCCGGGGCTCCGGCCGGGGTTCCCGGGGCTCCGCCCGGACCCTGTGCCTCAAACGCCGGCGGGGCCGGGGTGGCCGGGTACCGGGTCCGACCAGATGTCCGGGGTGACGGTACGCAATCGGTGGCCGCGGCGGTCCAGTTCCTGGGCCTCGGTCTTGCGGACGTGCAGGGCCACCGCCGAGTCCGTGATGCGCAGGCCCGGCAGCCGCCGGGTGAGCTCCGCCGTGTAGCGGGAGAGGTCCTCCACCGTGCGCAGCCTGGCGCTGATCATGAAGTTCCAGGGGCCGCTGACGGACATGCAGACACGGGTCTCGCGCAGCCCGGCGGCGACCGCCGCGCAGTCGGCGAGCTCGAACTCGGAGGCCTCGGCCCACAGCGTCGCCGACACCGGCCAGCCCGACAGCGCCGAGGCCAGCGCGCAGCTGTAGCGCAGGCTCTGCCCGCCCTCCAGCCGCGCCAGCCTGCGCCGTACGGTCGACTCGCTCATCCGGAACTCCCGGGCCAGCGAGGCCACGGTGCGCCGCGCGTCCGAGGCCAGGGCCATGACCAGCGGCCGGTCCTCCTCCTGGAGCGGCGCCACCGCCGGCCGGTCCGGGGCGGCGGAAGCCGCGGGCCGCCGGGTCCGCCGGGTCAGCAGGCCGATCTGGGCCGGGGTCAGCTGGTCCAGGCGCCAGCGGTCGGGGGCGTAGTGCACCGCCGTCACCATCGAGGTGCGGGTGCCGACCACGCCGGGGATCCGCTGCACCCGGCAGGACAGGTAGGCGTACAGGGTCGGCAGGTCGGGTACCGCCACGAAGACGAGCAGGTCCCGGCTCCCGGTGGTGTGCTCGATCCCCAGGGCGTGCGGGTCCGCCACGAGCACGTCCCCCACCGAGGGCGAGGTGCCCGCGGTGCACGTGACCTCCACCCACGCCATGCAGGGCTTCGTGACGCCGGTGCGCAGCCCGAGTCCGCTCAGCCACGCCTCGCCGGACCCGGTGAGCCGCTCCCAGCGGCGGGCCAGGGTGTCCGGGCGTGCGCCGAGGACCGGACCCAGCAGTTCCCAGCTCGCGCGGGGTGCGAGCTGGAGTGCGTGGACGAGTGCCCGATCCGTGTCGTCGATGGCGGAAATGGCCGAGTTCATACCCTCCCCTTGGTGGTTCTCCCGGTCGGTGACGGGACAACGGGATTATGAGCCGATCATCTCTCTTTGTGCGTTCAACTGTTGACCACATGACGGTGCGCACGTGTCGGACAGAGCAGGAGGATGTGTGGGGGAGGCCGGCTCGGGCGTGCGGCAGGCGGTGCCCGCCGAACTGTCGAGCTTCATCGGGCGGGAACGGGAGCTCAGCGCCCTCGCTGCCCTGCTCGCCACGGAACGCCTGGTCACGCTCACCGGACCGGCCGGCATCGGCAAGACCCGGCTCGCGGTGCGCACCGTCCGCGCCCTGGGCGACCGGGACGGCCTGGATGCCGTCTGGGTGGAGCTCGCGGGCCTGCCCGAGCGGTGCTGGGGAGGCCTCCTGGGGGAGCTCGCCGACCGCCTGGCGGGGCGTGAGACGCTGCTCGTGCTCGACGGCTGCGAACAGCTGGGGGAGGCCGGTGCGGGGCTCGCGGCCGAGCTGCTGCGGCTTCCGGGGCTACGGATTCTGGCCACCTCGCAGCGGCGGCTGCGGATCGCCGGGGAAGCGGTGCTCGCCGTACCGCCGCTGTCGGTGCCGACCGCGCCCTCCGTGCAGCCGCTGTCGTCGGTCCCGTCGTTTCCGTCGTTCCTGCCGGGGCACGGTGCGCCCGACCCCACCCGGCGGTTCCCGGTGGCGGACGTCGCCGGGTACGCGGCCGTACGGCTCTTCGCGGAGCGGGCGCGCGGCGCGGACCCCTTCTTCGAGCTGACCGACCGCAACGCGGGCGCCGTGGCCGCGCTGTGCCGGGCGCTCGACGGGATCCCCGGGGCGCTGGAGCTCGCGGCGGGGCGCTCGCACCAGTACGCGCCCGCGCAGGCGCTCCGCAGACTCGGCTCCGACCCGCTGGGCTTCCTCGCCGGGGGCGCGGGCCGCAGCACCCGCGTCGATGCCGAACGCTCGCTCCGGCTGGCCTCGCCCGCCGAACGGCTGCTCTGGGAGCGGCTCTCCGTCTTCGCGGGCTCCTTCGACAGGGCGGCCGTCGCCGAGGTGTGCGGCTTCGGGGCGCTCACCCCGGACACGGCCGTCGAGGCACTGCTCCGGCTGGCCCCGGGCCTGCTCGCGGACGCCGGGCCCGGCCGCTACCGGCTGCCGCTGTCCGTACGGGCCTACGCGGCCCGGCGGCTCGCGCACGGACCCGCCGGGGACGGCGCGACGACGGCCCGGCGCCACCGCGAGCGCTGTCGGGTGGTGGCGGAGCGGGCTGCGCAGCTGTGGCGCGCCGGTGCGCAGCGCGAGGCGCGCGCCCTCGCCCTGCGGGAGCTCCCCGAGCTGCGCGCGGCGATGAACCCGCTCGCCGCGGGGGGACCGGGCGCAGCCCTGGAGATCGCGGTGTCCCTGTGGTTCCTGTGGTCCGCGTGCGGGATGGCGGCGGAGGGGCGCAGACACGTGGAACGCGCCCTGGCCGTGCACCCGGCGCCCCGGCCCGCCCGGGCCCTGTGGCTCGCGGCGTGGCTGGTCGCCGCCTTCGGGGAGGCGGACGGCGCCGACCCCCTGCTGGTGGAGGCGTGGAAGGAGGCCGTCCACGAGGGTGAGGACGCCTGCCTGGCGTACCTCGCGCACCTGCGCGGAACCATCGCGCTGTGGGAGGACCGGTACGAGGACGCCGCGGAGGAGTACCGGGAGGGACTGGAACTCCTTCCGGCGGATCCGGAGTTCGGCCCCGGCCGGGAAGCCCTGCGCGCCGCGCACACCCTGGCGGTCGCCCGTACGGACCCGGCCTCGGTCCCGGTCGAGGACGGCCCGCCGGGCGGCGCGCCGGACGGCTCGGCCGACCTGTGGGCCCGGTCCTGGGTGAGCTACGCCCACGCCCTGGTCCAGCGCCACGAGGGCCACCCGGCGCAGGCCCGTAGAGAACTGCTGAGCGCGCTGCGGACCCAGTTCGCGCTGGACGACACCCTCGGGCAGGCCTTCTCGGTGGAGCTCCTCGCCGAACTGGAGGCGGACCAGGGCCGCTACGCCGAAGCCGCCCGGCTCCTCGGCGCGGTCTCCCGCACCCGCCCGCACGCGGCCTCGGCCCCCCGCGTCCAGCAAACGGTCCGAGCCCGCCTCACCCCCCAGGCCTTCCGCACGGCCTACACCTCGGGCACCCGCACCCCCCTCCGCGACCTCCTGCCGGAACTGGCGGGCTAGGGCCGGCCGGGCGGCACCCACGTCATCAGGTTGCTCATCAGCTCGGCCTGCTCGATGGCGTCGTCCAGGGCGTGATGGGTGTGCGGCCGCCGGGAGAGCAGCTCGCGCGGCATGCGGCCCTTGACGGCGGCGCGGAGCGGGACCCCGGCCTTGGCCGCGTAGAGGGTCTTCATGTCCAGGCAGCCCGAGTGGCCGAAGGGGCTGTCGCCGCCGAAGCTCATCAAGTACCAGTACAGGAAGGTCCAGTCGAAGGAGGCCGGGTAGGCGCACATCACCGGCTGCGCCCCGACCGAGACCTCCCGCACCCAGGCGCGGAACTCCGCCATGGCGACGGCCGGTTCGGTGCCCTCGCGGACCAGCCGGTCCCGGTCCAGCCCGCTGACCGCGAGCGCCTCCGGCACGTACGCCTCACTGATGGGGCGCAACTCCCGGTAGAAGGTGTCCCGTTCCGGGTCGGCGGCCGTATACGAAGCGGCATCCTGCCGCCCGGCCACGGCGGCCCCGAAACTGATCATCGAATACGGCCCGGGGATGGGCCCGTCGGCTTCGACGTCGACGGAAATGTAGAGACTGGGCCGCGCCGGACGGGCGGAGCGTGCGGTACCGACTGAGGTCATGCCGAGAGCATCCCAGCCGGCACCGCACGCGATCACCCGAATTTATGCCGGTCCCCGGCTACGGCGCCGGGGTGAGGTACATCCCGGTCTGGTCGGACCCGGCGGTGTTCTTGCAGCCGAAGCCGCTGCTCGCCGGCTGTGCCACGACCAGGGCCAGGCAGCGCCCGGCCGCGAGCTGCCCGAAGTAGTTCGGGTGCATGGACTCCTGGACCAGTCCCTGCGTTTCGCTGCTGTCGATCCAGCGTGCCCACTCGCTCGTCTTCGCCGACGCCGGCGCCGCGGTGGTCACCTGCTTGCTCGCCTTCGCGCACACCTCGCGCCCCTGCATCATGTCCTTCAGGTCCAGGAACTGCGCGCCCTTGGCCGCGGCGACCGCCTTGAGCCGCCCGGCGATCTGCGGCACGAGGGAGTCCCGCGCCCAGTCGGAGTCCCTGTTCCAGAAGGGACATCCGCCGGTGTTGAGCCGGCTCCAGTCGCTCTGGGTGTACCGGTTCTCCGCGCCGCGCGGGATCGGCGACGGGTAGGACTGCAGCACGATCCGGTACGAGGAGTCGGCGTACCCGGCGCCGCGCATGACGGCCCGCACCTCGTCCACGGACTTGCCGACGTCGGCCATGACCCCGTCGATCTTCGCGTCCACACCCTCCTGCTGATCGTCGTAGCAGTAGGAGTTCCAGAGCACGAAGTCGTACGCGCACTCCTTGATGATGTCGGCGAAGCCGAGGTCGTTGCCGCCGATGGACAGCGCGATGACCTTGACGTTGTTGCTCGCGGCCACGGCGGCGAGCTGATCGGCCTGCGGGGCCTCGCCCTTGAAGGCGACGCCCCCGTTGGAGGCGCGGAACACGTTCTGCGAGACCGCCCCGGAGCAGGCCAGGTTGATCGCGACATCGGCGAGCGGCCCGGCGCTCTTCACCTCGGCGGAGTCCGACCGGTGGCATCCGCCGGCGGTGGCCCCGTAGACCTTGCCGGGGTCGTAGCTGCTGCCGCTCACCCAGGCCCGGTCGGTCCCGGTCCGGTTTCCGCTGTTGGTCAGGCTGTTGCCCTTCCAGCGTCCGGCTTCCCCGGAGATGTAGCTGTCGCCGAGGGACACCACCGCCGTGGGTCCGTTCCCCGGTCCGGCCACGGCCGTCCCGGCCCCTCCGGCGACCAGGGCCCCGGCGACGAGCGGCACTGCCATCCCGATCCCGGCCAGTCGTCGCACCCGACGGGCCCGGTCCATGCTGTCGCTGCGCATTCCGATCACTGCGGAACTCCTGCGGTCGGCCATGCGGAAGCCGGGAACAACTCCGGCGCATGGCGGGGTAAGTGGGGGTTACCTCCGGCCGGTGGCAATCGGAAAGGTGCCACCCCGCGCGTTGTTACCGCTAGGTACAGGTAAGTTACGAACAAGTAACAACCGACCGGTCGTTCGGCGCCGCCCGGTCCGAGGCGTCGGACGCGCCGCTCGCGGACGCACGACAGCGCCCCCGGAGCCGGAGGCTTCGGGGGCGCTGTCGTGGTTTCGGCTGCTGTGCGATTCAGCCGAAGGCGGGGTGTCAGCCGATGAGCTGGTCGTACGCGGGGAGGGTGAGGAAGTCCGCGTAGTCGGCGTCGAGCGAGACCTGGAGGAGGAGGTCGTGGGCCTGCTGCCACTTGCCGTTCTCGAAGGCCTCGTCGCCGACCTCGGTGCGGATCGCGGCGAGTTCGGCGGCCGCGACCTCGCGGGCGAGATCGGCGGTGGCGAGCTTGCCGTTCTCGAAGACCACGCCGGCGTTGATCCACTGCCAGATCTGCGAGCGCGAGATCTCGGCGGTGGCGGCGTCCTCCATCAGGCCGAAGATGCCGACGGCGCCGAGGCCGCGCAGCCACGCCTCGATGTAGCGGATGCCGACCTGGACGGCGTTGCGCAGGCCGTCGTACGTGGGCTTCGCGTCGAGGGAGTCGATCGCGATGAGCTCGCCGGGGGCGACGGAGACGTCCTCGCGGAGGCGGTCCTTCTGGTTGGGCTTCTCGCCCAGGACGGCGTCGAAGGAGGCCATCGCGATCGGGACCAGGTCGGGGTGGGCGACCCAGGAGCCGTCGAAGCCGTCGCCGGCCTCACGGTCCTTGTCGGCCTTGACCTTCTCGAAGGCGACCTTGTTGATCTCCGCGTCCTTGCGGGACGGGATGAAGGCCGCCATGCCGCCGATGGCGTGCGCGCCGCGCTTGTGGCAGGTCTTGACGAGGAGCTCGGTGTACGCCCGCATGAAGGGGGCGGTCATCGTCACCGCGTTGCGGTCCGGCAGGACGAACTTCTCGCCGCCGTCACGGAAGTTCTTGACGATGGAGAAGAGGTAGTCCCAGCGGCCGGCGTTCAGGCCCGCCGCGTGGTCGCGCAGCTCGAAGAGGATCTCGTCCATCTCGTACGCGGCCGTGATCGTCTCGATCAGGACGGTCGCGCGGACGGTGCCCTGCGGGATGCCGACGTAGTCCTGGGCGAAGACGAAGATCTCGTTCCAGAGGCGCGCCTCCAGGTGGGACTCGGTCTTCGGCAGGTAGAAGTACGGACCCTTGCCGAGGTCGATCAGGCGCTGGGCGTTGTGGAAGAAGTACAGGCCGAAGTCGACCAGGGAGCCGGAGGCCGGGCCGCCCTCGAACTGCAGGTGGCGCTCCTCCAGGTGCCAGCCGCGGGGGCGCATCACGACGGTGGCGAGCTCCTCGGCGGGCTTGAGGGCGTACGCCTTGCCCGTGCGGGCGTCGGTGAAGTCGATGCGGCGCTCGTAGGCGTCGATCAGGTTGAGCTGGCCGAGGACCACGTTCTCCCAGGTGGGAGCCGAGGCGTCCTCGAAGTCGGCGAGCCAGACCTTGGCGCCCGAGTTCAGGGCGTTGATGGTCATCTTGCGGTCCGTCGGACCGGTGATCTCCACACGGCGGTCGTTCAGCGCGGCCGGGGCCGGCGCCACCTTCCAGTCGCCCTCGCGGACCTGTGCGGTGTCCGGGAGGAAGTCGAGCGTGGAAGTGCGGGCGATCTCGGCGCGGCGCACGGCGCGGCGGGCGAGGAGCTCGGCACGGCGGGGGGCGAACCGCCGGTGCAGCTCCGCGACGAAGGCGAGGGCCGCGTCGGTGAGGACCTCGTCCTGCCGGGGCAGGGGCTCGGCGTCGACGATGGCCAGCGACGGCGCTGGTGCGGACATATCTGTCACTCCTTCAGCGGCGGTGCCTGGCGGCCGCGGGGGAATGCTCGCGCAAGACGGCACGCAGTGCCGTCGGGTGTGGAGAGTTCCGGGATACGGTCGCGGGCGCCGTCTGGGGTTCAGGGCGCTTCTGACCAGTGGATAGTAATTTCCTCATGGTGGAAGTTCAATGGTTTGTTGATGTCGAGATTCTCTGAGTCGACAGATTCCGGTTCCCGGGCGGTTCCCGGTGGCCCTCAGTGCCATCGTGGTCACAGCCCGCTCAGGCGAGTCGTGCCAGGTCGGGAGGGGTGTCGATGTCGAAGGCCTCCGCGATGTCACCGCATTCGACCAGCGTGAGTTCGTCCGCGTGCGCCGAGAGGTGCACCCGTGCGCCCTTGTCGCCCGTGGCCGTCGCCACGATGTCCGGCCAGCGGTCCGCCCCGAACAGCACCGGGTGCCCGCGCTCGCCGTCGTAGGCCGCCGCCACCAGGCTCGCGGGGGACCGGTAGGCGGCCCGGACCCGTGCCACCGCCTCCGGGCCGATGCCCGGCTGGTCCACCAGGGAGACCAGGGCCGCGCGGGCGCCCGTACCGGCCAGCGAGGCGAGGCCGATCCGCAGGGAGGAGCCCATGCCCTCGGCCCAGTCCGGGTTGTCCGTGACCACGCAGCCGCTGAAATCGGCGCGCTCGCGCACCTCGGCCGCGGAGGCGCCGAGCACCACGTGCAGCGGGCCGCAGCCCGCCTCGCGCAGGACCCGTACGGCGTTCTCCACCAGCGGGCGGCCCCGGTAGGTCAGCAGGGCCTTCGGGCGGCCGCCCAGGCGCCGGCCGCCGCCGGCGGCGAGGAGCAGGCCGGCGATCACCGGGGGAGCGGAGCCGTCGGCTGCCGCCGCGGGTCGCGGGTGCTGCCGCTGCTGGTCTGAGGTGCTGCTGTGGTGTGACATGTCACTGATTCTCGCTCGCGTGCCCGCTCGCGCCGCAGGAGGCGTCGTACGGCGGCCAGTGCGGCCCCCGCGCGCAGGGGCTCGGCGATCCGGTTCTCGGCGGCGGTGAGCAGGTTCCGTTCGTCACGGTCGGTCAGCATCGGCGGCATCTCCTTGCCAATCGGCGGCCAATGCAGCGAGTCTGGACCTGGATTGGCCTGGCAGGCAGAGCCAATCAGGGGAGGTTGGCATGGCAAACGGGCGAGTGGTCCAGACGGCGGACAGAACGATCGGCAGCCGCCAGCTCGCGGCCCTGCTCCCGGCGGAGGTACGGGCCCGCCCCGGCTACCGGGCCCTGGCCGACGCCGTCCGCACCCTGATCCTCGACGGCCGGATCGCCCTGCACGTGCGCCTGCCCGCCGAACGCGAGCTCGCCGAGGCGATCGGAGCCAGCCGGGCCACCGTCACCGGCGCCTACGACCTCCTGCGCGAGAGCGGCTACGTCCGCAGCCGCCGCGGTTCCGGAACCTGGACCGAGCTCCCCGAAGGCCACCGCCCGGTCGGCGCGCACGCCATCGTCGGCGCCGGCGGCTACCACGCCGACGGCGACCCCGGCATCGACCTCGCCATCGCCGCCATGGGCGCCCCCGAGGACAGCCTCACCGAGGCCGTGGCCTGGGCCGCGCCCAGGCTCCCGGGCTTCGCCCGCAGCCCCGGCTACCACCCCTTCGGGCTGCCCGACCTGCGGACCGCCATCGCGGAGCGGTTCACCCGGCGGGGACTGGCGACCCGCCCGGAGCAGATCCTCGTCACGGCGGGCGCGCAGCAGGCGTTCGCCCTGGTGGTGAGCATGCTGTGCGGGCCCGGGGACCGGGTGATGACCGAGAACCCGACCTACGCCAACGCCCTGGACGCCCTGCGCCACGCACGGCTGCGCACCGGGTCGATCGCCGTCTCCGACGCGGGCTGGGACCTGGAGATCGCCGAGTCCGCGCTGCGCCAGACCGTGCCGAGGCTCGCCTACGTGATCCCCGACTTCCACAACCCGACGGGCGCGCTGATGCCGGAGGAACAGCGGCTGCGGCTGCTGGCGGCGACCCGGCGGACCGGGACCTGGCTGGTGGTCGACGAGACCATCGCCGACATCGCACTCGACGCGCCGGCGCCCGCCCCGCTGGCCTCGCTCGCGCCGAAGGGCGGGGCCGATCACGTGGTGACCATCGGCTCGCTGAGCAAGACGCACTGGGGCGGGCTGCGCGTCGGGTGGATCCGGGCCACCGCAAAGATGATCACCGAGCTGACGGCGGTACGGGTGGCGGCCGACATGACCGGCTCGGTCCTGGACCAGCTGGTGGCGCTCCCGCTGCTGGAGGGGCTGGAGCGGACGCTGCCCGCCCGGCTGGAGCGGCTGCGCGGGCAGCGCGCGGCGCTGATCGCTTCGCTGGAGCGGCACACGCCGGAGTGGTCCTGGCAGGTGCCGCCGGGCGGGCTCTCGCTCTGGGTGGACCTCGGGGAGCCGGTCAGCTCCGCGCTGGCGGACCGGGCGGCGGCGGCCGGGGTCAACATCGGGCGCGGCGCGCGGTTCGGGGTGGACCCCGGGACCTTCGAGCACCGGCTGCGGATCCCGTACACGCTGGCGGCGGAGCAGTTGGACGAGGGCGTACGGAGGCTCGCGGAGGCCTTCCACGGGGGCGTGCCGCTGCCCTCGGCGGTGGACCGGCCGTACTGGGTGGCGTAGGCCGCGGTGCAGCGGTGACCGCCCGGCCGTCCGTGTGCAAGGCGGCCGGGCCGTGGCGTGGTGCGGGGGAGCGGCCGGGCCGCCGGGGCTAGCCTCGGCGGCCGGACGACCAGGACAGGTAGGTGCGCCGTGCCCCGTTCCGCAGTTCCCGAGCCCCCGCGTACGAACCGTACGAACCGTACGAACCGTACGGGCCGTACCGGCCGCAGGGCCGGTTCCGTCCTGGTGCTGCTGGCGCTGTGTGCCATCGGGCTGGCCCCGGCCGGTGCGACAGCCGCCACCGACCCGGGATCCGGGGGCGCGGGCGGCCCGCTGTACGTCTCCGACTACGGGAACGACCGGGTGCTGCGGGTACCGCGGCGCGGCGGGCAGGACGTGGTCCCCGCCGTGGGCCTGGTCCGGCCCACGGGCATGGTGGTCGACGCCGCGGGCGATCTCTACGTGGCGGACACCGGGAACAACCGGGTCGTACGGATCCCCGCGGACGGCGGCCCCCAGGTCACGGTCGCGACGGACGGGCTCTCCCGCCCCCTCGGGCTGGCACTGGACGCCGCGGGCGACCTGTACATCGCCGACAGCTTCAACGACCGGGTCGTGGAGGTACCCGCGGACGGCAGCGGGCAGCGCACCGTACCCACCGTGGGACTCCTCCACCCCTGGGGCCTCGCCTTCGACTCCGCGGGTTCCCTCTACGTCACCGACTTCGTGAACGACCGCGTCGTCACCCTCCCCGCCGGAGGCGGCGCGCAGCGCACCCTTCCCTTCACGGGGCTCTCCCAGCCGGCCGGCATCGTCCTCGACCCGGCGGGCAACCTCTACGTCTCCGACACCGGCAACAGCCGTGTGGTGAGGCTGGCGGCCGACGGCTCCGGCCAGAGCACGGTCCCCGCGTCCGGGCTCAACGACCCGCTGGGCCTGGCCCTCGACGGGAGGGGCCGCCTCTACGTCGCGGACGCCTTCAACAACCGGGTGGTCCGCCTCGCCCCCGACGGCAGCGGCCAGACGACCCTCCCCATCACGGGCCTGAACACCCCCACGGGCCTGGCGATCCCCCCCACCCGCACCCTCCCGGCGGGCACGCACCGCGAGGGACGGTCCTGGGAACCCTGAGCCTGCGCGCCGACCGGGCGGCGCGGGCCAGGCAAGATCCGGAAGAGACGGCCTGGCTGGATCTACGGGGTGCGGATCAGGCGGCGGGTTGCTGCTGCGGCCACTGCCGAGGTGCGGGAGTCGACGCCGAGTTTCGCGTAGATGTGGACCAGGTGGGATTTGACCGTGGCCTGGCTGAGGAAGAGCTGCTTGGAGATCTGCTGGTTCGACAGGCCGTCCGCGACCAGCTGGAGGACCTCCAGTTCGCGCTTGGTCAGGGCTTCGGCAGGGGTGCGCATGCGGTCCATCAGGCGGAGCGCTACCGCCGGGGCCAGTGCCGACTGGCCGGCCGCCGCGGTGCGGACTGCCGCCGCCAGTTCCTCCGGCGGGGCGTCCTTGAGGAGGTAGCCCGAGGCGCCCGCCTCCACCGCCGCCAGGATGTCCGCGTCCGTGTCGTACGTGGTCAGGACCAGCACCCGGGGGGACGGGGACCCGGCCGTGATCAGGGCCGTGGCCGCCGAGCCGTGCATGCCGCCGCCGGGGCCGAACTGGAGGTCCATCAGGACCACGTCGACCCCGGCGGAGCGGGCCAGCTCCACCGCCCGCTCCGCCGTGGCCGCCTCCGCGACCACCTCGAAGTCCGGCTCCGTGTCCAGCACCGCGCGCAGCCCGGCCCGGACCACGGGGTGGTCGTCGGCGAGGAGCAGGCGGATCGTCATGACAGGGCCTCCGCGGGCAGGGGAAGGGTGACGGCCACGGCGGTGCCCTGGCCGGGGGCGGACTCGACCGTGAACAGGCCGCTGAGGGTCTCGGCCCGCGAGCGCATCGCCGGCAGGCCGAAGCCGCCCCCGCCCGAGGGGGCGGAGGAGGCCGCGCAGGGGTCGAAGCCCTTGCCGTCGTCGACGATGTCCAGGGTCACGGAGGAGTCCATGAAGGTCAGGGTGATCTCGGCGCGCCCGGCCTCCGCGTGCCGCACCACATTGGCCAGCGCCGACTGCGCGATCCGCAGCAGCGCCACCTCGTAGGGGGTGGGCAGAGGGCGCGGGGTGCCGCTCAGGGAGAAGCGGACCCGGGGGCCCGGAGCCCCGGTGCACAGGCGTTCCAGCGCGGCCGGCAGCGACCCGTGTTCCAGGTCCGGAGGCGTGAGGGCCCGTACGAAGCGACGCGCCTCGGCGAGGTTCTCCTGGGCGGCCTCCCGGGCCCGGCCGATGTGCGGAAGGGCTGCCGAGCCCTCGGGCAGGCTGCGCTCAGCGGCCCGGAGGAGGAGCTGGATGGACGACAGGCCCTGCGCCAGGGTGTCGTGGATCTCCCGGGCGAGCCGTTCCCGCTCCGCCAGGATCCCGGCGCTCCGCTCGGCCGCCGCAAGCTCGGCCCGGGTCGTGATGAGCTCCTCGATCAGCTCGCGGCGCCGCTCGCTCTCCCGGTACAGCGCCTGGTAGCCCAGTACGGTGGCCACCGCCACGGCGCCGCCCAGCAGCGGCCCGAGGAAGGCCCCCGGCGTCACCGCGCTGCTGTGCGCGAGGAAGCCGCCGATCGCCGCGGCCGCCGTGCCCGCGACGGCGGCCACGCCCCAGCGCAGCCGCAGTAGGTGCAGCTCCAGGAAGTACAGCGGGAAGGCGATCCACAGCCCGTCGGGGGAGACCACCAGCAGCGCGGCCCAGGCCGTGCACAATCCGGCCAGCCAGACCGCCCCGGCGCGCGCCGAGCGGTGCACCGCGGGGGTCCGTACGCCCGCGAGGTACACGGCGGCCAGCACCGCGCAGGCCGCGACCACCCAGCCGGCCTGCGGCGCGGAGTCGGCGACGGCCCGCCCGGCGGCGAGGGCGAGCAGGCCGAAGAGCAGCGCGTGCAGGCACAGCCGCAGGACGCGGGAGACGGGGGTGAGGGTGCGGACGCCGGGGGCGCCGGGGACGCCTGGGGCGCCGGGTGAAGGGGGTGCAGGGAGGGCGGACGCGGTGGGCGGGAGGGGAGGAGTCATGGCCTGACCAGCGTAAGTCCGGGTCCGGGGGCCCCGGTCAACCAAAGGATTGATGTCTTGGTGCGTCCTTCGATACGAGGATCTCTACTGTGGCGCGATGCCTTGTGTCCACGCGGAAGACCAAGGTGGGGAACATGTTCGTCGCATGGAGAGATCTACGGTTCGCCAAGGGCCGTTTCGCCCTGATGGGCTCGGTCGTACTGCTGATCACGCTGCTGGTCGGCCTGTTGTCCGGGCTCACCGCGGGCCTGGCCCGGGAAAACATCTCGGCCATCACCGGCCTGCCCGCCACCACCCGCCTCGCGTTCGCCGCGCCCGCCGGGGACCAGAAGGTCTCCTTCACCAACTCCCAGGTGCCCGAGAAGGCCTGGCTGGCCTGGCGGGAGCAGCCCGGGGTGACCTCGGCGCAGCCGCTGGGCATCCGCACCACCAACGTCGTCTCGGGTGAGCGCACGGCGGCCGTGTCCGTCTTCGGCGTGGATCCGGCGGGCCCCCTCGCGCCCCGGGGGAGCGGGCTGGCCCAGGGCGGGGTGGTCCTCACGGAGAAGGCGGCCAAGGAGCTCGGCGGGCTGACCGCCGGCGCCAAGCTCAGGATCGGCCAGGTCGAGACGACCGTGGCGGCCGTCTCCGGCACCGCCGCCTACAGCCACACCCCGGTCGTCTGGATGGACCTCAACGACTGGCAGCGCGTCGGGAACCCCGGCACCTCCATCGACACCCTCGCGACCGTCGTGGCCCTGGACGGCAAGGGCGTCGACTGGGCGGCCGGCGACAAGGCCACCGGAACCACGGCGCAGACCGTCGACGAGGCCCTGAGCGCGATCGGCTCCTACACCTCCGAGAACGGCTCGCTCCAGCTGATGCGCGGGTTCCTCTTCGCCATCTCGGCCCTGGTCATAGGAGCCTTCTTCACCGTGTGGACCATCCAGCGCAGCGGGGACATCGCCGTGCTGAAGGCACTGGGTGCCTCCACCCCGTACCTCCTCAAGGACGCGCTCGGGCAGGCCGTGGTGATGCTGGCGCTCGGCACCGGTACGGGCACCGCGCTCGCGGCCGGCTTCGGAGCGCTGATCAGCGGCGGTGACGTGCCCTTCGTGCTCGACGCCGCCACCGTGCTGGTCCCGGCCGCCGTCATGATCGCGCTCGGCGCGCTGGGCGCCGCCCTGTCCATCCGGCGGATCACCGCCGTCGACCCCCTGACCGCTCTCGGGAGCGCCCGATGACCCTGCTCGTGCACGACGTCACGCTCACCTACCCGGACGGCGAGGGCCGCCTCACGGCGCTGGACGCGGTCGGCCTGGAGGTGCCCGCGGGCACCCTGACGGCGGTGGTCGGCCCCTCCGGGTCCGGGAAGTCCAGCCTGCTGGCGGTCGCCGCCACCCTCGTCACGCCCGACGCGGGCCGGGTGGTCGTGGCGGGGCAGGACACCTCGCAGCTCGGCGCGGGCGAGAAGTCGGCGCTGCGCCGGGAGAAGATCGGCATCGTCTTCCAGCAGCCGAACCTGCTGGCCTCGCTCACCGCCGCCGAACAGCTCCAGGTGATGGCCCACCTCTCCGGCCGGCCCGCGCGCGCCCTGCGCCGGCGGGCCCTGGAGCTGCTGGACGCGGTGGGACTGGCGGACAAGGCCGACAAGCGGCCGCACCAGCTCTCCGGGGGGCAGCGCCAGCGGATCAACATCGCCCGCGCCCTGATGAACGAGCCCGCCGTGCTGCTGGTCGACGAGCCCACCAGCGCCCTCGACCACGAGCGCGGCGCCGCGATACTGGACCTGCTGGTCACCCTCACCCGCGAGCGCTCCACCGCCACCGTGCTGGTCACCCACGACCACGCGCACCTGGAGCGGATGGACGCCACGGCGCTGATGACGGACGGCCGCCTGACCCTGGGCGCGGAGCCCGTCCCGGCCCCGTAGGACGTACGGGAAAGGCCCCGGTCACCCCCTCCGAGGGGGCGACCGGGGCCTTTCCCGTACGCGGGTCGCCTACGCCGGGTTCTGGCTCTGCAGGGCCACCGACAGCTCGGCCGCGACGCCCTGGAGGATCGGCACGAAGGACTCGGCCACGGCCTCGGTCACCCGGCCGGCCGGGCCGGAGATGGAGATCGCGGCGGCGGTCGGCGAGTTCGGCACGGAGACCGCCAGGCAGCGGACTCCTATTTCCTGCTCGTTGTCGTCGACGGCGTAGCCCACCCGTCGGACCACCTCCAGGGCGTCCAGGAAGCCCTCGGGGGTGGTGATGGTCTTCTCGGTCGCGGCCGGCATCCCGGTGCGCGAGAGGAGCGCCCGCACCTCGTCCGCGGGGGTGTAGGCGAGCAGCGCCTTGCCCACACCGGTGGAGTGCGGCAGCACCCGGCGGCCGACCTCGGTGAACATCCGCATCGAGTGCTTGGACGGCACCTGGGCGACGTAGACGATCTCGTCCCCGTCGAGCAGGGCCATGTTCGCGGTCTCGCCGGTCTCCTCCACCAGACGCGCCAGGTACGGGCGGGCCCAGGTGCCCAGCAGCCGCGACGCGGACTCGCCGAGGCGGATCAACCGGGGTCCGAGGGAGTACCGTCGGTTGGGCTGCTGCCGGACATAGCCGCACGCCACGAGGGTGCGCATGAGGCGATGGATGGTGGGCAGCGGCAGACCGCTGGCGGCGGAGAGCTCGCTGAGGCCGACTTCGCCCCCGGCGTCGGCCATGCGTTCGAGCAGATCGAAGGCGCGCTCAAGGGACTGGACGCCACCGCTGGCGGCGGTGGGCTTGGTGGAGGCGTCGGTGGTGCTGGCGCTGGACGTCGGCACGGGCGCGGTCCTTTCGGTGCTGGCAGGCAAGCAAGCAGCCTACCGGTCGGTCTGCGTCGGCCCTAGAGCCGGGGCAATGCCGTCCCCGCCGGTCAGAGGCGGTTTGTCCTGGTGGTGGACGTCCTCGGGAAGTTACCCGTCCGGTTCCTGGTGGTGGTAGCTACATTCTGCATAGCGAAATCTTAATTCCATCCTGTGGAAACATCCAATTGCGATACGTAGTCGTCAGTGGTCCGTCCGGGCGCTCTTGACTGGTTCCGGATCGACGTGAAGACTCCGTCAACAGAACGTTGAATTTCGCTCTGTGGAAGTAGATGGGGAGGTTCCGGTGTCCGACCTGGCTGTGGAACTGGTACTGCGCTCGACGCGCGTCATCACCCCCGAGGGGACGCGTGCCGCTTCGGTGGCCGTCGCCGGCGGGAAGATCGCGGCCGTGCTGCCGTACGAGGCCGACGTGCCGGCCGGGGCCCGGCTGGAGGACTTCGGCGACGACGTGCTCCTCCCCGGCCTGGTCGACACCCACGTCCACGTGAACGACCCCGGTCGTACCGAGTGGGAAGGCTTCTGGACGGCCACCCGCGCCGCCGCGGCCGGTGGCATCACCACCATCCTCGACATGCCGCTGAACTCGCTGCCGCCGACCACGACCACCGCCAACCTGGTGGTCAAGCAGGACGTGGCCCGGACCAAGGCGCACGTGGACGTCGGCTTCTGGGGCGGTGCGCTCCCGGACAACGTCAAGGACCTGCGTCCGATGCACGACGCCGGCGTCTTCGGCTTCAAGTGCTTCCTGTCGCCCTCCGGCGTCGACGAGTTCCCCCTCCTCGACCAGGAGCAGCTGGCCGCCTCGCTCGCCGAGATCACCGGCTTCGGCGGCCTGCTGATCGTGCACGCCGAGGACCCGCACCACCTGGAGTCCGCGCCGCAGAACCCGGGCCCCAAGTACGCCGACTTCCTGGCCTCTCGCCCCCAGGACGCCGAGAACACCGCGATCCAGAACCTGATCGACCAGGCGAAGCGACTGAACGCGCGCGTCCACGTCCTGCACCTGTCCTCCGCCTCCGCGCTGCCGCTGATCGCCGCGGCCAAGGCCGAGGGCGTGCAGATCACCGTCGAGTCCTGCCCGCACTTCCTCACCCTCACGGCCGAGGAAGTCCCGGACGGCGCCACCGAGTTCAAGTGCTGCCCGCCCATCCGCGAGTCCGCCAACCAGGACGTCCTGTGGGACGCGCTCGCCGACGGCACGATCGACTGCATCGTCTCCGACCACTCTCCCTCCACCGCGGACCTCAAGACCGGCGACTTCGCCACCGCGTGGGGCGGCATCTCCTCCCTCCAGCTGGGCCTTCCGGCCATCTGGAGCGAGGCGAAGAAGCGCGGCCGCACCCTCGAGGACGTCGTCCGCTGGATGTCCACCGCACCGGCCGCCCTCGCCGGTCTGGCGAGCAAGGGCGCGATTGAGGCCGGCCGCGACGCCGACTTCGCCGTCCTGGCCCCCGAAGAGACCTTCACCGTGGACCCGGCCCACCTGCACCACCGCAACCAGGTCACGGCGTACGCGGGCAAGACCCTGCACGGCGTCGTGAAGTCCACCTGGCTGCGCGGTACGCAGATCGCCGACCACGGCACCCCGACCGAGCCCACCGGCCGACTCCTTGAAAGGCAGAACTGACAGTGGCGATTGAATCCTTCACCGGCAACGCGAACCCGTACGGAGGCGGCGACCCGTACGCGGACTACCGCAGCGCGGACTTCCCGTTCACCCAGTACGCGAACCTCGCCGCCCGTGAGCTCGGCGCCGGTGTCATCGAGGCCAACGACGAGTTCTTCGCCCAGCGCGAGAACCTGCTGATCTCCGAGGCCGCGCACTTCGACCCCGAGGACTTCGGTCACAAGGGCAAGGTCATGGACGGCTGGGAGACCCGCCGCCGCCGCGGCATCTCCGCCACCCAGCCCTGGCCGACCCCCGAGGACCACGACTGGGCGCTCGTCCGCCTGGGCGCCCCCGGCGTCATCCGCGGCATCGTCGTCGACACCGCCCACTTCCGCGGCAACATGCCGCAGGCCGTCTCCGTCGAGGCCACCAACTGGGAAGGCGCCCTCGCGCCGACCCCGGCGGAGCTCCAGGGCGACGACATCAAGTGGACGACCATCGTCGCCCGCACCCCCGTCGGCGGCCACGCGGCCAACGGCTTCGAGATCGACTCCGAGCAGCGCTTCACGCACCTGCGCGTGAACCAGCACCCCGACGGCGGCATCGCCCGCCTGCGCGTCTACGGCGAGGTCGTGCCCGACCCGAAGTGGCTCGCGGCGCTCGGCTCCTTCGACGTGGTGGCCCTGGAGAACGGCGGCTCCGTCCAGGACGCCTCCAACCGCTTCTACTCCCCGCCGACCAACACCATCAACCCGGGCCGCTCCCGCAAGATGGACGACGGCTGGGAGACCGCCCGTCGCCGCGACAACGGCAACGACTGGATCCGCTACCAGCTCGTCGCCGAGTCCGAGATCCGCGCCGTCGAGATCGACACCGCGTACCTCAAGGGCAACTCGGCCGGCTGGGCCTCGCTGTCCATCAAGACGGGCGAGGAGGGCGAGTGGACGGAGTTCCTGCCGCGCACCCGCCTGCAGCCCGACACCAACCACCGCTTCGTGCTCGACGCCCCGGCGGTCGGCACGCACGTGCGCATCGACATCTTCCCGGACGGCGGCTTCTCCCGCCTGCGCCTCTTCGGTGCGCTGACGGAGGCCGGCACCGCCGCGCACACCGCCCGTCACCAGGAGCTGGGCGGCTGACGCCACCCTCGTGACCGCCCCGGGGGCCGACACTCCCGGGGCATGCGCGAACACCCCGCAGGGGCGCACCGTTTCGACGGTGCGCCCCTGCGGCGTTCCCGCTAGCCTGCCGCCAACGGCGGACACCCAGGGGGCCACGATGGAGCAGAGCACGCCACGCACGACGGAGCAGCGGCGGGGGGACGCGCTGGCCCGGTTCGAGAGCGACATCGACGTCTGGGTCGCCACCGCGGACGCCGAAGGCGTCGCGACCCTCGTGCCGCTCTCCTTCCGGTGGGACGGAGAGACCTTCCTGCTGTCGACGGGACGCACCCTGCCCACCGGCCGCAACCTCGCGGCGAGCGGCCGTGCCCGGCTGGCCTTCGGCATGACCCGCGACGTGGTCCTCGTCGAGGGCGCCGTGACCCGGCTGGAGGCGGCGGAGCTCGCACCCGGCGAGATCGAGGCCTTCGCGGCGCACTCCGGCTTCGACCCGAGCGGCCTCAAGACGCCCTATCCGTACTTCCGGGTCACGCCCGTGTGGATCCAGGCCTGGCGCGAGGCCGACGAGATCGCCGGCCGCGACCTGATGAAGGCGGGCCGCTGGCTGCCCTGACGACTCCGGTCGGCCTGACGGCCTGACGGCCTGACGGCCTGACGTGCCCCAGAGTCCTGACGCCCTACGCCGCGTAACCCCCGTCCACCGAGAACTCGGCGCCCGTGACGTACGCGGAGTCCGGGCCGGCGAGGAAGGAGACCATGGCGGCCACCTCCTCCGGGGTGCCGAAGCGGCCCAGTGCCGTCGCGGCCGACTGCGAAGCGGCGTAGGGGCCGTCCGCCGGGTTCATGTCCGTGTCCACCGGGCCGGGGTGGACCAGGTTCGCGGTGATCCCGCGCTCGCCGAGCTCCCGCGAGAGGGCCTTGGTCAGGCCGGTCAGCGCCGCCTTGCTCATCGCGTACAGGGTGCCGCCCGGGCCCGGCACCCGCTGGGTCATGCAGCTGCCGATGGTGACGATCCGTCCGCCCCGGCCCATCCGGCCGGCCGCGGCCCGGGAGGCCAGGAACACGCCCCGGACGTTGACCGAGAGGACCCGGTCCACCTCCGTGAGGGTGAGTCCCTCCAGGGGTCCGAGCACGCCGATCCCGGCGTTGTTGACCAGGACGTCGAGCCGGCCGAGGCTCCGTACCGTCTCCTCCACCGCCCCGGCGGCCCGCTCCGGGTCGCCCGCGTCGGCGCGCAGGACCAGGCCGCGCCGGCCGAGCGCCTCGATCTTCCCGACGACCGCCCGGGCCGCCTCCGCGTCCTCGGTGTAGGTGAGGGCCACGTCGGCCCCGTCCCGGGCCAGCCGCAGCGCGGTCGCCGCGCCGATTCCCCTGCTGCCGCCCGTCACCAGGGCCACTGAGCTGCCGTTCATGGTGTTCCTCCCGCGTGGATTGGTTGCGAGTTCAATGAAATCGCCCGGGGAGCAACGCCGCTGGCGGGAAACGGACATCGCGTTCGCGCGCGCCGGAGCGATGAGTTCCCGGCGGCCCGGGAGTCTGAACCCGTGACAGTGGACGTACCGGAGCCAAGGAGTGCAGTGCCATGGGAAAGCTGACCCTCACCACCTTCCTGACCCTCGACGGCGTGATGCAGGCCCCGGGGGGCCCGGAGGAGGACCCCACCGGCGGGTTCGCGTACGGCGGGTGGCTCGTGCCCTTCGCCGACGAAGGCATGGGGGAGTTCATCACCGAGGTCTTCGACCGGGCCGGGGCCTTCCTGCTCGGCCGCCGGACCTACGAGATCTTCGCCTCGTACTGGCCGCAGCACGACGACCCCGCCGACCCGGTCGCGAGCAAGCTGAACCGGCTGCCCAAGTACGTGGCCTCGACCACGCTCAAGGAGCCCGCCTGGGGCCCCGCCACCGCGATCGACGGGGAGCAGCTGCAGAGCGAGGTCGTACGGGTCAAGGACGCGACCGAGGGGGAGCTGCAAGTACACGGCAGCGGCGCGCTGGCGCAGTGGCTGCTGGCGCGGGACCTGGTGGACGAGCTGAACCTGCTGGTCTTCCCCGTCTTCCTGGGCGGCGGACGGCGGCTGTTCCCGACGGGCGGGCTGCCGACGGCCTTCGAGCTGACGGGCTCCCGCACCACCTCGGCCGGCACGGCCATCCACACCTACCGGCCGACGGGCCGCGCCGCGTTCGGCACCTTCGCCTGACGCCGGGCCCCGGGCCCCGGCCCGCACCGCGCGGGAACCGGCGGTGCGGGGACCGGCGGTGCGGGCCGGGGATCAAAGGGCTCGACCGGCCGATCATGCTCCGGTAGCGTGGGCCCACCCCCCGTGCGAGCCGCCGAAGTCTCCACCTGCCTTCTGCCGTTGGAGAACCGGTGTCCACCATCGCCGCCCCCGCTTCCGTCGCCGCCCCCCGCAGGGCCTGGCTCGCGGATCTGCCGGTCCTGCTCGTCGCCGTCGTCTGGGGCGGCAGCTACCTCGCCGCCAAGGGCGTCACCACCACGCACACCGTGATCGCGGTGCTCGTCCTGCGCTTCGCGCTGGTCCTGCCCGTCCTCGCCGTCGCCGGCCGGCGAAAGCTGCGCGCGCTCACCCCCGCCCAGCTGCGCGGCGCCGGGGTCCTGGGACTCGTACTCGGCGGAATCTTCCTGCTGGAGACCTACGGGGTCGTCCACACCTCCGCCACCAACGCCGGGCTCATCATCAGCCTGACCATGATCTTCACCCCGCTCGCCGAGTCGGCCGTCCGGCGCGCGGCCCCCTCGCCCGCCTTCCTCGGCGCCGCGGCCGTCTCCGTCTGCGGAGTCGTGCTGCTCACCCAGGGGGCGGGCTTCACCACCCCGAGCCTCGGCGACCTCCTCATCCTCGGCGCCGCGCTCGCCCGGACGGCGCACGTCCTGCTCATGGCCCGGATCAAGGCCGTGCAGGAAGCCGACTCGCTCTCCCTGACCACCGTCCAGCTCGGGACCGCCGTCGCCGTGTTCGCCGTACTGGCCCTGCTGCCCGGCACCGGCGCGAGCCCCTGGGCGGCCGCCGCCGACTTCGGCCCGGCCGAGTGGGCCGGGCTCGCCTTCCTCTCCGTCTTCTGCACCCTGTTCGCCTTCTTCGTGCAGATGTGGGCCGTCCGCCGCACATCCCCCTCGCGCGTCAGCCTGCTGCTCGGCACCGAACCCCTGTGGGCCGCGGCTGCGGGCATCGCCATCGGCGGCGAGCGGCTCGGCGCGGCCGGATTCGCGGGGGTCGCGCTGGTGCTCGCGGGGACCGCCTGGGGGCGGCGCGCAGCTGGCTGAACGAATGACCGAAAGGTGCTCCAGAGCGATCAACTTCCCCTCTAGGGTGGCCACATGCCGGTTCTGGACCTCAGTACGATCGCCGAAGATTTCAACGAAAACCCGTACCCCCACTACGCACGCCTGCGTGCGGAGGGGGCCGTCCACCGGGTGAAGGCGGCGGACGGCCAGGAGGTCTGGCTGATCGTCGGTCACCAGGAGGCCCGCCAGGCCCTCACCCACCCCGCGGTGTCCAAGAACTGGCTGGCCTCCGGGCTCTACGCGGACCGGGAACGGACCGAGGCCAGCGCCAACATGATGCGCGCCGACCCGCCCGACCACACCCGGCTGCGCCGGCACGTCTCCCGCTCCTTCGCCCCCGCCCGGATCGACGAACTGCGCTCGCGCATCCAGGAGACCGTCGACGGACTGCTCGACGGCATGGAGGCCTTGCCCGAGCGCCGCGCCGACCTGATCGAGGCCTTCGCCCGGCCGCTGCCCATGACCGTGATCTGCGAACTCCTCGGGGTTCCGGAGGCCGACCGCAGCGCCTTCCACGGCTGGATCACCGAGATGGTCTCGCCCACCGGGGTCGAGGCCGAGAACGCGGCCGTGCGCGCCATGACCGCCTACACGGCCGAGCTCGTCGACGCCAGGACGGCCCGTCCCGGCGAGGACCTGCTCAGCGACTGGGTGACCAGCCGGCTGGAAGGGGGAGACCGGCTCTCCCGGCAGGAGCTGGTCGCCATGGCCGTCCTGATGATGGTCGGCGGGCACGAGACCACCGTGCACTTGATCTCCAACGGGATGCGTGCGCTGCTCACCCACCCCGACCAGCTCGCCCTCCTGCGCGCCGACCCCGGCGGACTGATCGACGGCACCGTCGAGGAGATCCTGCGCTACGACGGCCCGGTGGAGACCGCCACGTTCCGCTTCGCCGGCACGGACCTGGAGATCGGCGACACCTTCATCGAGGCGGGCTCCGCCATCCTCGTCTGCCTCGCCGCGGCGGACCGGGACCCCGCCCGCTTCGCACGCCCCGAGACCTTCGACATCCGCCGCCCCGCCCGCGGCGGGCACATCGCCTTCGGACACGGCATCCACCACTGCGTCGCCGCCCCGCTCGGCCGGCTGGAGGGCCGGATCGCGATCCGCTCCCTGGTGGAGCGCTTCCCGGACCTCCGGGAGGAGCCGGTCGCCCTGGACTGGGCGCGCGGGACGCTGGTCCGGGGGACGACCCGCCACCCGGTGCGCTGGTAGCAGGCGTGCGCGGGACGGGCGTGACCAGTGGCTTACGGCCGGCGGACTTACCGACGGGCGGCTTACGGACCCCGGGTACCCG
Source organism: Streptomyces sp. NPDC056883 (assembly GCF_042788835.1). Lineage (NCBI taxonomy): Bacteria > Bacillati > Actinomycetota > Actinomycetes > Kitasatosporales > Streptomycetaceae > Streptomyces > Streptomyces sp. NPDC056883. The sequence continues at coordinate 249,093 of NZ_JBHUBS010000003.1, read as the reverse complement.
GCCACCGGCCGCCTCAGAGATCCGCGAGCTCCTCCACGGCCACCGGGCGCCGCTCCCGCCGCGAGAGCTCGCACGCCTCCGCCACCCGGAACGCGGCGAGCGCCTCGACGCCGTCGCAGGGATTGGGGCCCTCGCCCCGCACCAGCCGGACGAAGGCCTCCAGCTCGGCCTCGTAGGCGGGAGCGAAGCGCTCCAGGAACCCCGGCCACGGCTTGGTCGCCGGGGGCGGTCCCTGCGGCTCGGTGGAGGCGATCGGCGTACGGTCGTCCAGCCCGGTGGAGACCTGGTCCAGCTCCCCGGCCAGCTCCATCCGTACGTCGTACCCGGCGCCGTTGCACCGCGTACCGGTACTGGAGACCAGCGTCCCGTCGTCGAGGGTGAGGACGGCGGTGGCGGTGTCGATGTCACCCGCCTCCCGGAACCGCGCCGGCCCCGCGTCCGACCCGGTCGCGTACACCTCGCTCACCTCGTGCCCCGTCACCCAGCGGACCATGTCGAAGTCGTGCACCAGGCAGTCCCGGTACAGCCCGCCCGAGGTCCGCAGGTATTCGGCGGTCGGCGGCGAGGGATCCGCGGTCGTGGTCCGTACGGTGTGCAGCCGGCCCAGGGCCCCGGAGCGGACCAGCTCGCGCGCCGTCGTGTAGCCCGCGTCGAAGCGGCGCATGAACCCGAGCTGGAGCACCCCGCCGACCGCCGCCACCTCGCGCAGCACCGCCAGGGTGCGGTCCAGGTCCGGGGCCACCGGCTTCTCGCAGAACACCGGCAGCCCGCCGCGGACCGCCCGTACGACGAGGTCCGCGTGGCCCTCGGTGGCGCAGGACACCACCAGTGCGTCCACGCCCCAGGTGAAGATCTGCTCGACGGCAGGCGCGGCGGTGGCCCCGAGCCGGTCGGCGAGGCGCACCGCCCGCGCGGGGTCGGCGTCGGCGAGCAGGAGCGATCCCGCGTCCGCCTGGCGTGCCAGTGCCGCCGCGTGGAAGGAACCGATCCGGCCCGTTCCGATGAGCCCGATGCGCATGCACTCAACGTGGCCCCGTCCGGGGGAGCTGTCAATCTGTCCCGCTGTGTCCGGCACGGTCCGCAATGGCCCCGATGACCTTGCATGGTGCACTGTGACGGATACTGGGCGGCTGCGGCTTGAAACATATGACCGTTTCGGCGACCGGGTACCGCGGCGGGACAGCGCTCGCGGAACGGCCCGACAAGCGAAAGGCACGGGCAGACGTGGCTAGGGTTCGGACAGGGGTACGCCTCGTGGGCGCGGTGCTCGCGGCGGTACTGGGTGCCTCCCTCGTGGGCTGCAGCAGTACGGGCGGCAAGCGCGCCGAGGACCGCGCGAAGGCCGAGGCGGCGGGCCGGCCCGCCGTCTCCACTCCGCGCTGGACCTTCGCGATGGTCACCCACGCGGGAGACGGCGACACCTTCTGGGACATCGTGCAGAAGGGCGCGAAGGAGGCCGCGGCGAAGGACAACATCAACTTCGTCTACGCCCACGACGACCAGGCGCAGCAGCAGGCCCAGTTCGTCCAGAACGCCATCGACCAGAAGGTCGACGGGCTGATCGTCTCCCTCGCCAAGCCCGAGGCGCTCAAGGACGTCCTCGCCAAGGCCGTCAAGGCCGGCATTCCGGTGATCACGGTCAACTCCGGATCCGCCCAGTCCGCCGCGTACGGGGCGCTGACCCACATCGGCCAGGACGAGGAGATCGCCGGCGAGGCGGTCGGCACCGAGCTGGGCAAGCGCGGCCGCAAGAAGGCCGTCTGCGTCCTGCACGAGCAGGGCAACGTCGGCCACGAGCAGCGCTGCGCCGGAGCGAAGAAGACCTTCGCCGAGTCCGGCGGGACCATGGAGAACCTGTACGTCGAGGGCACCAACATGCCGTCCGTCCAGGCGGCCCTGCAGGCCAAGCTCCAGGCCGACCCCTCCGTCGACGCGATCCTCACCCTCGGCGCGCCCTTCGCCCCCACGGCCGTCAAGGCCAAGGACGCGGCGGGCAGCAAGGCCGAGGTCGACACCTTCGACCTGAACGCCTCCGTGGCCCGCGACCTGAAGGCCGGCACCCTCGGATTCGCCGTCGACCAGCAGCCCTACCTCCAGGGCTACGAGGCCGTGGACCTGCTCTGGCTCTACCGCTACAACGCCGACGTGCTCGGCGGCGGCAAGCCGGTGCTCACCGGCCCGCAGATCGTCACGGGGGCCGAGGCGGCCACGCTGGAGAAGTTCATCAACCGGGGCAGCCGATGAGCACCGGCACCACCACCCAGGCCCCCGCCCCCGCTCCCGCCCCGCGCGACGAGCGGCTCGCGCCCACCTCGCTGCTGCGCCGCCTCCTCGGCCGCCCCGAGCTCGGCGCGGTGGTCGGCGCGGCCGCCGTCTTCGTCTTCTTCTCCTTCGCCGCGGACAGCTTCCTGCAGGCCTCCAGCCTGAGCACGATCCTGTACTCGGCCTCCACCATCGGCATCATGGCCGTCCCGGTGGCCCTGCTCATGATCGGCGGCGAGTTCGACCTGTCCGCCGGGGTCATGGTCACCTCGTCGGCGCTGCTCAGCTCGATGTTCAGCTACCAGATGACCGCCAACGTCTGGGTGGGCGTCCTCGTATCGCTGCTGGTCACCCTGGGGATCGGGTTCTTCAACGGGTTCATGCTGACCCGCACGAAACTGCCCAGCTTCATCATCACGCTCGGCACCTTCCTGATGCTGACCGGCCTGAACCTCGGCTTCACCAAGCTGATCAGCGGCTCGGTCTCCACCAAGACCATCGCCGACATGGAGGGCTTCTCCTCCGCCCGCGCGCTCTTCGCCTCGCAGTGGACCTTCGGCTCGGTCACCCTCAAGGTCACCATCCTGTGGTGGCTGCTCCTGGTCGCCGTGGCCACCTGGATCCTGCTGCGCACCCGTGCCGGGAACTGGATCTTCGCCGTCGGCGGCGGCGCGGACGCCGCCCGGGCGACCGGCGTACCGGTCGTGAAGACCCGTATCGGCCTGTACATGGGCGTCGCACTGTGCGCCTGGATCTCCGGGCAGCACATCCTCTTCTCGTTCGACGTGGTCCAGTCGGGCGAGGGAGTCGGCAACGAGTTCCTCTACATCATCGCGGCCGTCATCGGCGGCTGTCTGATGACCGGCGGCTACGGCTCGGCCATCGGCTCCGCCGTGGGCGCCTTCATCTTCGGCATGACCAGCAACGGCATCGTGTACGCCCAGTGGAACCCGGACTGGTTCAAGTTCTTCCTCGGCGCGATGCTGCTGCTGGCCACGCTGCTCAACGCATGGGTCCGCAAGCGGGCGGAGGCGAAGTGATGTCCGAGACCGCACCGGCTCTGGTGAAGCTGACCGGGGTCAGCAAGTACTACGGCAACATCCGCGCCCTCCAGGACGTCTCCCTGGAGGTCTCGGCCGGCGAGATCACCTGCGTCCTCGGCGACAACGGCGCGGGCAAGTCCACCCTCATCAAGATCATTGCGGGGCTGCACCGGCACGACGCCGGCACCTTCGAGATCGAGGGCGAGGAGACCGTCCTCGCCAACCCGCGCGCCGCCCTCGACCGCGGCATCGCCACCGTCTACCAGGACCTCGCCGTGGTCCCGCTCATGCCCGTCTGGCGCAACTTCTTCCTCGGCTCGGAGCCCACCAAGGGCCGTGGCCCCTTCCGCCGCCTCGACGTGGAGCTCATGCGCCGGACCACCCGCGCCGAGCTGCTGCGCATGGGCATCGACCTGCGCGACGTGGACCAGCCCATCGGCACCCTGTCCGGCGGCGAGCGGCAGTGCGTGGCCATCGCCCGCGCCGTCCACTTCGGCGCGAAGGTCCTCGTGCTCGACGAGCCCACCGCCGCTCTCGGCGTCAAACAGTCCGGGGTGGTCCTCAAGTACGTCGCCGCGGCCCGTGACGCGGGCCTCGGCGTGGTCCTGATCACGCACAATCCGCACCACGCCCACCTGGTCGGGGACCGGTTCGTGCTGCTCAAGCGCGGCACCATGGCGGGCAGTCACACCCGTGACTCGATCACCCTGGACGAGCTCACCCGGCAGATGGCGGGCGGCTCCGAGCTCGACGAACTGAGCCACGAACTGGAGCGAGTGGCAGAATCAGGAGCTGACAGCGCATCCGCCTCCCCATCGGCCACTCCATCCGACCAGGCATCCGGCCCCACTGCGGGCCCTGCCGCACCCTGAGGGACGACACGACTCGATGAGCACGTACCGGGACTTCACGCTCGCCCACCGGGGGGCGGCGCGAGGCACCGTCCTGCGGACCATCGGGACCCGTGAGCGCCGGTCGCACCTGACCGCCCCGCGCGTTCCGACCGTCGGCATCGACATCGGCGGCACCAAGGTGATGGCCGGGGTCGTCGACGCCGACGGGGTCATCCTGGAGAAGATCCGGACCGAAACCCCGGACAAGTCCAAGAGCCCCAAGGTCGTCGAGGACACCATCGTCGAGCTGGTCCTCGACCTCTCCGACCGGCACGACGTGCACGCCGTGGGCATCGGCGCCGCCGGATGGGTCGACGCCGACCGCTCCCGCGTGCTGTTCGCCCCGCACCTGGCCTGGCGCGACGAACCGCTGCGCGACGCCCTCCAGTCCCGGCTCGCGGTCCCGGTCATGGTGGACAACGATGCCAACACCGCCGCCTGGGCCGAGTGGCGCTTCGGCGCCGGCCGGGGCGAGGACCACCTGGTCATGATCACCCTGGGCACCGGGATCGGCGGGGCCATCCTCGAAGGCGGCCAGGTCAAGCGCGGCCGCTACGGGGTCGCCGGTGAGTTCGGCCACATGCAGGTGGTCCCCGGTGGCCACCGGTGCCCCTGCGGCAACCGCGGCTGCTGGGAGCAGTACAGCTCCGGCAACGCCCTGGTCCGCGAGGCCCGCGAGCTGGCCGCCGCCGACTCCCCGGTCGCGTACAACCTCATCGCCCGGGTCGGCGGCAACGTCCACGAGATCACCGGGCCGCTCATCACCGAGCTGGCCCGCGAGGGCGACGCCATGTGCGTCGAGCTCCTCCAGGACATCGGCCAGTGGCTCGGCGTCGGCATCGCCAACCTCGCGGCCGCCCTCGACCCCTCCTGCTTCGTCATCGGGGGCGGCGTCAGCGCCGCCGACGACCTGCTCATCGGCCCCGCCCGGGACGCCTTCCGCCGCCACCTCACCGGCCGCGGGTACCGCCCGGAGGCCCGCATCGCCAAGGCCCAGCTCGGCCCCGAGGCCGGCATGGTCGGCGCCGCCGACCTCTCCCGGCTGGTCGCCCGCCGCTTCCGCCGTGCCACGCGCCGGCGCGTCGAGCGGTACGAGCGCTACGCGCAGTTCGGCCGGCGCGACACCACCACCGGCCCCGAGGACCAGGACCAGCAGTGACACCGCCCTCTTTGCCCCGCCAGGCCCCGTCCCCCGACGCGGGGTCCGGCGCGCCCACCCCCGCCGAGGACCGCAAGCACGTGGTGCGGCGCCGCTGGATCACGGCGATCATCATCCTGCTGCTGGTCGGCGTCCCGGCGGGCTACCTCGCCGTCTCCGCCCAGCAGAGCCGCCAGAGCGGCCGCGACAAGGCCGCCAAGGTGGGCGCCGAGAGGGTCCGCACCGCCTGGCCCTCCAAGGTGCAGCGCAGCGTCTACGAGGTCCCGATCCCGGTGAAGGCCTCGCGGGTCGGGTACCTGGAGACCAACAACTGGCACACCAGCCGCCTGTACGTGCAGTTCGGGGTCACCCCGGAGGAGCTCGACACCTTCCTCGCCGAAGTCGGCACCAGCCGGGAGGAGCTGACTCCCGGGGTGTCGATCTCCCCGAGCGACACCGCGTCCGCGGGCTGGCGCTGGGGTTCGAAGGGCAGCTGGTACGGGATCACCCTGGACGCACCGGACCCCCGGCCCACCCGCGACATCACCGTGGACCTGAGCCACCCCGGGTACCCCAAGGTCTACGTGGTCTCCACGGCAGTGCCCTAGGCCGGCGGGGGTAAAGTGCTGCCCGGGACGGGGCCGTAGCGCAGAGGTCGTCGCGCGCGGTCTCCAAAACTGCGAGGACGCCGGTTCGAATCCGGTCGGCTCCGTCTTCCCGCCGCGCAGCGGAGCCCGCGCCGCTAGCCTTGGATCATGAAACTCACCAAGCGGCTGCACTCCTGCGTCCAGCTGGAGAAGGACGGGCGCGTGCTCGTCATCGACCCGGGCGCCTTCAGCGAACCGGACGCCGGCCTCGGCGCCGACGTCCTGCTCGTCACCCACGAGCATTTCGACCACTTCGACGAGGGCCGGATCCGCGCCGCCCTCGACGTGAACCCGGCGGCGCAGCTGTGGACACTGGGCAGCGTCGCGGAGAAGCTGGCCCCCGCCTATCCGGGCCGCGTGCACACCGTGGGTCACGGGGACGCCTTCAGCGCGGCCGGCTTCGACGTCCAGGTGTACGGCGAACTGCACGCCGTGATCCACCCGGACATCCCGCGGATCACCAACGTCGGCTACCTGGTGGACGGGTCCGTCTTCCATCCCGGGGACGCGCTGACCGTGCCCGCGACCCCCGTCGAGACCCTCATGCTCCCGGTGCACGCGCCCTGGAACAAGATCGCCGAAGTGATCGACTACGTCCGCGAGGTCAAGCCGCGCCAGACCCTCGCCATCCACGACGCCGGTCTGACCGATCTCATCCTGCCGGTCTACGCCCACCAGATCGGCAACCTCGGCGGCGCCGCGTACGAACGACTCACCGCCGGGAACACCACCGAACTGTGACTGTCGGTGCCGGGCGGTAGGTTGGACGGCATGCGTATCGCCACGTTCAACGTCAACTCGATCACCGCCCGGCTGCCGCGCCTGCTGGCCTGGCTGGAGAGCTCCGGCACCGATGTCGTGTGCATCCAGGAGACCAAGTGCTCCGCGGAGCAGTTCCCGTACGAGGAGCTCCGCGCGCTGGGCTACGAGTCGGCCGTCAACGCCACCGGACGGTGGAACGGCGTCGCGCTGCTCTCCAAGGTCGGCCTGGAGGACGTGGTCACCGGCCTGCCCGGCGGGCCCGACTACGAGGGCGTCCAGGAGCCCCGCGCCATCTCCGCCACCTGCGGCGGCGTGCGCGTCTGGTCGGTGTACGTGCCCAACGGGCGCGAGGTCGAGCACGACCACTACGGCTACAAGCTGGACTGGTTCCGGGCCCTGGCCGCCGCCGTAGCCGAGGACGCGGCGGGGGAGCGCCCCTTCGCGGTGCTCGGCGACTTCAACGTGGCCCCGACCGATGAGGACGTCTACGACCCGGCCGTCTTCGAGGGCCTCACCCACGTGACCCCGGCCGAGCGCGCCGCCCTGGAGGCCCTGCGCACGGCCGGGCTCTCCGACGTCTTCCCGCGCGCGCTCAAGTACGACCGGCCCTACACCTTCTGGGACTACCGGATGCTGGCCTTCCCGAAGAACCGCGGCATGCGCATCGACCTGGTCTACGGGAACGAGGCCTTCACCAAGGCCGTCACCGACTCCTACGTGGACCGCGAGGAGCGCAAGGGCAAGGGCGCCTCCGACCACGCGCCGGTCGTCGTCGACCTGGAGGTCTAGCCGTCTCGGCCCGGGCCGTCCCTTCCGGATCTTGCCCGGCCCGCGCCGATTGTCCCCGCGGCCCGTGATCCTCAGGCGCGCCCTATGGCCGGTCGCGGGTCCTGGTGTCAGGCTGGCCCCATGAACATCCCTTTCCTGGCCAACTGGATCAACCGACATGAAACGGACCGGGGCGCGGGACTCGCCGCGGCCCTCGCGGACGATCCGGAGGGCATCAACGAGTTGTTCGCGGAATGCGAGATGCTGCGCGCCCAGGCGCGCTCGGCCGGGCTCGAACTCGACGAGAGCCCGCGCTCGTTGGAGGAGATCGACCAGCTGATGCCGCGGTGGCGCCGAGATCCGGAGATCACCCCGTGGCTCGGCAACGACGCGGGCTTCTACCTCGGGACCGTGATCATCCGCTCCGTTCCGGGCGCCGCCTGGCAGGTGTGGCCCAACGGGCAGCCGATGATCCGGCTGGCCTCGGGCCGCGAGCTGAACGTGGTCGAGTCGGGGGTGTCCTGGGCGATGACGGGTTCCCCCGAGCTCAGCCAGGCGTACGCCGAGGCCTCGGAGGGCTGACGCTCCACGGAAGGCTGACCTCGCGGGCCTTTATGCGGCTTTTAGGCGTGTCGCGGTGAAGTGCCCTTCCGCGGCTGGATAGTTTGCGCTGACCTCGACACACCGACAAGTGGGCAGGGCAGCGTATGGCCGTCGATCCGTTGATCGAGCTGCGGGACGTCAACAAGCACTTCGGACAACTGCACGTCCTCCAGGACATCAACCTCACCGTCGGCCGCGGGGAGGTGGTGGTGGTCATCGGCCCCTCCGGCTCCGGGAAATCGACCCTGTGCCGGGCGATCAACCGGCTGGAGACCATCGAGTCGGGCACGATCACGCTCGACGGGAAACCGCTGCCGGCCGAGGGCAAGGAGCTCGCCGCGCTCCGCGCGGACGTGGGGATGGTCTTCCAGTCCTTCAACCTCTTCGCGCACAAGACCGTCCTCGCCAACGTCTCCCTCGCCCAGATCAAGGTCAGGAAGCGCAAGAAGGAGGAAGCCGACAAGCGCTCCCGCGAGCTGCTGGAACGGGTCGGCCTCGCGAACCAGGCCGAGAAGTTCCCGGCCCAGCTCTCCGGCGGCCAGCAGCAGCGCGTGGCCATCGCCCGCGCGCTCGCCATGAACCCCAAGGCCCTCCTCTTCGACGAGCCCACCTCCGCGCTCGACCCGGAGATGATCAACGAGGTGCTGGAGGTCATGCAGCAGCTCGCCGCGGAGGGCATGACCATGGTCGTGGTCACCCACGAGATGGGCTTCGCCCGCTCCGCCGCCAACCGCGTCGTGTTCATGGCCGACGGAAAGATCGTCGAGGACCGGACCCCGGAGGCCTTCTTCACCGCCCCCGAGAGCGACCGGGCCAAGGACTTCCTCTCCAAGATCCTCAAGCACTGAGGGGCGGTCCGATGAAGCACGCCCTGCGCGTACTGGCCCTGGCCACGTTGCTGCTGGCCGCCACCGCCTGCGGAAAGTCCGGCAGCCCGCCGGTCAAGGGTCCGCAGCCCGAGGACCTGCCCGTCTACCAGGTCCAGTCCGGCTTCCAGCTGCCGGACTCCCCGACCTGGGAGAAGGCCAAGCGGCGCGGCCACCTCGTGGTCGGCGCCAAGGAGGACCAGCCGTACATGGGGGAGAAGGACCCCGCGAGCGGCCGCTACTCCGGCTTCGACATCGAGATCGCCAAGATGATGTCCGCCTCGCTCGGCTTCGACCCCAAGACGATCGAGTTCAAGACGATCGCCTCCGCCAACCGCGAGACGGCCCTGCAGAACGGCCAGATCGACTACTACGTCGGCACCTACACGATCAACGACAACCGCAAGAAGCAGGTCGGCTTCGCCGGCCCCTACTTCATGGCCGGCCAGTCCCTGCTGGTGCGCAAGGGGGAGACGGACATCAAGGGCCCCGAGGACCTCGACGGCAAGAAGGTCTGCTCGGCCGCAGGCTCCACCCCCTACCAGCGGCTCCAGAAGGAGTTCCCGCGGGCCGTCCTCGTCGCCTACGACACGTACTCGGTCTGCGTGGACAACCTGCTGACCTACCAGGTCGACGCGGTCTCCACCGACGACTCCATTCTCCTCGGCTACGCGGCCAAGGTCCCCGAGGAGCTCAAGGTGGTCGGCAAGCCCTTCTCCGAGGAGCCCTACGGCATCGGCGTCCCGCGCTCCGACAACGCCCTGCGGTTCGCGCTCGACGACGCACTCGCGGCGAACGAGAAGAACGGCAACTGGAAGAAGGCCTACGAGGCCACGCTCGGCCTCTCCGGCCAGCCGGCGCCGACACCGCCCGCCATCGACCGCTACCCGGCGAGCTGAGGGGAGAGCGCACCGCCATGGACGTACTCACCGAAAACTTCTCGCTCTACGGGAAGGGCTTCCTCGGCACCGTGGAACTCACGGTCTACGCCTCCCTCCTGGCCCTGGTCCTCGGATTCCTGATGGCCTCCTTCCGCGTCGCCCCCGTCGGCTCCTTCCGGGTCTTCGGCACCGTCTGGGTGACCATCCTGCGCAACACCCCGCTCACCCTGCTCTTCTTCGCCGTGCTGCTCGGCCTGCCCCGCTTCGGCCTGGTCCTGCCCTTCCAGCTCTTCGCCGTGCTGGCCCTGGGCTGTTACACCTCGGCCTTCATCTGCGAGGTCCTGCGCTCCGGCATCAACACCGTGCCCAAGGGTCAGGGCGAGGCGGCCCGCAGCCTCGGCATGTCCTTCGGCCAGACCCTGGGCACCGTCGTCCTGCCCCAGGCCTTCCGGTCCGTCATCCCGCCCATCGGCTCCACGCTGATCGCGCTCGCCAAGAACTCCGCGATCGCCGGCGCCTTCAGCGTCACCGAGCTGCTGGGCACGTACAAGACCCTCAACGAGCTGGGCTACAGCATCATCTGGACCTTCGTCTGGATCGCGGTCGGCTACCTGATCATCACCCTGTCCATCAGCGCGCTGTTCAACGTGCTCGAAAAGCGCTACGGAGTCGCCCGATGACCGCGCACGCGCTCCACGGTGACCTGGAGTCCACCGCCCTCTACGACCTGCCGGGCCCGCGCGCCCAGCGCCGCCACTTCTTCTACGGGATCGCCTCGACGGCCGTCATCCTCGGACTGATCGGCTGGCTGCTCTACCTGCTCTTCGACACGAACCAGTTCACCGCCGCCAAGTGGAGCCCCTTCACCTACAAGGGCATCCAGGAGCTGCTGCTCAAGGGCCTGTGGAACACCCTCAAGGCCTTCGCCTACGCCTCGGTGCTCTCGCTCGTGTTCGGCGCGGTGCTCGCGACGGGCCGGCTCTCGGTCCACCGGCCGGTGCGCTGGCTGTGCACGCTGTGCGTGGAGTTCTTCCGGGCCATGCCGGTGCTGGTGATGATCTTCTTCATCTTCGTCGCGCTCAAGGTCCAGCCGCTGCCCGCGCTGGTCGCCGGACTGACCCTGTACAACGGCTCGGTGCTGGCCGAGGTCTTCCGGACCGGCATCAACTCGGTGGAGAAGGGCCAGCGCGAAGCCGCGTACGCCCTGGGCATGCGCAAGACCCAGGTGATGACCTACGTCCTGGCCCCGCAGGGGATCCGGGCGATGCTGCCCACGATCATCAGCCAGTTGGTGGTCGCCCTCAAGGACACTTCGCTCGGCTACCTGATCACCTACGAGGAGTTCCTGCACGCGGGCAAGCTGATCGCCTCCAACCTCGACTACGACCTCCCCTTCATCCCCGTCGTGATGATCATCTCGCCGATCTACATCGGGATGTGCATGCTCCTGTCCTGGTTCGCCACCTGGGTGGCCCGGCGCGAGCGCGGCAACCCCAAGACCAAGGCGGTCGGCATCGACATCGACGTGGCCGACCCCGGAACGGCGCTGCCGGGCCGGATCTGACCCGCGGGGCGTCCCCCAGAGCCACACCCGGCACGGCAGCAGCCGCGGATCACTGCTCGCGCAGCGGCACCGAGACGTACGAGGGATCGGTGCGCGGCGAGGAGAAGGTCAGCTGCCCGCCGGTCGGGTTGTGCTCGATGTACAGCGGGTCGACGGTGTCGACGACCACCGCGAGGCGGTGCCCGGCCGGGACGTCGTAGGCGGTGGAGAAGAGCTCCAGGTCCACGCCGAAGGACCGGCCGGCCTGCTTGCCGTGGAAGGTGTACGGGGCGTTGCTGATCAGCTTCCCGATGCCGAGCGGGCCCACGTCGTAGAGGTACGCGACGAAGGTGCCGTCGGACTTCGAGGGCGTGACGGTGGTGTGCAGTGCGACCGTGCCCCGGATGCGGCGCTCCTCCTCGTAGCGCGGCGACTGCCAGACGGCGGCGAAGGCGCGGGGGAGCAGCGGGATGGAGGCGACGGGGGGCGTCCGGGCGATCTGGTCGAGGAGGTTGGAGAGCATGACGATCCCGCCGTTGGCGCCGGAGTCGATGCCGGTGAAGAGGTGCTCGCTGTCGGAGAGCATCAGCTTCTCGGCGCCGCCGCCGCCGACCGACTTCCAGTCGGCGTAGCCCTCGTAGCCGCCCTCGCTGCGGGGCTTGATCTGGACCGGGGCCTCGGCGTCGATGCCGTTGGCCGTGCCCTTGAGGTAGCGGTCGAACCAGCGGTGGGCGTTGGTCCAGGTGTCGTTGGGCAGTCCGAGCAGCCCGGTGGCCTCGGCGGTGGCGTGGTCCCCGGGGCGGAACTCCAGGCGCTTGGGGCCGGTCAGCTTCTCGAAGAACTTCGTGTACTGGTTGGGCGGGAAGATGGTGTCGCCCCAGGCGTTGCCGAGCATGATCGCGGCGCCGTTGGCGTTGATCGCGTCCACCTTCTCGGCGGCCGAGCGCTTCTTGCCCCACTCGATCATCTGCGGTTCCCGGTCCAGCTTCGAGCCGAGGAAGTCGCCGAGGATCTGCCGGAGTTCGGGGCCGGGGCGCCCGGTGAGGAAGCCGGCGCCGCCGAGCAGGGCGGCGGCCTGGAGGTGCTGGGTGCGGCCGGAGTAGATGGACTCGATGAGATCGGCCCAGCCGCTGAGCGCGACCACGGCCTTGATGCGCGGGTCGCTCGCGGAGGCCAGCAGGCTGATGCCCGCGCCGTAGGAGACCCCGCCCAGGCCGATGTGCGCGGTGTCGGCCGGGGTGTTGGCGAGCGCCCAGTCGATGACGGCGGAGACGTCGGCGGTGTCCGCCGGGCCGGCGGTCTCGATCTCGCCGCCGGAGAGCCAGAAGCCGCGGGAGGTGTAAGAGACCACCACGTAGCCGGAGTCGGCGAGCTTCTTGGCCTGGGCGATGTATTCGATCTGCGGCATGCCCCAGCTGGTGGGCAGCACGATCAGCGGATACTTCGCGCCGGCCCCGGCGCCGGCCGGGGTGAAGACGTTGCCCTTGAGGGTGATGCCGCCGGAGCCGGGGATGTCGTGGAACCGGAGCTCGGAGGAGGCCTCCGAGGCGGTGGCGGTCGTGGTGGCGGGAGCCGCCTGGGCCTGATGGGGGGCCAGGCCCAGGGCGGCTGCTGCCAGTACGGCTGCCAGGGCAGTCGCGGTGCTGGTGGTGCGGACCGTGCGGACCATCGATCGCTCCTCGCGTGTGCCGGGGTGTCAAAGTGACCCGACGGTAACGGGAGGGGCTTACCGGAAGTAACCCGTGAGTAAGTTACGTGGCGGTAACGATTGAACTTTGGTCAGTCCGTGTGGATCAGCCGACCTGCGGGGTTCCGGCGAGGGCGCTCTTGCCCTGCCACTGCTCCCAGGTGAGGTTCCACTCGCCGTAGCCGTTGCCGATGTCCGGATTGCCCTTGGAGCCCTGCCCCACGACCTCGAACGGGTCGCCGGCCTGGGCCGCCGCGAAGAACGCCTTCGCGTTCTCGTCGCTCATGCCCACGCAGCCGGAACTGGTGTTGGCGCGGCCGAAGTTGGCGGTGTTCCACGGTGCGGCGTGCACGTACATGCCCGACCAGGTCAGCCGGATCGAGTAGTCGACCATCTTGTCGTAGGAGTCGCCCAGGCCCACCGTCTGGGAGTCCATCCGGACGGTGCCCTCCTTCGCCATCATCACCATCTTCCCGTCCCAGGAGGCCTTCTTGCCGCCGGGCGTGCCCGCCGAGATCGGGATGGTGCTGACGACCTGGCCGCCTTCGGTGACCGTCGCCTTCTTCGTGTCGAGGTCCACCTTCACCTCGCGGTCCTTGCCGATCTTGAACTCGGTGGCGTAGTCCTTGACGAACATCCCGCCGCCGGGGCCGGAGTCCACGCCGTTCAGGTTCATCTGGACCTTCACGTCGGTGCCGGACTTCCAGTACTCCTTGGGCCGCCAGTCCACCCGGTCCTTGCCCGAGTAGTCCGTGATCCAGCCCCAGGAACCCTCGGTGTTGTTCGAGGTGGTGACCTTCAGCTGCTTCTCGACCGCGGCCTTGTCCTTCACCGGGTTGTCGAAGACGATCGAGACCGGCATGGCCACGCCCACGGTGCTGCCCTTAGGGATGTTGATCGAGACCTTGTTGACCTTGTCGGGGGCCGAGGTCTTGAACGTCGTCGTGGCGCTCTGGCTGTCCGTGTTCTGGGCCTCGACCTTGTAGTCGGCCGAGGGCAGGGCGTTGCCCTGCGAGGTCCAGGTCTTCCCGTCGGCGGATATCTGCCCGGCCAGTTCGCCGCCCTTGGCGTCCGTGACCTTCACCGCCGCGAGCTTGCCCTCGGCGATCGTCACGGTCACCGGCTGGCCCGCCTTGACCTGGTCGCCGGTGAGGTTCACCGAGACGGCCATATCGGGCTTCGGCTTCATTTCCGCCTTTGCCGCGCCTCCCGAGCTGGCGCCGCCGCCGCAGGCGGCCAGCGAGGCGGCCAGCAATGCGGTGCCGGCCGCCACGGCGGTGCGGCTGCGTACAGAGAAGACCCGGCGTGTGCGGCTCAATGGAGGGCCCCTTCATGGCGCGTAAGTAATGATCGTTCGCAAAAGAAGATGCGAACGGGGCAACTCTAGGTTGCGGAAGATGAAGAAAAGTTCAGTATTTCCCGTGTGACATGGACCGCAGCGATACGGTCATCGTCCGGTCACAATCGCCGCGCACGGCGGTCATGGACACCTGTGAGAGTCCTGTGCATCCACCGATCCGGACGGACAGGAAGGCCGATCTGCCGTGTGCGCACTGCTCGTGACCCCCACCCAGCAGGACCAGACCCGAAGCCGGGGCAGGGAGCTCACCGTGCGCCCGCTGTCCGAAGCGGAATATCGGGGATTCCTTTCACGGCACGGACGGGCCAGCTTTCTCCAGTACCCGTCCTGGGGTGCGGTAAAGGACCTTTGGCGGTCGGAAAAGGTCGGATGGCACTATCCCGGCGGTGAAATAGAAGGAGCCGGGCTCGTTCTCTACCGTCAATTCCCGGGCACCCGCAAATACTTCGCCTACCTCCCCGAAGGGCCCGTCGCCGACTGGGCGGACCCCGACATCGACCGCTGGCTGACCCCCCTCAAGAACCACCTCAAGGCCTCCGGCGCCTTCGCCGTCCGCATCGGGCCCACCCCCGCCTACCGCCGCTGGGACGCGGCCACCGCCAAGGCGGGCACCGGCCCGGGCCGGCAGATCTCCGACGTGCTCGCCACCGAGGTGGACCCGATCGGCGCCGCGCTCGCCGACCGGCTGCGCACCCGCGGCTGGAAGCGCTGCGGAGGCGAGGACGACGGCGACGCCCAGCCCCGCCACGTCTTCCGCGTCCCGCTCGCCGGGCGCACCCGCGACGACCTGTGGTCGGGCCTGAACCAGGAGTGGCGGCGCAATGTGCGCAAGGCCACGAAGGCGGGGGTCGAGACGGTCGTCGGCACGGCCGCCGAGCTGCCCGAGTTCTACCGGCTGTTGCGCATCACCGAGGAGCGCGACGGCTTCCGGCTCGGCCGCTCGCTCGCGTACTACCAGCAGCAGTACGAGGCCCTGAACGCCGAAGAACCCGGCCGCATGCGCCTCTACCTGGGCGTTCACCAGGGTGAGATCCTCGCCGCGCACACCATGATCGTGGCCGGCAGCCGGGTCTGGTACCAGACCGGCGCCTCCGCCGACCACCGCCGCGAGGTCCGCCCCAGCAACGCCCTGCAGTGGCGCATGATGTGTGACGCACATGCACTCGGAGCGGACGAATACGACATGCGCGGGGTACCCTCCACCCTCGACCCCGACGAACGTTCCTTCGGGCTGCTGCGCTGGAAGCTCGGCACCGGCGGACAGGTCGTCGAAACCCTCGGCGAGTGGGAGACCTCCATGGACGGATACGCCAACACGGCCCTCTACAAGGCGTTCCAGGCGTACATGGCCCGCCGGTGACCCTCGCAGACCCCAGAGCGGCCGAGGCCGCAGAGGCCGCGGCAGAGCCCGCGACACAGGACCGCACCGACCGCGCGGCACCGAAGAAGACCTCGGTGCTGCGCAGCGGCGCGCTCATGGCCGCCGGCTCGGTCGTCTCCCGCGCCACCGGCTTCGTCCGCTCCGCCGTGATCGTCGCCGCCCTCGGCACCACCCTGCTCGGCGACGGCTACGCGGTCGCCAACACCGTCCCGAACATCCTGTACATCCTGCTCATCGGCGGCGCCCTCAACGCCGTCTTCGTCCCCGAGCTGGTCCGCGCCGCCAAGGAGCACGAGGACGGCGGCGCCGCCTACACCGACCGGCTGCTCACCGTCTGCACGGCCGCGCTGCTGGTCCTCACCGCCGCCGCCGTCCTGGCAGCCCCGCTCATCGTCTCGGCGTACACCGGCTACAGCGGCGGCCAGGAGTCCGTCACCGTGGCCCTGGCCCGGTACTGCCTCCCGCAGATCCTGTTCTACGGGCTGTTCACGCTGCTCGGGCAGGTGCTCAACGCCCGCGGCCGGTTCGGCGCCATGATGTGGACCCCGGTCCTCAACAACCTCGTCGTCATCGCCGTCTTCGGACTCTTCCTCGCCGTCTCCCACGGCGCCGGCGACGGCCTGAGCGCCGCCGACACCCGGCTCCTGGGCATCGGCACCACCGCCGGCATCGTCGTCCAGGCCCTCGGCCTGATCCCCTCGCTGCGCGCCGCCCGCTTCCGCTGGCGCCCCCGCTTCGACTGGCGCGGCAGCGGACTGGCCCGCCCGCTGCGCAACGCGGGCTGGCTCGTCCTGCTCGTCCTGACCAACCAGATCGCGTACTGGGTCGTGACCCGGCTCTCCACCGCCACCGGCGAGCACGCCGTCGCCGAGGGCCTCGCCGGCGGCGCCGGATACACCGCCTACAGCAACGCCTACCTGCTGTGGATGGTCCCGCAGGGCATCATCACCGTCTCCCTCGTCACCGCCCTCATGCCCCGGATGAGCTCCGCGGCCACCGACGGCGACCTCGGGGCCGTACGCAAGGACGTCTCCTACGCGCTGCGCTCCAGCGCGGCCCTGATCGTCCCCGCCGCCGCGCTCTTCGCGGCCCTCGCCCCCTGGGTGACCGGCAGCGTCTTCGAGTACGGACGCACCGGCCCCGCCGACGTCGCCGTCATGGCCGGCATGCTCGCGGCCTTCGCACCCGGCCTGATCGCCTACTCCGCGCAGTACGTGCTCTCCCGCGGCTTCTACGCCCTGTCCGACACCCGGACCCCCTTCTTCCTCAACCTCACCATCGCCGCCCTCAACGCCGGGCTCTCGGCCGCCGCGTACCTCCTGCTGCCGCCGCGCTGGGCCGTCACCGGCATGGCCGCGGCCTGCTCGATCGCCTTCACCGCGGGCGCGGCCGTCACCGCGTACGTCCTGTCCCGGCGCCTCGGCCCGCGCACGGGGACCCGGACGGAACGCCGGAGCACCGCGGTACGCACCCACCTGCGGCTCCTCGCCGCCTGCGCCCCGGCGGGCGCCGCCGGGTACGCGGCCGCGCGCTCCGTCGACCGGTTCGGGAACCTGTCCGGGCCCCTCGGGAACTTCGCCGGGGTCGCGGCGGGAACCGCGGTGATCGTCCTCGGCGTCGTACTCCTCGCCCGCCCCCTGCGGCTCACGGAGATCACCGACCTGCTGGACTCCGTACGCCGCAAGACCGGCCGTTAGGTCGTCCCCGCTTCCGATCGCACCGATATCGGCCGAAGGGGGGAGGGGACCGCTCGACGACCCTGGAATACTGACCCGATGCCACGCGTACTGCTGATCGAGGACGACCCTTCCATCAGGGAGGGCGTGGGCCTCGGCCTGCGCCGCAGGGGCCACGACGTGAGCGCCGCCGAGACCGGCGAGGCCGGACTCGGCCTCATGGCGAGCTTCCACCCCGAGCTCGTCCTGCTCGACCTCATGCTGCCCGGCATCAACGGCGTCCAGGTGTGCCGCCGGATCCGCGAGACCAGCCAGGTCCCGATCATCATGCTCACCGCGCGCGGGGACGACTTCGACATAGTCGTCGGCCTGGAAGCCGGCGCCGACGACTACATCGTCAAACCCGCCCGCACCGAGGTCATCGAAGCCCGCATCAAGGCCGTGCTGCGCCGCCTCAGCGAGCCCGCGGGCGGCCGCCCCGACGTGGAGTTCCACGGCGAACTGGCCGTCGACCGCGCCGGGCTCACCGTCGCCAAGAACGGCGAGCGCGTCCCCCTGGCCCCCAGCGAGATCAAGCTCCTGCTGCACCTGTCGGCCTCGCCCGAGCAGGTCTTCTCCCGCCAGCAGCTCCTCGAATACGTGTGGGAGCACAGCTACCACGCCGACGCCCGGCTGGTGGACGCCTGCGTGCGCCGCCTGCGCCACAAGATCGAGGACCCCGACGCCGCCCCCCGCTACATCCAGACCGTGCGCGGCTTCGGCTACCGCTTCGGCCCGCTGTAAGCGGCCCGCATGAGACGTTTCGCACCCCTGGGCCTGCGCACCCGGCTGATCGCCGCCTTCCTGCTGGTCGCCGCCATCTGCGCGGTGAGCACGGCCGCGCTCACCTACCAGCAGGCCCGCAACGCGATCCTCAAGCAGAGCCAGGACACCGCCGTCAGCACCCTGCGCGACCTGGTCGACTCCCAGTACACCCAACTGCCCATGGGACAGCCGGAGCTCCAGCGGCTCGTGGGGGAACTGGGCAAGCGCGGCCAGCCGCACCCCTGGATCGTCTACGGGGAGTACGGAAAGCTCCGCGCGACCTCCAACCCGGGCGGCGATACCACCTCGCCCTCCATCACCGGACAGCTCCGCAGCCAGGTGACCGCCCACCCGCACGGGGCCTTCCAGCGCACGCAGGACCGCAACGGCAACCTGTCCCTCGTCGTCGGCATGCCCGCCGTCTTCAAGTACGACGAGGTGTACGAGAGCACCGGCGCGGTCTTCTACGCGGTCCTGCCCCTGGACACCGAGCAGACCACCGTGCAGGCCCTGGTCACCGCCGCCCGAACGGGCGCCGTGCCTGGTCTCGCGATCGCCCTGATCCCGGCCCTGCTCGCGGCGCGCAGCGTCCTGCGGCCCGTACGGGACATGCGCAAGGCCGCCCAGCGGCTCGGACGCGGCCGGCTCGACACCCGGATCGAGGTGCGCGGCTCCGACGAACTCGCCGGACTCGCCCGCACCTTCAACGAGACGGCCCGCGCACTCGAACAGTCGGTCAGCGAACTCCGGGAGGCCGAAGCCCGTGCCCGCCGCTTCGCCGCCGACGTCTCCCACGAACTGCGCACCCCGCTCGCCGGGATGCTCGCCGTCACCGAGGTCCTCGACGAGGGAGCCGAGGACCTCGACGCCGACACCGCCAAGGCGCTGCGCCTGATCAGTGCCGAGACGGGGAAACTCGCCGTGCTCGTCGAAGACCTCATGGAGATCTCCCGCTTCGACGCCCGCGCCGCCGAGCTCAACCTCGACGAGGTCGACGTCGCCGAGACCGTCACCAAGACCCTGGAACGCCGCCACTGGACCGACGGGCGGGTCAGCACCGACCTGCCCCCCGACGTCCGTGCCCGGCTCGACCCGCGCCGCTTCGACGTGGTCCTCGCCAACCTCGTGGGCAACGCCCTCAAACACGGCGGGGCCCCGGTCCGCGTGGGCGTCCGCACCGAGACCGGGCCCGAAGGCGAGCGGCTGCTCGTCGAGGTCGCCGACAGCGGGCCCGGCATCGCCCCCGAGGTGCTGCCGCACATCTTCGACCGCTTCTTCAAGGCCGACGCCGCCCGCACCCGCTCCACGGGCAGCGGCCTGGGCCTGGCCATCACGCTGGAGAACGTCCGCCTGCACGGCGGCACCCTGCACGCGGCCAACGGCCCCGGCGGCGGCGCGCTCTTCACCCTCGACATGCCGCTGGAGGCCCGCGCATGAGCCGCGTGCGCAGGGCCGTGACCGCGGCCGCGCTGACCGTCCCGCTGCTGCTCGCCACCGGCTGCGGCATCGCCACCACCGGAGTCGTCGAGAGCGGCCGCGCCGGGACCGTGAAACTGGCCACCGCGCCGGACCCCGGCCTGCTGTACTTCATCGCACCCGACGGTGCGCTCGTTCCGCTCCCGGTCAGCGACCGGGTGCAGCGGCCGGACGTCGGGTTCACCCTCGGGATACTGCTGGAGGGGCCGAGCGAGGTTGCGCGGGAGGCCGGTCTGACCACCGAGATCCCGGTTCCGGGCGCCGACTCTCCCGATCCCAAGGCCAGGGGCGCGGCCCGCGGACCGGTCAAGGTCGCCGTCGACGACAAGACCCTCCGCGTGGTCCTGCCCCTCCCGGTCGAGCCGCTGTCCGAACCGGCCCGCCGCCAACTGGCGTGCACGGCCCTCGCGGCGGTGGGCGTCAGGCCGGCCCCCGAGATCCTCCTCATCGGCTCCGACGGCAAGGAGCAGAGCGCCGTGTGCGAGGTCAGACCGGAGGACTGAGCCCCGGCCGACGCGGGCCCGCCACCCCGCGGGGCCCCTTGCGGGCCGGGCCGGTGCCCGCCACCGTGTGCGCATGGACCAAGGAACGGCCCCCGACGTCTTCGACCCGCGGCTCTACGGCGAAGGCGTCCCGTACGACCGCTACCGGCTGCTGCGCGACCGGCACCCGGTGGCCTGGCAGGGGGAGCCCGAGGTGCTCGGCTGGCCCGCCGGTCCCGGGTTCTGGGCCGTCACCCGGCACGCCGACGTGGTCCGGGTCCTGCGCGACCACCGCACGTACTCCTCGCACCTGGGCGCCACCCAGATCCGCGACCCCGACCCGGCCGACCTGCCCTTCCTGCGCCGCACCATGCTCAACCAGGATCCCCCCGAGCACGGGACCCTGCGCCGGACCGTGGCCCGCGCCTTCACCCCGGCCCGCGTCGACGCCTTCGCCGCCCGGGTCCGGGGCCGGGCCCGTACGCTGCTGCGCGCCGCCCGGGACGGCGCCGAGGACGGGGCCGCCGACCTGGTGCGCACCGTCACCGACACGTACGCGCTGCTGAACCTCACCGACCTGCTGGGCGTCCCGGCCGCCGACCGGGGGCTCCTGCTGGAGTGGACCGTACGGATCATCGGGTACCAGGACCCCGAGGACGCGCCGGCTCCGCTGCTCGGCCCGGACGGCAAGCCGCTGAACCCGCGCTCGCCGGCGCTGCTGGGGGAGATGTTCGCGTACGCCCGCGAACTGGCCGCGCACAAAAGGGCTCACCCCGGCGACGACGTGATGACCACCCTCGCGCTCGCCGGGCTGGAGGACGCGGAGCTGGAGATGTTCTTCTTCCTGCTCACCGTCGCGGGCAACGACACCGTGCGCAGCGCCGCGCCCGGCGGCCTGCTCGCCCTGGCCCGCGATCCGGACGCCTACGCCGGACTCGCCGGAGGCCGGGCCCCGTTGGACCGGGCCGTCGAGGAACTCCTGCGCGTCCACCCGCCGGTGCTGAGCTTCCGCCGCACCGCCGCCGCCGACACCGAGCTCGCCGGGCAGCGGATCCGGGCCGGCGACAAGGTGGTGGTCTTCCACGCCTCGGCCAACCACGACGAGCGCGTCTTCACCGACCCGGACCGCCTCGACCTCGGCCGCGCGCCGAACCCGCACGTCTCCTTCGGCGACGGCCCGCACGTGTGCCTGGGCGCACATTTCGCCCGGCTCCAGCTCCGCGTCCTCTACGAGGAGTGGATCGCCGCCATGCCGGCACCGGAACTGACGGGCCCGCCGCGCCGGTTGGTGTCGAACTTCATCAACGGGATCACACGGCTGCCGCTGCGGGTGTCCGGGCCGGCCGGGTGACATCGGCGACCAGCTCCGTCACATCGGGGCCGTAGGCATCGGAGTTGATCACCTTGAGCAGGATGCAGAAGGAGTCGTCCTTGTAGGAGTCGGCCAGGTTCCGGTGGTACCGGGCCAGGTAGCGGGCCGCGGCCTGATTGCTGATGGCCGTCTGCCCGCACAGCAGGAACACCGGCCGGGACCCCCGCCCGGTCGTCAGCCGCGCCAGCAGTACGTGCTCGACGAGGCCCTTCTCCCAGCGGTAGGTCTCCCCGCCGACGGTGATGGCCCCGCGGTCCGGTACGGGCTCGCTCGAGACGATGATCCGCACCCCGGGAAGCATGGAGGCCAGATGGGCCGTCGTGCGGGCGTTGGAGGAGGGGCCGCCCACGCAGAACTCGGCCCGCTCGCCGAAGCCCTGGCGGGCTCCGTCGTGGGTGACGATCTGCACGTTCGCCCCGCAGTCCTTGATCAGGGCGGATATCTCCAGCAGCGCGAAGGCGTCGTTGCGGTGCAGGGAGGAATCGGTGCCGCCCATCTGCCGGTTGACCACGAACAGGCAGTCCGATCCGGTCGGCAGCCCGAAGAAGGCCTGCTTGCGGCGCAGGGCTCGGCGCCACAGATAGGTCCGGGTGAACCAGCCGAACCCGCCGCTGAACGCAGTGGCAATCACCCCGAGCACGATGTTGCGGACGTCCTCATTCATGCGGCGGATCGTAGCCGTCACACCGCCTTCATGACGCGGTGGGTGCGCGGAAGTTACGCTGCCGCTCCAAGGTCTGACAGGCAGCCGACTGGAGGAACCGAATGCGCGGTCCCGCCGCACGTCACTTAGCGCTCATCGCGCTCGCCGGGGCGCTCGTCTCGACCGGGGCCGGTGCCCCGTCGTCGCGGAGCCCCGCCCCGCCCAAGGTCCCGGTCGCCGCCGGCTACGGCGGGGCCGTCGCCAGCGTCGACGCGGACGCCAGCGCGATCGGCATCGCCGTCCTGCGCTCGGGCGGCAACGCCGTGGACGCCGCCGTCGCGACGGCCGCCGCGCTCGGGGTCACCGAGCCGTACTCCGCCGGCATCGGCGGGGGCGGCTACTTCGTGTACTACGACGCCCGCTCCGGCCGGGTGCGCACCATCGACGGCCGCGAGACCGCCCCGGCGACGGCCACCGCCGGGCTGTTCCAGGAGAACGGCCTGCCCATCCCCTTCGCCGAGGGCCAGACCAGCGGCCGCGGCGTCGGAGTCCCCGGCACCCCGGCGACCTGGCAGAGCGCGCTGGAGTCCTGGGGCACCCGTTCGCTGGGCCAACTCCTCAAGCCCGCCGAGAAGCTGGCCCGCGAGGGCTTCACCGTGGACTCCACCTTCCGGGCCCAGACCGAGCTGAACCAGGCCCGCTTCCGGGACTTCCCCGACACGAGCAAGCTCTTCCTCCCCGGCGGCGACCTTCCCGTGGTCGGCTCCACCTTCAAGAACCCCGACCTGGCGGCCACGTACGCGGAGCTGCGGCGCAAGGGTGCGGGCGCGCTCTACCGGGGCCCGCTGGCCGAGGACATCGTCCGGGCCGTGCGCACGCCCCCGGTGGACCCGGCAGCCACCCGCGTGGTCCGCTCCGGCGACCTGACCACCAGGGACCTGCGCGCGTACGCGACCAAGCGGCAGGACCCGACCAGGGTCGGCTACCGCGGCCTGGACGTGTACAGCATGGCCCCGTCCTCCTCCGGCGGCACCACCGTCGGCGAGGCGCTGAACATCCTGGAGCGCACCGACCTCGGCGCGCTCACCGAAGCCCAGTACCTGCACCGCTTCATCGAGTCCTCCCGGATCTCCTTCGCCGACCGCGGCCGCTGGGTCGGTGACCCGGCCGCCGAGGACGTGCCCACGAAGGAGCTGCTCTCGCAGGGTTACGCGGACACGCGCGGCTGCCTCATCGACCCGGCCAAGGCGCTGACGAGCCCGCTGGCTCCGGGGGATCCCCGGCACCCGGTCGCCTGCGGCGGCTCCGGGCAGGCCGCCCCGACCACGTACGAGGGGGAGAACACCACGCACCTGACCGTCGCCGACCGCTGGGGCAACGTGGTCTCCTACACGCTGACCATCGAGTCGACCGGCGGCAGCGCCATCACCGTCCCGGGGCGCGGTTTCCTGCTCAACAACGAGCTGACCGACTTCTCCTTCGCCCCGGCGGCGCCCGGCGTCCCGGACCCCAACCTGCCGGGTCCCGGCAAGCGGCCGCGCTCGTCGATGTCCCCGACCATCGTGCTGGAGCACGGACGCCCGGTGCTGGCGCTGGGCTCCCCGGGCGGGGCGACCATCATCACCACGGTGCTCCAGACCCTGACCGGGCACCTGGACCGCGGGCTGCCGCTGGTCGAGGCCATCGCCGCGCCGCGGGCCAGCCAGCGCAACCAGACCACCACCGAGCTGGAGCCGGGCCTGTGGAACAGCCCGGTGCGGGCCGACCTGGAGGCCCTCGGACAGGGTTTCCGGCAGAACCCGGAGATCGGCGCGGCCACCGGGGTCCAGCGGCTGCCCGACGGGCGGTGGCTGGCCGCGGCCGAGACGACCCGGCGGGGCGGAGGCTCGGCGATGGTGGTGCACCCGCAGGGGACGCCGTAGGGGCGCCGTAGGGCCTAGAGGGCGGTGAGGATCCTCGGGCCGGCGGTGGTGATCGCGACCGTGTGCTCGGCGTGTGCGGCGCGGCTGCCGTCGACGGTCCGCAGGGTCCAGCCGTCCGCGTCGCAGGCGTAGTCGTCCGTACCGCCCGCGATGAGCATCGGCTCGATCGCGATCACCATGCCGGCGCGCAGCTTCGTACCCTGCCCCGCCGGGCCCTCGTTGGGCACGCCCGGCTCCTCGTGCATGGAGCGTCCGATGCCGTGGCCGCCGAAGCCGTCGGGGATGCCGTACCCGGCGGCGCGGCCGACCGTGCCGATGGCGTGGGCGATGTCACCGATGCGGTTGCCGGGCCGGGCGGCGGCGATGCCCGCCGCGAGGGCGGCCTCGGCTGTCTCGATGAGCCGCAGGTCCTCGGGGCGGGCCCGGCCCACGGTGAAGCTGACGGCCGCGTCGCCGACCCAGCCGCCCAGTTTCGCGCCGCAGTCGATGCTGACCAGGTCGCCGTCGCGCAGTCGGTAGCCGTCGGGGATGCCGTGCACGATCGCGTCGTTGACGGAGGCGCAGACGACGGCGGGGAAGGGGACCGGGGCGAACCGCGGCCGGTAGCCGAGGAAGGGGGAGCTCGCGCCGGCCTCGCGGAGCACCTCGCGCGCGGCCAGGTCGAGCTCCAGCAGGGACACCCCGACGGCGGCCCGGTCCCGGACGGCGGCGAGGGCGTGCGCGACGACGCGGCCCGCGGTGCGCATCCGGTCGATCGATTGGTCTGTCTTCAGTTCCATCATGCCAATAACTATACCGGTATAACTGTAACGGGATACTTATTGGGTTCCGGGGTAGCATGAGGGCATGGTCCGTACCCCCCTCACCCCCGAAGAGCGCGAGCGCGGCGAGCGGCTCGGCGCCCTGTTGCGCACGGCCCGCGGTGGCCGCAGCATGGTCGAGGTCGCCGCCAGCGCCGGACTCTCCGCCGAAACCCTCCGCAAGATCGAGACCGGCCGGGCCCCGACCCCGGCCTTCTTCACCGTCGCCGCCCTGGCGGAGGCCCTCGGGCTCTCCCTGGACGAAGTGATGCGGCGCTGCGCCCTCGTGCCCGTGTGAGGTCCGGGGGAGCGGGCGGGCCGCGGCCGTTCGGCCGCCGGGCCCGCCCTTCGGCGTGCCGTTAGGGCGGGCCCACGGGCCGAACGGCCCAATCGGCGGTGGGAGGGCCGGGGCGCGGGGGAAGCGTGAAGGCGTGTCAGACATGAACGCATCCACATCCAAGCGACTCGGCCTCGGACTCGTGGGCGCCCTCCTCGCGGGCGGCCTGCTCCTCGCGGCATGCGCCGCGCCCGAGGGCCGGGCCCACGCCAAGGACCCGGGCGACGTGGTCTTCCGCCACCCGGGCGTCGTCGTCAGCCACACCCGGCTCCAGCACGCGAAGCAGATGGTCGCCGCCGGCAAGGAGCCGTGGAACTCGGCGTACCGGGCGCTCCTGAAGAGCCGCTACGCCTCCCTCGACTACCGGGCGCACCCGGCCGACGTGGTGCCCTGCCCCTTCAACTCGGGGCCGCAGTCCTGCCTGGACGAACGCCAGGACGCGATCGCCGCCTACACCCACGCCCTGCTGTGGTCGGTGAACGGCAAGACCTCCCACGCCCGCAAGGCCGTGCAGATCATGGACGGCTGGTCGGCCGTGATGAAGCGCCACGCCGAGGACAACGCCGGCCTCCAGGCCGCCTGGTCCGGCTCCACCTGGGCGCGCGCCGCCGAGATCATCCACGCCGACCACCCGGCGTGGGGGGAGGAACGGGTCGCCCGCTTCAAGGAGATGCTGCGCACCGCCTACCTCCCGGCCGTCCGCGCGCAGGTGCCGGCGTACAACGGCAACTGGGAGCTGGCCATGACCGACGCCGCCCTGGGCATCTCCGTCTTCCTGGAGGACCGGGCCGTCTTCGAGGAGTCGCTGGAGCGGTTCCGGGAGCGCGTCCCGGCGTACTTCTACCTCAAGCGGGACGGCGCGCACCCGCTGGCTCCGCCGCGCACCGCCATCGACTCGCCGGACAAGGTCGCGGCGTACTGGTTCGGCCAGGGGACCTACGTCGACGGCGTCGCCCAGGAGACCTGCCGCAACCTCATGCACGTGGGCTACGCGCTCGCGGCGTCCGCGCACATCGCGGAGACGGCCTGGCACCAGGGCGTGGACCTGTACGGGGAGCAGGGCGAGCGGCTCCGGGCGGCACTGGAGTTCCACTCCAAGTACCAGCTGGGCGAAGAGGCCCCCGGGTGGCTGTGCGGCGGCAAGCTGGAGCGCACGATGGGGCCCGACCTGGAAGTCGCGTTCCAGCACTACGCGGTGCGGACGGGGGCCAAACTCCCGTACACCCGCGAGCTGGTCGAGAAGACGCGGCCGGCCGGGACGGACGATCTGTTCGTGGCGTGGGAGACCCTCACCCACGGGGAGGCGGCACCGGTCGCCTGAGGTGCGGCCGGGGGCGGCTCGTGGCGCGGCCGGGGGCGCGGTCGTTTCTCGGGTCAGGCGTCCACGGGGTGCCAGGCCGGGCCGTCCCCGCCCTGCCGGACGTGCCCGAACACCACGTCGGCGAAGTGGATGCCGAATCCGATGGTGTCCGGCTCCGCCAGCTCGGCCACGAGCCGGCGGCGGTGGACGGCGGTCCGGGCGAGATCGTGGTCGAAGGCCGAGGACCAGTCCGGGTGATCGATCTGGATCGGCGAGTGCACGGCGTCGCCGAAGGCGATCAGGCGCCGGCCGCCCCCGGTGATGACGTACTCGGCGTGCCCGACGGTGTGGCCGGGGGTGATCCGCACGTGCACGCCCGGGAAGACCTCCTGGCCGTCCGTGAGCGTGCGCACGCGCGGCGCGAGGGCGGCGACCCGCTCGGTGGTGCCCTCGGCCGCCAGCAGGTCGAGCCGGTCCCACTCGGGCTCGGCGATCAGGAACTCGGCGCGGGGGAAGAGGGGCAACTCGTCCTCGGGGGACGGGTGGACGGCCCAGCCGATGTGGTCGGAGTGGAGGTGGGTGAAGGCCACCGCCTCGATGTCCTCGGGGGCGCGGCCGAGTGCGGCCAGGCTGCCGGGGAGCGCGCCTCCGTGGATCACGCCGAGGGGGCCGTCCGGGACGCGGAGCGTCTGCGGACCGAAGCCCGCGTCGATCAGCAGCGCCCGTCCGCCGTGCTCCACCAGCAGGCCGCCGACGCCCGCCACGAGGTGCCCCGTGGCGTCCAGGTACTCAGGGTGGGCGGCCCACACCTCGTCGGTGGTGTCCGGGAGCAGCGGCAGCGGCCGGAGCCGTACGTCGCCGTCCGGCACGTAGGAGACCTTCGTGTCGCCCAGCCACAGTGAGCGGATTTCCGCGGGCCGGTGCAGTCGTTCGTCGCGCGTCGTCGTCAAATCGGGCATGAGAGCTCCTGTGTGAAGGGTCGTCAGGCCGCCTCCGACCGGTCTGCCGGGGCGGTGGGGCCAACCATAAGCATCAAGTTTGAATCATTCAAGCTGTAAATATTCTGGCTTGAGGGACTTGTTAAACTGGCCCCATGACGACACCTCCCGAGCGCCAGGCCATCGCCGAGCGGCAGCTGTGCGGGCTGGTGGACGGGCTGGCCCACCGGATCGCCGAGCACGTGCGGGAGCGCGCCGCCACCCTGGGCCTCACCGCGTCCCAGGCCACCGCGCTGCGCGAGATGAGCGGGCCGATGACCATGCGGGACCTCGCCGAGCGCATGAGCTGCGAGCCCTCCAACGCCACCTTCGTCGTCGACAAGCTGGAGAAGCAGCACCTGATCGAGCGGCACCCGCACCCCACCGACCGCCGCGCCAAGCAGCTCGTCCTCACGCCCGAGGGCGCCGCCCTGCGCGCCCGGCTCCTCGACCTCCTCTCCGTGGATTCGCCGGTCTCCGGGCTGGCCCCGGAGGAGCAGGACGTGCTGCGGAGCCTGCTGGAGCGGGCCGTCACCTCCCGTTGACCGGCCCGCGTAGGGTCGGGCGCATGACGATCGTGGAGCTGGGCAGGGCGAGGTACGTCAGTCTCACCACCTTCCGCAAGGACGGCACGGCGGTGGCCACGCCGGTGTGGGCGGTGGCGGACGGCGACGAGCTGTACGTGTGGACGCGCAACGACGCGTGGAAGGTGAAGCGGATCCGCAACGACGGGCGGGTCACCGTCGTGGCCTGCGACGTACGCGGGCAGGTGGCCGCCGGGGCCGCGGTGTCCGAGGGCGAGGCGCGGCTGCTGGACGAGGCGGGGCTGAAGCGGGTGCGCAAGCTCATGCTGCGCAAGTACACGTGGCAGTTCTGGATGCTCGACGTGCCGGCCGCCATCGTCCGGCGCGGGCGGCCTCACACCGCGATCGCGGTCAGGCTCACGTAGTTCCTGGGGATCCGTAGTGATCGTGTGGTGTTCTTGCCGTGGCGTCCGTGCGGTGTGGGGTGCCGGATGTGGGTTCGTTGGTCGAATGGGCGACCTTTCGCGGGTGGTGTCGTTGATCGGATGACAGCACTGGTGGCAGCGGAGGTGGGCGTTGAGTCGCAAGGTGTCGCTCGCCGTGGGTCAGTCCGCCCGGATTGCTTGTGCCCGTGGTGTGTTGCGGACGGGTGTGGACGAGGGCACCGGTGAGCTGTTGGCGGTCTCCGTGCTGGCGGAGCGGGTCGGCTGGGCAACCGACTTGGTGGCAGCCCTGGTCGCCGGGCTGCTGGCCGACCGGTGGAAGCCCGCCGATGTGGATGTGCTGGCCTCCGGGGAGGACGGCGGGGGCAGGAAACTGCCGTTGAACGCGTGGATGGCTCTGCGTCGTCTGGGCTGGAGCGGCTCGCCGCCCGAAGGTATTCGGGTCAATGACCGGATCGTCCGGATGGCGCAGGAGCAGGCCGGACGCTTGCTGCGGTCGGCGAAGTGGCGCGCAGACCTGACCACCGGGGTACTGAAGGTGTGGCCCGTCGATCCCGGCAGGCGTACGCCCGAGGAGTGGGGCGCGGTGCGTGAGGTGGTGCCGGGGGGCCGGGATCTGCCGTCCAGCGTCATCACCTCCCGCACCCGCCAGATCGCCGCGTTCACCAGGAAGCACGACCGGATGCCCGTCGATCTGTTCGAGATGGAGGTCGCGCCCACGGCAGCGCGGGTGCTGCTGCTGTCGGCGTGCGACGGGCAGCAGGCCACCATCGAACGTCACGGGACCGAGCCGGGCCGTGCGCTGTTGCGTGTGCAGCTTCCCACCCGCCCGGATCCGCGTTCCTACCGGGACTGGACGTGGGTGTCCTGCCCCCTCACGTTGCCGGCGACGGTTCCGGCGGGCGCGGTGCTGCATCTGCCCACGCTGCGCCCGTACCAGGGGCGTGTCCGCGCAGATCTCGCCTACACCCACGCGGTGCCGAAGGCGGCCCGCAGTGGGCACACGGTGGCGCTCGGTGTGGACTGGGGCCTGAACACCCTGCTGTCCGCCGGGGCCGTCCGGCTGCACGAGGACGGGCGGATCACCGCCCTCGGGGCCGGAGGAATGTTCCGGACGGGCGGAGTCCTCGCGAAACAGCACCGGCTGCGACGGCAGGGCGAGTACTTGCACGCCAAGGCCGGTCACTACAAGCTGCTCACCACCGGAGACGAGCGACACCCGCTGGCCGCCAAGCACACTCTTGTGAGCGACGGGATCGCGCACGTCTCCGCGCACGTCTCCGCGCGCCGGTCCAACCTGAATGACGCATTGGCGTGGGCGGCCGCCCGGTGGGCGGTGGACCAGGCGATCACGGCCGGGGCAACTGTCATATTTGTCGAGGACCTCCGCTCGATGGAAGCCCACGGCATGGGACGAACCATGAACACCCGGCTCTCCCAGCAGGTACGCGGGCGGATCGTGGAGCGGATGCGGCACGTTGCCGCCGAGACGGGTATCGCCGTGGTCACCGTCCCGGCACGCGACACCTCCAAGCAGTGCCCCCAATGCCTCACGCCGCTACGGCACTGCAAAGCCCCCGACCGGCCCACCACGCCCGGCTGGAAATGGGCTATCTGCCAGAATCCCGACTGCGGCTGGCAGGGAGACCGCGACCAGGGAGCCTGGCAGCGCATCGCAGCACGCGGACTCGCCCACCAGTCGAAGACCGTCACAGACCGCACACAGGCGCCCTTGGCCATCCGCGCGGTCGTCGACACCCTCGAAGCCGGCGCGGTCATCACGCCGACCGTGCCGAAGACCAGCCGGGACCGGTCCAAGACCGGGCCCACCCGGCACAAGCACACACGTCCGACGCCCAGGCGACGCCGGACACCCTCCCCCGTCGGGCCTTCGGGCCCGGCAGGCCAGCGTCCGGAGGGACACGCTCACACGGACCGGAGACGGCTGCCCCGCGCAGCCCACCGGCACCAGGACGTGACGACGATCAGCACACCCACCACCAGCCGATACCGGCCACGAGGAGCGGCGCTGGGCGCGGGATTCCACCTCCATGCCCACGCCACCCCTCCACGGTGGGAACATCCCGGAATCAGACGCCATGTCTGACACGGGATCACCAAACTGGTCAGAGACGCTTGCCCCGCCCGCCGTCAAGCTTTGAGACTCCTGTAGCCCGCCCGTAACACCCGTGGGGTCCAATGCGGGGATGGAGACCGCGATTTCGCAGGTGATCGGCCAACTCTCCGGATACATGCGGGGATTGACGCAGCGACTGGATCCCGGGACGGGCTGGTACGGGGAGTTCCTGCGGCGGGACCCGGAGGGGATGCGGGCCTGTCTGGACGGGGCCGCGATGCCTCCGTGGGACGTGCTGGAGTCGCTGCTGGGTGACTTGGCCGCCACGACGGGCCCGGTGGCGATCGCCCGGGAGACGCAGTACGCGGCCGGTCTGCGGGCCGCCGCGGTCGGGGTCTGGGACCGGCTGCCGGGCGGGGCGGAGGAACTGCGCACGCTGCTCGCATCGGCCGCCGAGCAGCAGGCCCGGGCCCGGGCGGCCCTGCGCGTGCTGTCGGCGCGGCTCGCGGAATCGGCGGACCCGGCGGAGGCGGAGGCCCTGTCCCGGGAACTCTCCTGGACCCGCGACGACGCCGCCCGCGCGGCGGCCCGCCACGAGGACCTGACGACCCGCCTGCAAGCGGTGACCCCGGGACCCGACCGCCCCGGACACCCGTCGCCGTCGCAGCAGCCGGACCCCCTGAACGCCGTACCCGCACAGCGCGCGGCGACGTCCCCGGGCGCAACGCCCGCCACGGCGTGGCCGGGCCCACGGGAGGGCATGCGGGGCGGCCCCCAGGCGGGGCCCCCGGATGCGGCGTGGGCCGGTGGGCCCGGGGATGCGCGGGGCGGGGCGCCGGATTGGGCGTCGGGCGTTGGATCGAGCCGGATGCCGGGTGCGGCGCCGGACGCGACACCGGGTCGGGCATCGGCCCCGGCATCGGAATCGGCCCCGACGCCGGAAGCGGCGGGGGAGCCCGTCGGGCGGGCCGAGGGGCGGTGGCTGCGCGGTGCGCGGCGGAGCGGCGGGGCCCGGTACGCGGGCGCGGCGGCACCGGAAGCCCGGGCCGCCGCCGTGCCCCCGGGGCACCCGGCGTCCGCCACGCCGCTGCGCGGCGCCCGCTTCGGGCGGCCCGCCCGCGGGGCGGCAGATCCCGCTCCGGCGGGGAATCCGGGGCCGGCGCAGGACGCTTCGGCAGACGGGTCCGGACATGCCGGCCGGGCTCACGGAGCCCCGCACCAGCCCGCCCGCGCGGGCTCCGAAGTGCCGGACCAAGGGCAACAGTCCGCCGCTACCGGCCAGGGCGGCCGCAGGCCCGGCGCCCCGGCCTGGAGCATGGGACAGACCCCCGGACCCGCCAGGGCCTCCGACCCGGGGCTCCGCCCCCACCCGCAGGACGAGCCCACCCCCTGGCCGACCCAGGCCCGCGCCGTCGGACCACAGACTGACTCCGCCCCGTGGGCTGGCTCAGCCTCTGGTGGTGGCCCGCAGGCCGCTGCCGGGCGGTGGGCCGGCTCCAGTCCCGGCGGTGGCCCGCAGCCCAACTCCGCCCAGTGGGCCGGTTCCGCCTCCGGCAGCGGCCCGCAGGCCGACTCCGCCCAGTGGGCCGGCTCCGCCCCCGGCGGGGCCCCGTACGGGGTGCCTGCCCAGGTGGGCGGGGGGTTCGTGGAGGGGCTCGTGGCGCTGCGGGGGCAAGGGCGCAGTGGGGAGGCGCATGCGTTGCTCTGTGAGGCCGCCGCCGGGTCCGCCGAGCGGCTGGTGCTGCTGGGGGAGGAGCTGGCGCGGGCCGGGCTGGCCGCGGACTGGGCCACCCTGATCTGGGAGGCGGCCTCGCTGCCGCCCGCCCGGTTCGCCGCGGTCGCCGCCGTGCTCGGGCCGGCCGACCGCGACGCCCTGCTGCGCCAGGGCGCGGCCCGCCCGGCCGCCGAGATCGCCGAGATCGCCCTCGTCCTCGGGGAGGCCGGGCACACCCCGGAGGCCGACGCCCTGCTCGCCGCCTTCGTCCGGGTCCGCACCGCTGAGGAGTCGGCCCGGCTCGCCCGCCGCGACCCCCGGTGGTTCGCGCCCCGGCTGCTCCGCGCCGCCGAAGCCCTCTCGGGGGCTCATCACCGTGACCTGTTGCACGCCCTTCGAGTCGCGAATCTGCCCGTCGGATGATCGGAAACGACCACGTATCGGCGTAACTCCTGCGTTTGCTGATCCACTACTCCAACCGCGCAACGCGGTCTTGCCCCGGGCCTGGCCGAGGCCTACCTTCAACTCCCTACGCGCAGCCGTCGTACACCCTCTACGTGCGTAGAAGCCGGCGTACCCGTCGCGAGGAGCAGCTCATGGCCCAAGTCGTCCGCGCCGCACTCGTCCAGGCCACCTGGACCGGAGACACCGAGTCGATGATCGCCAAACACGAGGAGCACGCCCGCCGGGCCGCCGCCCAGGGTGCGCAGATCATCGGCTTCCAGGAAGTCTTCAACGCCCCCTACTTCTGCCAGGTCCAGGAGCCCGAGCACTACCGCTGGGCCGAGGCCGTCCCCGACGGCCCCACCGTCCGGCGGATGCAGGCCCTCGCCCGCGAGACCGGCATGGTCATCGTCGTACCGGTCTTCGAGCTGGAGTCCGAGGGCTTCTACTACAACACCGCCGCGGTCATCGACGCCGACGGCAGCTACCTCGGCAAGTACCGCAAGCACCACATCCCCCAGGTCAGGGGCTTCTGGGAGAAGTACTACTTCCGCCCGGGCAACCTCGGCTTCCCGGTCTTCGACACCGCCGTCGGCAAGGTCGGCGTCTACATCTGCTACGACCGGCACTTCCCCGAGGGCTGGCGCGAACTCGGCCTCGCCGGAGCCCAGTTGGTCTACAACCCCTCCGCCACCTCCCGCGGACTCTCCGGGTACCTGTGGCAGCTGGAGCAGCCCGCCTCCGCCGTGGCCAACGAGTACTTCGTCGCCGCCATCAACCGCGTCGGCCAGGAGGAGTACGGCGACAACGACTTCTACGGCACCAGCTACTTCGTCGACCCGCGCGGCCAGTTCGTCGGGGAGGTCGCCAGCGACAAGGAGGAGGAACTCCTCGTCCGCGACCTCGACTTCGACCTCATCAAGGAGGTCCGCGACCAGTGGGCCTTCTACCGCGACCGCCGCCCCGACGCCTACGGAGGACTCGTACAGCCGTGACCAACCCGATCCCCCTGCACAGCCGGCACCGCTCCGTCCTGCCCGACTGGCTCGCGCTCTACTACGACCGCCCCATCGAACTCACCCACGGCGAGGGCCGCCACGTCTGGGACGCGGACGGCAACCGCTACCTCGACTTCTTCGGCGGCATCCTCACCACGATGACCGCCCACGCCCTGCCCGAGGTCACCAAGGCCGTCGCCGAACAGGCCGGGCGGATCATCCACTCCTCCACCCTGTACCTCAACCGCCCGATGATCGAACTGGCCGAGCGGGTCTCGGCGTTGTCCGGCATCCCCGACGCCCGGGTCTTCTTCACCACCTCCGGCACCGAGGCCAACGACACCGCCCTGCTGCTCGCGACGACGTACCGCCGCTCCAACCAGATCCTGGCGATGCGCAACAGCTATCACGGCCGGTCCTTCTCCACCGTCTCGATCACCGGCAACCGCGGCTGGTCCCCGACCAGCCTCTCGCCGCTCCAGACGTACTACGTCCACGGCGCGGTCCGCACCCGCGGCCCCTTCGCCCACCTCGACGACACCGCCTTCACCGCCGCGGCCGTCGCCGACCTGGAGGACGTGCTCGGCCAGGCGCGCGGCGGGGTCGCCGCGCTCATCGCCGAACCGGTGCAGGGAGTCGGCGGGTTCACCTCACCGCCCGACGGGCTCTACGGATCCTTCCGCAAGGTCCTCGACCGGCACGGCATCCTCTGGATCAGCGACGAGGTGCAGACCGGCTGGGGCCGTACCGGCGAGCACTTCTGGGGCTGGCAGGCCCACGCCCAGAACGGCCCGCCGGACATCATCACCTTCGCCAAGGGCATCGGCAACGGCATGTCCATCGGCGGAGTCGTGGCCCGCGCCGAGGTGATGAACTGCCTCGATTCCAACTCCATCTCCACCTTCGGCGGTTCACCGGTCACCATGGCGGCGGGCGTGGCCAACCTCGCCTACCTCCTCGAACACGACCTCCAGGGCAACGCCCGCCGCGTCGGCGGCCTGCTGCTGGAGCGGCTGCGGGCCGTCGCCGCGACCGTGCCCGCCGTACGGGAGGTGCGCGGCCGGGGCCTGATGGCCGGCCTGGAGCTGACGAAGCCCGGCACCGACCAGGCCGACCCGGACGCGGCCGCCGCCGTACTGGAGGCCGCCCGGGCCGGCGGCCTGCTGCTCGGCAAGGGCGGCGGCCACAACACCAGCGTGCTGCGCATCGCGCCGCCGCTCTCCCTCACCGTCGCAGAGGCGGAAGAGGGCGCCGAGATCCTCGCCGAGGCCCTCAGAAGCATCGACTAGCACCGGGGGAGACGTACATGAGCATCCGCACCCTCATCCGCGGCGGGCTCGTCATCACCGCATCCGACGAGCTCCACGCCGACGTGCTGATCGAGGACGGCCGGGTCGCCGCCCTCGCGGCACACGGCACGGCGGCCGCCGGGACCTGGACGGCCGACCGGACGATCGACGCGAGCGGGAAGTACGTCATCCCCGGCGGGGTCGACGCCCACACCCACATGGAGCTGCCCTTCGGCGGCACCGCCGCCTCCGACACCTTCGAGACCGGCACCCGGGCCGCCGCCTGGGGCGGCACCACCACCATCGTGGACTTCGCCGTCCAGACACCCGGGCACGCCCTGCGCGAGGGCCTCGACACCTGGTACGCCAAGGCCGACGGCCAATGCGCCGTCGACTACGCCTTCCACATGATCCTCTCGGACGTCAACGAGCGGACCCTGAAGGAGATGGACCACCTGGTGGGGGAGGGGGTCACCTCCTTCAAGCTGTTCATGGCCTACCCCGGGGTCTTCTACAGCGACGACGGCCAGATCCTGCGCGCGATGCAGCGGGCGTCGGGCAACGGCGGGCTGATCATGATGCACGCCGAGAACGGCATCGCGATCGACGTGCTCGTCGAACAGGCCCTGGCGCGCGGGGAGACGGACCCCCGCCACCACGGAGAGGTCCGCAAGGTCCTCCTCGAAGCGGAGGCGACCCACCGCGCCATCCAGCTCGCCCGGGTCGCCGGCTCCCCCCTCTATGTCGTGCACGTCTCGGCGGAGGAAGCGGTCGCGGAGCTGGCGGCCGCCCGCGACAAGGGTCTCCCCGTCTTCGGTGAGACCTGCCCGCAGTACCTCTTCCTGTCCACCGACAACCTCGAAGAGCCCGACTTCCAGGGCGCGAAGTACGTCTGCTCCACGCCGCTGCGCCCCCGCGAGCACCAGGCGGCACTGTGGCGGGGGCTCCGTACCAACGACCTCCAGGTGGTCTCCACCGACCACTGCCCCTTCTGCTTCCGGGGCCAGAAGGAGCTGGGCCGGGGCGACTTCTCGAAGATCCCGAACGGGCTGCCGGGGGTGGAGAACCGCATGGACCTCCTCCACCAGGCCGTCCTGGACGGGCACATCAGCCGCCGCCGCTGGATCGAGATCGCGTGCGCGACCCCGGCCCGGATGTTCGGCCTCTACCCGCAGAAGGGCACCATCGCGCCGGGCTCCGACGCCGACATCGTCCTCTACGATCCGCACGCCGAGCAGGTCATCTCCGCCGAGACGCACCACATGAACGTGGACTACTCGGCGTACGAGGGCAAGCGGATCACCGGACGCGTCGACACGGTCCTGTCCCGGGGCGAACTCGTCATCGACCGGCGGGAGTTCACCGGACGGGCCGGCCACGGGGCCTTCATCCCCCGCTCCACCTGCCAGTACCTGTAAGCCGCACGCCCGCACACAGCAGCAGCAAGGAGCCATGCATGGACTTCGGCCTCGTCCTGCAAACCGACCCGCCGGCCTCCCAGGTCGTGAGCCTCATGAAGCGCGCCGAGCGCAACGGCTTCCGCTACGGCTGGACCTTCGACTCCGCCGTGCTGTGGCAGGAGCCGTTCGTCATCTACAGCCAGATCCTGGCCAACACCCAGCGCATGCACGTCGGGCCGATGGTGACCAACCCGGGCACTCGTACCTGGGAGGTCACCGCCTCCACCTTCGCGACGCTGAACGACATGTACGGCAACCGCACGGTCTGCGGGATCGGGCGCGGCGACTCGGCGATGCGGGTCGCCGGGCGCGCGCCCAACACCCTGGCCCGGCTGGGGGAGGCCATCGAGGTCATCCGGGACCTGGCGGAGGGCCGGGAGGCGCTCGTGGACGGCAATCCGATCCGGATCCCGTGGATCCGGGAGGGAAAGCTGCCCGTGTGGATGGCGGCGTACGGACCCAAGGCGCTGGCCCTGGCCGGACAGAAGGCTGACGGGTTCATCCTCCAGCTCGCCGACCTCTACCTCACCGAGTGGATGGTCAAGGCGGTCCGTCAGGCTGCTGTGGAGGCCGGCCGCGATCCCGGCTCGATCACCATCTGCGTGGCAGCCCCGGCGTACGTCACGGCCGACGACTCGGCGCAGGCTCTGGCCCACGCCCGCGACCAGTGCCGCTGGTTCGGCGGGATGGTCGGCAACCACGTCGCCGACCTCGTCTCCCGCTACGGCGAGCACTCCTCGATGGTCCCGGACGAACTCACCGAGTACGTCAAGTCCCGCCAGGGCTACGACTACAGCCACCACGGCCGCGCCGGGAACCCGTCCGCCGACTTCGTCCCCGACGAGATCGTCGACCGCTTCTGCCTGCTGGGCCCCGCCGAGGCCCACATCGAGAAGCTCCGCGCCCTGCGGGATCTCGGCGTGGACCAGTTCGCCCTTTACAACATGCACGACGCCCGGGAAGCGACCATCGACACCTACGGCTCCGACGTCATCCCGTCGTTCAACTGACTTTCGGGAGTGGCCCAGGGCCGAGCCCCGTCGATCACGGAATCGACGGGGCGATCCTGGTCGGCCGGGGAATCAAGCCACCCGGCACCCGGCACCCGGCGCATCCGCATCGCATTTCCCATCAGCGCTCCATTACGTGACCGTTGTGGTCCGGCTCGAAGGCTATCGACCCGCTCCACACCAGTTCGCCGACCGAGCGGCCGACCAGGACCTGGTACGTCCCGGGCTCCGTGCGCCAGGCCCCCTCGGCTTCCGACCAGTGCCGCAGCGCGCCGGCCGGCACCTGCACGACGGCGGTCGACGAAGCGCCGGCTTCCGCGTGGACCGCGGCGTGGCCGGCGAACCAGCGGACCGGACGCTCGACGGTGGATTCCGGGCGGGCGAGGTACACCTGCACCACCTCGCGGCCGGGCCGGTCGCCCGTGTTGCGCACCTGGACGCGGACCGCGAACGAGGAGCCTTCCGTGACCTCCGCCGGGGCGTGGACCGTGCCGTACTCCCAGGTGGTGTAGCCCAGACCGTGGCCGAACCAGTAGGCGGGCCGCCTGCCGGTGCGGAGCCAGGCCCGGTGCCCGATGTGCACGCCGTCGTCGTAGGCGAGGCGGCCGTCGACCGGGTGCGCGTGGGTGACGGGCGCGTCGGTCAGAGCGGCCGCCCAGGTGGTGGGGAGGCGGCCGCCCGGCTCGGCGTCCCCGAACAGGACGTCGGCGAGCCCGGCACCGGCCTCCTGCCCGGGGAACCAGGCGAGCAGCACCGCGCCCACCTCGTCGCGCCAGGGCAGTTCGACGGGGCCGCCGCTGTTGACCACGGCGATGGTGCGCCGGTTGGCGGCCGCCACGGCGCGGACCAGCGCGTCCTGGTGGCCGCCCAGGGAGAGGTCGCCGCGGTCGTGGCCCTCGGTCTCGGTGTGTTCGGTCGTGCCGACGACCACGATCACGGCGTCCGCGTCGCGGGCCGCCCGCACCGCTTCGGCGAGCGCGGCCGCCGCCTCGGGCTCCGGCGCCGCCGCCGCGACGATCGTGGCGCGCCCGGCCCCGGGGACCAGCTCGCGCCGGGCCGTCAGGAGAACGGGTTCCGTCGTGTCCAGGGTCGCCCGCACCGTGTGGAGGGGCGGGTTCACATGGACGACGGCCGGGTCGTCGGTGGTGCACGGGAACGCGCCGTCCAGTACGGTCCGTTCGCCGAGGGTCAGGCTCATGCGGCCGAAGCCGGCGATGCCGAAGGTCCATTCCCCCGTCGCCTGCGGTCGTACGAGCGCGCTGATCTCCACCGTTCGTGCGGCGGGCGTCACGGGCGGCTCCAACTGCCGCCCCGACAGGCGGTGTTCGGCGTAGATCTCGTGTCCCGCCTCGTCCAGGAGGCGCAGCAGCACACCCGGCCGCCCCGATCGCGGATCGCTGCACCAGCCCGTGTCGAGGGGCGACGGGGGGACGCCCAGGCCCGGACCCGGTACGTGCACGACCCGGGCCAGGCCCTCCAGCCGGGCCCGGATCCCGTCGAGCGGAGTGACCACGTGCGCGGGGAAGACCCCCGCGCTGCCTCCGCCCTGGAGGCGCGGGGAGTCGGCGTGCACGCCGATGACGGCGACCTCCGCCAGCGCGGACGGGTCGAGCGGGAGCACCGCGCGGTTGCTCAGCAGCACGGATCCGGCGGCCACGGTGCGGCGCAGCAGCATCCGCGTGTCGTCCGGCCCGAACGCCGGGGTGCGCGGGGGCCGGTGCGGTTCGAGCGCCCCCACGCGCCCGGCCAGCCGCAGCAGGCGCCGCACCTTCGCGTCGACGGCACGCTCGGGGACGTGGCCGTCCTGCACGGCCCGGACGAGGGACGCCTCCCACGGGCCCTGCGGTCCCGGCATCGCCAGGTCGAGTGCGGCGAGGGCCGGTTCCAGGGCCGACCGCAGGGCGCCCCAGTCGGAGACCACCACCCCGTCGAAGCCCCACTCGCCCTTGAGGGGTTCGGCGAGCAGCGGACTGGCGGTCATGGTCGCCCCGTTCACACTGTTGTAGCCGGCCATCACCAGCCACACGCCCGCCCCCACGGCAGCCTCGAACGGAGCCAGGTACACCTCCCGCAGCACCCGCTCGGAGGCGCGTACGTCCACGTGCATCCGGCCGGTCTCGGAGTCGTTGGCCACGTAGTGCTTGGCCGTGGCCGCCACCCCCGCCGCCTGGATGCCCCGGACGAGCGCCGCGCCCGTGCGGCCCGTCAGTACGGGATCCTCCGAGAAGCACTCGAAGTGCCGGCCGCCCAGGGGCGTGCGGTGCAGGTTGAGCGTCGGCGCCAGGACGACGTCCACGCCCTTGCGGACCGCCTCCGAAGCGAGCAGGCCCCCCAGCTCCTCGACCAGGCCCTCGTCCCACAGCGCGCCGATCGCGGACGCCGAGGGCAGCAGCGCGGAGGTGAGCCGCTCGTCCCAGGCCTCTCCCCGCACCCCTGCCGGGCCGTCGGAGGTCACCATCTCCCGCAGGCCGACGGCCTGTTCGCCGGCCGTCCGCCACGTCGTGGCCCCCGACAGCAGCCGCACCTTCTGCGCCAGATCGAGCTTCTCCAGCAGTCGATCGAGCATGTCCTCGCCCATCCCCACCATCCCCACCCCATTCACGTCATCCGCTCCCCGCCTGCGGTTCGAGAAGACCCGGCCCTCCCCGCCGTTCAGGCGGGGAGAGCCGGGCCCGTACGGAGGGCCGGCCGGGTCAGGGCGGCCGGTGCTCCGCGTTCAGTGGCGCGCCGTCACGGGGTCAGCTGTAGATGCCGAACTCGTGGAGGGAGTAGCCCCAGGCGGTGCCGCGGGCGGTCAGGTTCAGTCGTACGTGGCGGGCGTTCGCCGACACGTTGATCGTGTCGATGTCACCGTTGCCGGTCGTCGTGGTGTGGACGGTGCGCCAGTTGGTGCCGTCGTCGGAGAGCTGCACCTCGTAGGACTTGGCGTACGCGGGGTCCCAGACCAGCTGCAGGGTGCGGATCGCGGTGGAGGCACCGAGGTCCACCGAGATCCACTGCGGGTCGCTCCAGTCGCTGGCCCAGCGGGTGCCGGCCTTGCCGTCGGTCGCGTTGCCCGGCGTGCAGGGGCAGTCTCCGTACCCGGCCTGGAAGGAGGAGGCGGTCGTCGGCTTGTTCAGCGCCACGTTCGTGCCGCTCACGGGCGGGGCGACCACCTTGACGGACTTGGTCTCGATGCCCGCGTTGCCGCGGCCGTCCTCGGCCTGGATGTACACCTTCCAGACGCCGAGCTTCTCGGGAGCGGTGACCGCGAAGGTCCCGTTGCCCGTCGCGCGCCACTGCGCCTCGACCAGGCGCTTGTCGCCGTTCGCGTAGTTGCCGCTGAGGAAGACCTTGTACGTCAGCGGGTCGTTCTGCGGGTCACTGATGGTGGCGCGGACGGTGAACTCCCCGCCGGCCGGGGCGTTGGAGGCCTTGTCGACGGTCATGTTGCTGATGACCGGCGGCGTGTTGTCGCCCGCCGTCGACCCGGTGTACGCCTTCTTCACCGCGTAGTACGACAGCCGCTTGAGCCCGTCGGGCAGCAGGTTGAACCAGATGCCGCCGAAGTCGTGCTCGATGCCGTAGTGGAACATCGTGGCGCCCAGGGCCACGCCCTGGTGACCGGTGATGCAGTTCCAGGCGGTGGTGTACCCCTCGGCCGTCTGGACGTCGGTCTTCTGGTCGGGGATGCCGTTGGCGTCGTTCGGCACCTCCCACTCGCCGGCCGGGCCCGTCTCGGTGATGATGTAGGGCTTGTTGTAGCCGCCGTCGATCCAGTCCTGCTTCACCCCGCAGATGTCTCCGTAGGAGTTCATCGAGTACAGGTCGAGGTCCGGGGCGTTGCGCTTGTAGTACGGCCACGCCCCCGTCCAGGCGTCGGTCGAGGTGACGGGGTGGTCCGGGTCGATGGTGTGGATCTTCTTGGCCACGTCGTTCACGAACGTGGTGTAGGCGTTGCGCTGCGCCTCCAGCTCGGTGCCGCTGTAGCAGTTCTGCAGACCGAGGACGGATTCGTTGCCGACGTTCCACATGAGCGTGGCCGGGTGCGACTTGTAGGTGTCCACCCACTTCGCGAACTCGGTCAGCATGTTGCTCTTGTACGCGGCGTCCGTGACGTAGTTGACGCAGCCGCCCGAGCCGGGGCCGCCGCCGGGCTGCAGCCAGAAGCCGTTGACGACCCGGATCCCGTTCGCCGCGGCGGTGTCGAGCAGGGGCTTGCTCGACGCGTCCGTGCCCCAGGTGCGGATGGTGTTGACGCCCATGGACTTCACGTCGGGCATGTACTTCGGTGCGTCCGCGAAGGACGGACCCCAGGTGAGGCCCTTGACCGTGTACGGCTGCCCGCCGACGGTCAGCTGCCAGTTGCCCTGGGAGCCGGCCACGCGGACGGCGCCCTGGGCCGGGGGTTCCGCCGTGGTGGTGCCGTAGACCTGGAACTCCCAGAGGGAGTAGCCGTAACCGCCGGAGCGGACCAGGCCGTTCATCCGCACGTACCGGCCGCTGCCGGAGATGGCGATCTCGTCGGTGCCGCCGTCGCTTCCGGTGACGGCTTTGGCCGTGCGCCAGTTCGTTCCGTCGTCCGAGACCTGGATCTCGTAGTTCTTGCCGAAGGCGCCCTCCCAGGTGAGGACGACGCGGCTGAGGTTGCGGCTCGCGCCGAGGTCGACCTGGATCCATTCGGCGTCGCGCCACTGGCTGGCCCAGCGCGTGCCGGTGAGGTTGCCGTCGAAGGCGGCGGCCGCGGAGTAGCCCTCGCCCTCCTGGGAGGAGGCGGTGGCCGGCTTGCCCTGGGAGAGCAGGGAGTCGGCGGCCACCGCGGTGGGGGCGGCGGCCAGGGTGAGCGAGGACGCGAGGAGCGCGCCCAGGGTGGCGAGGGCGGCCGCGCCGCGCGTGCGGCGGAGCGTGCTTCTCGTGGCGGGAGGGGGGAACATTGCGGCTCCTGGTGTGAGGGGGCCCCTGGGCCGGGGCGCGGAGATCGGTTCACCCGGCCCAGGGGAGTGGGTGCGGCTCCGGCGGGTCGGCGGAGGCCGGTCGTGCGGTGGTGCCCCCGGGCCGCGGCGGCAGGGC
The DNA here is from genome assembly GCF_042788835.1 of Streptomyces sp. NPDC056883. Taxonomy (NCBI): domain Bacteria; kingdom Bacillati; phylum Actinomycetota; class Actinomycetes; order Kitasatosporales; family Streptomycetaceae; genus Streptomyces; species Streptomyces sp. NPDC056883. Next base: position 206,462 of record NZ_JBHUBS010000003.1, on the reverse strand, counting down.
GGAAACCGGGCCCGGGGTGTCGGGGGCCGGTTCCGCCGGGTGAGCGGAACCGGTGGGGGAGGCCGGACGGATCAGGGGTACGAGACCACCGTGGAGGGGACCGTCGAGGTCCCGGCGGGGACCGTGGAGGCCCCGATGTCGTTGATGACGTGCTCGTAGTGGCCGTTGCCGCCGAGCGACACCGTCAGGAGGCTGTGGAACTTCACGCCGGGCTTGACCGGGGCCTTGAAGCCGTGGTCCTGGCGGATGTTCGGGTCCACGTTGTAGTTGCAGTAGCTGCCCAGGCCCCACGCTTCGTGGGTGGTCACCGAGTCGTCGACCCGGTAGGCGGCGTAGCCCTTGGTGGCGCCGTTCTGGATGGCGGCCTGGTTCGGGGCGTCGTAGGCCTTCTCGTTCTGGTAGAAGACCGTCTTTCCGCGCTCGCCGTACCACTCCACGTCGTACTTGTTGAAGTGCTCGACGAACAGGCCCGTGGCCAGGACGTCGTCACCGTTCACCCGCACCCCGTAGTCGGCGCGGTTGGTCTCCCAGCCCACCCCCTCGCCGTGGTCGGCGCGCCACACCCAGGTGTGGTCGACGATGGCGTCGTCGCTGTTCACGACGACGCTGGTCGTGGCCTTGCCGGCGCCCGCCCCGCCCACGCGGATGTACACGTCCTGCACGGTGGTGGGGTTGGCGGAGTGGTCGGCGGAGGAGTTCTGCGGTCCGAGTTCCAGCAGGGTCGGGGAGTTGACCGGTCCGGCATCGATCAGGAAGCCGGCGAGGCGGACGCCGTCGACGTCGGCGACCTTCATCGCGGTGACACCGTTGTCCGGGATGATCGTGGCGAGGCCGAGGCCGAGCACGATGGTGTTCGCGCGATTCACGTCGATGGTCCGGTCGACGTGGTAGACGCCGGGTGTGAACAGCAGGTTCAGGCCCTGGGCCAGCGCCTGGTTGATCGTGGCGGCGGTGGCGCCGGGCTTGACCACGTAGAACTGGCCGAGCGGGACGGAATCGCCCTGCGGGGTGCCGTTGGCCCAGGTGGTGCCACGGGCGTTGGTGCGCTTGGCCGGCGCGAACACCTTGTACTCGTTCCCGTCGAGGTACAGGTAGGGCTTCTCGCGGGAGACGGGCGTGGTGTCGAGCGTGGTGTAGCGGGGCTCGGGGAATCCGGTGGCCGGAGCACCCTCGACGCCCGAGAAGGTCTGGTTCCACACGCTGTTGGACCAGCCGCCGATGGTGCTGTCGCGGGTGTACCACTGCTGCTGCGAGTAGTTGCCGACCTGGCCGTCGACCTTGGAGTCGGCGATGTAGCCACCGCTGGCCCAGCCGTAGCCGTTCGGCGCCAGGTTGAGCGCGCCCTTGACGTGCATGCGGCGGAAGGAGGACGCCTGCGAGACCGCCCACCGGTTGGTGCCGCTGACCGGGTTGACGGTCAGGCCCTCCGCGCCGCGCCAGAAGTTCTGGGTCGCGTTGCCGTTGAACCAGCCCGCGTCGACCGTCACGTCACCGTTGATGGTGGTGTCGCCCGGGCGCAGGCCGAGGCCGGCGATCTGGGTGTAGAAGCCGATCTGGGCGTTGATGTTGTCGTACGTGCCCGGCTTGAGGAGGAACGCGTGCCGGCCGCTGCCGAACTGCGCCGACTCCTGCTCCTGGAAGACCTGGTCCAGCTTGGCCTGGATGCCCGGCGTGGACGGGTCGACGATGTGGACGTTCGGGCCCAGGTCGCCGCCGCCCGGCAGGGTCGGCCCGCCCCCGTCGCCCCCGGTGGTCCCGAACACCTTGAACTCCCAGAGCGAGTAGCCGTAGCCGGTGGCCCTGGAGACGCCCTGCATGCGGACGTAGCGGGCGGTCCCGGTGATGTTCACGGTCTCGGTGCCGCCGGCGCCGGTGGTCGTGGAGTAGGCCGTGGACCAGTCGGTGCCGTTGGCCGACAGCTCGATCCGGTACGCCTTGGCGTAGGCGGCCTCCCACTGCAGGACGACCTTGCTCAGCTCGGTCGCGGCGCCGAGGTCCACCTGCAGCCACTGGGCGTCGGAGGCGGCGCTGGACCAGCGCGAGCCGTTGTTGCCGTCGACGGCGTCGGCCGCCGGGGTGCCGTAGTGCTCCTGGCTGGAGGCCGTGACCGTCTTGCCCTGGGAGACCAGCGGTGCCTCCGCAGAGACGGCGGGGGAGGACGGCGCCAGCGCGAGCAGGCTGCCGACGAGGGCGGTCGTCACCGCCCCGGCGATCCCCCTCCGGGTGGAGACGGGACGTCGTCCGCGTGGCAACGCATCGACAGGTATGCCAGTGGGCATTGGTGCTCCTTTAACGAACCTGAAACGGGAGAGCGCTCTCCAGACCTTGCCCGTAACGCGATCGGCCGGTCAAGGACCGTGACGCCTTTTCTTTTGGCTTTCATTAAGTTCCGAGCAGCGGGCCGGTCCCGGGGCAGCAGTGAGCAGCCCAGGGGAGGCCCTGGGCTGCTGAGGGATCGTCATGAGCCAGCTGCTGATCGGATATTGCGAAGCGGCCGGGGTGTTCGCCGCGAACGACCTGATGGCCCGGGGGCTCGTCGGGTTCTGCGCGAACAGGGGGCCGGGCCGGAGCCGGACGCACGGCAACCCTCCCGTGGGGAGCCGGGAGGGTGCTGGGCCCGGGATGGTCCGGAGCCACACCATAGGCACCGGCGCGCGCGGGCCGGTAGGCATATGGCAGGGGAAGTTCCGGATGCTTCGTCCGGCTGCCCGGGAGCACCGCCGCAGGCTCGGCCGGGTGTTCCGGCCGAGCGTTCTGCGGGGGCGAGGGGCTCGGGGGCGAGAGGGGTGGGGAAGGGGAGGGGAACGGGTGGGGAAGGGGGTGGGGACGGCCTACGGCGCCGACGGGGGACGGAATCCGGCCGGGACCGCGGGCCAACCGCCGGACCTACGCGTGGAGCTCGCGGTGGCTGCGGACGATGTCCGTGTAGCGGCGGCCGCTGGTCTTCACGGTGCGCTGCTGGGTCGCGTAGTCGACGTGGACCAGGCCGAAGCGCTTGTCGTAGCCGTAGGCCCACTCGAAGTTGTCCAGCAGGGACCAGGCGTAGTAGCCGGCCAGCGGGGCGCCCTGGCGGACGGCGCGGGCGCAGGCTGCCAGGTGCTGCTCGAGGTAGGCGGTGCGCTCGGGGTCGTCGACCGCGCCGTCGGGGCCGACGGCGTCGGGGAACGCGGAGCCGTTCTCGGTGACGTAGAGCTTCCGCACGCCGTAGTCGTGGGTGAGGCGCAGCAGCAGGGATTCGATGCCGTTGGCGTCGATCTGCCAGTCCAGGCCGGTGCGCGGTACGTCCGGGAGGCGGACTTCGCGGGCGAAGGGGACCGGGCCCAGGGGGTCGTTGGTGACGGTGGCGGGGAAGTAGTAGTTGAGGCCGTGCCAGTCGAGGGGCGCGGCGATGGTCTCCAGATCGCCGGGGCGCTCGGGCAGCTCCACGCCGTACAGCTCCCGCATGTCGGTGGGGAAGCCGCGTCCGTAGACGGGGTCGAGCCACCAGCGGTTGGTGTGTCCGTCCATGCGGACGGCGGCGGCGACGTCCTCGGGGGCGTCGGAGGCGGGTACCACCGTGGAGTGGTTGGTGACGAGGCCGATCTGCGCGCCGGGTGCTGCGGCACGGATGGCCTGCGCGGCCAGACCGTGGCCCAGCAGGAGGTGGTAGGAGGCGCGGACCGCGGCGGTCAGGTCGGTCAGGCCGGGGGCCATGCGGCCTTCCAGGTGGCCGATCCAGCCCGAGCAGAGCGGTTCGTTGAGGGTGGCCCACTGGGTGACGCGGTCGCCGAGCCGTTCCGCGACGGCGGAGGTGTAGGCGGCCAGGTGCTCGGCGGTCTCGCGGACGGTCCACCCGCCGCGGTCCTGCAGGGCCTGGGGGAGGTCCCAGTGGTAGAGGGTCACCGAGGGGGTGATGCCGGCCTCCAGGAGCCCGTCGATCACCTTGTCGTAGAAGTCGAGGCCCCGGGCGTTGACCGGTCCGGAGCCGTCGGGGACGATGCGCGGCCAGGCGATCGACATGCGGTAGGCGTTGGTGCCCAGCTGCTTCATGAGGGAGATGTCCTCGGGCCACCGGTGGTAGTGGTCGCAGGCCTCGTCGCCGGTGTCACCGTTGTCGATCTTGCCGGGGGTGTGGGAGAACGTGTCCCAGATGGACGGCCCGCGGCCGTCCTCCTTGACGGCTCCCTCTATCTGGTACGCGGAAGTGGCCGTGCCCCAGGCGAAGTCCTGGGGGAAGGCGCCGAGGTCAATGGAATCCGACACAGCGAACCTTTCGAAAGTCATGGGAGGAGGGGCTACTTGACCGCGCCGGCGGTCAGCCCGGTGACGAGGTAGCGCTGGAGGAGGAGGAAGCCGCCGACGACGGGCAGGCTCACGACGAGCGAGGCGGCCATGACCTGGTTCCAGTACACGTCGTTCTGCGTCGAGTAGCCCTGCAGGCCCACCGCGAGGGTGCGGGTCGCGTCGTTGGTCATCACCGAGGCGAACAGCACCTCGCCCCAGGCCGTCATGAAGGCGTAGACGGCGACGGCGACGATGCCGGGGATCGCGGCGGGCACGATGACGCGGAAGAGGGCGCCGAGGGGACCGCAGCCGTCGACCTTGGCGGCCTCGTCGAGGTCCCTGGGGACCGAGTCGAAGTACCCGATCAGCATCCAGATCGAGAACGGCAGCGAGAACGTCAGGTAGGTGAGGATCAGCCCGGCGCGCGAGCCGAACAGCGCGATCCCGGTGGCGTTGCCGATGTTGACGTAGATGAGGAACAGCGGCAGCAGGAAGAGGATGCCGGGGAACATCTGCGTCGACAGCACCGTGACGGTGAAGACCCGCTTGCCGCGGAAGGAGTAGCGGCTGACTGCGTAGGCAGCGAAGATCGCGATGACGACGGAGAACACGGTCGCCGAACCGGCCACGATCAGCGAGTTCATGAAGTAGTCGCCGAGGGGGACGGTCTTCCAGATGTCGAAGTACGGCTGGACGGTCAGGCCGGAGGGGATCCACTGGAACTTCCCCGACACGTCCTGCAGCGGCTTCAGCGAACTGGAGATCATGACGTACACCGGCAGCAGGACGAACCCGGTGAGGAGGGTCAGGAACACCAGCCGGCTGGCGAGGAACGACTTGGGGGGCGCCATGGGCGACCGGGACTGCACCGCCTGAGTGTGCTTAGGCATCGGTGGCGCTCCTTCCTCGGGAGGTGAACAGGAGGTAGAGGCCGGTCACGACGAGCAGGAACAGCAGCAGCAGGACGGACATCGCGGATCCGGTGCCGAAGTTCCAGGTCTGGAACGAGGACTGGTAGATGTGGATGGAGATCAGGTCGGCCGACGCCGGTGCCGATTTCCCGAACAGGACGAACGGCGTGTTGAAGTCGTTGAACGTCCACAGGAACAGCACCAGGATCAGCACCTGGTTGACCGGGCGCAGCGAGGGGAGCGTGATGCGCCGGATCTGCTGCCAGACGCCCGCCCCGTCCAGGGCGGCGGCCTCGTAGATCTCGCGGGGGATGTTCTGCAGGCCGGCCATCATGATGAGGAAGGCGAAGGGCCAGCCCTTCCAGACCGAGACGACCAGCAGGGTGACGAAGGCGTTGTCGCCGATGAGCCAGAACGGCGGGCTGTCGGTGAGCCCGAGCTGGTCGTGGATGACGTGGTTCACCAGGCCGTTGTCGCGCTGGAACATGAAGGCCCAGGTGATGACGGCGGCGTAGACGGGCAGTGCGTACGGCACCAGGAAGATGGTGCGCAGGATGCCCCGGCCCTTGAACGTCTCCTGCATGAAGATCGCGGCCGCCGTGCCGATCAGCCAGCACAGGCCCACGGAGAAGAAGGTGAACAGGCACGTGGTGAAGAAGGAGCTCAGCAGTGCCTGGCCGACCGGTGCGTCGAAGTCGACGGTCAGGGCGTAGTTGTCCAGGCCGGACCAGGGCGCGTTGCCCCAGTCGCGGAGGTAGAACTGGGTGAGCTCCTTGAAGCTGACCACGATGCCGATGACCATCGGGATCAGGTGGACCAGGAGCTCGAGGACGAGTGCGGGGAGCAGCAGCAGGTACGGCAGGGAGATCCGGCGGAGCCGCCCGGAGCGGCGGGTGCGAGGCGCCGCTCCGGGGTGGTTCTTCCGTACCGTCCGCTTGCCCGTACGAGGGGGTGCGGTGGTGGTCATGAGGTGTCCGCGCCTACTTCTTGGGCATCTGCTGCTGGGCCTTCTCGAGCTTGGCCTTCACCGACTCCGTGGTGACCGGCCGGCCGGCCGCCGCGTCGGCGAAGAGCTCCTTGACCGCGGTGCCCACCACCGTCTCGAACTGCGACTCCTCCGGGACCTGCGGGAGGGCGGAGGCGCTCTTGGCGAGCGTGTCGCGCAGGACGGACAGGCCGGGGGTGTTGAACGCGGGGTCGGTCTGCGCGGACTTCACCGGCGGGATGGAGCCGTAGGCCTTGTTGAGGATCTTCTGCTCCTCGTCACCGGTCATGAAGTTCACGAACTTCGTGGCGCCGTCGATGTTCTTGGTGTTCTTGAAGACGGCCATGTTGATGCCGGCCACCATGGAGTTGGTGGACGTTCCCGTGCCCGGCGCGCCGGACTGCACGGGCGCGGGGACCACGCCCCACTCGTCCTCCTTCATGCCCTGCGCGGCGAAGGTGGCCGAAGCGGTCTGCCACAGCACCATGGCGGTCTTGCCCTTGGCGAAGTCGCTCAGCGACTGGTTCTGTGAGTACTCGGCGTTGCCCTTGGCGACGATCTGCGCGTCGGCCATCAGGTCGACGTACTGCTTCACGGCCTTGACCGCGCCGTCGGAGGTGAAGTCGGCCTTGCCGTCCGCGGCGAAGAAGTCCGCACCGTGCTGCTTGCCCAGGACGAAGACCTGGTGGATGTTGTTCGACAGGTTGGAGCCCTCGACGCCGAGTCCGGCCTTGCCGTCCTTGGTCAGCTGCTTGCCGGTGGCGATCACCTCGTCCCAGGTGGTCGGCGGCTTGGCGACGCCGGCGTCGGCGAACGCCTTCTTGTTGTAGTAGAGCGCGTAGGCCATCGAGTACAGCGGGACGGCCGCCGGGTCCTGGCCCTGGACGCCGGTGGAGCCGAGCGCGGACTCCACGAAGCGGTCCTTGCCGCCGATCTTCTCGAAGTTCTTGGCGTCCCACGGGAGCAGCGCGCCGCTGGCCTGGAGCGAGGCGCTCCAGGTGTTTCCGATGTTCAGGACGTCGGGGCCCTGACCGGAGGTGGTCGCGGTCAGGATGCGGTTGAGCAGGTCGCCCCACGGCACGACCTCGAGCTTGACCTTGATGCCCGTCTGCTTCTCGAACTTGTCGAGCTCCGGCTGGAGGACCTGCTTGTCGACTTCCAGGCTCGATCCCTGGTTGGAGGCCCAGTAGGTCAGCGTCTTCGGCTGCTCGTTGGACCCGCTCCCGTCGGTGGAGCCGCCACCACCACAGGCGGCCGCCCCGAGGACGAGGGAGAGGGTGACGGCGCCGACCGCTGCGACTCTGATTCTGCGCATGGCTCCATGGGCCTTTCAGGAAGGAACGGGATGCCGACTGCGGGGTGGGGGGCGGACGTTCCGCGGTTCGCCCCCAAAACCACATGGCTTAATTTAGGATGTGAGTTAAACCTCAAGCGAAGGACTCGTCAAGAGCGTTCACGCAGGTATCTTGCAGGTACGGGCATCGATGACAGGGGACAGAGTGCGAGTACGTAGCGGCAGAACAGTGCGTGACCTGCGGCGCGAGAACCGAACCGCTGTTTTGCAACGGTTGTATTTCGACGGCCCCCTGAGCCGCTTCTCGCTGGGCCCCGCCACGGGGCTGAGCTCCGGATCGATCAGCAACGTGGTCGCGGAGCTCGTCACCGACGGCCTGGTGGAGGAAGCCGGGAGCGTGGAATCGGCCGGCGGGCGCCCCCGGACCCTGCTCCGCGTCAGCCCGACCAGCGGTTACATGATCGGCGTGGACGTCGGCGAGACCCGCATCCGCATCGAGCTCTTCGACCTGACCCTGACCGAACTCGCCCGCGTGGAACGCCCCCTGGAAGTGGCCGGGGCGGCGGGGCCCCGCCGCATCGACCGCTACGACGTCACCGTCGTCGTGCAGCACCTCCGCGAGGGCATCGCCGAGGTCCTGCGCAGGGCCGGCATCGCACCCGAGCGGCTCCTGGGCGTGGGCATAGGCGTTCCCGGCATCGTCGCGCGGACCGCGGACGGCGCCGTCGTCCACGGTCAGACCATCGGCTGGGACGCGGTCCCCCTGGAGCGGATGCTGCGCGACTCCCACCTGCTGCCCGAAACCGTCCCGTACTACATCGACAACGGGGCCAAGACCCTCGGCCAGGCCGAAATGTGGTTCGGCGCCGGCCGCGGGGCGCACAACGCCGTCGTCGTGCTCTTCGGCTCCGGCGTCGGCGCCTGCGTGGTCAGCGACGACACCCGGACCGGCCGCGCCATCGAGTGGGGCCACCTGACCGTGCGCGTCCGCGGGCGCCGCTGCCGCTGCGGAGCCCAGGGCTGCCTGGAGGCGTACGCGGGGGCCGAGGCCCTCCTGGAACGCTGGGCCGAGGCCGGCGGACGCCCCCCGGCCGACGCCGACGAAGAGACCGCCCTGACCGCGATGCTCGCCGCCGCCTACCCCGAGCCGGGCCCCGACGGCGCCGCCCCCCGGGCCGACGCGACCGCCCTGGCCGTCCTGGAAGAGACCGCCGAGTACCTCGGCGCGGGATTCTCCGACCTGATCAACCTCTTCCAGCCCGAACGCATCCTCGTCGGCGGCTGGGCCGGCCTCCAGCTCGGCACCCGCTTCCTGGACTCCGTACGGTCCTACGCCACCTCCTACGCCCTGTCGTACCCGGCCGCCAACGTCCGCGTCGACCTGGGCACCTTCGGCCCCGACGCCGTCACCGTCGGCGCGGGAATCCTGCCCCTCGCCGATTTCTTCGCCCGCGGCGGACACCGCACGGAACCCGAACGCGAGGAGCCGCTGCCGGCCTGGCGGACCACGCTGCAGGAGCGGGCGGCGCACTGACCGCCCGGCCCACCCCGCAGCCCGCGCGGTGGGCCGGCCGGCATCCGGGCGGCGCCCCTCCGGACCCGGGCGCTACCGCTCCAGAGGTGCGAGCCCGTCCCCGGCCGGAGACACCCGTTGCCCCGCATGGTCGAAGACGTACAACTGCGCGAGGTCGACCAGGAGCGGGATCTGCGCCCCCACCCGCACCCGGACGTGCGGTCCCGTGCGCACGACGAGGTCGCTGCGCACCGCCCCCAGCCGTTCCGTGGCGACGCCCGCGTCGGCCCCCCGGGGGGATTCCGGCGGCGCGTCCAGGACCGCCACCGACCCGCCGGACAGCCGTTCCACGGCCCGCGCCTTGAGCCGGCCCAGCCCGCTCTGCTGCCGCCTGAGGCTGCGCCGGGGAGCGGCGGCCGGGTGCCGTGCCGACTCCAGATCCGCCACCACCGCGGGGCGCGAGCCCGTGTCCACGTGGACCAGCGCCTCGTGCCCCTGGTACTCCACGTGCTCGACGATGCCCGTCATCGCCACCTCGCCCGGCCGTGCCTGGCTCGGCGGTGCGATCCGTACCGCCTCCGACCGCAGGCCGACGATGACCGGGCGCCCCTGCTGGATCCGGAGCAACTGGTGGTCGGGGCTGAGCGGTTGGGGAAGGGCGAGCCGGTGGCGTCCCAGGTCGATCCACATGCCCGCGCCCAGCGGCGCGTGGACGACGGCCTGGAGCAGGCTGATGCGGGGTGTTCCGATGAACGCCGCGACGAACACGTTCGCCGGCAGGGCGTAGGTGTCCCGTGGTGAGCTGACCTGCTGGAGGACGCCTCCCCGCATGACCGCCACGCGGTGCCCGAGGGACATGGCCTCGGACTGGTCGTGCGTGACGTAGACCGTGGTGACGCCGAGTTCGGCGGTCAGCCGGGCGATCTCGGCCCGCAGGTGGGTACGGAGCTTCGAGTCCAGGCTGGAGAGCGGCTCGTCCATCAGGAACACCGACGGCTGCCGGGAGATGGCCCGGCCCATCGCCACCCGCTGGCGCTCGCCGCCGGAGAGCTGTCCCGGGAAGCGGTCGAGGAGGTCCTCGATGCCCAGCATCCGGGCCGTGGCCTCCACTTGGGGCTCGTGATCCCCGCGGGGGTCGCGCAGCTTCAGCGGGAATCCGATGTTGGCGCGGCCCGTCATGTTCGGGTACAGCGCGAAGCTCTGGAACACCATCGCGATGTCCCGCTCGCTCGGCGGCACGTGATTGGCGTACTCGCCGTCGAGGTACAGCGCGCCCTCGGTGATCTCCTCCAGCCCCGCGATCATCCGCAGGACGGTGGACTTGCCGCAGCCCGAAGGCCCCAGCAGAACCAGGAACTCGCCCGGCTCGACGGTGAGGGAGACGCGGTCGACGGCGAGGGAGCCGCGCCCGTATCTCTTGCTGACATCGCGCAACACGATGGAACGACTCATAACGATCCGCCCGGAGCTGGGAATGGGGTGTGGGAGGGGGGTGGGGGAGTTGAGGTCAGAAGCTAGCGGAGGCCACCCCCGTGAGGGAACGCCTTGGCGCAACATCCGGAAAACGAGCCCCGGTCGACCCCGTCGGCCGGCCTCGCCCGTGACACCGGTACGGCGACCTGTGGGGCCGCCGGGGAAACTCGCCTTTCCGGGAGGTGAGTTGATCGCCCCGCTTCCTTGACCGCGGCCGGGAACGCGCGTTAGGTTCCGGCAGGGAGAGAGCGCTCTCCCGCCGCTAGGTCGGAGGGCACGCGCGATGAAGCGGACACTGACCGACGGGCAGATCGCCCGCGCGATCGCGCACGCCCGGGGGCCGGACACCCGGGTGCTCGGCAGCCGGGAGCTGGCGGGCGGCACCTTCAACTCGGTCCACCTGCTCACCCTGGACCGGGGCGCGGGACGGGAGTCGGCCGTGCTCAAGGTCGCGCCACCCGCGGGCACGCCCCTCATGACCTACGAGCACGCGCTGATGCGCACGGAAGCGGAGTTCTACCGGCGAGCCTCGGCGGTACCCGGACTTCCGGTGCCCGCAGTCGTGGCGACCGGCTTCGACCGGAGCGCGATCGACGGCGACGGCCTGGCCGACGGCGACGGCCCGATCGACGGCGACTACCTCCTGATGACCCACCTGGAGGGCGAACCCTGGGAGCGCCTGAGCCCCGGGATCGGCGCCGGGGACCGGGCCAGGCTGCGCACCGACCTCGGGCGCCTCGTCCGCGGACTCCACCGGGTGCGGGGTTCCTCGTTCGGCTATCCGTACGCGCATCCGCCGGCCGGCGCCGCCACGAGCTGGCGGACCGCCTTCGAGGGCATGCTGGCCGACGTCTGCGCGGACGCCCGCCGCTTCCGGCCTCCGCTGCCCGTCGACCCCGACGAGGTCCTCGCCCTCGTCCGGGCCCGGGGCCGGCTCCTGGACCGGGTGACGACCCCCTCACTGGTCCACTTCGACCTGTGGGAGGGCAACATCCTGCTCGCCGAGCGGGACGGACGCCTGGAGATCACCGGAATCCTCGACGGCGAGCGGTCCTTCTGGGGTGATCCGCTCGCCGACCTCGTGTCCACCGCGCTCTTCGACGACATCACCCGGGACCCGGCCTTCCTGGCCGGCTACCGCTCCGCACCGCTCACGCCCCACGAACGCCGGCGGATCGCGATGTACCGCGCCTACCTGGCCCTGATCGTCCTGATCGAAGGCGTCCCCCGCGGCTACGACCCGCAGGCGAGGGCGCCGCTCACCACCCTGGCCGCCACCGACCTGCAGGCGGCCCTCGACCTCCTGCGGTAGGCCGCCGCGCCAGGCGCCGCGGGCCCGGCAAGATCCGAAAGGGACACCCCCTAGTCGCCGGTCCCCACCGCCACGGCGGCGGTGAAGCCCGCGGGGACGGCCACGTCCGTCAGGGACCAGTCGGGCAGGCCGGTCGCCGGGGTGTCGCCGGCGCCCACGTAGTCGAGGGCGAGGCCCCGGGCGAGACCTATGCCCAGGCCCTTGAGGTACGCCTCCTTGCGGACCCAGACGCGGCCGAAGGCCGCGGGCCGCTCTTCCGGGGCCAGGGCCTTCAGCTCCGCGGTCTCCTGCGGGTGCAGCTGCCCGGCCAGTTCGGCCACGGCCGATGCCGCGGGCAGCGTCTCCACGTCGGCGCCCACCGGCATCGGGCCCACCGCGAGCAGGGCGAGCCGGTCGCTGTGCGACAGGGAGAAGTGGACGGGTCCGTCCGCGGACATCGGACGTCCGTGGGGACCGTCGCACCCGGGGCACGGGGCGCGGCCGATCCGTACCTCGCCCGGGGCGAGGTCCAGCCAGGCCCCGAGCAGCACCCTCAGCGCCACGTGGGAGGTGACGTAGCGGCGCCGGTCCTCCTTGCGCTTGAAGGAGGCCGCGCGCTGTTGCTCGGCCGGGTCCAGGGTCTCCGGAGCCAGCCGGGCGGCCGCACCCTCCCGGTCGTCGGTGTCGACCAGCCACACGGCTGTCGACGCGTCGGACGGTGCCTGCGCGGCGGGCGGGAGCTCCGCACCGATCGTGAGGACGTGGGGCGTGAGCACGATCGGTGTTCTCCTAGGTCCGGCGCCGGCCGTCGGCAGGCTTCCTCTCAGTGTGCCTCTCAGTGTGCCGCGTTCTTCACCAGGGTGGCGATCATCTCCTCGTTCGCGGCCGTCAGCTGCGTCAGGGCGTAGGAGGTCGGCCACATGGAGCCCTCGTCGAGGTGGGCCTGGTCGCTGAAGCCGAGCGTCGCGAAGCGGGCCTTGAACTTCTCCGCGCTCTGGAAGAAACAGACCACCTTGCCGTCCCGGGCGTACGCCGGCATCCCGTACCAGAGCTTCGGTGCGAGGCCGGGCGCGCTCGCCTTGACGATCGCGTGGATCCGCTCCGCCATGACCCGGTCGGAGTCCTGCATCTCGGCGATCTTCGCCACCACGGCGGCCTCCTCCTCCGCCGCCTTGTCGGCGCGGGATCCGCGGCGCGCGGACGCCTTCAGCTCCTTGGCGTGGTCCTTCATCGCGGCGCGTTCCTCGTCGGTGAACCCTTCGAACGTGCTCTTCGCGGGTCGGTCGGTGTTCGTCATGGCGGATTTCCTCACGGGAGTCGGGCGGACGGGCTGGCTGGACGGGCTGGACGGTGATGCTAGGAAGCGGGGCGGTCCGCTCCCATCGTCACCACGAGCCGGCGATCTGGCGGGTCGTGGCGTTGAGCCGGTTGAACAGGTTCGTGACGCCGATCATCAGGACGAGCGCGGCGAGCTGCTTCTCGTCGAAGTAGGTGGCGGCCGTGTCCCAGACCTCGTCGCTCACCGCGTCGGGACGGTCGGCCAGCCGGGTCGCGGCCTCGGCCAGCAGCAGGGCCGCCCGCTCCTCTTCGGTGAAGTACGGGGTCTCGCGCCAGACGGAGACCGTGGCCAGCCGCTCCTCGCTCACCCCGGCCTTGCGGGCCGCCTTGGCGCCGATGTCGACACAGGAGCTGCATCCGTTGATCTGGCTCACCCGCAGGTGGACCAGCTCCAGCGTCTGCCCGTCCACTCCACCGGAGTGGACGGCCTTGATGATCTCCTGGATGGGCTGCATCGCACCGGACAGGACGACGGCGGGGTTCTGCATGCGGGACTGCATCTCGGTGTGCTCCTCTACTGGTCTTCCGGTCCTCCGGGGTTGTCCCGGGTTTCCGGTGCCCCCCTCGGGGTGTGACTCCATGACAGCCGCAGCGGCCCGTCGCGACGAGGACGGTGGGACACCCTGGGACAGGCGGGACATCCTTGACCAGCGGAGATGAGGGCCGAGATAATTCGGGCGCTGCGGGACAGGGATACGGGGGGAACCGTGGACATGGAACGGCGGACGGCCGGAGCCGACCCGCAGGGCGAGCTGGCCGCACGGCTGCGGCTGCTCCAGGAGCTTTCCGGGCTCGGTGTACGGGCCCTCGCGAAGGATGCGGGACTGAGCTCCTCCTCGCTCTCGCGCTACCTCAGCGGCCAGACCGCGCCGCCCTGGTCCGCGGTGGTCGCCCTCTGCCGCCTGGTCAAACGCGATCCCCGCCCGCTGCGACCCCTCTGGGAGCTCGGGTCCGCCAACCCGCTGCCGGCGCCCCCCAGGACCAGCCGCCAGGTCCAGCCGCGGCCCCACAACGGTCTGCCGCGCGACGTCCCCGACTTCACCGGGCGCGAGAGCCAGCTCGCCGCCGTGCTCGCCGCGGTGGAAAGCCACCGGGGTGTCGTCGTCGACGGCATGGCGGGCGTGGGCAAGACCTGCCTGACGGTGCACGTCGCCCACGGGCTCGCCGCCGATTACCCGGACGCCCAGCTCTACGTGGACCTGCACGGTTTCACCGAGGGCCGGGCCCCCCTCGATCCCGACTCGGCGCTGCGGATGCTGCTCGGGGCGCTCGACGTGCCGTCCGAGAGGGTCCCGCAGGAGGGCCTCGAACAGCTGGCGGCCTGCTGGCGCGCGGAGCTGGCGGGCCGGCGCGCCCTCGTGGTCGTCGACAACGCGGCCGACGCGGAGCAGGTCCGCCCGCTGCTGCCGGGCGCCGGCGACTCCGTCGTCCTGATCACCAGCCGCAACCGGCTGCTCGGCCTGGACGAGGTGCCGCCGGTCTCGCTCGACGTGCTCAGCCCGCAGGAGAGCGCGGAGCTGCTCGCCCGGGCCAGCGGGGACTCCGGCGGCCCCGAAGGCCGCATCGCCCGCGAACCGGAGTCCGCCGCCGAGGTGCTGCGGCTCTGCGGCCACCTGCCGCTGGCCCTGCGGCTGGCCGCGGCCCGGCTGCGGCACCGGCCCGGCTGGACGGTGGGCATCCTCGTGGAGCGGCTGGCGGAGGGCACGAGCGAGTTCGACACCGCCTTCGCCATGTCCGTACGGCAGCTGGACCGGGCCCAGGCCCGGTTGTTCCGGATGCTGGGCCTGCTGCCCGGCGGCTCCTTCGACGCGTACGCGGCCGCGGCCCTGGCGGACGTACCACTGCGCGACGCCCGGGAGATGCTGGAGGATCTGGTCGACGCGCACCTGGTCCAGCAGCCGACGGCGGGCCGCTACCGGTTGCACGACCTGGTGCACCAGCACGCGCGCGGCGCCTGCGCGCAGCAGGACTCCCCGGCCGAGCGGGAGCGCGCGCTGGGCCGCTTCCTCGACTACTTCGTGCACGCGGCGGCCGCGGCCGACGCCGCGATGCCGGTCCTCTCGCCGGGCCGGCCGCCCACCGCGGGCCGGCCCCCGGCCGAACTGCCGCGGTTCGCCGACAAGCACGCGGCCTGCGCCTGGCTCACCTCGGAATACGAGACGATGATCGCCGCCTTCGAGACGGCGGTCGCCGTCGGGGCGGACACGCACGTGTGCGAGCTGCCGCGCTTCCTGCGGGCGTACTTCGCACGGCGCTGCGGCACGACCCACCTCAACCACCTCTTCGAGCGCTCGCTGGACGCCGCCGAACGTCTGGGAGACCCGCGGAGCCTGGCCGAGGCCTACAGCGACCTGGGCTTCGCGCGCTACAACGCGGGCCGGATGACCGAGGCCGCAGCGGCGTACGAGGCCGCCGGACTACGGGTGGTACAGGCGGGGGACCCCCACTCGGAAGCCGAACTGGCCCTGCGCCGCGGCTATCTGAGCTGGGACCGGGGGAGCGTCGAGGAGCCGCTCGAACTGTTCCGGCTGGCCGGGAAGCTGTACGGGGAAGCCGGCCTCCCGGCGGGCACGGCCCACGCGGCCGCCTCGGAGGCCTGGGCGCTGCTCCAGCTGGGCGACCGCGAGGAGGCGGCGCGACGGGCCCGGGAGGTGCTGGAGGTGTCCCACCCGGACCCCGCGTGGCCGCCCACCCTGACGGCCCGCATCACCCTCGGCGTGGCCATCGCCGAGGAGTCGCCCGAGGAGGCGTCGGAGCACCTGCACCGGGCGCTGGCCCTGGCCCGCGAGGACGGGCACGTGAACAACGAGGCGTGGTCCCTCAACTGCCTGGGCGTCGGGCTGCGCCGGATGGGCCGGTACGAGGAGGCCCTGACCAGCCACCGGGAGGCGTTCGCCCTGCTGGACGAGTTGTTCGAGGACCACTGGAAGGTCCGCTTCCTGGGCGCCTACGCCGAGACCTGCCGGCTCGCCGGACTGCCCGAGGAGGCCCTGATCCTGCACCGGCAGACGCTGGAGCTGGCCCCCGGGCTCGGATACCGGCACGAGGAGGCACTGGCCCACGAGGGGATCGCGGTCCTGCTGGAGGACACGGACCCGGCCGCGGCCGCCGAGCACCGCGCGGCGGGACTGGCGCTCCTGGAGGGCCTCGGCGCGGGGGTGGGCTGAGCGGACCGCCCCGATGCCGTTGCAGGACTCCGACCGGTCCTGACAGCCTGTTCCCGAGCCGGCCCGACCAGGGGCCGGCCGGACCCGGGGGGACCCTCATGAACATCAGAGCCGCCGCCATGGCCGCCACCGCCGCCTTCGCCCTGGCCGCGCTGGGCGCCGGCCCGGCCTTCGCGGACAACCACAGCAGCGTCGCGCCGCAGGGCCTGGACGGCAACTTCGAGCACCTGAACCCGCAGCACATGACGGACGGGGCGTACGAGCACCTCGCCCCGCAGACCCTCGTCGTCGGCGACCTCGCCACCAACTAGGCCGGGGCTACGGGGTCTCCGACCCCCAGCCATTCGGGCAGGGGGCCGGGGGCTGAGGTGTCTGCGGGGCCGGGCCGTAGGCGTAGGCCACGAAGTCCTTGAGCTCCGGGCCCCAGTAGGGCCACGCGTGGTCGCCCGCGCCCCGGCAGTAGCGGTGGGCGACCGCGCGGTCCTTCAGGTCCTGGTGGAGCGCCGCGGTCATCGCGCCGATCTCCTTCTCGCCCGTACCGCCCGTGCCGCCCGCGTACAGGGCCAACTTCCCGCCGTACGAGGCGTACTTGCCGTCGAGCGCCAGGTTGACCGGGTTCTGCCCCGGCCAGGTGCTCGGCGGGCCGAAGACCGTGGCCATCCGGTACGGGGTGTCGCCGGTCACCCGGAACTTCCCGTCGAACAGGCCCGTCCACAGGATCGAAGCACCCACCGTCCAGGTGGAGTTGGTGATGATGCTCTGCGCGCCCGGGTCGTAGATGTCCGTGCCGGGCGAGAAGGCGCCGACTGCGGAGAACAGCTCCGGGTGGCGGCCGGCGTAGCGCAGGGCCCCGTAACCGCCCATCGAGACACCCGCGACCGCACGCCCGGAGGCCGCCCGCACGGTGTTGAAGTTGGCGTCGATCCACGGGACCAGCTGCTGGATGTGGAAGGTCTCCCACTGCGGGGCGAAGAAGCCGTCCGTGTGCCCGGGCCAGTCGCTGTACCAGCCGGCCTTGCCGCCCTCCGGCATCACGACGATGCCCTTGAAGGCGGAGTCCTTCAGGTTCGCCGTGACATTGCCCTCGTCGGTCTTCGACCACTGCTCCACGTCGCCCGTGCCGCCGTGCAGCAGGTACAGCACGGGGTAGGGGCGCGCCGGGTCCCGCTGGTAGTCCTCCGGCAGCAGGACGCGTACCCGCACGGGCACCTGGACCGGATCGATCGAGGGGGTGCCGCCGTGCGCGGCGAAGACGGCGGCGGAGGTCACGGAGGCGTCGCCCATGCGTTCGCTCTGTTCCGCGGCCACCGACCAGGTCCGCAGGGTCAGCCCGGCCGCGTTCGGCGCGGGCAGCGAGGGCAGGACGGACGCGGCGCCCACGGGGGCGGCGGGCGCGGCGACCACGAGCGCGGCCGCGGCGGTGGCGGCGGCCGCGAGCAGGGCTGCGGCGCGGCGGAGGGGGCGGAGGGACCGGGAGGAGCGGGCGGGGCGGGCGGGGCGGCGCATGAAGGGCTCCCAGGCGGTGGTGTGGGGGAGGGAGAGGGCCGGGCCCGGCCGGTGTAGCACGGGCGGCCGGAGCCCACCAGGAGGCGGACCGGGTTCCGGTCTTCCCGCCCGGTCCTCACCGCCAGGTCCGCACCTGATCCGCTCCCCACCCGCCCCGGTCCCCGCCGCCCGCCCGGCGGCGTGTTCATCCGCGGTCCACCCGGGGTCCGGCCGCCCGCCGGGTCCGGCAGTGGGGTTTGTCAGCCGGGCGTGCTTTGCTGGAGGCATGATCGATGAATTCCTCGCCCGGAACCTGTCCGACGTCGACGAAGCCGTTCGCAAAGCGGCGGCGATCGAGATCATGCCGAGGTTCCGTCGGCTCGCGGACCACGAGGTGGACGAGAAGAGCGGCCCGCACGACCTGGTGACCGACGCCGACCGCAAGGCGGAGGCGTACCTCACGGAGGCCCTGACCCGGCTGCTGCCCGGCTCGGCCGTGGTCGGCGAGGAAGCGGTGCACGCCGATCCCGGGGTCTACGGCGCGCTGCGCGCCGACGCCCCGGTGTGGATCGTGGACCCCGTCGACGGGACCCGGCAGTTCGTGCACGGCGAGCCGGAGTTCTGCACCCTGGTCGCGCTCGCGCACCGCGGGGAGCTCCTCGCCTCCTGGACCTTCGCCCCGGCGCTGGAGGAGATGTCCACCGCCGTGCGCGGACAGGGCGCGTACGTCAACGGCGAGCGGATCCTGAGCGGTTCGCCGGACCCCGGCGCCGAGCTGCGGGTCGCGACCGCCCACCCGCTGTACACCACCGAGGCCGAGCGGCGCGTCCTGGCGCGCCTCGACGTGCCCGGGGTGGCCTCCCGAGCCTGCGGTTCGGCGGGCCTGGAGTACCTGAAGGTGGCCCGGGGAGAGATGGACGGCCTGGCCTTCAACTGGCCCTCGGCCTGGGACCACGCGGCCGGGCTGCTGCTGGTCGCCGAGGCGGGCGGCTCCCAGAGCACCGTCGACGGGGTCCCCTTCCGGGTGGACCGGGACAATGCGCTGCCCTTCGCGGTCGGCCGGGACGAGGCCACGACCGTACGGATCCGGGAGCTGCTGCGCGGCTGAGCCCAGAGCGAACGCAGTCGGCGCGGATCTCGGATCCGCCTATGGACAGGGGCAATACCCTGGGGGCGGTGGCGCCGCCGGACGAAGGAGTCGCAAGTGCCGTCGATCCTCGATGCGGTCGTGGTGGGGGCCGGGCCCAACGGGCTGACGGCCGCCGTTGAACTGGCCCGGCGCGGCTTCTCCGTGGCCGTCTTCGAAGCCGCGGACACCGTCGGCGGCGGGGCCCGGACCGAGGAGCTCACCCTCCCCGGCTTCCGGCACGACCCCTGCTCGGCGGTGCACCCGCTCGGCGCCGGCTCCCCGGTCTTCTCCACGATGCCCCTCAAGCAGTACGGGCTGGAGTGGCTGCACGCCCCGCTGCCCATGGCGCACCCCTTCGACGACGGCACGGCGGCCGTGCTCTCCCGCTCCGTCGCGGAGACGGCCGCGTCCTTCGGGCCCCGCGACGCGGGCACGTACCGGCGGCTGGTGGATCCGTTCCTCGGCAAGTGGGACACCCTGGCCCGGGACTTCATGTCGCTGCCGGACACCGCGCTGCCCCGTGACCCGCTCACCCTCGCCCGCTTCGGGCTGGCCGGGCTGCCGCCCTCCACCTGGCTGCTGAGCCGCTTCCGCGACGACCGTGCCCGCGCTCTGTTCGCGGGGCTCGTCGCGCACGTCATCGCCCCGCTCGGCGGGATCGGGACCAGCGCCGTCGGCCTGGTCTTCGCCCTCGCCGCGCACGCGAACGGCTGGCCGATGCCGCGCGGCGGCTCGCAGTCGATCTCCGACGCCCTCGCCGGGTACCTGCGCGACCTCGGCGGGACGGTCCACACCGGGTTCGAGGTCAAGCGCCTCGACGACCTGCCGCCGGCCCGGGCGTACGTCTTCGACACCTCCCCGACCGCACTGGCCCGCATCGCACGCCTGGGCCGGGTCTACGACGGCTACCGCTACGGCGCCTCCGTGTTCAAGCTGGACTACGCCCTGGACGGCCCCGTCCCCTGGACCGCCGAGGAGCCCCGCCGGGCCGGCACGGTACAGATCGGTCCGCGCACCCGTGACATCGACGCGGCCCTGCAACTGGCCTGCGGCGGGCGCGTCCCGCGCACCCCGTTCCTCATCGCCGCACAGCCCAGCCTGGTCGACCCCGGCCGGGCGCCCGAGGGCAAGCACACCTTCTGGGTGTACGGGCACGTCCCGGCGGGCTGGGACGGCGACCTCACCGAAGCCGTCGAGCGCCAACTGGAGCGCTTCGCACCCGGGTTCCGCGACCTGGTGCTCGCCCGCGCCACGGCGGGCCCGCCGCAGCTCGCCGCCCGCAACCCGAACTACGTCGGCGGCGACATCGCCTGCGGAGCGGCTTCCGGGCTCCAGCTCCTGCTGCGCCCCAAGCTCACCCTGTCCCCGTACAACACGGCCCACCCGGCCGTGTTCCTGTGCTCCTCGGCCACCCCGCCCGGCCCTGGAGTGCACGGCATGTCGGGCCACAACGCGGCCAAGGCCGTCTGGCGCCACCTGCGCGGGAAGGCCGCCTGAGGACGCGCTCCACACCTGCCGGCGGCTACCCGAAAGCGGCCTTGTGGGGGCCGATCGAGGGGTCCAGTTCGTGGAGCATCTTCCGGGCGTCCTCCAGGATCCCGGCGGTGCACAGGACCCGCCAGTCCGCGTAGGCGGGGGACTGCGCCAGCGCGGTCCGCAGGAAGCCGGTCTCGGCCTCGCCGAGCAGCCCCGCCAGGCGGTCCCGCACCTCGGGCGAAGGCGCGTCCTCCCGTACGTGTACGTCGGCCAGGTCGCCCAGCATCGCGGCGAGCGCGGCCAGCACCCCGTCGAGCCCGGCCGGGGCGTCGGCCCGCCGGGGCACCAGGGGTTCCTCGTGCTGTGCCCAGTGCAGGGCGGGCGGGCGGCCTTCGCGGAAGGTCAGGTTGTACAGGCCGCGGGTGATCCCCCGGACCTGGTGCCCGACGTGGTCGAGGCACTGGGTGGCTTCGGCGAGCCGGTCCAGGCGGGGCCGCGCGGACCGGCCGCGCGGACTCCAGCGGATCGCGTCCTCGGCCTCGCGGACGGCCTGCCGCACCGCGTCGAGCTCCTTGGACAGGGAGCGGGCCCGCCGGACCCAGTCCCCGGTGCGCGCGGCCCACTCGTCCTCGGCCAGCCCGCGGGCGATCTCGGCCAGCAGGGCGGCCATCTGCCGGTTCAGGCGGGCCAGTTCCTCACCCGCACGGCGGGTGAAACCGGGGGAGGGCAGCGCCAGGCCGACGCAGGTGCCGACGAGCACGCCGACGACGTTGTCCTCCAGCCGGGCGGCCCCGTACCCGAAGGTGGTGGCGGCGCCCATCACGAGCACGGCGGTGAGCGCGATCTGGTGCATCTGCGAACCGAGGTTCATCGCGCGTCCCGCGAACATGCCGACCAGCACCACGAGGGCGACGCTCACCGTGTTCGTGCCGATCGACGCGGTGGCCACCACGCCGAGCAGGAAGCCGAACAGGATGCCGGCCGCCCGCTGCAGGCTCTTGCGCGCGGTGGCGAAGGGCGTGGTCTGCGTGGCGAGGACGGCGCCGGCCGGGGCGAGCGAGGCCGCGTCGGAGTGCAGCAGCACGGAGGCGATCCACCAGGCGAGTCCCGCCGAGATCGCCGCGCGCACGACCATGCTTCCGTCGCCGAAGCCGGCGGTCATCCGGGACCGCAGGCCCTCTGCCGCCACCGTTCTGCCCGATTCCTTCACTTGCGTGACCTTACGTGACGAGATGCGTACCGGGGCTCAGGCGGTCGCGGTCGCGGCGGCCGCGGAACCGGCCGTGGTGGTGGCGGCGGCGGCTTCCGCGGCGGTGGCCGGCTCCGGGGCGACGCTCCGCGCGGTGACGGCCGTCCGGCGGGACCGGACCCAGAAGGCGAGGGTCGCGCACAACAGCAGGGCGGCCGTGGTGTCCTGGCCCCAGGCGCCCTGCTCCGTGAGCAGGACGGCCAGGGCGGCGACGAGCCCCGCCGCGGGGAGCGTGAGGACCCAGGAGACGAGCATGGCCCGCACGGTCGCCCGGCTCAGGACCCCGCCGGGGGTGGCGAGCCCGGCCCCGGCGACGCTGCCGGTGACGGCGTGCGTGGTCGACACGGCGAAGCCCAGGTGGGAGGTGGTCAGCAGCACGGCCGCCGCGCTCGTCTGGGCCACACAGCCCTGCCGCGGGCCGAGCCGGGTCAGGCCCGTGCCGAGCGTGCGGATGATGCGCCAGCCGCCCGTGTAGGTGCCCAGGGCCATCGTGAGCCCCGCGGTCACGATGACCCACAGCGGGGGCGCGGACCCCGCGGGCAGGGAGCCCGCGGTGACCAGCGTCAGCGTGATCACGCCCATGGTCTTCTGTCCGTCGCCGGTGCCGTGCGCCAGGGACACGAGGGCGGCGGCGAGCACCTGCCCGCCGCGGGCCCCGCGGCCGCCTGCCCGCCCCGCTCGCTCCGTTCCGCGTTCCGGGCCGCTCAGCCGGCCCGCCGCCCGCGTCGCCGCGTACGCCACCAGTCCGCCGATCAGCGGAGACAGGACGGCGGGGATGAGGATCTTGCCGACCACGGCCATCCCGTTGACCCCCTGGAGCCCCACGGAGGCGACGGTGGCGCCGATCAGCCCGCCCACGAGGGCGTGCGAGGAACTGCTGGGAATTCCGAGCAGCCAGGTGGTCAGGTTCCACAGCACGGCGCCCGCCAGGGCCGCGAGGATGACCGGCGGACGTATTCCGGCGTGCTCGTCGATGATCCCCCCGGAAATCGTCTTGGCGACCGCCACCGAGATGAACGCACCCGCGAGATTGCACACTGCGGACATGGCCACGGCGACCTTGGGGCGCAGTGCGCCGGTGGCGATGGCGGTGGCCACGGCGTTCGCCGTGTCGTGGAACCCGTTGGTGAAGTCGAAGAGCAGGGCCACCGCGATGGTGATCGCGATGAGCGTCGTGGAGGAGTCCATGAGTGCGCGTCTCTGCGAGTGGAGTGGGAACGTCTGAACCATAGGCTCGCCGGACCGGCCGAATCGGCTTCCCGGGTAAACGGAAAACGAATAAGGCGGCGCTAAGTATAGGGAGGCAAAAATGCCGGGAAAATCCGTAAAGGATTCTGTCCGGTATTCCTCGACCGGCCTTGTCGGGACGGGGCTCCCGGCCTTTCGGCCCGCGGGGACCGGGTCTTTCCGCCTTTTCTTCCGGGAAGGGGAGAGAGGGAATGGAGCGGTGTCCGATGTAATCTCGGAACGTGGGGGGCCGGGCACGGAAGGAGCCCCGCATGTCGTTCCCGTTTCCGCCCGCACCCGCCCTGCCCGCCCTTCTCGTACGGGAACGGGCCCGGCCCGCCTGGGTGCGCTCGCGCACCGGCGCCTGGCGGCTGGCGGTGGCCACCGTGTGCTTCGGCGCCTTCATGGGCCAGCTCGACGCCAGCATCGTGACGATGACCTATCCCGGGGTACGGGCCGAGTTCGGGGTCCCCCTCGCGGGCGTCGAATGGGTCTCGCTGGCCTATCTGCTCACCCTCGTGGCCCTGTTGGTGCCCGTGGGCCGGCTCTCCGACGCCCACGGCCGCAAGCTCTCCTACCTCTACGGCTTCGCGCTCTTCACCGCCGCCTCTGCGGCCTGCGGCCTCGCCCCGACCCTCATCGCCCTCATCGGATTCCGGGTCGTGCAGGCGGTGGGCGCGGCCATGCTCCAGGCCAACAGCGTCGCCCTGGTGAAGACCAGTGCGCCCGCCGCACGGCTGCGGACCGCGCTCGGCGTACAGGCCGCCGCCCAGGCCGTCGGGCTGGCGCTCGGCCCCACCGCGGGGGCCGCCCTCGTGGCCGGGCTCGGCTGGCGCTGGACGTACTGGATCAACGTCCCCGTCGGACTCATCGCCCTGGCCGCCGGGCACTACCTGCTCCCGCGCACCCGCGACCGGGCCCCCGCACGCCGCTTCGACCGGGCCGGAGTCCTGTGGCTCGCCACCGCCACCGCCGCCCTCCTGGTCGCGCTCAGCTCCCTGTCGGGGCTGCACGTGCCGGCCTGGACCGGTCCGGCCGCCTGCGCGGTCGCCCTCGGGGCCACCGCCGCGCTCGTCCGGCAGGAGCGGAAGGCCCCCGCACCCCTGATCGACCCCGCGCTGCTGAGGACCCCCGGGATCCGGGGCGGGCTCGCGGCGGCGCTGTGCGGATACCTCGTCCTGTTCGGCCCGCTGGTGCTGGTGCCCGTACTCCTCCTCGGGTCCGGGCACGGCGTGCTCGCCGCCGGAACGGCCCTCACCGCCCTGCCCGCCGGGTTCGCGCTCGGCGCGGTGGGCGGTGACCGGGCCCTGCGCGCCTCCGTCACCGACCGGGCGCGCTGCCTGTACGGAGCGGCGCTGACCGGCTGCGCCCTGGCCGCCCTGCTCTTCCTGCCGCCCGCACCCGTGCCGCTCGCCTGCGCGCTCGGCGTACTCGGCCTCGGCCTGGGGCTGTTCGCCCCCGCCAACAACGCCCTCGTGATGCGGGCGGTGCCGAAGGAGGCTCCGGGTACCGGCGGCGGTCTGATCAACATGGCCCGCGGGCTCGGCACCGCGATCGGCGTCGCCCTCGTCACCCTGGCCCTGCACACGGGCGGCGCCGGCGGACGCCACGCGGTGCTGATCCTGCTGGCCGCGGCCGCCGCCATGGCCGTCACGGGGTCCCGGAGCGGCGCGGGCCGCACCCCGGCCGCGGCGGAGCGCGCGTAACGTGGTCGGTATGGCACGCATGCCGGGCCCGCCCGGTGCCCCGGACGCGCAGCCCGGCGCGGGCTCGCCCGAAGCCCGGGAGCTGACCGCCGCCGTCACCCGCCTGCGCCGCGCCCTGCGCGCCTCGATCCGTACGGAGTACCCCTGGGAGCAGCTCCCCATGGCCCAGGTGGAACTCCTCCAGGTCTGCGTAGAACACTCCCCGGTCCGCGTCAGCGAACTCGCCGCCCGCCAGCGCCTCGCACAGTCCACGGTGAGCGGACTCGTCGCCACGATGGTGCTGAACGGGCTGGTGACCCGCGAGGTGGACAGCGAGGACCGGCGCGCGGCCGCCGTCAGCGCCACCGATGCCGGCCGGCTGCGGCTGGCCGCCTGGACCCGCGCCCACGAACGCCGCCTGGAGCACGCGCTGACGGCCCTGCCCGACGCCGACCGCGCGGCGCTCCGCACGGCCCTGCCGGCCCTCGCCCGGCTCGCCGCCCGCCTGGAGGACGCGGACGGCGAGGGCCGGTAGGGGCGGAAGCGACGAGGCTCGGGCCGGAGGCCGCTACGGCTTCACGGTCGCCGTGGCGGTGAAGCCGCAGCATTCGAAGGTCTGTACCGGCGCGCCCGAGGTCTTCGTGATCTTCACGCCGTCGAGCACCGCGGTCGTGTCGACCGCCGACGCGATGACCGCGACACCGTGCACCCCGCCCGTGATCCGGTCCTTCCGGAGCGTGAACGAACCGTCCTGGAGGGCCATTCCGACGTACGAGTTCTTCCGGAGGTCGTTGCCACCGATGGTGAGGCCCGTACCGGCGACGTAGATGCCCACCTGGTTGCCGACGATCCGGTTGTGCTCCACGACGGTGCCCGGCGCGTCGCCGACGATCCCCGCGTGCTGGAACTCGTTGAAGAAGTCGGGACCACACTCCGGGTCGGGTTCCCGGCACTCGTTGTCGCTGACGGTGTTCTTGACCACGCGGCCGACCGCGCCCGCCACGAACTCGATGCCGTCGGTCGACAGGGTGGGGTGCCCGGTGACGGTGCTGCGCTCGATGGTGGCGGTGGACCCCTCGTTGAGGACGACCACCCCCGCGCCCTGGTAGCCCGTGATCTTGGTGTCGTGGATGGTGGCCGAGCCCGTACCGGTCGGCAGGTCCCCGACGAGGACGGCGTTCGCGGTGTGGAAGCAGGGCGCGGCCGGGGTGTCGGTGATGTGGGTGACGGCGGCGTGGCCGAGGTCGAGGCTCGCGCCCCCGAGCACGCGGATGCCGGCGCCGAGCGCGCCGTTGTCGCAGGTGCCGGAGCCCGGCCCGCTGACGGCGAGCTTGGACAGCTTGACCGAGGCGCCGTTGTGGATCTCGACGATCGAGTTGCCGCCGTCGTCGCCGGGGGTCAGCGTCTGCGGAGCCTGGATCGTCGTCTTCCCGTCGCCCGACCCGGTGATCGACAGGTTCTTGCCGATCACCACCTGCTCGCGGTAGACACCCGGCCGGACGGAGATCCGGTCACCGGGGGCGGCGGCGTCGACCGCTGCCTGGATCGTCGGATGGTCCCGGGGAACCACGAGGTCCGCCGACCCGCCCGCCGCAGCCGACGCAGGTACCAGTGGACAGACGGCGATGGCGGTGACGACGCAGAGCCCTAGCCGGGCCGCCGTCCTGATCAAGGGGATTGCCATGGGGTTTCGCTCCCGCGAGGGGTGTGCGCACCGTGGATCCGGGGGGTCCCCGGGACCCGTCGGCCGGATGCCCCCGGCCGCGCCTGCCAACCTAGGGACGGCTGTGATCACAGCCCCCTCCCGGCCGTCCGACACGGTCCGGGTTCCCCCTGCCGGCCCATCGCCGGGACCGCGCCCGGAGGCCGGCGGTGACCGAGTCCCAGGCCGTCCACCTCTTCGTGGGTCTGGCCGTGATGGCGGTGACGACCACCGCGCTCACCGGTCCGCTGCTGAGCCGCATCCTTTCCGCCCCGACGGCCGGGCCCGCGGCGGACGCAATTCCCTCGAAGCGGCCGTCGCGATGTCGATACCCTGCACCACCTGCGAAGGAAGGGAATCCGATGCCCCGCATCACGCTCGTTCTGGGTGACATCACGGCCGAGGAGGCCGACGCGGTGGTCAACGCCGCGAACTCCTCGCTCCTCGGCGGCGGCGGGGTCGACGGAGCCATCCACCGGCGCGGCGGCCCGGAGATCCTGGCCGCCTGCGAGGACCTGCGCCGCTCCCACTACGGCAAGGGCCTCCCGACGGGCCGGGCCGTCGCCACCACGGCCGGCCGGCTCCCGGCGGAACACGTGATCCACACGGTCGGCCCGGTCTGGTCGCGCGACGAGGACCGCTCCGAGCTGCTGGCCTCCTGCTACCGGGAGTCGCTGCGGGTCGCCGACGAGCTGGGAGCCCGTAGCGTCGCCTTCCCGGCGATCTCCACCGGCATCTACGGATGGCCGATGGACGACGGGGCGCGGATCGCGGTGGAGACCGTACGGTCCGTGCGGACCGAGGTGGAGGAGGTCCGGTTCGTGCTGTTCGACGAGCGTGCCTACGCGGCCTTCGCGGCGGCGGTGGACGCCTGAGGGGTTCGGCCGACCGAGGGGACGATTGAAAGAATATGTAGATCGGTCTAGTCTGTGGGCATGGGACAGAAGGGTGCCGAGACGCGTGACCGGCTGCTGGACGCGACGCAGGAGTTGATCGAGGCCGGGGGGTACTTCGGCGCCGGGCTCAATCAAGTGATCGCGGCCAGTGGCGCGCCCCGCGGCTCGCTCTACTTCCACTTTCCCGGCGGCAAGGACCAGCTCGTCGGCGAGTCCGTCCGGCGGGCCGGCGGGATGATCGGTGACGCCCTGGGGGGACTGGCCGGCTCCAGTCCGTCCGTGGCGGAGTTCGTCGACGGGGTGCTGCGGCACCTGGGCGACCGGCTGGAGGAGTCGGGCTGGCGCAAGGGATGTCCGGTGGCCACCGTGGCGTTGGAGATGGCCGCCGTCAGCGACCCGCTGCACGAGGCCTGCTCGGAGGTCTACGCCTCGTGGCAGGAGGCCCTGCGCGCACGACTGGCGGGCCGCCCGGACGCCGACGACCTCGCCGTCACGATCCTGGCCCTGGTGGAGGGGGCGCTCCTGCTGGCCAGGGCGCACCGCAGCAGGGGGCCGCTGGACAGCGTCTCCCGTCAGATCGGCGCCCTGCTGGCCTGACGCGGCCCGCGTGACCTGACAAGGCCCGCCCGGCATGACACGGCCCGTCGCGATCGGCGGGCTTCTTTTTGGCCTCAAAATATGTAGACCGATCTATTCAAGGGGTTCTCATGGACGCGATCGTCTTCGGCGCGACCGGATTCATCGGCCGCTCGCTCGTCGCCGAACTGCTCACCCGGGGGCAGCGGGTGGCGGCAGCCGTGCGCAACGACACCCTCACGCCCTGGCTGATCTCCCAGGGCGTCGACACCGGCGGGCTGGAGGTCGTCGTCGCCGACATCACGCGACCGCTCTCGGGGCTGCCCGAGGTGCGCGACGTCTACAACGCCGCCGGCCGCTTCGCCTTCGGCCTCGGCGTGCAGGAGGCGCGGGCGACCAACGTCACCGGGGCGCTCAACGTGCTCGAATGGGCCGCCGAACTGCCCGGACTGCGGCGGCTGGTGCACATCAGCGGGTACCGGGTGAGCGCGTCCGAGGGCCACCCCGACTACGCCGGGCTGGGCGCGTACGAGGCGTCGAAGTGCGAAGGCGATCTCGCGGTGCGTGCCCGGGCCCTCGCCCTGGGGGTCCCGCTCACCATCGCGAACCCCAGCACCGTGATCGGGCCGGGCCAGTACATCGGCCTGGCCACCCTCGTCGAGGACCTGTGGAACGGCCGGCTTCCCGCCCTGCCCGGCGGCCCGGACACCTTCCTGCCGATCGCCACGATCGACTACTTCGTACGGTTCCTCGCGGAGGTCCCCGCGGGGCCCGCGGGCGAGCACTACTGGGTGCTCGACGACAACACCCCGCTCCTGCCCGAGCTGATCGCCACGATCGCCGACCACACCGGCGTACGGGCACCCCGGCGGAGCGTGCCCGCCGGTCTGCTGCGCCGCCTGCCGCGCAAGCTGACCGGCGCCGATCCCGAGACGCTGGCGTTCCTGTCCGCCGACCGGTACCCGACGGCCCCCGCCCGCGCCTTCGCGGCGGGCGCCGGCCTGGAGATGCCCCCGGCCGCCGAGGCCCTGCGCGGGTGGGCCGACGAGCTGGTGGCCGCCCGGTTCGGTGCCGCATCGCCCTGGCTGAAGCCGTACGGCTTCTCCGAGGTGGCGGGCAGCCGTACCTGGGTGAGCGGAGAACGGCACCGCCCCGACCACGTCCTGCTGCACGGACTGCCGATGAACGCGGACCTCTGGGCGCCCCTCGCCGCCTTCCTCCCCGGCCCGGTCCTGGCCCCCGACCTGCCGGGCCTGGGCCGCTCGGCCGCCACGGCCCGGCCGGTGGACGCGTGGCTGGCCGATCTGCTGGGCCCGGTGCGGAGCCGCCCCACGCTGGTCGCGCACTCCCTGGCCTGCGGACCCGCGCTGCGCTTCGCCGTCGAGCACCCGGACCGCATCAGCGGCCTGGTGCTCATTTCCCCGGCGTTCCTGCAGGCACCCGCCTCCCGGCTCGCCCGCTCGGGCCTGGCCGCGCCGATGATGCGCCGGATGTCCGCCGCCCGGCTGGCCCGGACGCTCGGTGTCCCCGAGGGGGCGGAGCTGGAGAGCGCCGCGGCGGACCTGCGCCGTCGCGGCGTGGCGCGCCGCGTGGTCGCGGCCCTGCGCACGGACCTCGCCGGACGCCGGCGGTCGCGGGCGCTGCTGGACCGGGTGACGGTCCCGGTCCGGATCCTCGTGGGTTCGGCCGATCCGCTGGTCGAGGCCGTCGGCCACCCGGTGGTGGAGATCGACGGGGCCGGGCACTACCCCCAGCTCACCCACCCCGCGCAGGTCGCCCGCCACCTCGCCGCCGCCCCCGCTCCGATCGGCGGATGACCGGCCGGGCCGGGCCGGGCCGGGCCCGGCCCCGTCGGCCGCCGGCCGCCGTGATCGGCTCAGGAGGACGGCGAACGCCTCGATGCGCCCGGATTGGGCCGCGGGTACGTCCGGGACTGCTTGACGCTGCCGTACGCGAAGCTCGACTCGATCGAGGCGATGCCGGGAATGGCGTGGATCCGGTGGCGCACCAGGGCTTCGTAGGCTTCGAGGTCCTCGATGACGACCCGGAGCAGGAAGTCGCTGCTCCCCGCCATCAGATAGCAGTCCTGGATGTGCTCGATGACCGCGACGTGCTCCTCGAACAGCCTCACCGCTTCCGCCGTGTGGCGTTCGAGGCGGATCCGGACGAACACGGTGACCGGGAGTCCGAAGGCGACCT
This sequence comes from Streptomyces sp. NPDC056883, assembly GCF_042788835.1. NCBI lineage: Bacteria > Bacillati > Actinomycetota > Actinomycetes > Kitasatosporales > Streptomycetaceae > Streptomyces > Streptomyces sp. NPDC056883. The sequence continues at coordinate 176,603 of NZ_JBHUBS010000003.1, read as the reverse complement.
GGTCGACCATCGCGGTGTAGCCGCGGATGAGGCCCGCTTCCTCCAGGCGCCGGACCCGGCGCAGACAGGGCGACGGGGAGAGCCGGACGCGGTCGGCCAGGTCCTGGTTGGACAGGCGTCCGTCGGCCTGCAATTCCCTGATGATCTGCAGATCGACTGCGTCCATGGCCACTCCTTGGCAGATTCTGCCCCAAACGTATGTCTGAGAGGCAGAACTGGCAATCGACTGCCCCGGCCGAAGCCCTAGCGTTGCCCTCGAACGGGCCGGACCGGTCCGCTCTCAGAGGCTGGAGCAATTTCCTTGGTCGCGACGAACACCACCCCGGCGACCGCGCCTCCCGACGCGGCGGGCCCGAAGGCCGGACACCCCGGCCGGTTCGGGCTCTCCCCGCAGGCCGAGGGCATGCTGGCCCTCCTGCTGACCGTGGCGATCTGGGCGGCCTTCGCGCTCAGCGCCCGCGCCCTGAGCGCCTCCTCCCTGCTGCCGGCCGACGCGGCCCTGCTGCGGTTCGGCGTCCCCCTCCTCGTCCTGCTCCCTGCCTTGTGGCGGCGCCGCCGCCGCATCACCGCGGTGCGGCCGGGCGTCGCACTCAAGATCATCTGCGGTGCGGGGGTGCCCTTCTTCCTGGCGGCGATGCACGGCGGCGCGCTCACGTCCGCCGCCTTCGTCGGCTCGATCGTCCCCGGGATGGTCCCGCTGTTCGTCTCCGCGATCATGGTCCGCCGCGGCCACGGCATGCCCCGGGGGACGCAGTCCGTCGGGCTCGCGCTGATCGCGGCCGGTGTGGTCGCCCTCGTCTGGCGCTACGTCGTCCCGGTGGACACCGACGTGCTCGCCGGCTCCGGCATCCTCCTGGTCGCCAGCGGGCTGTGGGCCCTCTACACGGTGGGCCTGCGCGAGGTGGACCTCGATCCCGTCGGATCGATCGGGCTGCTGTGCCTGCCCTCCTTCGCGGTGATCGGAGTCCTGGTCCTGACCGGGGTGCTCCCGACGGGCATCGCGCACGCCGCGGGCGGCGACATCGCGCTGTTCCTGGTGGTGCAGGGGCTCGGAGTCGGGCTGTGCGCGGGCCTGCTGTACGCCTTCGCCATCCGCAGGCTGGGAGCCGAGCGCAGCTCCGTCGTCGGCAGCCTCAGCCCCGTCGCCGTCGTCCTGCTCGCCGTCCCGCTGCTCGGCGAGTCGCCGACCCCCGCCGTGCTCATCGGCGTCCCCCTCATCACCGCCGGCGTAGTCCTCGCCAACCGCCGCCCACGACCCAAGGTGCCCGCAGATGCTTGAGCTCCTCCCGCCGCCGCCCACCGACCCGCTGTGGGACCTGACCTACGAGTTCGGCACCGACGACCGTCCCGAACGCCTGAACCTCGTCCTCGGGGTCTACCGGGACCAGACGGGAGCCACGCCCGTCATGGCCGCCGTGCGCGAGGCCGAGATACGCCTGGCGGAGCGCTCGGAGTCCAAGGAGTACCGCGGGCTCTCCGGCAATGCCGCCTTCAACCGCTCCCTTCTGGACCTGGTCCTCGGCCCCGGCCCGGGCGGAGCGGCCGACCGGGCCGCGGCCGTCCAGACCGTCGCGGGCTCCGGCGCACTGCGGCTGCTGGCCGATCTGATCTGGCGCACCCGTCCGGGCACCACGGTGTGGGTCAGCGATCCGGCGTACGTCAACCACCGGCCCATCCTGGAGGCCGCCGGGCTGAAGGTCCGCCCGTACGGCTGGCGCGACGCCGAGGGCGGCTTCGACACGACGGGCGTGCTGCGGGAACTGCGCGAGGCCCGGCGGGACGACGTCGTCCTGCTCCAGGGGTGCTGCCACAACCCCACGGGCGTGGACCCCCTCCTCGACGACTGGGAGGCGCTGGCCGAGTCGGCCGTCCGCGTCGGCTGGGTGCCCTTCGTCGACCTCGCCTATCACGGGCTCGGCGACGGCCTGGACGCCGACCTGCTGGCCACGCGGATGCTGGCGGAGCGCGTACCGGAAATGCTGATCGCGGTCAGCTGCTCCAAGAACTTCGGCCTCTACAGCGACCGCGTCGGCTGCGCGATCGTTCTCGGCGCCTCGGCCCGGTCCGTGCGGCACGCCGAGACGGCCCTGCAGAACGCGGCCCGGACCCTGTACTCGATGCCGCCCGAGCACGGCGCGGCCGTCGTGACCACGATCCTGGAGGACGAGGGCCTACGGGCCGCCTGGCGGGCGGAACTGGACGTCATGCGGGGCCGGATCATGGCCAACCGGGCCGATCTGGTCGCCCACTTGGGTGCGCTGGGCCGGGAGGAACAGGCGCGGTCGCTGGCGCGTCAGAAGGGGATGTTCTCCATGCTGCCGCTCACGCCGCAGCAGATGCTCCGGCTTCGCCGGCAGTACGCCGTCTACGGCACCACCTCGGGGCGGATCAACATCGCGGGAATCCCGGCGAACCGCATTCCCCGCCTCGCGCAGGGCATCGCGGCGGTCCTCGACACGGCCGACGCGCCGCGGGTGATCCTGCCGGCTTAGGCCGTCTTTCCGGATCCCGCTCGCCTGGCCCGGCTGCGCCGGTCAGTCCTTCGGCGGGGCCAGGCGGGTCACCACCTCGGCCAGGTCCTCACAGACCTCTTCGAGCTTCAGGCGGATGTCGTCCTGCTCCGTGACGAGGGCCGCCAGCAGCAGCGCGGTCAGGGCGGCCGCTCCGTTGAGCGCCTGGAGGTTGACCATGATCTCCAGGAGGGTGCGGCCGGCGAAGGGCCCGGCACGGTCGGTCGCCGCCGTGATCGCCAGGACGGACACGAGCAGGGCACACGGCGCGGCGCCGGGGAGCCGGAAGCGCACCGCGGCCCAGATGAGCAGCGGGAAGACGAGGAAGAGCAGGGACTGGGAGCTGCGGGTGGCCGTGAGGGTGACGGCGCCGACCGTGACCGCCAGGGCCGCGGCCTCGGCCATCCGGTACGGGTCCCGGGGCAGCCTGGCCCGGGGCAGGACCAGCAGCAGGGGGGTCAGCAGGAGGACGCCCATGGTGTCCCCGGCCCACCAGGCGGACCACACCGGCCAGAAGTTCGCCGGCGGCAGGTCGCCGGTGAGCACCAGCGTCCACGTCCCGGTGGTGGAGCTGATCAGCATCGGCAGCAGACCGCCGAGGAAGACCAGGGCCAGCCCGTCCCGCAGCCGGTCCATTTCGGTGCGGAAGCCCACCCGGCGCAGCATCGCGTAGGCGCACAGCGGAGCGAGGGTGTTGCCCGCGAGGATGCCGAGATCGACGAGATCGAACGAACTGATCCGCTCGATGGAGAGGTAGGTCCCCAGCGCCAGGCCGGGCCAGATCCGGAGCCCGAACCACAGCAGGCAGGCGAGGGCGATCCCGGTCGGCAGCCACAGGGGCGTGACGACCGCCCCCTCGACGCTCACGTGCAGCCGCAGGCCGAGCCGGCCGGTCGCGTAGTAGGCGACGGCGACCCCGAGGATCCGAAGGAGGGTTCCGGCCGGACGTCGCCATTCCACGGTGCGCACCCCTGCATCAGACAACGGTCCGTGCCTCCCGGCAGGGCGTGACACGCGTGGACGGGTGGCCGGTTGCCGGTTGCCGGGGGGAGGGGGAGGGGGGAGGCTCAGCGGGGTCCGGCCGCGTCGTGGCTGAGGACGAGCACCGCGGCGTCGTCGGCGTGGCCGGTGAAATCGGTCACCTTCATCACCTCGGCGGCCAGCTCGTCGGGATCGCTCCCCGCCGCCTCCCCGACGATCCGGGCCACGCGTTCCAGCCCCTCCTCGATCGGGAACGACGGCCCTTCGACCACCCCGTCCGTGACCAGGACGATGGAGCCCGCCTCGGTCAGCCTCCGGCGGGTCACCGGGTACCGGGCCCCGGGGGACGTGCCCAGCGGCGGGCCACCGGCGTCCTCGGCGATGCCGCACCGGCCGTCGACGGTGGCCCAGACGGTGGGGACGTGGCCGGCCCGGGCCGTCTGGAGCTCCCACGTACGCGGATCGAAGCGGAGCAGACTGCAGGTCGCGAACAGCTCGCTGTCCATCGAGAGCAGCACGTCATTGGCCTGGCTCAGCACCTCGCCGGGATCGAGGACGACGGAGGCCACGGCCCGCAGACACACCCGGACCTGCCCCATGAAGGCGGTGGCCGCCACATCGTGCCCCTGTACGTCGCCGATGGAGAAGGCGAGGGCCCCGCCCGCCACCCGGAAGCCGTCGTACCAGTCACCGCCGATGTCCAGGCCGCGCCGGGCGGGCGCGTACCGGGCCGCGGTCCTCAGCCCCGGTGCCACGGGCAGGGAAGCGGGCAGCAGCTCGCGCTGCAGGGCCTCGGCCAGCTCCACCCGGGCCTGCTGGAGCTCGGCGCCTTCCCGCGCCTGGGCGGTGAGCCGGCCCAGCATGCTCAGCAGATCCGCGCTGGCGGGCCGGGGAGGCCGGCGCGGGGTCACGGACCGCTCCGGGATACGTCCATGTGCCTCTGCTTCCGCTGCGCGAAAGACCCGGGCCCATCATATTTCGGCTCGGCGCACGGCGCGCAGGCGGCCGGGGGCGGTTCCCGGCCTTCAGGCCGCCGAGAACAGCCGGCCGTAGGCCGTGACGGGGGTGGTCGGGGTGGCCGCCGCGCGCAGGGCCGCCCAGAGGAGCGTCTGGTTCGCGGTCAGGACCGGGCGGCCCAAGGTGGCCTCCAGGGCCGCGATCGCCCCGACCGCGCGGAAGCCGTTGCCGCCGATCACGACCGCGTCCGCGGTGTCGGGGACGTGCGAGGCCACCCAGTCGTGCAGCGCCCGCGGCCCGATGAGGGTCTGCCCGCTGGGAAGGCCGCAGGGGGCGGCGTACGGGACCTCGAACCCGGCGTCCTCGTAGTAGCCCCGGCCCAGATCGCTCAGCGTCTCGTCGAACCACGGCGGGTCCACGAGGGCGATCCGGCCGGCGTCCAGCGCCCGCAGCGCCTCGGCGGTGGCGGCGCAGGTGGCCACCACGGGAAGCCCGTGGGTGCGCTCGCGCAGCCGGTCCAGCATGTACCCCTCCCCGCGCGGGCCGATGACGTAGGCGGAGCTGGTGAAGGCGTAGGCGATCACCGACACCGGGGCGGCCGCCAGCAGCTCGGCGGCATCGTCCAGGTGCGGGGGCTCGGCGAAGGCCCGTACGGGGGCGAGCGGAATGGTGGGGTCCATCGCGCCGCCGCGCCCCATCGCGCGGAACGGCACCCGCGCGGCGTGCACGCCCACGTCGGCCGGAGCCATGGCGCGCAGCTCCGACTCGGGGCCGACATCGGCGTGCGGGGTGAGGACGCCGAGGCGGACGCGCACGTCCCACCCGTCGGGCTGCCACATCGCGTGTTCCTCTCGGAGACCGGGAGATACGGGAGATCCTCCACTTTGTCACCGGTCGGGCCGTCGGGGCGCCCGGCCGCGCCGCGGCGTTCGGGGCGCCCGGCGTCCTCCCGGGACATCCAGGCGATATCCACAGGGCCGAGGGATCCGGGCGGATGTGTCCGAGGAGGTCGCTAGGCTTCTGGGATGACCACTTCCGAGGCAGCCGTCGAGATCCCCGACGCCCAGCAGGTGCTCCACCGCGTCTTCGGGTACGACTCGTTCCGCGGCGAGCAGCAGCAGATCATCGAGCACGTGGCCGGTGGCGGCGACGCGCTGGTGCTGATGCCCACGGGCGGCGGCAAATCGCTCTGCTACCAGATCCCGGCGCTGGTCAGAGCGGGCACCGGAGTGGTGATCTCCCCGCTGATCGCCCTGATGCAGGACCAGGTGGACGCCCTCAACGCGCTCGGAGTGCGGGCCGGCTTCCTCAACTCGACGCAGCTGTCCGACGACCGGCGCGCCGTCGAGCAGGCCTTCCTCGACGGCGAGCTCGACCTGCTCTACCTGGCACCCGAGCGGCTGCGCACCGAAGGGACGCAGCGGCTGCTCGACCGGGGCACGGTCTCGCTCTTCGCCATCGACGAAGCACACTGCGTCGCCCAGTGGGGCCACGACTTCCGGCCCGACTACCTCGCGCTGTCCATGCTGCACGAGCGCTGGCCGAAGGTGCCCCGGATCGCGCTGACCGCGACGGCCACCGAGGCCACGCACGCCGAGATCGCGGCGCGCCTCGGTCTGGAGGAGGCCCGCCACTTCGTGGCCGGCTTCGACCGGCCGAACATCCAGTACCGGATCGTGGCGAAGAACAACCCGCTCAAGCAGCTGCTGGAGCTGATCCGCACCGAGCACCCCGGGGACGCCGGGGTCGTCTACTGCCTCTCGCGGGCCTCGGTGGAGAAGACGGCGGCCGCCCTGGTCGAACAGGGCATCGACGCCGTGCCCTACCACGCGGGCATGGACTCCCGGACGCGCGCGGCGAACCAGTCGAAGTTCCTGCGCGAGGACGGGGTCGTGGTGGTGGCCACGATCGCGTTCGGCATGGGCATCGACAAGCCGGACGTGCGCTTCGTGGCCCACCTGGACCTGCCCAAATCGGTCGAGGGCTACTACCAGGAGACCGGCCGTGCCGGCCGCGACGGGGAACCGGCGACGGCCTGGCTGGCGTACGGGCTCCAGGACGTGGTGCAGCAGCGCAAGATGATCGAGGGCTCCGAGGGCGACGAAGCGCACCGCCGCGCGCTGGCCGGACACCTGGAGGCGATGCTCGCACTGTGCGAGACGGTCGGCTGCCGCCGCGTACGGCTGCTGGCGTACTTCGGGCAGACCGGCGCGCCGGACTGCGGGAACTGCGACACCTGCCTGACGCCCGCCGAGTCCTGGGACGGGACGGTCCCGGCGCAGAAACTGCTGTCCACGGTGTGGCGGCTGGCCAAGGAACGGCGCCAGAAGTTCGGCGCCGGCCAGATCATCGACATCCTGCAGGGCAAGAAGACCGCCAAGGTCATCCAGTTCGACCACGACGGGCTCTCGGTGTTCGGCATCGGAGCGGACCTGGGCACCACCGAATGGCGCGGGGTCGTCCGGCAGCTGCTGGCACTCGGACTGCTGGCGGTCGAAGGCGACTACGGCACCCTGGTGCTGACCGAGGCCAGCGGCGAGGTGCTGGGCGGGCGCCGGAGCGTTCCGATGCGCAAGGAGACGGCGCCGCCGGCCGGGTCCTCCCGCAGGGAGTCCGGCGGATCGCGCTCCGGGAAGGGCGGCCGGGTGCCGGTCGACCTGCCGGCAGCCGCCGTACCGGTGTTCGAGTCCCTCCGTGCGTGGCGCGCCGAGACCGCGAAGGAGCAGGGCGTGCCGGCGTACGTCGTCTTCCACGACGCGACGCTGCGGGAGATCGCGACCCAGCTGCCCGGAACGGTCGCGGAACTGGGCACGATCAGCGGTGTCGGCGAGGCGAAGCTCGCCAAGTACGCCGAGGGCATCCTGCGGACCCTGGGCGGCGCGCAGCCCGCGCCGGATGCGGGGCACTCAGCCCCGCCGGCCGCCCCGCCGGCCGCCACCACCGCCGCGGCCGCCCCGGCCGCCCGGGCCGTGGCGGTCACCTCCGCCGCCGTGCCCGCCCAGTCCCCGCCGGCCCCGCGGGCGGAGGAGTCGCTCTTCGGCCCGGAGGACGAGCACATCGACCCGCCGTGGGACGACTGGGAGTAGCAGCGCCCGGCCCCGGGGCGGCCCGGTCCGTGATCCCGCCCCGGCTCCGCCCGAAGCCGGAATCCGTGCCGTCCGGCCCGACACTGCGCCGGGCGGCGAAGGCTCGGATAGGGTGAATCGGTAGGAACAGGGCCCCCTGGGGTGAGGTCGGTGCATTGGACACGTACCAGGAGACGAGCGAGGTACCGGACCAGCCGGTGGCTGCTGTCGGGTACGCGGGCGTACTGAGCGAGCTGCTGCCGATCGCCCTGTGGCGGGAAGACGCCGACGGGCTCGTCGTCGAATGGTCGCTGGCCGCCCAGGACCTGCTGGGCCACCGCCCCGAGGACATCCTCGGCCGGCCGGGCTCCGACGTGCTCGTCCCCGACGCCAACCACGAGCTCGCCGACCAGCTGACCCGCCGGGTCCAGGCCGGGGAGACGGTCGTCGGCACCCTGCCCGTGCGCCACCGCGACGGACATCAGGTCCCGATGGAGATGTGGATCCTGCCCTCACCGGATCCGCAGGGGCGCACCGGTTCCATGCTGATCGCCGTGGAGACCTCCGAGGTCCTGCGGATGCGCGATTCGCTCGCCGCGCTGCAGAGCCTGTTCACCCAGTCGCCGATCGGCCTCGGCACCCTCGGCCCGGACCTGCGCTTCCTGCGCGTCAACGACGCCCTCGCCCGGATGAACGGGGTGTCCGCCGCCGAGCACGTCGGCAAACGGCTCACCGAGGTCGTGCCCGGGGTCAATGCCGCCGCACTCGAACGGCTCATGCGCAAGGTGCTGGAATGCGGCTCCGCCGTCGTGGACGTCCGGCGCACCGGCCGCACCCCCGCCGACCCCGACCACGACCGGACCTGGTCCTGCTCCTACGCCCCGCTGCTGGACGGGTCCGGGCGGCCGCTCGGCCTGATCGCCTCCCTCATCGACATCACCGACGGGCAGCGCGCCCAGGCGGAGGCGGAGCGGGCGCGCAGCCGGTTCGCCCTGCTCGCCGAGGCCGGTACCCGCATCGGCACCACGCTGGACCTGGAGCAGACCGCCGAGGAGATCGTGGAGGTGCTGGTACCGCAGCTCGCGGACTCGGCCGACGTACAGCTCCTGGAAGCCGTACTGGACCCGGACGAGGCCGGCGCGTCCACCCGGGGCCTGCTGCGCCGCCTCGCCGCCCTCTTCCCGGACCCGACCGCCCCGACCGCCAAACTGGTCGCCGGGCAGACCTTCCAGATCCCGGCGCACACCGCCTACGAGCAGGTCATCACCGCCGGCCAGCCCATGAACCTCTTCACGGCCGACATCCCGGCCCTGATCAAGGATCCGCGCGCGGCCGCGCTGCGCGCCTACCTGGCCACCCTGGGCTGCGCCCGGATGGTCCCGCTGGTGGCCCGCGGCCGGGTGCTCGGGGTGGTGGTGGTGACCCGGGTGCGCGGGCGCGATCCCTTCGACGACGAGGACTGCGTGCTCATCGACGAGGTGGTGGCCCGGGCGGCGCTGAACATCGACAACGCCCGGATGTACACCACCCAGCGCGCGGCGGCCCTGACGCTCCAGCGCAGCCTCACCAACAACGCGCTGCCCGAGGTCGCAGGGCTGGAGCTGACCGGCCGCTACCTGCCGGCCAGCGACCACGACGTCGGCGGGGACTGGTACGACGTGATCGAGCTGCCGGACGGCCGGACCGGCCTGGTGATCGGCGACGTGATGGGCCACGGCATCCACGCGGCCGCGGTCATGGGCCAACTGCGCACCGCCGTACGGACCCTGGCGCGGCATCAGGTGACCCCGGAGCAGATGCTCCGGTCGCTGGACGCCGTGGTGGCCGACCTGGGCGAGGACGAGATGGCCACCTGCGTCTACGCCGTCCACGACCCGGTGACGGGTGCGTGCGTCATCGCCCGCGCCGGCCACCCGCCGCCGGCCGTGGTCACGGCCGCCGGGGCCGTGACCTTCCTGGAGGGCCCGCCGGGGACCCCGCTCGGCACGGGCGGACGGGAGTTCCGCACGGAGGAGGTCCGGCTCGAGCCGGGCAGCCTGTTCGTGCTCTACACGGACGGCCTCATCGAGTCCCGGGACCGGGACCTGGACGAGGGCATGGCGGGGCTGGCGGAGGCCCTGAGGGGCGGGGGAGAGCCCCTGGAGACCCTGTGCGACGCGATCCTGGCGCGTCTCCTCCCGGAGGCCCCGCAGGACGACGTGGCGGTGCTGCTGGCCCGGACCCAATGAATGCACTAGTGCAATAATTGTTTGTATCTAGCGCAATGGGCGGCTACGGTTTCTTCCATGCCTGCCAAGTCGCCGTCCCCCATCACGCTCACCGGCCGCCACGTCCGCCTGGAGCCGCTGACCAGGAGCCACCTCCCCGACCTCTACGCGGCCGGAGGCGGCGACGAGGAGGTCTGGCGCTGGGTGGGCGGCTCCGCTCCGCGGACGGAGCAGGAGCTGGGCGCCACGCTCGACGCACTGCTGGAGGACGCGGAGCGCGGCGAGTACGTCCCCTTCGCCGTCATCCACCTGGAATCCGGCCGGGCCGCCGGCTGGACCACGTACATGGACATCAGCGCGGGCGACGAACGCCTGGAGATCGGCTGGACCTGGTACGGACGCGCCTACTGGCGCAGCGCCGTCAACACCGAGTCCAAGCTGCTCCTGCTCACCCACGCCTTCGAGGACCTCGGCATGGGCCGGGTCCAGCTCAAGACGGACCACCTCAACACCCGCTCCCAGGCCGCGATCGCCCGCCTCGGAGCGCAGCGCGAAGGCGTCCTGCGCCGCCACCGCCGGCGCCCGGACGGCACCTGGCGCGACAGCGTGTACTTCTCCCTGCTGGCCGACGAATGGCCGGAGGCGAAGGCCCGGCTGGCCGCCCGGCTCTAGGCCGTGCACGCCGTCTACCAGGCCAGGTCCTCCAGGGCCTCCAGGTCCACTACGGCCGGCGGCGCCGGCTCGGCCGCGCCCGTCAGGGGGAGCTCCGCCCAGATCACCTTGCCGCGGTCCGTGTAGCGGGTGCCCCAGCGCTCCGCGTACTGGGCGACGAGGAACAGGCCGCGCCCGCCCTCGTCGGTCGTGGCCGCGTAGCGCAGGTGCGGCGAGGTGCTGCTGCCGTCGGAGATCTCGCAGATCAGGGTGCGGTCGCGGAGCAGCCGGACCCTGATCGGCGGGGTCCCGTAGCGGATGGCGTTGGTGATCAGCTCGCTGAGGATGAGCTCGGCGGTGAAGGTGACGTCCTCCAGGCCCCACGCGGTGAGCTGTGCGGAGCCCGCGCGGCGGACCCGGGACACGTCGGAGGGGTCCGGGAGCACCTCCCACTCCGCGATCTGCTCGGCCGGCAGCCGCCGGGTGTCGGCGATGAGCAGGGCGATGTCATCGCTCGGCGCCGGGAACAGCAGCGCGGACAGTACGTCGGAACAGGCCTGGTCGGGGCTGCGGTCCGGCCGGGACAGGGCCTCGGTCAGCAGTCCGAGGCCGGTGTCGAAGTCCCGGTCGCGGTCCTCCAGCAGCCCGTCGGTGAACAGCACGAGCCGGCTCGCCTCGGGCAGCTGCAGTTCCACGGCCTCGAAGGGCATCCCGCCGACGCCCAGGGGCAGCCCGATCGGCAGCTCGGGGTACTCCACCCGTCCGTCGGTCCCCACCAGGGCCGGGCCGGGGTGGCCGGCGCTGGCCACGGCGCAGTGGCCGGACACCGGGTCGTACACCGCGTACAGGCAGGTGGCGCCGGTGACGCCCGCGGACTCGCCCTCCCCGGAATCCTCGTCGGCCGAGGACTCGTCCTGGTCGATCCGGTCGATCAGCTCGTCGAGGTGGCCCAGCAGCTCGTCGGGCGGCATGTCGAGCGTGGAGAAGTTGTGCACGGCGGTCCGCAGCCGGCCCATGGTGGCGGCGGCGTGCACCCCGTGCCCCACCACGTCGCCGACGACCAGCGCGACCCGGGCCCCGGCGAGCGGGATCACGTCGAACCAGTCCCCGCCCACCCCCGCCTTCGCGGGCAGGTACCGGAACGCGACGTCCACGGCGCTCAGATCGGGCAGCACCCGCGGCAGCAGGCTGCGCTGGAGGGTCACCGCGACCGCGTGCTCGCGCGTGAAGCGGCGGGCGTTGTCGATGGAGACCGCGGCCCGCGCCGCCAGCTCCTCGGCGAAGGACAAGTCCTCCCCGTCGAAGGGCTCGGGGGTGTCGGCCCGCCAGAAGTTGGCCATCCCGAGGACCACCCCGCGGGCCTGGAGCGGTACGGAGATCAGCGAGTGCAGTCCGTACTCCAGGGCCATCCGGGTGCCGTCGTGGTCCTGGGCCCGCCAGCCGAAGGCGGCGGTCAGATCGGCCGCGAGGACGCCCCGGCCGGCGTCCAGGGCCGCCGACATCGGCGCGGTCGGCACCACGAAGCGGATCACGTCGCCCACCGGCTGGAGCGGGGAATCCACGCGGACCCCGCTGATGGCGGCCCGGCGCATCTCGGTGTGCGTGCCACCGCCGGGCTCCTCGCCCCGCAGCACCGGCTCCAGCAGCTCGACGGTCACGAAGTCCGCGAACCGCGGGACCGCGACCTCGGAGAGCTCCTCGGCGGTGCGGACCACGTCCAGGGTGGTCCCGATGCGCACGCCGGCGTCGTAGAGCAGCTGGAGGCGGTCGCGGGCGACCGCGGCCCGGCCGGAGAGCGCGGCGAGCTCGGTGGAGTCGCGCAGGGTGGTCACGGTGCCGGACGGGCGGCCCCCGTAGGGCTTGGTCGGGCGGACGTTCACGGCGAGGAGCCGGTCGCCCGCGCGGTGGACTTCGTCGGTGGCGGCCCGCCCGGAGGCCAGCAGTGCGGCCGTGGTCGGATCGAGGCCGAGGTCGCGCACGTGCCGCAGCTCGGCGTCGGCGGGCAGGTCGAGGAGCCGGCGGGCCTCGTCGTTGGCGAGCTGCAGCCGGCCTTCGGCGTCGATGATCAGGACGCCCTCGCGGACGGCGTGCAGAACCGCTTCGTGGTGTTCGTTCATCCGGGTCATCTCGGCCTCGCCGAGGCCCCGGGTCTGGCGCCGCAGCCGGCGGCTGACGAGGGCGGCGCCGCCGGTGCCGAGGATCAGGGCGCCGGTGGCCGCGCCGAGGAGCAGGGGCAGCTGGCCCTCGACCACGTCGCCGACGTTCTCGACCTCGATCCCGGTGGCGACCAGGCCGACCACCGCGCCCGCGGAGTCCCGTACGGGGACCACGGCGCGGACCACGTCGCTCGGCTTCCCCTGGAACGTCTCGGTGAAGGCCTGTCCGGCCGCGGCGCGGGAGAGGTCGCCGGTGGCGCGTTGGCCGATGAGCTCGGGGCGGGAGTCGGTGTACCGGATCCCGTCGGTGGTCATGACGGCGATGAAATCGACGCCCGAGGCCCGGCGGGCGCCCTCGGCCAGCGGCTGGAGCACGGCGGTGGGGTCGCGGGACTCCAGGGCCGCGGGGAGGCCGGGGGCGTGCGCGAAGGCCTCGGCGGCGGCGAGGGAGCGGTTGCGGGCGTCGCGCTGGCTGTCGTACCGGGCCTGGAAGAACAGGGCCGAGGCGGCGGCCGTGATCAGCACCAGGACGAGGACGGCCTGGAGGGCGAAGACCTGGCCGGCGACGCTGCGGGCGCCGAGCGAGGGGTGGGCGAACAGCCGGGAGAACGGGCGGGCGAGGCGGTGTGCGAGACGGCGCAGGCGACTGCGGCCGGGCCCGGGTGCGGGGCCGATTCCGGGTGCCTGTCCGGGTGCATGTCCGGGCCCGGTTCCGGGTGGCGACCCGTCCTCGGGCGGGGGCCTGTCCTCGGGCGCTCCTTCGGAGCCCCTGGGTAGGCCAAAACGTCCGGTCATGAGCCATTTCTAACACTGTCGGAGTGGTTTGGGGGAGGCCCCGAGCCCCTAGGGGGTGTCTTGCCGATCAGGCCGGGCTCGCGGTGTCCGGCACCGCACCTCGCCGCGTTGTCGTCACTCGCCGACGCTCCGCGTCGACTCCCTCCTCCGCCTTGCGATGCACGGCACCGGACACCGCTCCCTGATCCGGCCCGATCGACAAGACACCCCCTAGGGCGGTGGCGGCCGCACGGTACGCGCGGGGGCTCGTGCCGACGTACGAGGTGAAGTGCTGGCGGAAGGTGACCTCGCTGGCGAATCCGGCCCGCCGGGCCACCTCGGTGACCGGATGATCCGTGCGCTCCAGCAGTTTGCGCGCTTCGTCCAGACGGTGCCCCAGGAGCCATTTGTGCGGGGTGGTGCCGGTCGACGCGGCGAAGTGCCGGGCGAAGGACCGCGGGGACATCCCGGCCCACCGGGCCAGCGTGGCCACGTCCAGCGCCTCGTGCAGCCGCCCGAGCGCCCGCTCCCGTACGAGGGCCAGCGCCTCGGCGGTCCGGTCGGCGACCGGGGTCGGGCGGTCCAGGTACTGGGCGTGTTCGCCGGTGCGGAAGGGGCCGGTCACCATCGAGCGGGCGATGGCCGCGGCCGCCTCGGAGCCGTGGGCCTCGCGGACCAGGTGCAGGCAGAGGTCGATCCCGGAGGCGACCCCGGCGGAGGTCCACAGCCCGTCGTCCCCGACGTAGAGCGGAGCCTCCTCGACGCGCACGGCGGGGTACCGCCCGGCCAGCGCGGGGGCCAGCGACCAGTGGGTCACGGCCCGGCGGCCGGCCAGCAGCCCGGCCTCGGCGAGGATGAAGGCGCCGGCGCACAGGGCGGCCACCGGTATGCCCCGGGCGTGGGTGTCCCGCAGGACGGCGAGGACCGGCTCGGGCGTCGGGTCGGAGGGCCGGTCCAGCGCGGGGACCACGACGAGGTCGGCATCTGCGAGCCAGTCGAGCCCGCGGTCCGGGGTCAGGGTCAGCCCTCCGGGGAGCGGGATCGGGCCCGTGTCGAGGGCGCACCGGCGGAGCTCGAAGGGCGGTACCCCGCTGTGGCCGCGGTCGTGCCCCCAGACCTCGGTGATGACGGCCAGGTCGAAAGCGCGGATGCCGGGCTGAACGACGATCGCAACGCGGTGCATGGCCGTGAGTCTGCCACGGAGGCCCCGCCGAAGGGGAGGGCCGAGCTTCCGGCCGATGCCGCCGCGAGGCCCCCGACCTGGGGCGGAGCCGGGCTTCCGGGCGCTCCGGGCCCGGATCTGCCACCTTGGCAGGATCCCATCGGTTCGGGGGCCGGGTGGTACTGGTTCGAGGGGGAGGGGCCGCCCAGGATGAGGGCATGACGAACGAGATCACGACCCCGACCCCGACGACGACGTCCACCTCCGACATCGAGATCGCCGCGAACAGCGCCCTGCTGGTCATCGACGTCCAACAGGGCTTCGACGACGCCGACTTCTGGGGGCCGCGCAACAACCCGGCCGCCGAGGGAAACATGGCCGCGCTGATGGACGCCTGGCAGGAGTCGGGCCGTCCCCTCGTCCTCGTGCAGCACGCTTCCCGCACGGCCGGCTCCGTCCTCGCGCCGGACCGGCCCGGGTACGCCTTCAAGGACTTCGTCGCCGAGCGGGCAGGCCGGGCCGCGCTGCACGTCACCAAGTCCGTGAACTCCTCCTTCTACGGCACCCCGGACCTCGCCGACTGGCTCAGCGCCCAGGGCGTCGGACAGCTCGTCATCACCGGGATCCAGACGAACATGTGCGTCGAGACCACGGCCCGGATGGCCGGGAACCTGGGCTACGAGGTCCTCGTGCCGCTCGATGCCACGCACACCTTCGACCTGGCCGCCGAACCCGGCCCGGACGCACCCCGGCTGACGGCCGACCAGCTCGCCACCGCCACCGCGGTCAACCTCCAGGGCGGCGGCTTCGCCCGGATCGTCACCACCGAGCAGCTCGTGACCGCGGCCCGCACCGCCGCACCGGCCCCCGCGCGGTTCTGAGCCGCCGCGGGTGGGCCCCGTGGGGGGAGTCCCCTACCCGCCCTTCCACCGTTCCCCGAGCTCCGCCCGGACCCGTACGTGCGCTCCGCGCCCGTGCCCTCAAACGCCGGGCGGGCTGGAAAGATCCAGCCTCGCCGGCGTTTGAGGCGCGGGGTCCGGGGCGGAGCCCCGGGGAACGGGCGAAGGGCGGGTAGGGGACTCCCCCACGGGGCCGCCCGGCCCCGCTCGGCCTGCCCGGCCCGGACACACCGACGGCCCGGACCCCCCGTCAGGGAATCCGGGCCGTCACCGTGTGCGGACGCCTCGTCAGAGGACGTCGGCCGCGATGCTCTCCGCCACCCGCTCCAGCAGCGGCCCCGCGTTGGGGATGCTCACCGCCGGGTCCGGCTCGAGGTCCGTGAGCGGGTAGGCCCGCTGGATGCCGGCGGCCTGGAGGGCCTCCTGCGTCAGCAGCAGGCGGCCGCAGACCGCGACGACCGGCTTGCCCGCCGCACGAGCCGCCGCCGCGACACCGGCCGGGGCCTTGCCGTGGAGGGTCTGCTCGTCCAGCGAACCCTCACCGGTGATGACCAGCGTGGCCCGCTCCAGCGCCGGCGCGAAGCCGAGCACCTCGAGCATCAGCTCGATGCCGGGACGGAACGAGGCACCGAGCAGCAGCGCCCCGTAGCCGATGCCGCCCGCGCCGCCCGCACCGGGCGAGACCGCCGCCTCGGCGGCCAGGGAGCCGATCGACTTCTCCAGGACCACCGCGAAGTGCGCCAGCGCCGCGTCCAGCGTCGCCACGTCCTCGGGCGACGCCCCCTTCTGCGGGCCGTAGACCGCCGGAGCGCCCTTCGGACCCGTCAGAGGGTTGTCCACGTCGCTCGCCAGGACGAAGTCGACCTCCTTGATGCGGGGGTCGATGCCCGACAGGTCGGCCGAGGCCAGCCCGGCCAGGGCGCCGCCGCCCGGACCGACCGGTTCACCGTTCGCATCCAGGAACACCGCGCCCAGCGCGGCCAGCATGCCCGCGCCGCCGTCGGTGGTGGCGCTGCCGCCCACACCGAAGACGATCGAGCGCGCTCCCGCGTCGAGTGCGGCCTTCAGCAGTTCGCCGGAGCCGTAGGTGGTCGCCGTCAGCGGGGCGAAGACACCCGCCGGCAGCAGCTGGAGCCCGGAGGCTTCCGCCATCTCGACCACCGCGGTGCCCTCGCGCAGGGCGAAAGCGGCCGTGACCTGGTCACCGAGCGGTCCGGTGACCCGTACCTCCCGGCGTTCGAACCCGGCCGCCACAGCGGCCGCGACCGTACCGTCGCCGCCGTCCGCGACGGGGAGGGTCTCGATCTCCACGCCCGGTACGGCCTTGCGAAGGCCGGCCGTCACCCGCTCCGCGACCTGAACGGCCGTGAGCGAGCCCTTGAATTTGTCCGCGGCGATGAGCACGCGCGCGGTCTCAGTTACTGCTCCGTCCGTCACCTTGCTAATCCCTTGCTATCGAACAGTGCAGTCGCGCCACCCCTGAGCCTATCCGGAGGATCCTCCTATGCCCATGCGTGGCCTGGGCCACACACGGCGCGGCATACCCCTAAAGGCGGACATACGCCCGCATAGTGTGGCCGCATGAGCACGGATTCACTGGAACAGCCACGTCCGGATTCCCCAGGTGGAGGGTCCGACGGCCCCGTCGACGGCGCCGGCGGCACCGGCGGGACTGGCGGCACCGGCGCCACCGACGGCACTCCCGACCGCACCGTCGTCACCATCGGAGTGATCTCCGTCCTGGCGGTGGTCGCCTGGGCGGCACTCGGGAAGAGTTCCTTCGACTCGGCGTCGAGCAGCGCACTGGCCTGGGTGCTCGGCAACTTCGCGTGGCTCTTCGTGATCGCCGCCGATGTGTTCCTGGTCATGTGCGTCGTGCTCGCGATCAGCCGCTTCGGCCGGATCCGCCTCGGCAAGGACGACTCGGAGCCGGAGTTCACGAACCTCGCGTGGATCGCGATGATGTTCAGCGCGGGCATGGGGATCGGACTCATGTTCTACGGAGTGGGCGAGCCGCTCACCCACTACCTGAACCCGCCCCCGGCCTCCGGCGCGGCCCCCGGCACCGGCGACGCCGCCCGCGCCGCGCTCGACTACTCCTTCTTCCACTGGACCCTCACCCCCTGGGCGATCTACGGCATCGCCGGCCTCGCCCTCGCCTACGCGACCTTCCGCAAGGGCCGCGGCAACCGCCTCAGCTCCGCCTTCGTCCCCCTCATGGGCGAGGAGCGGGCCAACGGCTGGCCGGGCAAGGCCATCGACCTGCTCGCCGTCTTCGCGACCGTCTTCGGCACCGCCACCAGCCTAGGCCTCGGCGCCCTCCAGGTCTCCAAGGGCCTCAACATCACCACCGGGATCGAGGACTCGACCACCGTCGAGCTGATCATCATCGTCTCCCTCTCCGCCGCCTTCGTGCTCTCCGCCTTCTCCGGGCTGCACAAGGGCGTCAAATGGCTCAGCACGATCAACATCGTGCTCGCCGCGGCCCTGATGACCTTCGTCTTCGTCCTCGGCCCGACCGTCTACATCCTCGACGTGATCCCCGCGAGCGTCGGCAGCTACCTGCACGAACTGCTCCCCATGGCCACCCGCACCGGCGCCTTCACCGACAGCGAGTGGCTGGGCGCGTGGACGATCTTCTACTGGGCGTGGTGGCTCTCCTGGGCGCCCTTCGTCGGCACCTTCATCGCCCGCATCTCGCGCGGCCGCACCATCCGCGAGTTCCTCGTCGGCGTGCTCCTGGTGCCCAGCGGCGCCACCGTCGTCTGGTTCTGCGTCATGGGCGGCACCGCGATCCGCCTCGACTCCACCGGAGTCGCCGACATGGCCGCCAAGGCCAAGGAGGGCACCGAGGCCTCGCTCTTCGCGATGCTCGACGCCCTCCCGCTCGGCACGGTCACCTCGTGGATCGCGATGCTCCTGGTGATGACGTACTTCGTCACCAGCGCCGACTCCGCCTCCCTCGTCATGGGCTCCCTCACCAGCCGCGGCTCCCTGAACCCGCCGACCTGGCTCGTGGTCACCTGGGGCGTGCTCATGGCCGCCGTGGCCGCCGTACTCCTCGTCGCGGGCGGCCTGAAGTCCCTGCAGACGGCCACCATCCTGGTCGCGCTGCCGTTCGTGGTCGTGATGCTGCTCCTGTGCTGGGCCCTGGTGAAGGAACTGCGCGAGGACCCGGGCGCGGGCCCCGTCCGCCACCACGCCCTCCACGGACTCCGGGACGCGGTCAAGGCCATGGTCGGCGACGCCATCACCGAACGGGCCCCGGACCGCCACCCCCGCCTGCGCCGCGTGGCGGAGTCGAGGAACCGCGACCGGGAGGACGGGCCGCCGGGCGGCGGCACCGGGGAAGAGTGATCTCCGGCCACCCGGGGCGGCTGGGTAGGGTGGCGGCGTGACGACCACCGATGACTTTGCCACCTACATCGCGAGCCTGCCCCGGGTGCTGGCCGGAGCGGCCGCCCTCTTCCGGGACGCCGAGGGCCGGGTGCTCCTCGTCGAGCCCAACTACCGGGAGGGCTGGGCGCTGCCGGGCGGCACCATCGAGTCGGACACGGGGGAGTCCCCGCGTACGGCCGCCCGCCGGGAGAGCGCCGAGGAGATCGGCATCGACGTGCCGCTCGGCCGGCTGCTCGCCGTCGACTGGTCGCTCGGCGAGGGCCGGCCCCCGCTCGTCGCGTACCTCTACGACGGCGGCGTGCTCGACGCCGCGCAGCTCGCCTCCATCAAGCTCCAGGAAGAGGAGCTGATCTCGTGGCGGCTGGTGGAGCAGGCCGAGCTGACGGACCATCTGCTCGGATCCCTGGGCCGGCGCACCGTGGAGGCGTGCCGGGTCCTGCAGACCGGCGAGGGCACCGTGGAGCTGGAGAACGGCCGCAGGCCGCAGGCCTCGTAGCCCCGTCCGCTCGTTATTCCGTGCCTACACCGAGCAGGACAGAATTCAGCAAATGATCACGATGTACGCCTGGCCCAGCACCGCCGACGGGCCCGACGCCCTGCCCATGGTCCACTTCACCACCGACCAGCAGGAGAGCGGCGAGGTCACCCCCGACGGGGTGCCGGTCTGGATGTTCGACACCGCGATCCGCGACGGCGGTTGGGCCCCGTTCACCGACTTCGAGGCCTGGTCCGCCCCGGCCGAGGGCTGGCAGGCCTTCTACCGCCGCGAGGACGACGTCCTCGCCGTCACCGGCCCCGGCTCCTGCGAGGGCTGGTACCAGGGCGGCCTCGGCGCCGACTCCGACTGGGTGGGAGCGGCAGCCGCCCAGCAGAGCGTGGTCCTGCTCGCGGCCCCCGTCCAGCACCCGTCCCTGTACGCCTACGCGGTCGAGGCCGGCGCGGCCTTCGCACTGCTGGTCCCGCTGGTGGTCATCTAGCCGTGAGTGCCCTCCCCGCGGACCCGACGGTGCTCCACCCGTTTCCCGACCAGCCGCGCGTGGTCCTGCTGAAGCCGCTGGTCACCTCGCCGCTGATCGAGGTGGGGGAGTACTCCTACTACGACGACCCGGACGATCCCACCGCCTTCGAGACCCGCAACGTGCTCTACCACTACGGGCCGGAGAAGCTGGTCATCGGGAAGTTCTGCGCGCTGGGCACCGGGGTCCGGTTCCTCATGAACGGCGCCAACCACCGCATGGACGGCCCCTCCACCTTCCCCTTCCCCATCATGGGCGGGTCCTGGGCCGACCACTTCGACCTGCTCGCCGGCCTGCCCGGCCGGGGCGACACCGTCGTCGGCAACGACGTCTGGTTCGGCTACGGCGCGATGGTCATGCCGGGGGTGCGCATCGGGCACGGCGCGATCATCGCCGCCGGCGCCGTGGTCGTGGACGACGTCCCCGACTACGGGATCGTCGGCGGCAACCCGGCCACCCTCATCCGGACCCGCCACACCGACGAGGAGATCGCCCGCCTGCTCGCCCTCGCCTGGTGGGACTGGCCGGTGGAGCACCTCACCCGCCACGTCCGTGCCGTCATGTCCGGCACCGTCGCCGACCTCGAAGCGATCGCACCGCCGGCCCCCTAGAGCTGCTCGGCGCCGGACTCGAAGGCCAGCAGGCGCACCTTGCGGTCGATGCCGCCGCCGTAGCCGGTCATGGAGCCGGAGGCCCCGATGACGCGGTGGCACGGCACGATGATGCCGACCGGGTTCTTCCCGTTGGCCAGCCCCACCGCGCGCGAGGCGTTCGGCTTGCCGAGCTTGGCGGCCAGCTCCCCGTAGGACCAGGTCTGCCCGTAGGGGATCCGTACGAGCTGCTCCCACACGCTGCGCTGGAACTCGGTGCCCTCCAGCCGGACCGGCAGGTCGAACTCGGTGAGCTCCCCGGCGAAGTACGCGGTCAGCTGCCGCACCACCTCCGGGAAGGGGGCCTCACCGGCCGCGACGCGCTCCCCGAAGGCCTCCTCGGCCGGGCGGTGGCGCTGTCCGGTCATGTAGAGGCCGCAGAGGAACCCGTCGGCGGCGACGAGGGTGAGCGGCCCGTAGGGGCTGTCCACGACGGTGTGCTGCCGGGTGCCGGTCGTGCTGCTGCTCATGATGCTCGTACTCCTCGGAAATCAGTGGAAGTCGGTGGAAGCCGATGGGGGTCAGGCGGGCAGGACGTTGATCGCGTGGTCCTCGGTGGCCCACAGGTACTGCACGGCGTACGCGCGCCAGGGCCGCCAGTGCGCCGCGCGCGCCGTCAGCGCAGCGGGCGTGGAGGGCAGCCCGAGCCCCTTCGCCGCCCGGCGGATCCCCAGGTCGGCCGGAATGAAGGCATCCGGATCGCCCAGGGCCCGCATCGCGATGATCTCGGTGGTCCACGGCCCGAAACCGGGCAGCGCGCCCAGCCGGGCGCGGGCCGCCTCCCAGTCGCTGTCGATGCCGAGCGGGAGCGAGCCGTCGGCGAGGGCCGAGACGAGCGTGGTGAAGGTGATCCGGCGGCTGCGCGGCAGGGCCAGGGACTCCGGGTCCAGCCCGGCCAGCGCCTGCGACGTGGGGAACAGGTGGGTCAGCCCGCCCTCGGGGTCGGGGTCGGTGACCGGCTCGCCGAGGGCGCGGACCAGGCGGGCCGCGTGCGTACGGGCCGCCGCGGTGGACACCTGCTGGCCGAGCACCGCCCGTACGGCGAACTCCTCCGCGTCGACGGTACGCGGCACCCGGCGGCCGGGAGCCTTGGCCACGAGCGGGGCCAGCAGCGGGTCGGCGCTCAGCTGCTCGTCCACGGCCTCGGGGTCCGCGTCGAGGTCCAGGAGCCGGCGGCAGCGGCTGATGGCGATGGTGAGGTCGCGCAGGTCGGTGAGGGCGAGCCGGCAGCCGATGTGGTCGGGCTGCGGGGTGAGGGCGACGACGCCGGTGCCGTACGGCAACCGGAGCGTGCGGCGGTAGGCGCCCGCCCGCCACTCCTCGACCCCGGGGACGGCGGTCGCGGCGAGGTGGCCGAAGAGGTTGTCGGGGGTGAGCGGGGCACGGAAGGGCAGCCGCAGGCTGATGGTGCCCGGCACCTGGCCGGGTCCGGCACCCGGGACGGCCCCCCGGCCGGCCGCCCGCGCCCGGAGCTCGCTCGGGGCCAGGGCGAAGACCTCGCGGACGGTGTCGTTGAAGGTCCGGATCGAGGAGAACCCGGCGGCGAAGGCGATGTCGCCCATCGGGAGCCCGGAGGTTTCGATCAGCAGCCGGGCGGTCTGCGCGCGCTGGGCCCGGGCGAGGGCGAGCGGCCCGGCGCCGAGCTCGGCGCCCAGCTGGCGCTCCACCTGGCGGGCGGAGTACCCGAGCCGGGAGGCCAGCCCGGGGACCCCCTCCCGGTCGACCACCCCGTCCTGGATGAGCCGCATGGCACGGGCGACGGCGTCGGCGCGGGCGTTCCACTCGGGGGAGCCGGGGGAGGTGTCGGGCCGGCACCGCTTGCAGGCCCGGTAGCCGTTCTGCTGGCAGGCGGCGGCGCTGGGCAGGAAGGTCATGTTCTCGACCTTGGGCGGTACGGCGGGGCAGCTGGGGCGGCAGTAGATCCCGGTGGTCCTCACGGCGGTGAAGAACCACCCGTCGAACCGCGCGTCCTTCGACTGGACGGCCCGTACGCAACGCTCCGTATCGGTGTACATGGCTCCCATCCTCCCGGCCGGCCGGGCCCCGGGCTGGCGGTTTTCCGACACCAAGCGTACGGGGCCACCCCCGGCCGCATACCGCGCCCGCGGCGCGTGCAGCGGGTGCGCCGCTGCGCGGGGCGAAGTCCCCTACCCGCCCTTCGCCCGTTCCCCGGGGCTGCGCCCCGGACCCCCTGGGGCTCCGCCCCAGACCCCGCGCCTCAAACGCCGGCGAGGCTGGATTGTGGCTGGGGTCGGCTTGCATGTGCGCCCCGGAGGGGCTGGTTTGCCGCGTAGCGGCAATTCCAGCCCCTCCGGCGTTTGAGGAGCGGGGACCGGGGCGTAGGGCCCGGAGGGTCGGGTCTTCGGACCGGTGTGGGGCGGGTGGTCCCAGGGCGATCATGGGGTGGGGGGTTACGCCCCCTACCCCCGGACGGAGCGCCCAGCGTGCCCCCAGTACAGACCGTCGCCACCATCCGGCGGATCACGCCCGTCGGGGCCTACCACCACCTCGTCCTCGACGCCCCCGGCGTCACCGGGGTGCGCCCCGGACACTTCGGCGCCCTCGCCATCGGCGGCCGGGACGCGAGCACACTGCTCCGCCGCGCGTTCTCCATCCACCGCGCCGACCCCGACACCGGCACCGTCGAGTTCGTCTTCGCCGAGGCCGGCCGCGGAACCAGGGCGCTGGCCGCGCACCGCCCCGGCGACGCCGTGGACCTCATCGCCCCCCTCGGCACCCCCTTCCCGCTCCCCGACGGCCCGGTCGGAGCGGTCCTCGTCGCCGGCGGCTACGGCAGTGCGCCGATGTTCGCCCTGGCCGAGGAGATCCTCGGGCGCGGCGGCCGGGTCGCCTTCGTGCTCGGCGCGGCCACCGAGGACCGGCTGTTCGGAGTCGAGCGGGCCGAGGCCCTCGCCGAGCACGTGTACGTGGTGACCGACGACGGTTCGGCCGGACGGCGGGGCCGGGTGACCGACGTCCTCCCCGAGGCCATCACGGTGACCGGCGCCACCGAGGTCCACTCCTGCGGCCCGATGGGCATGCTCAAGGCCGTCACGGAGATCGCCACCGCCGCCGGAGCCGCCAGCCACACCGCCGTCGAGGAGGCCATGGCCTGCGGGATCGGGATCTGCATGAGCTGCGTCCTGCCCGTCACCGGCCCCGACGGCGTCACCCGTTTCCTTCGCTCCTGCACATCCGGCCCCGTTTTCGACGGCACCAGCGTCCGCTGGGACGACGCCGGCACCCTGCCCGACGACCTCGAAGGCGCGGCCGCCATGACCCCGAAGGCGAGCCGGTGATGAATCCCCTGGACCCCGTAGCCCCCGAGGATGTCGACATGTCGGCGCCCCTCGGTACCCGCGTCACCCTTCCCAACCCCGTCTCCACCGCCTCCGGCTGCGCCGGCTACGGCCGCGAGCTGCACCGGTTCACGCCCCTGCACGAGCTGGGCACCATCACCACCAAGACCGTGATGCCGCACGTCCGCTCCGGCCGGGCCACTCCCCGGATGGCCGAGACCCCCAGCGGGATGCTGAACTCCATCGGGCTCCAGGGCTCCGGCATCGACCACTTCGTCGAACACGAGCTGCCCTGGCTGGCCGAGCGCGGGGCACGGGTGCTCGTATCGGTCGCGGGGGAGCGGACCGAGGAGTTCGCCGAGGCCGCGGCCCGGCTGACCGGGCAGCCCGGGGTGGTCGGCATCGAGGTCAACATCTCCTGCCCCAACGTCGCGAACCG
Organism: Streptomyces sp. NPDC056883; assembly: GCF_042788835.1. Taxonomy (NCBI): domain Bacteria; kingdom Bacillati; phylum Actinomycetota; class Actinomycetes; order Kitasatosporales; family Streptomycetaceae; genus Streptomyces; species Streptomyces sp. NPDC056883. The sequence continues at coordinate 152,438 of NZ_JBHUBS010000003.1, read as the reverse complement.
CGGTCTCGTCTTCGCCTGCGACGCCGGCGCCTCCTTCGAGGTGGTCAAGGCGGTCAAGGCGGCGGCCGATCCCGTACTGCCCGTCTACGCCAAGCTGACCCCCGACGTGACGCGGATCACGGACATCGCGGCCGCGTGTACGGACGCGGGCGCCGACGGGCTCTCGATGATCAACACCGTCCTCGGGATGGCCATCGACACCGACACCATGCGCCCGGCCCTCGCCGGGGTCACCGGAGGCCTCTCCGGCCCGGCGATCCGGCCCGTCGCCGTCCGCTGCGTCTTCCAGGTGTACGGGGCCATGCTGGCCGGCGCCGTCCGGCAGGTCCCGATCCTCGGGATGGGCGGGATCGCCTCCGGCCGGGACGCGCTCGAATTCGTCCTCGCCGGAGCCTCCGGCGTGGCGGTGGGGACCGCCCTGTTCAACGATCCGTCCGCGCCCCTGAGGATCCGCGACGACCTGCGCGCGGCACTCGCCGCACGCGGGATCGGGGCGTTCGAGGACGCCGTCGGACGGTCTCATCGCACTCCTTGACGAAATTCGAACGTACTTCACCGGACAAATCCGGGGTGGTTTGTCCGTGATGTACGGTTCAGTGGAGGCTGACCAGGACTTTTCGTCCGTTCTCGCTGACTGGAGCGGCCTTGGCCGCTAGTCTCCGAGCAGAGTGAACGAGCAGCGATCGAGCACCACCGCTGTTCGGGGGCTCGCCTGGTGTGATGCCTTCCGGCATTCCACTGGTCCGTATCCGACAGTTCGACATCCGAGGTGACGTAGGCGTGGCTCTTCCGCCCCTTACCCCTGAACAGCGCGCAGCAGCGCTCGAAAAGGCCGCCGCGGCTCGCCGGGAGCGGGCCGAGGTGAAGAATCGACTCAAGCACTCCGGCGCCTCCCTGCATGACGTCATCAAGCTGGGGCAGGAGAACGACGTCATCGGCAAGATGAAGGTTTCCGCTCTCCTGGAGTCCCTGCCCGGCGTCGGCAAGGTGCGCGCCAAGCAGCTCATGGAGCGCCTCGGCATCTCCGAGTCCCGGCGTGTCCGAGGTCTCGGTTCCAACCAGATCGCCTCTCTGGAGCGTGAGTTCGGCGGTAACGCCGCCTAAGGCGTCGTCCGAAGTTCTCCCGGCGTTCTCAGGCAGTCCCGAGAAGCTGGATAATCGCTCTATGGCAGCAGAGGTTCGTCCGCGGCTGACCGTGCTCTCCGGCCCTTCGGGGGTCGGCAAGAGCACGGTCGTCGCGCATATGCGCAAGGTTCACCCCGAGGTCTGGCTCTCGGTGTCGGCCACCACCCGCAAGCCGCGGCCCGGTGAACGGCACGGAGTCCACTACTTCTTCGTCAACGACGACGAGTTCGACAAGCTGATCGCCAATGGCGAGCTGCTGGAGTGGGCCGAGTTCGCGGGCAACCGCTACGGCACGCCGCGCGGCGCAGTGCTGGAACGCCTGGAGAACGGCGAGCCGGTCCTGCTGGAGATCGATCTCCAGGGCGCACGGCTCGTACGCGAGTCCATGTCCGAGGCTCAGCTGGTCTTCCTGGCTCCTCCGAGCTGGGACGAACTGGTCCGCCGGCTCACCGGCCGGGGCACCGAAACCGCGGAGGTCGTCGAGCGCAGGCTCGGTGCCGCCAAGATCGAACTGGCTGCCGAATCCGAGTTCGACACCACCCTGGTCAACACCTCGGTCGAGGACGTCGCGCGCGAGCTGCTAGCCTTGATGAATGTCGTCTGATCGTTGACCGGTGTTCAACCGGTCCGGACGGTCCGGATTCGACACTTCTAGGTCTTACCCCATCTTCGGAAGGTAGAGCGTGTCCTCTTCCATTACTGCGCCCGAGGGCATCATCAACCCGCCGATCGACGAGCTGCTCGAGGCCACGGACTCGAAGTACAGCCTCGTGATCTACGCGGCCAAGCGCGCGCGTCAGATCAACGCGTACTACTCGCAGCTCGGTGAGGGCCTGCTCGAGTACGTCGGCCCGCTGGTGGACACCCACGTCCACGAGAAGCCGCTTTCGATCGCGCTGCGCGAGATCAACGCGGGTCTGCTGACCTCCGAGGCCATCGAGGCCCCGGCTCAGTAAGGCACGAGTTTCCTTTTCACCACAGGCCCGGCAGAACATCTGCCGGGCCTGTGGTGTGTCAGTGGTGTGCCAGTGGTGTGTCATAGGTGTTCATAGCGGTCATCAGCCGAAGGGGCGTGTGTGGTGGGTAAGCCGAAGGTCGTGCTCGGAGTCAGCGGCGGGATCGCCGCTTACAAGGCGTGCGAGCTGCTGCGCCGGCTGACCGAGTCCGGGCACGACGTGCGCGTGGTGCCGACGGCGGCGTCGCTGAACTTCGTCGGGGAGGCCACCTGGGCCGCCCTCTCGGGGAACCCGGCCTCCACCGAGGTCTGGGAGAGCGTCCACGAGGTGCCGCACGTGCGCATCGGGCAGTCCGCCGACCTCGTGGTCGTCGCCCCGGCCACCGCCGACATGCTCGCCAAGGCCGCCCACGGGCTGGCCGACGACCTGCTCACCAACACGCTGCTCACCGCACGCTGCCCGGTGGTGTTCGCACCCGCGATGCACACCGAGATGTGGGAGCACCCGGCCACTCAGGAGAACGTGGCCACGCTGCGCCGCCGCGGCGCCGTGGTCATCGAGCCGGCGGTCGGCCGGCTCACCGGCAAGGACACCGGCAAGGGGCGGCTGCCCGACCCCGAGGAGATCTTCGAGGTGTGCGCCAGGGTGTTGGCCCGCGGGGTGGCCGAGCCCGACCTCGCCGGCCGGCACGTGGTGATCAGCGCGGGCGGGACGCGCGAACCCCTGGACCCGGTCCGCTTCCTCGGCAACCGCTCGTCCGGCAAGCAGGGCTACGCCCTCGCCCGTACCGCCGTCGCCCGCGGGGCCCGGGTCACCCTGGTCTCCGCCAACACCGCGCTCGCCGACCCCGCCGGGGTGGACCTCGTACGGGTCGGGACGGCCCTGCAGCTGCGCGAGGCCGTGCTCAAGGCCGCCGCGGACGCCGACGCGGTGGTGATGGCCGCGGCCGTGGCCGACTTCCGGCCGGCCGAGTACGCGGGCGGAAAGATCAAGAAGAAGGACGGGCAGGAGCCCGCACCGGTCACCCTTGTGCGTAATCCGGACATTCTCGCGGAGATTTCCGCCGACCGTGCCCGGGAGGGGCAGGTCGTGGTGGGTTTCGCCGCCGAGACCGACGACGTACTCGCCAACGGGCGGAGCAAGCTCCTCCGCAAGGGATGTGACTTTCTCGTCGTCAACGAGGTGGGTGAGGCGAAGACCTTCGGTTCCGAGGAGAACGAGGCGGTCATCCTGTCCTCCGACGGAAGCGAGCTCGCCGTCCCCTATGGTCCGAAGGAATCGCTCGCAGACGTGATTTGGGATCAGGTCGCCCCGCGACTCGCGGCGCGACGCGCCTGAGCGGAGGCCCTTTCCGCGGGCTGATCCTTGGGTAAGAATGGAGTGTCGCAGGTCACACGGCTCCCATAGGGCGAGACGGGTGGTCCGGCGAACGGTGGCGACCGATAAACTGCAGCCGGAACGTGATCGGGCGCAGCCTCCGATGAGGTTCCACCAATATTTCAGCCAGCAGCCGCTGCAACCCCAGGGAGCGTTGTGTCCCGTCGTCTCTTCACCTCGGAGTCTGTGACCGAGGGTCACCCCGACAAGATCGCTGACCAGATCAGCGACACCATCCTCGACGCGCTCCTCACCGAGGACCCGACCTCGCGCGTCGCCGTGGAGACCCTCATCACCACCGGTCTCGTCCACATCGCGGGAGAGGTGACGACGAAGGCGTACGCGCCGATCGCGCAGCTCGTCCGCGACAAGATCCTCGAGATCGGCTACGACTCCTCGAAGAAGGGCTTCGACGGCGCCTCCTGCGGCGTGTCGGTGTCCATCGGTGCGCAGTCCCCGGACATCGCGCAGGGCGTCGACACCGCGTACGAGAAGCGGGTCGAGGGCGACGAGGACGAGCTCGACAAGCAGGGTGCCGGCGACCAGGGCCTGATGTTCGGGTACGCCTGCGACGAGACGCCCGAGCTGATGCCGCTGCCGATCCACATCGCGCACCGCCTCTCCAAGCGGCTGTCCGAGGTCCGCAAGAACGGGACCATCCCGTACCTGCGTCCCGACGGCAAGACCCAGGTCACCATCGAGTACGACGGTGACAAGGCCGTCCGTCTCGACACGGTCGTGGTGTCCTCGCAGCACGCGGCGGACATCGACCTGGACTCGCTGCTGGCTCCGGACATCCGCGAGTTCGTCGTGGAGCACGTCCTGAACCAGCTGGTCGAGGACGGCATCAAGCTGGAGACCGAGGGCTACCGCCTGCTGGTCAACCCGACCGGCCGTTTCGAGATCGGCGGCCCGATGGGCGACGCCGGCCTCACCGGCCGCAAGATCATCATCGACACCTACGGCGGCATGGCCCGTCACGGTGGCGGTGCCTTCTCGGGCAAGGACCCGTCCAAGGTCGACCGCTCCGCCGCGTACGCCATGCGCTGGGTCGCCAAGAACGTGGTCGCCGCCGGTCTGGCCTCGCGCTGCGAGGTCCAGGTCGCGTACGCGATCGGCAAGGCCGAGCCCGTCGGCCTCTTCGTCGAGACCTTCGGCACGCACAAGGTCGACGTCGAGAAGATCGAGAACGCCATCAGCCAGGTCTTCGACCTGCGTCCGGCCGCGATCATCCGCGACCTCGACCTGCTCCGCCCGATCTACGCCCAGACCGCCGCCTACGGCCACTTCGGCCGCGAGCTGCCGGACTTCACCTGGGAGCGCACCGACCGCGTGGACGCTCTGCGTACCGCCGCCGGTCTGTAATACCCCTCGGCACCCGCTGGACGGACGGCCCCGGACCCTCGTGGTCCGGGGCCGTCCGTGCGTGCGGGCCCCTCCGCCGTTGTCGGTGGGGTTTGGTAAGAATGCGGGTGTGAGCAGCACCAATGACGCGGGGGAGCGGAGCGGGCCGGGAGGTCCGCCGGAGCAGCTCGCGCTGATGCGGGAGATGGTCGCCGAGGCGAAGGCCAAGGCGCCCAAGGCCAAGCCGCGGACCTGGCGGGGGGCTTCCGTCGCCGAGGAGCTGCCCGTGGCCCGGGTCCTCGTGAACAAGGGCGTGCTCCACCTCGACCGGCTCTTCGACTACGCGGTCCCCGCCGAACTCTCCGAGTCCGCCCAGCCCGGCGTCCGCGTCCGGGTCCGCTTCGGCGCGGGCTCCCACCGGGTCCACGGCGGCCGCCGCGAGGGCGGCGGGCTCATCGACGGCTTCGTCATCGAGCGCCGCGCCGAGTCCGACTACAACGGAGCCCTCGCGGCCCTCGCCCAGGTCGTCTCGTCCGAGGTCGTGCTCGGCCCCCGCATGCTCGCCCTCGCCCGCGCCGTCGCCGACCGGTACGCCGGCAGCCTCGCCGACGTGCTCCAGCTCGCCCTGCCCGCGCGCAGCGCCCGCGCCGAGTCCAAGCCGTCCCCCGAACCGCTGCCCCCGCCGGCCGCGCCCGAGCCCGCGGGCTGGGAGCGGTACGGGGCCGGCCCCGGCTTCCTGCGGGCCCTGGCGGGCGGCGGGACCCCGCGCGCCGTGTGGACGGCCCTGCCGGGCCCCGGCTGGGCCGACGAGCTGGCCCGCGCCATGGCCGCCACCCTCGCCTCCGGACGCGGCGCCCTCGCGGTGGTCCCCGACGGACGCACCGCGGCCCGCGTCGACGCGGCGCTCACCGCCCTGCTCGGCGAGGGGCGGCACGCGCTGCTGACCGCCGAGTCGGGACCGGAGAAGCGCTACCGCCAGTGGCTGGCCGTCAGCCGGGGCTCGGTGCGCGCCGTGGTCGGCACCCGGGCCGCGATGTTCGCTCCCGTACGGGACCTCGGGCTCGTCGCGGTCTGGGACGACGGCGACTCCAGCCACAGCGACGTGCACGCCCCCTTCCCGCACGTGCGGGAGGTGCTGGAACTGCGCGCGGTCACCGACGGCTGCGGCTTCCTGGTGGGCAGCACCAGCTGCACGGTGGAGGCCGCGCAGCTCGTCGAGTCCGGCTGGGCCCGGCCGCTGGTCGCCGACCGCGAGACGGTGCGCACGTACGCACCCCGGATCCGGACCGTCGGAGACGAGCTGCTGGCCCGGGACGGGGCCGCGCGGGCAGCCCGGCTGCCGAGCCTCGCCTGGGAGACCGTACGGGAGGGGCTGAAGACCGGGCCCGTGCTCGTCCAGGTGCCCCGGCGCGGCTACGTGCCCCGGCTGGCCTGCGAGCGGTGCCGGACGCCGGCGCGGTGCACGGTCTGTGCGGGGCCCCTGGAGGCGCCCGATGCGCGGGACCTGCACTGCGGGTGGTGCGGGCGGGCCGAGCCGGCCTGGCACTGCGAGGAGTGCGGATCGTTCCGGCTGCGGGCCCAGGTGGTGGGCGCGCGGCGGACCGCCGAGGAGCTGGGGCGGGCCTTCCCGGCCGTACCCGTCCGCACCTCCGGGCGCGACCACATCCTGGACGAGGTGCCGGACCGGCCCGCGCTGGTGGTGTCCACGCCGGGCGCCGAGCCGGTCGCGGCGGGCGCGGGATACGCGGCGGCGCTGCTGCTGGACGGCTGGGCCATGCTGAGCCGGCCCGACCTGCGGGCGAGCGAGGACGCGCTGCGGCGGTGGATCGCGGCGGCCTCGCTGGTACGGGGGGACGGACAGGTGGTGGTCGTCGCCGAGCCGACGCTGCGGCCGGTCCAGGCGCTGGTGCGGTGGGATCCCGTCGGGCACGCGGTGCGGGAGCTCGCGGAGCGGGCGCAGCTCGGGTTCCCGCCGGTCTCCCGGATGGCGGCGGTCGCCGCGGGCAGCGCCGAGGCGGTCTCGGCCTTCCTGGCGGGGGCCGGGTTGCCGGTGGACGCGGAGGTGCTGGGGCCGGTGCCGGTGCCTGGGCGGCGGGGGGAGCCGGCTGCGGGGGAGCGGGCGCTGGTCCGGGTTCCGCCCGGGAGCGGGGCGGCGTTGGCTGCCGCCCTCAAGTCCGCCCAGGTGGCCCGGATGGCCCGGGGCGTTCCGGCGTCGGAGGCGGTCCGGATCCGGATCGACCCCCTGGACATCGGCTAGGCCCGGGCCGGGCCGGGGAGGCGGGCCCTGCGGGGCCGTCCCCTACCCGCCCTTCCACCGTTCCCCGGGCTGCGCCCGGACCCCCCTGGGGCTCCGCCCCAGACCCCGCGCCTCAAACGCCGGCGAGGCTGAAATTTTCCGGCGCAGCCGGAAAATCCAGCCCGTCCGGCGCTTGAGGACCGGGTCCGGGCGGAGGGCGGGTAGGGGACACCGCCCCGCAGGGCAACGGGCCCAACCCGGTGGGGGAAACGACGGAGCCCCCGCCGGAGGTGATCTGTCGGATCGTTCCGGCGGGGGCTGGGTCGTCGGGGGTCGGCGTCCCGGCGGCCGGGGGTCAGCCGTTGCGGGGGCCGGGGAAGGCGGCGGGGCGGGACGCGCCCGCCTCCTCGCGCACCGGCTGCGGCGGCACCGAGCGCGCCGCCGGGACGGTGGGCAGTGGCCCCAGGGTCCGGGTCGTCGTGCCCTCGGCCAGCGGCTCCCGCTCGGCGGAATCGGCGCTCTGCGCCCGCCGGGCGCCGTAGCGCCGGTGGACGGCCTGCTTGGTGACGCCGAGCGCCGAGCCGACCGCGTCCCACGAGAAGCCGAGCGAGCGGTCGAAGTCCACCGCGGCGGTGACCAGCGTCTCGACGCTGTCCCGCAGTTCCTGCGCGAGGCGGACGGTGGGTGCGGGGGCCCTGCCGTAGACGACGAATCCCGTGGAAGGGCCCGATCGGCGCGGGCGGTAGACGTTGCCGAGCTGGGCGGTGAGCGTACGCAGAGCATCCACCTGCCGGCGAACCCGCTCGATGTCCCGCACCAGGAGGTGCAGGCTGGCCCGTGCTTGGGCGTCGTGGGTGGCGTGGTCGGCCATGAAGAAGCCTCTCGAACCGGTGCTGAAGAGCGGATCGGGCCGCAGACACCGTTCTGTTTCGCGGCCCGTTTCGGTCAATCTCTTTTGACCAACGCGCTACCCGGTGGGCAGGTCACGCTATGGGGGCGTGTCGGCATATGCGAGGAGCGCGCGTGTGTGCGTACGCCCCCTCGGGCCGGCGTCGCCTCGCAAGTGGGACGGTGTGCGGCCACCGCATAGACTGATGCGCTGCTGACAGCCGAGATAGCGAGGTAGACCCCAGTGAAGCTCGTCTTCGCAGGCACCCCCGAGGTCGCCGTGCCCGCCCTGGACGCTCTGATCGCCTCCGGGCGCCACGAGGTCGCCGCCGTCGTCACCCGGCCCGACGCGCCGGCCGGCCGGGGCCGTCGCCTCGTCGCCAGCCCCGTCGCCGAGCGCGCCGAGGAAGCCGGCATCGAGGTCCTCAAGCCCGCCCGGCCGCGCGACCCGGAATTCCAGGCCCGGCTGAGGGAGATCGGACCCGACTGCTGCCCGGTGGTCGCGTACGGGGCGCTGATCCCCAAGGACGCCCTGGACATCCCCAAGCACGGCTGGGTCAACCTGCACTTCTCGCTGCTGCCCGCGTGGCGCGGTGCCGCCCCCGTGCAGCAGTCGATCATGGCGGGGGACCAGGTCACCGGTGCCTCCACCTTCCGGATCGAGGAGGGGCTCGACACCGGCCCGGTCTTCGGGATCCTCACGGAGGAGATCCGGCCCACCGACACCAGCGGCGACCTGCTGACCCGCCTCGCCTTCGCCGGCTCCGGGCTGCTGGTCGCCACCATGGACGGCATCGAGGACGGCACCCTGCGCGCGGTGGAGCAGCCCGCCGACGGGGTCTCGCTCGCGCCGAAGATCACCGTCGAGGACGCCCGCGTCGACTGGAACGCGCCCGCGATGCGCGTCGACCGGCTGGTGCGCGGCTGCACCCCGGCGCCGGGCGCGTGGACGGTCTTCCGGGGGGAGCGGCTCAAGCTGGTCTCGGTCGCGCCGGTCGCGGACCGGACCGACCTGAAGCCGGGCGACCTGGGCGCGGCCAAGAACAACGTCTACGTCGGCACCGGCTCGCACGCCGTGGAGCTGCTCTGGGTGCAGCCGCAGGGCAAGAAGCCGATGAAGGCCGCCGACTGGGCGCGCGGGGTGCGGATCGCTCCGGGTGAGCGGCTGGGCGGGTCCGACGTACGCTGATCTGCGGAGTCGCCTTCGTCCTCCTGTTCCATCGTCATAGCGTTACGTAATCCCGGAGCACCTTTCACGTGAGCGAACAGCCCCCTCGCCGACCGGCCGCCACCAAGGCCAACGGCAAGCCCGCCAAGCCGTACCGCAGGCCCAAGAAGGACCCCGTCCGGATGCTGGCCTTCGAGGTGCTGCGGGCGGTGGACGAGCGCGACGCGTACGCGAACCTCGTGCTGCCGCCGCTGCTGAAGAAGGCCCGCAAGGACGAGACCTTCCAGGCCCGGGACGCGGCGCTGGCCACCGAGCTCGTGTACGGGACCCTGCGCCGCCAGGGCACGTACGACGCGGTCATCAAGGCCTGCATCGACCGCCCGCTGCGCGAGGTCGACCCGCCGGTGCTCGACGTGCTCTCGCTCGGCGCGCACCAGCTGCTCGGGACCCGGATCCCCACCCACGCGGCGGTGTCCGCGAGCGTGGAGCTGGCCCGGGTGGTGCTCGGGGACGGGCGGGCGAAGTTCGTCAACGCGGTGCTGCGCAAGATCTCCGCGCACGACCTCGAAGGGTGGTTGGAGAAGGTCGCCCCGCCCTACGAGGACGACGCCGAGGAGCACCTCGCGGTCTACCACTCGCACCCGAGGTGGGTCGTCAGCGCCCTGTGGGACTCGCTGGGCGGCGGCCGCGCCGGGATCGAGGACCTGCTGGAGGCCGACAACGAGCGGCCCGAGGTCACCCTCGTGGCACGGCCCGGGCGGTCCACGGCGCAGGAGCTGCTGGAGGCGGTGGGCGAGGACTCGGCGCTGCCGGGACGCTGGTCCCCGTACGCGGTCAGGATGGCCGAGGGCGGCGAACCGGGCGCGCTGGAGGCGGTGCGCGAAGGCCGCGCCGGTGTGCAGGACGAAGGCAGCCAGCTGGTGGCGATGGCCCTGGCGGCCGTCCCGGTCGAGGGCCGCGACGAGCGCTGGCTCGACGGCTGCGCCGGACCGGGCGGCAAGGCCGCGCTGCTCGCGGCGCTCGCCGCCCAGCGCGGTGCGTTCCTGCTGGCCTCCGAGAAGCAGCCCCACCGGGCCAGGCTGGTCGAGCGGGCGCTCGCCGGAAACCCGGGCCCCTACCAGGTCATCACGGCCGACGGAACGCGCCCGCCGTGGCTGCCGGGCTCCTTCGACCGCGTCCTGATGGACGTGCCCTGCTCGGGCCTGGGCGCGCTGCGCCGCCGCCCGGAGGCGCGCTGGCGCCGCCGGCCGGAGGACCTGGAGAGCTTCGCGCCGCTCCAGCGCGGGCTGCTGCGCGAGGCGCTCTCGGCCGTCCGGGTGGGCGGCGTCGTGGGCTACGCGACGTGCTCGCCGCACCTGGCGGAGACCCGGGTGGTGGTGGAGGACGTACTGAAGGGGCGCGGCGCGGGTGCGGCCCCGATCGAGGCTGAGCTGATCGACGCGCGGCCGTACATGCAGGACGTCCCGGCGCTGGGCGACGGGCCTGACGTGCAGCTGTGGCCGCACCTGCACGGCACGGACGCGATGTACCTGGCGCTGATCCGCCGGACCGGCTAGCCGGTCGGGCCGAGGTTTTCGCATGCGCGCAGACCGGTTGGTCTCGCTGGTGCTGCTGTTGCGTCAGCGCGGTCGGCTGACCGCGGACACGCTCGCCCGCGAGCTGGAGGTATCCCCCCGTACGGTGCTGCGTGACATCGAGGCGCTGTCGGCCGCGGGGGTCCCGGTCTACGCGGAACGCGGCCGGCACGGCGGGTTCGCGCTGTCGCCCGGATTCCGCACCGAGCTCACCGGCCTGAACCACGACGAGACCCTCGCCCTGCTGACCGCCGGACCGGGGCGCGGCGAGCAGGCGTTCGGCCTGGGCCCGGAGCTCGCTTCGGCGATGCGCAAGGTGGTCGACGCGCTGCCCGTGAGCCACCTTGCCGCCGCCAATGACGCGGCCCAGCGGTTCCTCGTCGACCCGGAGGCCGACCTGCTCTCGCGCCGGCTGGTCACCGAGGAGGTGCCCGGCGGCACGATGGTCGAGGTCCGGCGCGCGGTGCTCGCCGGACACAAGCTGCGGATCCGCTACGCGGCCACGGGCGAGCCGCCGCAGTGGCGCACGGTGGACCCGATCGGGCTGGTCACCGTACGGGACCGGGCCTACCTGCTGGCCACGCGATCGGGCGAGGACCGCACCTACCGGCTGTCGCGCGTGCTGGCCGCCGAGGAACTCCCCGAAGCGGCCGAGCGGCCGGGCCGGGTCGATCTGGACCGGATCTGGCGGGAGCGCTCCGCGCGGTTCCTCTCCGGCGGCGACCACATCGCCGTGCTGCTCCGGGTGAACCCGGCCCGGCGGGAAGACCTGCTCGACACCGCACTGGCGGTCCGCGCCGAGGAACCGGACGCAGACGGCTGGCTGCGCCTGGAGGTCACCTTCCAGGACGAACGGCATGCCCGGTGGGCACTGTGGCAGCTCGGCATGGACGGGGAGGCCCTGGCCCCGCAGTCCTTGCGCACGTGGCTGCGCGAGCGCGGCGCGGCGGTCGCGGCGCGCTACGGCGACTAGCCCTAGGGGTGAGGGGTCCGCGACGGCCTTCGGGTCAGCCGGCGCGGAGGTCCTCCGCGCGGAGGAGGTCGTCGGCCAGCGAGGCACGGTCCGAGGCCGAGAGCGGGATCCGGTCGGCCTCGGCCAGCAGACGGGCGGCGAGGGGGCCGTCGTCCAGGTGGACGGCCATGGCGGCGCGGAGGATGAGGGCTTTGACGCGGGCCGGGGGAGGGACGTCGAGCGTGTCGGAGGAAAGGAGGCGGTCGAGGATCTTGGCGGCGGCCGGGTGATCCTCTTTGGAATCGCCGAGCAGGGAGGCCATGTGGAGGGCCTTGGCCACCGGTTCCTTCGGGACCGGTGCGTGGTGGAGGTCCTCGCTGATCGGCTGGCCGATGCGAATGCTGTTGCCGCCCGGGTCGGCCATGATGAACTGCCGCACCCCGTAGGTGGTGTCCTTCAGCGGACCGATCCGGGGGAGGCCACGGGTCGGGATCCTGCCCAGCTCCTGCTTCAGACCGCCGCGGAACTTCGCGTACAACCCGTCGACGTCGTCGGTCGTGATGTAGCACGCGCCGTACGACCCGGCCGGCTCGAAGCCCTTCAGCGCCATGAACTGCAACTCGACCTCACCGTGCCGCACGACGGCATAGGCGTACGGACGTTCTTGGTAGAACGTGACCTCGAAGCCGATGGCCTTGTAGAAGCCGACCGTCTCGGGGATGGACCTGCAGGGGAGTATCGCCGCCAGTTTCTCGCTCATCCTCCGACCGTAGGGCCGCCCGACCCAGCTAGTCAAACTTGAATAGCATCCTGGTCCTCTTCTGTTCTCCCCCTGTGATCGCCCCCCTGCACCCCACTTCCGGGGTAGTGGCCGGAAGGCGATTGCGGCATGGCACGCTTGGGGCATGGCCGTTCAGATCAATCCCAGCATCTTGTCCGCCGACTTCGCCCGGCTCGCCGAGGAGGCGAAGGCCGTCCAGGGGGCCGACTGGCTGCATGTCGACGTCATGGACAACCACTTCGTCCCGAACCTCACCCTCGGCGTGCCGATCGTGGAGTCGCTCAGCCGGGCGACGGACATCCCGCTCGACCTGCACCTCATGATCGAAGACCCCGACCGCTGGGCCCCCCAGTACATCGAGGCCGGCGCGGGTTCCGTGACCTTCCACGCCGAGGCGGCCGCAGCGCCCGTACGGCTCGCGCGGGAGATCCGGGCCAAGGGGGCGCGGGCGTCCATGGCGCTGAAGCCCGCGACGCCCATCGAGCAGTACGAGGACATCCTCCCCGAGCTCGACATGCTGCTGATCATGACCGTGGAGCCCGGCTTCGGCGGTCAGCCCTTCCTCGACATCATGCTGCCCAAGATCCGCCGGACCCGGGAGCTCATCTCCAAGCACGGTCTGGAGCTGTGGCTCCAGGTCGACGGAGGCGTCTCCGCGACGACCATCGAGCGGTGCGCCGAGGCCGGCGCCGACGTGTTCGTGGCGGGCAGCGCGGTCTACGGAGCGGTCGATCCGGCGGCAGCCGTCCGCACGCTGCGTGACCAGGCGGGTGCGGCGATCGCTGCTGCGCCCTGGGCGTGCAGCCACTGAAACAAGGCTTGGTGAACAGCTCGGTGAACGGGAGCTGTCCAGGCTGATCAACGGCCGTCGGATCTGACAGGATGAACGGCGAGTCGAGAGTGTGAACACGATGGTGTGAACAGCAGTGAGGAGAACGCGGTGTCTGCAATGTCGGCGGGACGGTCAGCCCTGCGGATGGGACCCGCGGAGCTGGTGCAGGCGGCGGCCATGGCGCGCCGTTTCTACCTGGAGGGGAAGTCCAAGATCCAGATCGCCGAGGAGTTCGGCGTGAGCCGCTTCAAGGTGGCCCGGGTCCTGGAAACCGCCCTGGAGCGCGACCTCGTACGCATCGAGATCCGCGTACCGGCCGAGCTGGACGCGGAGCGGTCCGACGCGCTGCGCGCCCGGTACGGCCTGCGGCACGCCGTGGTCGTGGAGTCTCCCGCCGATGCCACCGAGGACGCTCCGGACCCGGAGAACCTGGGTGCCGTGGCCGCCGATCTGCTGGGCGAGCTCGTCAACGAGGGCGATGTGCTGGGCCTCGCGTGGGGGCGGTCGACCATCCACATGGCCGCCTCCCTGCACCGGCTGCCTCCCTGCACCGTCGTCCAGCTGACGGGCGTGTACGACGCCGGGACGGCCGAGCGCGGGTCCGTGGAGGCCGTACGCAGGGCCGCGCAGGTGTCGGGCGGGGACGCCCACCCCATCTACGCGCCGATGCTGCTGCCCGATCCGGCCACCGCGGCCGCCCTGCGGAGCCAGACGGGGATCGCGCGGGCCTTCGAGTACTTCGACAAGGTGACCGTCGCCGCCGTCTCCATCGGCTCCTGGGAGCCGGGCATCTCGACCGTCCACGACATGCTGAGCGACGAGGAGCGGGCGCACTACGCCTCGCTGGGCGTCGCCGCCGAGATGTCGGCTCACCTGTTCGACGCCGAGGGGCGCCGGGTCGGCCGGGACCTCGGCGAGCGCTGCATCACCGTGGAGGCGGACCGGCTGCGCCGGATCCCCGAGGTCGTCGCCATCGCCGGCGGGCTGCGCAAGGCGTCCGCGATCGGGGCGGTGCTGCGTTCGGGGCTGGTGACCAGCCTGGTCACCGACACCGCCGTGGCGGACTACCTGCTGACCGAATCGGAGCCCGGTCTGCGGCCGGCGCTGGAGCGGGCCGACCCGGACGAGTGATGGTGCGGATTGATCCGATTGTCCGGACGAATGCCGGTCAAACGCGGGCACGCGAGGTTCGCTGATGCGGATGGTGCCGTAATTGAGATCCGAACGGCGGACCGTTCGACGGCCTGCTGGGCGCATACTGGGTTCAATGACAAAGTCCGCAGTACCTCGCCGCCATCTGCCGTCCAGCCCGTTCAAGGCCCCCGTGGAAGCGCCGCTCCGGCACTTCAACGTCGGCGACCGGGTTTCTCACGATGAGCACGGCCTCGGCCGTGTCGTCGCCATTGAGGAGGGGATCGCTGTCCTCGTCGAATTCGGGCCTGAGGTCCGTAAGCGCATCCTGAGTCCGTACACCAAGATGTCCGCCCTCTGAAGACACCGCGCGATTCGCGGGAGAATCGGATATTTGGCACGATCGGTGCATGATCTTTCGGAACGTGCCCCGATCGTTGCTGCGTGTGCTGGGGGCTGTGTTCCTCTGCGCGGCGCTGGTCGGTGCGGTGGGTTGCAGCGGGAAGAAACCCGCGCCTGCCGCCGCCACCAGTACGAGCGCGAGCGCCGGCTCCGGCGTTGACGTCGCCCCGAGCGGGGCGGCGAGTTCCGCGGTGCCGACGCCCGGATGGGCGAAGGGCATGGCGACGGTACGGGCCTCGGCACTGCCGCAGCAGGCCCGGGACGTGCTGGCGCTGATCGACAAGGGCGGGCCGTACCAGTACCGGCAGGACGGGACCGTCTTCGGCAATTTCGAGAAGGTCCTGCCGCAGAAGAAGCGCGGCTACTACCACGAGTTCACCGTGAAGACGCCCGGTGAGCGGGACCGTGGGGCCCGGCGGATCGTGACCGGTGGGGGCGGGGAGTTCTACTACACGGACGACCACTACGAGACCTTCAAGGCGGTTCTCCGATGACCCTGGACCCGCGGCCCCTGACCCCCGCGCTCGAAGCGGCGGAGGCCGCCGGCTGGGCGACCGTACGGCTGGATCTGGACGGCGTACGGAGCAAGGCGGAGCTGATGCGGCGGTGCGGGGCCGTGCTGGACGTTCCCGAGTACTTCGGGGGGAACTGGGATGCGCTGGCCGATGCGCTGAAGGATCTGTCGTGGTTGCCGGCGGCGCCGGGGCGGCTGGTCGTCGTGACCTCCTGGCGGGGGTACGCGGAGGCTCGGCCCGCGGACTGGGAGACCCTGACCGAGATCCTGGAGGAGGCCGTCGACTTCTGGCGGGCCGAGTCCGAGGGCGAGGGGGCGGGGCCCGAGCTGACCGTGCTGCTGGCCGAGTCCGTCCCGGGGCCGGCCGCCGGGGCTCCGTCCCGGACCCCGCGCCTCAAACGCCGGCGGGGCTGAATTTGCCCCGGCGGAGCTCGATGGTGCGGCGGTGCCGGGTGGGCCCGGCGGAGCCGGTGGGCTCCGCCGGGGTGTTGACTTCAGGACTTCGGGATCCAGGGTGGGGTTTGGCCCCAGGACCAGACCGGGATGTCCGCCGCGTCGACCGGGGGTGGGTTGGGGCCCGAGTAGATCAGGGCCATGCGGGTGCCCCACTCGATGTAGTACGCGAAGACCGCGCGGAACTCCGGGTCCGTGGGCAGGCCCACCTCGTCGGCCGTGTCCGTCAGGAGGTCCACCCAGCGGCGGCGCTGCTGTTCGGTGATGCCGCGGCCCAGGTGCTTGGTGGCCATGTGCTGGTGGCCGCCGTGGGACGCGGTGTACTTCTTCGGGCCGCCGAAGACCTCCGCCAGCCAGACCGCCACGTGCTGGGGGTGCTCGGAGTCCATGCCCGCGAAGACCGGGGCCAGGATCTCGTCCTGCAGGGCGTGGGCGTAGAAGACGTCCGTGAGGCGGTTCATCGCCTCCTCGCCGCCCATCCACTCGTAGATCGTCGGCGTGGTGTCCGGTGTGGTGTCGGGTGTGGTGCTCATGACGGGGTGGAAGCCTTTCCGGGGCCGGCCACCTTGGTGACGAGGTAGTGCTTCATTTCCTCGATGGCCGTGACGTACGGGCGGATCGCGCTGAAGAACGCGGGAAAGTGCTCGCCCTTGCGGAATCCGTTCAGGTGGGCGTCGATCGAAGTCCAGCGGATGCGCAGGATGTAGCGCTCGGGCTCCTCCTCGCTGCGCGCGAGTTCGTAGTCGATGCACTCCGGCGAGGCGGCCAGGGACTCGGAAGCCCTGACGTACGCGTCTTCGAAAGCCGGCTGATCGTCCAATGCGATCCGGTAACGGATGTATTCGACGGTGGTGGTCATGGTGCGGGCCTCTCCCTGGGGTCGGGCGTTGATCGCCGGTGGTCCGTGCCAGGCTTGCGCGATCTTGCGGGCGCCGGGAGATCTTTCGCCGTTATGACCCGGACTTCTGGGAGTCGGAGGGGGAATCGGCGAGGGGATCGGTGAGGTCCGGACCTTCTGCGCGGACCTGCTGGACCCGGTCCAGGGACTCGCGGAGGTCCGCCAGCCAGGTGTCGGTGTTGCGGCCGACCAGGCGGACGCACCAGGCCAGGGCGTCGGCGCGGCTGCGGGCGACGCCGCCCGCGACCAGGGTGTCGAGAACCTGGCGCTCGGGCTGGCGCAGGCGGGTCATGACGGGGACCGCGAGGTGGGTGAAGAGGGTCCGCTCCTCGCCCGACTGTGCGGCCCAGGACACCTTGCGGCGGTAGAGCTCCTCCGCCTCCCGGGCCACCTCGACGCGCTGTTCCCGGGTGCGCTCGCGGAAGGCCGCCACCGATTCGGTCGCGGGTATCTCACCGACGACGGTGATCTCCTCCCGGTCGACCGTGACCGAGAGGAGCGACGCGTAGACGTCCACCGGCAGCCGCTCGGCGAACCAGGAGCGGAGCTGCTCGTTCTGCTCGGATGTAATCATGTAATCAACGGTGCGTCCGGTGCTTCCTTGATCGCAAGGGGGTCCGGCCGCTGTTCGCTCTCAGCCCATCGAGCGGTAGCGGTGGATCAGGGAGACCGCCATGGCTCCCTCGCCCACGCCCGAGGCGACGCGTTTGACCGAGTGGGCCCGTACGTCCCCCGCCGCGAAGACCCCGGGGACGCTGGTCTCCAGCGGGTACGGGGCGCGCTCCAGGCTCCATTCCGCCGGGAGTTCGCCGCCGTTGGAGATCAGGTCCGAGCCGGTGAGCACGAAGCCGTACTCGTCCCGCTCCACCACCCCGGCCAGCCACCCCGTGTGCGGGCGGGCGCCGATGAAGGTGAACATGAAGCGGGCCGGGATCTCCTTGTCCTCGCCGGTCTCGGAGTCGTGGAGGGTCAGCCGTTCGAGGTGGTCCTCGCCGTGCAGGCGGACGACCGTCGTGCGGACCCGCACCTCGATGTTGGGGGTGCGCTCGATCTCGTCGATCAGGTAGCGGGACATGCTGTCGTCGAGCGAGGCCGCGCGGACCAGGATCGTGACCCGGGCGGCGTACTTGGCGAAGTGCACGGCGGCCTGGCCGGCCGAGTTGGCCCCGCCCACGATGAACACGTGCTGCGAGATGCACGCCGAGCTCTCCGTGGTCGCCGCGCCGTAGTAGAGCCCGGCGCCCTCGAAGCGGTCGGCGCCCGGGGCGTCCAGGCGGTTGTACGAGACCCCGGTCGCCAGGAGCACCGTCTCGGCGCTGATCTCCGTACCGTCCGCCAGGGTCAGGATCTTCGCCGGGTCGTCACGGGTCAGCGAGGTCACCTCCACCGGGTGCAGGATCTCGGCTCCGAAGCGGGAGGCCTGGATGGTGGCGCGGCGGGTCAGGTCGCCGCCGGAGAGGCCCGAGGGGAAGCCGAGGTAGTTCTCGATCAGGCTGGAGGTGCCCGCCTGGCCGCCCGGGGCGCGGGAGTCCAGCATGAGCGTGGACAGGCCCTCGGAGGCCGAGTAGACGCCGGCCGCCAGCCCCGCCGGGCCCGCGCCGACGATGACGCACTCGTAGTGCGGGCGCGAGGCGGTGGTGGCCAGCCCCAGGCGCTGGGCCAGCTGCGTGTCCGTCGGCGCGGAGAGCACCGAGCCGTCCGGGAAACGGACCAGGGGCAGCGCGGCGTCGGGCTGGGCGGCGGCGATCACGGTCAGTGCCTCGGGGTCCCGCTCGACGTTGAGGAAGCGGAAGGGCTGGCCGTTGCGGGTGAAGAAGTCCCGGACGGCGTGGGTGCCGGGGGAGACCAGGTGACCCGCGACGATGATCCCGTCGTACGCCGGGCGGTAGGTGGCGAGCCAGTCGGAGAGCAGATCGTCCAGGACCGGGAAGAGCCGCTCGTGCGGCGGGTCCCAGGGCTTGAGCAGGTAGTAGTCCAGGCGGACCCGGTTGATGGCGGTGATCGCCGCGTCCGTCTCGGCGTACGCGGTGAGGAGCACGCGGCGGGCGTCGGGGAACCGGCTGACGGCCTCCAGCAGGAACTCGACCCCGGTGACGTCCGGCATCCGCTGGTCGACGAGGAAGAGCGCCGGGTCGTGGCCGCGCTCGTCGAGGGAGTCCAGAATCTTGAGGGCGTCGGCGGCCGAGGAGGCGCCGAGCACCCGGTAGCGGTCTCCGTACGCGCTGCGCAGGTCGCGGCGGACGGCGCGCAGCACCTGCGGGTCGTCGTCCACGGCCAGGATGACGGGCTTGCGGCTCTCCGCGCGCGCCGCGGCTTCGGCGCTCGCGGTCGCGGTGCTCGTGGACGCCGTGCTCGTGGACGCGGTGCTCGTCGGCGCGGTGCCGGCGGCGGCGCTCTCCGGGGCCGCGCTCACGCCGGGTCCAGCATCAGCTTGTCGGCGTAGCACCAGGCCCAGTCCTCGCCGGGCTCGTGGGAGGCCGCGATGGGGTGCGCGGTGGTCCCGTAGTGCCGGGTGGCGTGACGGTTCTTCGAGGAGTCGCAGCAGCCGACGTGTCCGCAGCTCAGGCACATCCGCAGGTGCACCCAGGCGTCACCGGAGACGAGGCACTCCTCGCAGCCCTCGGTGCCGGGTTTCACCGGACGTATCGACTCGATGTGGGTGCACAACAGGTCCATCGTCATCGTCCCCGTCCCTCTCTCGCGCTCTCGTGCTTCGCGCCCGTGATTGCAGCGCGCCCGTGATTCACGGCGCGTCCAGACCATAAGGCGGAGCCCCGGCGACGGTTCAGGGATTCGGCCGAAGTCAGGTAGTCCTTCGGCTACTTCATGACCTCGCCGGACGACTTCCTGAGGTGCCCCCACGAGCTGGTCGACTACCTCACGAAGTCGCATACCAGCGCTTTGACGGCAGCCCCGGGCGCGGCCAGTGTGGGGGACGCCAACGACAACAGGCGGCGCCTGGAGGAATCCGTGAGCAGAAAGATTCTGGTCATTGTCTCCGAACACGGTTACTGGGCCGAAGAACTGATCGGCCCCGTATCCCAGTTCGACGAGCAGGGCTATGAAGTCGTATTCGCCACGCCGACCGGAAAGCGTGCCCACGCTCTCCCGCCGAGCCTCGACGCGAACTACATCGATCCTCCGCTGGGACGCTCGGTCACCACCGAGGAGAACGCCCGGCTGGGCCGGGAGTTCGAGCAGTCGAGCCGGCTCGACTCCCCCCTCGACATCGAAGCGTGGGCCCCCGAGCGCCCGTACACGAGCGACTCGGCCTATCTGCCCAAGCTGGAGCAGTACCACCGCGATCTGGACAAGCTCCAGGCCGACATCGCCGGCTTCGACGCGGTGCTCATCGTGGGCGGCAGCGGTCCGATCGTCGACCTCGCCAACAACGAGCGCGTGCACGCCCTGATCCTCGCCTTCAAGAACGCGGGCAAGGTGGTCGCGGCCGAGTGCTACGGCGTCGCCTGCCTGGCCTTCGCCCGGGACTGGGGCGACCGCCGCAGCATCATCTGGGGCAAGCACGTGACCGGCCACTGCAAGGAGTACGACTACAAGGACGGCACCGGATTCCTCGGCACCGATTTCAACATGGGGCCGCCGCCGTATCCGCTGGAGTACATCCTGCGCGATGCGACCGGGCCGCGCGGCGCGTACCACGGGAATTTCGGTCACCCCCTTTCGGTCATCGTCGACTTCCCGTTCGTGACCGGTCGTTCGACCCCCGACTCGTATCTCACGGGGCAGAAGATCGTGGAAGTCCTGGAGAACGGTCTCACCCGGTACGGCTGGTAATTCCGGTAACTCCGGTAACTCCGGAACGACGGTACGCAAAAGGAGGGGGAGTTCGATGAGTTCTGGAGCCACTCCCGGACGGGAAAGGCTGATCGACCAGTTCAAGGCCGACGGCCTGAACGTCATGTTCGGAAATCCGGGGACGGTGGAACAGGGATTCCTCGACGCGGTCGACGCGGCGGAGGACTTCCACTACGTCCTCGCCCTCCAGGAGACGGTGGCCGCCGGGATCGCCGACGGCTACGCCCGCGCCACCGGCGGGGCGGCGCTGCTCCAGCTCCACTCCGGGGTGGGGCTGGGCAACGGCATCGGGATGCTCTACCAGTCGCTGCGCGGCCACACCCCGCTCGTCGTGGTCGCCGGAGACGCCGGGGTGCGCTACGACGCCATGGACGCGCAGATGGCGTCCGACCTCGTGGCGATGGCGAAGCCGGTGACCAAGTACGCGACCCGGGTCACCGACCGGCACTCCGTACTGCGCACGATCCGCCGCGCGGTGAAGATCGCCCTGACCCCGCCGCGCGGGCCGGTGTTCGTGGCGCTGCCGATGGACGTGCTGGACGAGCTCAACTCCGAGCTCGTGCTGCCCGCCACGGTGCCGCTCACGGACGTGGCGCCCTCGGCCGCCTCGGTGGGGCGGGCGGCCGAGCTGCTGGCCTCCGCCGAACGGCCGGTCGTCCTCGTCGGGGACGGGGTCGCGCTCTCCGGGGCGCAGCGCGAACTCGTCGCCGTCGCCGAGCTGCTCGGCGCCGACGTGTACGAGGTCGACTCCTCCGAGGTGAACATCGCGGCCTCGCACCCGCTGCGCCGCGGTCAGACGGGCCACATGTTCGGCCCGCACAGCAAGGAGCTGATCGGGAAGGCGGACGGGGTGCTGATCGTCGGCACCTACGTCTTCCCCGAGGTGTTCCCGGAGCTGGAGAGCCCCTTCCGGGCCGGCGCGCGGGTCGTGCACATCGACCTGAACGCCTACGAGATCGCCAAGAACCATCCGGTGGACCTCGGGCTCGCCGCCGATCCCCGGCAGGCGCTGCGCGCGCTGGCCGGCGTACTGGAACGGCTGCTCACCCCCGCGCAGCGGGCGGCGGCGGCCGGGCGGCTGGACGCACGGACCCGGGAACGGGTGCGGACGGGCCTGGCCGAGCGGGAGGCCATGGAGGCGGACGGCTCGCCGATGGCCGTCTTCCTGCGGACCCTGGCCGAGCGCACGGGCGGGGACCTGATCGTCTTCGACGAGGCGCTGACCACCTCCCCGCTGGTCACCCGCTACCTGCCGCCGGAGCGGCCGGGCGACTACCACCTGACCCGGGGCGGTTCGCTGGGCGTGGGCTTCCCGGGCGCGGTCGGCGTCAAGCTGGCCCGGCCGGAGCGGCTCGTCGTCGGCTTCGCCGGCGACGGCGGCTCGATGTACACCTACCAGGCGCTGTGGACCGCGGCCCGGCACGGCATCGAGGCCAAGTTCGTGGTCTGCAACAACCGCAAGTACCGGCTGCTGGACGACAACATCGCCCAGTACTGGCGGGAGCGGGAGATTCCGCAGCACGGCTTCCCGGGCTCCTTCGACCTCTCGCACCCGGAGATCGACTTCGCCGCCCTGGCCCGGTCGCTCGGGGCGGGCGGGACGCGGGTGGAGAAGCCCGACGAGGCGATCGCCGCGGTGGGCCGGATGCTCGCCCACCCGGGGCCGTTCCTCGTGGACATACACATCTGACACCGCCACAGACAGGAGGAGACCGCATGCCCGCCGAGCGGCTGACCGAGGACGCGATCCGCGCCTTCGCCGAGAAGTGGTACGTGGCCCTGGACCAGCACGTCCAGCCGGACCAGGTGCTTGCCCTGATCACCGAGGACCTGGAGTTCAAGGTCCCGGAGGACACCTTCCTCGGCCACCAGGGCTTCGGCCGCTGGTACGAGGCGGTCACGAACCGCTTCTTCGACGAGGTGCACACGGTCACGAAGGTGGAGCCCGTCATCGAGGGCGACCGGGCGATCGTCCGGGTCCTCGTCAACTGGCAGGCCAAGATCTGGGACCCGCCGGCCGCCCGCAGCGTGTGGCTGGGCTTCGACGCCGACCAGACCTGGACCGTGGTCGCCGGCCCCGACGGGCCGCTGATCCGGCAGTACACCGTCAACGAACTGGCGCCCATGCCCGGTTCCGCCTCCCTCTGAGCGCCGAAGGAGAAGCGACGATGACCGAAGTGACACGGGAGCGGGTCGAAGCGGCGTACCGCGCCCTCGGCTCCGGCGACCGGGCCAGGATCCTGGAGTACTACGCCGAGGACCTGCGCTGGCAGGTCCCCGGCAACCACCCGCTCGCCGGCTGGTACGAGAGCCTGGACGCCTTCCTGGAGCTGATGGGCCAGACCCACAAGCTCACGGGCGGCACCTTCCGCATGGACATCGAAGCCGTCCTCGTCGGCGAGGACTGCAGCGCGGACGTCTGCCGCAACGTCGCCGTCCGCGGCGGCGCCGACGCCTCGAGCGGGTCCCCGTACGAGCGGATGGACTACCCGGTCTTCCACTTCATGCGCTGGCGCGACGGCCGGATCGTCGAGGGCCACGACGGCCTGTTCGGTGACACGGCCACGGCCTTCAGCCAGTTCTGGGCGCCCTTCGCCCCGGACGGAACCCGCAGGGACCAGTAGGGGGATGAGCGCCATGGACGCGCGGCAGATCTTGCAGAAGTACTACGAGCACGCCAACGCCGGTGACTGGGACAGCTGGTGCGACCTGTTCGCCGAGGACCAGGTCATGGACGAGCAGCTCGCCGGCCACATCGAGGGCCTGGAGACGCTGCGGTCGATGATGAAGGGCATGGGGACCATGTACCGGGTCTTCCGCAACGAGCCCGTGCACTTCCTCGTCGACGGGGAGAAGGCCGCGGCCGTCTCCCACCTGACCGCGGTCACCCCCTCCGGGGAGGAGATCGAGGCCGAGGTCATGAACTTCTTCCGGATCGTGGACGGAAAGATCGCCTACATGGCGAACTACCACGACACGGTTCCCTTCCAGGTGCTCGGCCAGGGCTGAGGGGGCGCGCGATGGCCGTGGACGAGTACGACTACATCATCGTGGGATCCGGCACCGCCGGCAGCGTCCTCGCGAACCGCCTCTCCGAGGACCCGGACGTCAGCGTCCTGGTCCTGGAGGCGGGAGCGGGCCGCATCCCTCCCGAGGTGGACGATCCGTCCTCCTGGTACAAGCTGCTCGGCGGGCCCGTCGACTGGGGTTACACCAGCGTCCCGCAGCCCGGCCTGGACGGCCGCCGCACCTACGAACCGCGCGGCAAGGCCCCCGGCGGCAGCAGCAACCTCTACATCATGATGCACATCCGGGGCCACGCCTCGGACTTCGACAACTGGGCCTACCAGGGCGCGGCCGGCTGGGCGCACGAGGACGTACTGCCCTACTTCTCGCTGCTGGAGGGCCAGGAGGACGCCACCGCGCCGACCACCGGCACCCGCGGGCCGCAGCGGATCACCCACGCCGGGCGGCACGGCCCCAACCCGGTCTCCCGCGCCTTCATCGACGCCGCCGTCGAGCTCGGCCACGAGGAGATCGCCGACTTCAACACCGACGGGCCGCGGCGCGGACTCTTCGGCACCGGCTGGCACCACATCGACGTGGCCGACGGCCGCCGCCAGGGCGTCCTCGCGGCCTACCTGGAGCCCGCGCTCGACCGCTCCAACCTGACCCTGCGCACCAGTGCGCAGAGCACCCGGCTGCTCTTCGACGGGGACACCTGCACGGGCGTGGAGTACGTCCAGCTCCAGGCCCCTGCCGAGATGGTCGGCCGTACCGTGCGGGACGGACACAGCACCGCGAGCGAGCCCGGGCCGCACACCGTACGGGCCCGCCGGGAGGTGATCGTGGCCGCCGGGGCGATCGAATCGCCGAAGCTGCTGCTGCTCTCCGGGATCGGGCACCCCGAGCAGCTGCGCGAGCACGGCATCGGAACGGTCGCGGAGCTGCCCGGGGTCGGCGAGAACTTCCACAACCACGTCCTGACCGGGCTGATGGCCGAGGTCACCCAGGAACTGCCGCCGCCCGCACAGAACTTGTCGGAGAGCGCGCTGTTCCTCTCCTCCCGGCCGGGACTGCCCGCGCCGGACCTGCAGATCGCCTTCGTCCACGTGCCGTTCGACGTGATCGTCGGCCAGGACCACCCGAACACCGTGTCCATCCTGCCCGGCGTCGTCCGTCCCGTCTCGCGGGGCTGGATCAAGCTGGCGAGCGCCGATCCGCTGGCCCACCCGCTGATCCACCCGAACTACCTGGGCGACCGCTGGGACCTGGAGCGGATGGTCCAGGGCGTCAAGACCGCCCGGGAGCTCTTCGCGACCTCCGCCTTCTCGCCCTGGTACAAGCAGGAGCTCCAGCCGGGACCGGGTTACGTGTCCGACGAGGACCTGCGCACCTTCGTGAAGCAGAAGTCGGAGAGCTACCACCACCAGGCCGGCTCCTGCCGCATGGGCATCGACGACCTCTCCGTCGTCGACCCCGAACTGCGGGTGCACGGCGTACGGAACCTGCGCGTCGTCGACGCGAGCGTGATGCCCGCCGTGCCTTCGGGCAACTGCCACACCGCCATCGCGATGATCGCCGAGCGCGCGGCGGACTTCCTGAAGGGGGTGTCCCGTGCCTGATGTGGTCCTGCGCGAGGGTGCGCTGACCGGAACCCGGATCGCGGTCCTGGTCGAGAGCGACTTCTACGAGCCGGAGATCTTCTACTACGGCCACCGGTTCGCGGAGGAGGGCGCCGAGGTCGACTTCCTGACCCGGCTGTGGGGCAACGACTCCATCACCTTCTCCGGGCACGAGTACCGGGCGCCGTTCACCGCCGACAAGTCCCTGGAGGGGCTGAGCGACGAGGAACTGCGCCGGTACGCGGCGATCATCGTGCCCTCGGGCATGGTGGCCGACCGGCTGCGCTACACCGAGGACGTGGACGTGCTGGCCCCGGCGACGGAGCTGCTGCGCCGGGCCTTCGAGGAGCCGACCGTCCTCAAGGGGATCATCTGCCACGGCATGTGGCTGGCCGCCTCGATCCCGGACAAGGTGCGCGGCCGCAAGGTCGTCTGCCACAACAACCTCATCGGCGACGTCCGGAACATGGGCGGCGAGTACGTGGACGAGGACGTGGTGGTCGACGGTGACCTGGTCACCGGCCGCACCGGGGCCCACCACCACCTGTTCGCCCGCCGGATCATCGAGCTGATCGCCGCCGGTCGGGGTGCGCGGGCCCAGGGGGACCAGAGCCGTCAGGGCACCGCCTGATGGCCCCGATGGTCTGGTCGCACGTGGGCCTGAACTGCGCCGACCAGAAGACCACCGAGGACTTCTACACCCGGTACTTCGGCTTCACCCGGGCCCGGGTGGTCGACCTCGGAGACGCACAGATCATCTTCCTCCGCCAGGGGGACGTGTACCTGGAGCTCTTCGCGGCGGGCACCGAGCCGGCCGACACGCCCCAGCACGACGGGCCGGCGGCGCCGGGCCGGATGCGGCACCTGGCCTTCCAGACCGACAGCGTGGACGGCTTCCTGGCCACGCTAGGCGAAGCGGCCGAAGTGACCCTGGGACCACTGGACTTCGACGACTTCATCTGTGGGTGGCGGACCGTGTGGGTCCGCGATCCGGACGGGGTGATCGTCGAGGTCAGCCAGGGATTCGAGGACGAACACGGTCAACACGACAAGGACGGTGCATGACATGGCGGACGCCGTGAGCTTCTCCTTCTCCGACACGATCGCCGGCTACGTCGGCCGCTTCGACTCCGGGTCCCGGCTGCTGCGGCTGAAGACCTCGGACGGCCGCGAGTTCGACGTCTCCCTGGCCGGGGACCCCAGCGCCGAGCTGGTCCGCAACCTGGACGAGCCGTACATCGACGCCTCCGGGCACATCGACGAGATGCTCTCGCCGGGACGCTTCCTCTACGTCTACGGGGTGCACTACCCCGAGCAGGGCGGCCGCTTCGAGGCCAAGCGCCTGGTGTTCCTGGGCCGCGGGGCCGAGGACTACCGCTTCGAGGAGCCCAGCTGGTGGATCAAGCAGATCGAGTCGCTGGCCGACTTCTACAAGCGGGCACAGTTCGGCGACGGGCCGGTGGACTTCACCGAGTACCGCACCGAGATCCGGCTCGGCGGTGACAAGACCGCCAGCCACGTCCAGGAGACCGACACGATCTCCCGCCTGGTCTACGGCATGGCCTCGGCCTACCTGCTGACCGGCAAGGACGAGTACCTGGAGGTCGCCGAGCGCGGCACCGAGTACCTGCGCAAGCACATGCGCGTCGTGGACAGCGAGGAGGACGTGGTCTTCTGGTACCACGGCATCAGCGTCGACGGGGACAGCGAACGCAAGCTGTTCACCTCGGAGTTCTCCGACGACTACGACGCGATCCCGATGTACGAGCAGATCTACGCGCTGGCCGGCCCGATCCAGACCTACCGGGTCACCGGCGACATCCGGATCAAGAACGACGCGGACGCCACCATCCGGCTGTTCGACAAGTTCTTCAAGGACCCGGAGCAGGGCGGCTACTACTCGCACATCGACCCGATCCTCTTCAGCGCCGACCACGAGTCCCTCGGGGAGAACGCGGAGCGCAAGAACTGGAACTCGGTCGGCGACCACGCCCCCGCGTACCTGATCAACCTGTACCTCGCGACCGGGGAGCAGAGCTACGCGGACTTCCTCGAGTACACCTTCGACACGATCGCGGACAAGTTCCCGGACTACAAGAACAGCCCCTTCGTCCAGGAGCGCTTCTTCCGCGACTGGTCCCACGACACCGCGCACAGCTGGCAGCAGAACCGCGCGGTCGTCGGTCACAACCTCAAGATCGCCTGGAACCTGATGCGGATGAACTCGCTGAAGGCCAAGCCGGCCTACGAGGAGCTCGCCCGCAAGATCGGCGAGATCATGCCGGCCGTCGGCAGCGACGTGCAGCGCGGCGGCTGGTACGACGTGGTCGAGCGCGTCAAGTCGGGCGACGAGGAGACGTATCGTTTCGCCTGGCACGACCGCAAGGCCTGGTGGCAGCAGGAGCAGGCGATCCTCGCCTACCTCATCCTGAACGGCACCGTCGGCGGTGACGGCTTCCTGCGCGAGGCCCGCCAGGCGGAGGCCTTCTACAACACCTTCTTCCTCGACCACGACGAGGGAGCCGTCTACTTCAACGTCCTCGCGAGCGGGACCCCGTACCTGCTCGGGACCGAGCGGCTCAAGGGCAGCCACTCGATGTCCATGTACCACTCGGCGGAGCTCTGCTACCTGTCCGCCGTCTACAACAACCTGCTCATCAACGGCCGGGAGATGGACTTCCACTTCCAGCCCGACCCGACGAACCTGCCCGACCGCGTGCTGCGCGTCTCGCCCGACCTGCTCCCCGCCGGCTCGGTGCGGATCGCGTCCGTCGAGATCGACGAGAAGCCGTACACGGACTTCGACGCCGACGGACTCACCGTCCGGCTGCCCGACGTCCAGGGCCGGGTCAAGGTCAAGGTCCGGCTGCGCCCGACCGCCCAGTAGCGCTCAACGGGGGCGCCCCACTCAGAGGGGAAAGCAATGACCCTGAACGTGAAGGAACGCCGCAACAAGGCGGGCACCGTACTCGTCGCCACCGGCGAGATCAACAGTGAGACCTCCGGATCGCTGCTGCAGACGCTGCTGCCGCTGGTCCGCGAGGGAAGGCCGCTGCGCATCGACCTGACGGCCGTCACCTACGTCTCCAGCGCCGGGCTGCGCACCCTGCTCGTCGTCTACCGCGAGGCCCAGCACGCCGGGGTCGCCGTCACCCTCTACGGGGTGAGCGAGGAAGTCCGGTTCGTCATGTCGGCCACCGGCTTCCTCGACTTCTTCTCCACCGGCGAGGCCGAGGCGGCCGCGGCCAAAGCCGCCAAGACGGCCGCCAAGGCCGCGCGATGAGCGAGCCGGCGTCCGAACAGGTGCTGCGCGTCGACGCGTACCCGACCCACGAGGTGGGCGGGTACCGCGTCCGCGCCGGCAAACCGTTCCCCTTCGGGGCCAACGTGGTCCCCGGCGGGGTCAGCTTCTCCGTCTTCTCCGACCAGGCCACCTCCATGACCCTGGTCATCTACCAGCGCGGAGAGCCCGAGCCGATGGCCGAGCTGGAGTTCCCCCAGGAATTCCGCACCGGCAGCGTCTTCGCCATGACGGTCTTCGGCCTCGACCACGAGAACATCGAGTACGGCTACCGGGCCGACGGGCCCTACGACCCCGTCACCGGCCACCGCTTCGACGCCCGCCAGGTGCTCTCCGACCCGTACGCCCGGCTGATCGCCGGCCGCGACGTGTGGGGCGTGGAGCCGGACCGCAGCCGCGGCTACCAGTACCGCTCCCGCGTCTGCCTCCAGGACTTCGACTGGGGCGACGACACCCCGCTGGGCATCCCCGCCGAGGACCTCGTCGTGTACGAGACCCACGTGCGCGGCTTCACCCGGCACCCCTCCTCGCAGGTCACCGCCCCCGGCACCTTCGCGGGGCTGCGGGAGAAGATCCCGTACCTGAAGGAGCTCGGGATCAACTGCATCGAGCTGCTCCCGGTGTTCGAGTTCGACGAGAGCGACAACCCGCGCACCAACCCGGAGACCGGCGAGCAGCTCTTCGACTACTGGGGCTACAACACCGTCTCCTTCTTCGCCCCCAAGGCCGGCTACGCGGCCACCGGACGCTACGGCATGCAGGGCGACGAGTTCCGCACCCTGATCAAGGACCTGCACGCGGCCGGCATCGAGGTCATCCTCGACGTCGTCTTCAACCACACGGCCGAGGGCAACGAGCAGGGCCCCACCATCTCCTTCAAGGGGCTCGACAACGCCACGTACTACATGCTCACGCCCGAGGGGTACTACTTCAACTTCAGCGGCACCGGCAACACCGTCAACTGCAACCACCCCGTCGTGCGCAACTACGTCCTCGACTGCCTGCGCCACTGGGTCGCCGACTACCACATCGACGGTTTCCGCTTCGACCTCGCGGCCATCCTCGGCCGCTCCCCGGACGGCACCCCGCTGCCCAACCCGCCGCTGCTGGAACTGCTCGCCTACGACCCGGTGCTGCGGCACACCAAGCTCATCGCCGAGGCCTGGGACGCCGGCGGCCTCTACGAGGTCGGCAACTTCCCGGCGTACGGCCGCTGGGCGGAGTGGAACGGCAAGTACCGCGACACCGTACGCAGCTTCCTCAAGGGCGACCCCGGGATCACCGGGGAACTCGCCACCCGCATCGCCGGCTCGCCGGACCTCTACTCCACCCGCGGGACCTCGGCATCGGTCAACTTCCTGACCGCGCACGACGGTTTCAGCCTGGCCGACCTGGTCTCGTACAACGACAAGCACAACGAGGCCAACGGCGAGGGCAACAACGACGGCGGCAACGACAACGCAAGCTGGAACTGCGGGGCCGAGGGACCGACCGACGACCCCGGGGTCAACGCGCTGCGGCTGCGCCAGATGAAGAACGCCCTGGCCATCCTCTTCACCAGCCAGGGCATCCCGATGCTGCTCTCCGGCGACGAGGTGGCGCGCACCCAGCAGGGCAACAACAACACGTACTGCCAGGACAACGAACTGTCCTGGTTCGACTGGAGCCAGGTCGACGAGAACTCCGAACTGCTCAGGTTCACCCGGGAGATGATCGCCTTCCGCAAGCACCACCGCGAGCTGCGCTCCACCTCGCACCCCACCGGACAGCTCCGGGACAGCCTGGGGCTGCCCGACATCAGCTGGCACGGGGAGCGGGCCTGGCAGCCCGACTGGTCGCCGGACAGCCGGCTGCTGGCGGTCGCCCGCTGCGGCACCGGTGACGACGACGTGGTGTACGCGGCCATGAACTCCCACTGGGAAGCGCACGACCTGGAACTGCCCGCCCTCCCGGGCGGCCGCAGCTGGCACCTCTTCGCGGACACCGGGGCCGAGGCCCCGTACGACATCCGCACCCCCGGCGCCGAACTCGAACTGGAGAACGCCGGGAAGTACCTGATCGGTCCGCGCTCGGTCGTGATCCTGGTCGGCCGCACGCCCGACGCCGAGCTCTAGCCCACGGCCGGGCCCCGGCCCACGGCCGCTCATGCCCACGGCCGGGCTCCGGCCCATGCACCGAAGGAGACCTGACATGCCGCTTTCCGTGTCCCTGAGCATCGAGGGCGACACCACCGTGATCGAGCTGGAGGGCGAAC
Organism: Streptomyces sp. NPDC056883; assembly: GCF_042788835.1. Taxonomy (NCBI): domain Bacteria; kingdom Bacillati; phylum Actinomycetota; class Actinomycetes; order Kitasatosporales; family Streptomycetaceae; genus Streptomyces; species Streptomyces sp. NPDC056883. The sequence goes on along the minus strand of NZ_JBHUBS010000003.1, from coordinate 121,811 downwards.
TGGACGCCAAGACCGCGCCGGACTTCCACCAGACCATCGAGAAGGCCGCCGGCCACGGCACCACCACCGTCGAGATCCGCATGGCCGGCGTCGGCTACATGGCCAGCGCCGGACTGCGCTCCCTGGTCTTCGCCCAGCAGAAGGTGGGGGAGCACGTCACCATCAAGGTGGTCGGCGCCATCGAGCCCGTGTCCCGGACCATCCGGACGGCCGGACTCGACCGCAGCATCGTGCTCTCCGACGACTGAGTCCGATGGACGAGGCCGTCAAGACGGCGAGGATGTCCGCCGAGCTGGAAGTGCCCGCCACCCTGGGGGCACTGGGCGACATCGCCGCGCTGGTCCTGCGGCTGGCCGGGAGCGCGGGACTGGGCAAGGGCGCCTCGTACCGCATCCGGTTGGCGGTGGACGAGCTGGCCACCAACATCGTGATGCACGGGTACCGGGGCGGCGACGGACGGATCACCGTCCGGGGCCGCTCCGGGCCGGGCCGGGTGCGGATCTCCATCGAGGACCGCGCCCCGGCCTTCGACCCCGTCCAGGGGCGACTGCCGCCCGAGCCGCACACCGCTCCCGAGCGGCGGCGGATCGGCGGACTCGGCATCCACCTCGCACTGACCAGCGTGGACGAGTTCGACTACGTACGCAGGGACGGCCGCAACATCAGCACGCTGACTGTGATGGCTGAGGGGACGGACCCATGCCCTCCACGACCGTGATCATCCTCGACGAGTACCCGCCGCCACCCCTCGAACTCCTCGGAGCCCTGGGGGAGATGGGCGCGGAACTCGTCCCGCGCACGCTGGCCGAGCTGCTGGCCGGCCCACTGGAGGAGCTGCCCGAAGCGGACGTGCTGCTCGCCCCGGCCCAGGCCGACGGAGAGTCCGTGCGGACCGCCGTGCGCCGGCTGCGCCGCTGGGCCGGCGCCCCCATCGTGGTCGTCTGGACCGTGACGGAGTTCGCCGCCCTGGAGGAACACGTCCGGATCGGGCACGACTACCTCGTACCCCCCTTCCTGCCCGCCCTCGTCGGGGCCCGGCTGCACAGCTGCTCGGAGCGCTCCGGACTCGGCCGCACCCTGCGCGAAGCCGATGCCCGCGCCGAACTCATGGGATACGAGAAGGAGCTGGAGATCGGCCGCGAGATCCAGGCCGGCTTCCTGCCGGAATCGCTGCCGATCCCCGAGGGCTGGGAGATCGACGTGTGCTTCCGGCCCGCCCGGCAGGTCGCCGGGGACTTCTACGACGTCTTCGAGCTCTCCCGCGGCAGGCGCCTGGCCTTCGTCGTCGCCGACGTCTGCGACAAGGGGGTCGGAGCCGCGCTCTTCATGGCGCTCATCCGCTCCCTGCTGCGGCACACCGCCGAGAACAGCGGCCTCCAGCACCTGGTGGCCGCCGGCCGCACCGGCAACAGCCGGCGCATCCCCGTGGTGGGTGCCACGCCGCTGCTCAACGCGGTCACCGCCACCAACGGCTACCTGACCCGCAACCACCTGAGGCAGGGCTACTTCGCCACCCTCTTCTTCGGGGTGCTCGACCCGCTCACCGGCTCCCTCGTCTACATCAACGGCGGCCACAACCCGCCGCTGCTGCTGGACGCCGACGGTGGCGAGCCGCGCGCGCTGGAGGTGACCGGGCCCGCCGTCGGGGTGCTCCCGGACTGTGTGTACACGCTCGGCTACGCCCAGGTGAACCCGGGTGACACGCTCTTCGTGTTCACCGACGGAGTGCCCGAGGCGCGCTGCCCCAGCGGCGGCTTCCTCGGCGACGAGCGGATGCTGCAGCTGCTCTCCGGTCCTCCGGTGAGCGGCAGGGAGGTGGTCCAGCGCATGGACACGGCGGTACGCGAACACACCGGAACGGCCGAACAGCACGACGACGTCACCATGCTGGCCCTGCACCGGCCACGCGCGGCGCGGGGGCCGCACGCGGACGGCGCCGACCGCCAGGTCGTGGCCTGATGACCCTGACCATCGTGGTGCACTCGTACCGCGGCGGTACCGGAAAGTCCTCGGTGCTGGCGAACCTGGCCCTGCTCCTCGCGGCCGAGGGCCGCCGGGTGGGGGTGATCGACACGGACATCCAGTCGCCCACCCTGGACCTGCTCTTCCGGCTCGGCCCCGGCCCCTCGCTCGCCGACTACCTGCTCGGCCGGTGCGAGATCGAGGCCGCCGCCCAGGAGGTCGTCACGGGCTGCGGTCGGAGCCTGTACGTCGTACCGGCGCGGACCGGGACGGCGGCCCTCCGGGAGCTCATGACCACCGGCTACGACGTGGGGCTGCTGCCCGAGGGCTTCGACCGGCTGGCCCTGCACCACGCCCTGGACGTCCTGCTGCTCGACACCCATGCCGGGCTCAACAACGAGTCGGTCACCGCGATGGCCAGCGCCGACGTCCTGCTGATCATGGCCAGGGCCGACCGGATCGACCTCCTCGGCGTCGAGGAGACCATCGCCCTGACCGGCCGGCTCGCCTGCCGGCGGACCCTGGTGATGAGCATGGCGCCCGAGGGCATCGACCGGCAGGCGGCCCGGCGCCGGGCCGAGGAGGTCTACCGCACCCCGCTGGCCGGAATCCTGCCCTACGTTCCGGAAATGGCCGCGCTCTACGGGGAGCGCATATTCTCCGAAGCCCATCCCGACCACCCCCTGGTCGGTGAATTCCGCACCATCATCTCGGCGTTGGACGCACGTGACGAAGTATCGCGTGCCTGACGTCTCCCCCTTACGCCCCTAGCGGGGGGCGTGTTGAATCGGCAGCGAATCCAGCGCAGCCGGAACATCCGGAAGAAGGAGAAGAGTCATGAAGATTCTCGTCGTCATGACGGCCAAGGCCACGCTTCATCTGCTGGACGGGGAACAACACCCCTCGGGTTTCTGGGCCGAGGAATTCGCCGTTCCCTACACCCTCTTCAAGAACGCGGGCCACACGGTGGACGTGGCGACGATCGGGGGGCAGACCCCGACGGTCGACGCGACCAGCATCGACCCCCAGTTCCTCCAGTGGGTCCGCCCCCAGGGCTCCGCCGACACGGACACGGCCAGCGCCCTGGAGTACAGCCGCGTCATAGAGGACACCCCGCAGCTGAGAAACCCGATCGCCCTGGAGACCCTGGGCGAGAAGGACATCGCCGACTACGACGGCATCTACATCAGCGGCGGCCACGGGGCCATCGGCGACCTGCCCAAGTCCGACGAGCTCGCGCAGATCCTGCGCTGGGCCATCGCCCAGGACAAGCCCCTGGCCACCGTCTGCCACGGACACACCGCCCTGCTGGCCCTGCGCGACGGCGAGGGCCAGTGGCCCTTCGCGGGCTACCGGATGACCGCCTTCTCGCACAGCGAGGAGCTCGTCACCAACATGGCCGGCCGGCTCCCGCTGATCCTGGAGGCCGAACTCACCCGGCTCGGAGCCCGCTACGAGAAGGCCGACGCGATCTGGGACTCGCACGTGGTGGTGGACCGCAAGCTCACCACCGGCCAGAACCCCTACTCCTCCAAGGCCCTCGCGGAGACGTTCTTACGTCAGCTCGCGCAGGGCTAGTCGGAGGGGGCGTCTTGCCGAGACGCCCCCCAGCGCCCTGCCCCTCGCACCCGAAACCGGAAGGCAGCCACAGCCATGACCAAGCGCGCGCTCAGCGACCAGCCCTTGGCCAACCCCGGGAAACTGTTCATCGGCGGCACCTGGGTCCCGGCCCGGGACGGCCGTACCGAACCGGACATCAGCCCCGTGGACGGCCAGGAGATCGTGCCGGTGGCCCAGGCGGCCGCCGCGGATGCGGACGCGGCCGTGGCCGCCGCCCGTACGGCGTACGAGGAAGGTCCCTGGAGCAGACTGTCCGCCCAGGAACGCGCGCTGCGGCTGAACCGGGTCGGGGAGCTCATCGAGCGCGACCTGGAGGAGATCGCCCTGCTGGAGACGGTGGACATGGGCAAGCCGTTCGCCTTCTCCTCCACGGTCGACGCCCCCATGGCCGCCCAGCTCATGCACTACTACGCCGGAGCCGTGACCCGGGTCGACGGTTCCTCCCGGGCCCCGGCCGGCGGGCAGCTCGCGTACACCCTGCGCGAACCGCTGGGCGTGGTCTGCGCCATCACCCCCTTCAACTTCCCGCTGCTGCTGTCGATGACGAAGATCGCCCCGGCCCTCGCGGCCGGGAACACGGTGGTCCACAAGCCCTCGCCCGCCACCCCGCTCACCGCCCTGAAGATCGCCGAGCTCTTCCAGGAGGCGGAAATCCCGGACGGCGTGCTGAACGTCATCACCGGTCCGGGCGTGGAACTGGGTGAGACCCTCACCGGCCACCCCGGCATCGACAAGATCGCCTTCACCGGGTCCACCTCCGTGGGCCAGTCGATCATCCGCAAGGCGGCCGGCACCCTGAAGAAGGTGACGATGGAGCTCGGCGGCAAGTCCGCCAACATCGTCTTCGCCGACGCCGACCTCGACGCCGCCGAGGAACTCGCCTTCTTCGGCATCTACTACAACAAGGGCGAGATCTGCACCGCCGGCTCCCGTCTGCTGCTGCACCGCCCGATCCACGACGAGATGGTCGAACGGCTCGTGGCCCGCGCGGCCGCCCTGCGGCCCGGAGACCCGCGCGACCCGGACACCCTCTTCGGACCGCTCGCCCACCGCGGGCAGTTCGACAAGGTCAGCTCGTACATCGAGGTCGGCGAGAAGGAAGGCGCCCACCTGCGCGTCGGCGGCACCGGCTGGACCCCCGAAGGGGCCTCCTCCGAAGGCCTGTACTTCCTGCCGACCATCTTCACCGGCGTGGACAACGGCATGCGGATCGCCCAGGAGGAGATCTTCGGACCCGTCCTGTCGATCATCCCCTTCGACACCGAGGAGGACGCCGTACGCATCGCCAACGACAGCGCGTACGGCCTCGCCGCCGGCGTCCACACCAAGGACCTGCGGCGCGCCCACCGGGTCGCCTCGCAGATCAAGGCCGGGACCGTCTGGGTCAATTGCTACAACCAGTACGACCCCGCCGTGCCCTACGGCGGCTACAAGGCCTCCGGCTACGGGCGCGAGTGCGGCCCCGAGTCCCTGGAGAGCTACACCCAGACCAAGTCGGTCTGGATCGGAATGGACTGAACACCCGGCTGACCCCCCGCACCCACCTGAGGAGCCCCCATGCGGATCGGCATCATCGGAACGGGCCGGATCGGATCGACCCTGGCCAGGATCCTCGTGGCGGCGGACCACCAGGTCGTGCTCGCCAACGCCCGGGGCCCCCAGAGCCTTACGGACCTGCTGGCCGAACTGGGCCCCAAGGGGGGTTGGGGGGGGTGGTCTTAGGAAAGACAAGAAGCCAGAGGACAA
>NZ_JBHUBS010000003.1:0-116473 GCF_042788835.1 Streptomyces sp. NPDC056883 | reverse complement strand
GCCTCCATCGCGTGCTCCACCTCCTCCCCCTCTCCTCCCCCCCCTCCTCTCTCTCCCCCCCCCCCCCTCCCCCCCCGGCCCGGTCCGAAGTCCTCGTCCTGATGGTGCCCTTCGACGGCGTCCAGGGGCTGCTGCCGCAGGACGCCGTACGGGACACCGTGCTGGTGGACGCCACCAACGCGTTCAGCGGTCCGGGCAATGCCCGCGATCTCGGCGGCCGGGGATCCAGCGAACTCGTCGCCGAATGGTATCCGGGGACCCGGATCGTGAAATCCCTGAACACCATGCATTTCGAGACGCTCGCCGTCGCCGGCACCGCGCCGGGCCCGCGTCTGGCCCATTTCACCGCGGGCGACGACGGGAAAGCCAAAGAAATAGTCGCGGGAATCATCACGGATCTCGGATTCGCTCCCGTGGACACCGGTCCGCTGCACTCCGGAGGAATTCTCCAGCAGCCCGGCGGACCCCTCTTCAACCGGCCGCTCACGGAAGCGCAGGCGCTGGCATGGACCTCTCACTGAACGTCAACGGAAGACCCGAGCAGTTCGCGGCGCAGCCGAACGAACTGCTCGTGGAACGGCTCCGCGACGGCCTCGGACTCACCGGCACCAAGGTCGGCTGCGACACCGGCCAGTGCGGAACCTGCGTCGTCCAACTCGACGGCCGCTCCGTCAAGAGCTGCCTGATCCTCACCGCGGCAGCCGCCGGCTCCGCGGTGACCACCATCGAGGGGGTCACCACCCCCGGCGGTGAACTCACCGGCCTCCAGGAGGCCTTGCGCCAGGAACACGGCACCCAGTGCGGCTTCTGCACCCCCGGGATGGTCATGGCCCTGGGCGAGCTCGTCCAGAACACCTGCGACCGCGAGGCGCCCACCGAGCCCGAGATCCGCGAGTGGCTCACCGGAAACCTGTGCCGCTGCACGGGCTACCACAGCGTCGTACGAGGAGTGCAGCGCGCCTGCTCCGCGGCCCGCGAGGACGCCTCCGCGCAGCCGGCCACCGCCGCCGTGTCCGGACAGGAGGGGTGAGGGAGATGACCGCAGTCACGGGGGAGACCCCGCTCCAGGGCAACGGCCTGCTTGGACAGCCGCTGGACAGCCGTGAGGACCCGCAGCTCCTGCGCGGCGAGGCCACGTACGTGGGCGACATCGACCTGCCGGGCACCGCCCACATGGCGATCCTCGGCAGCCCCGTCGCCCACGCGAAGATCCTCTCCATCGACACCAAGGCCGCCGAGCAGCTGCCGGGCGTGCTGAAGGTGGCCACCGCGGCCGACTTCGCCGACGTCATGCCGCTGCCCTGCATCTGGATACCCGGCGGGGTCGAGAGCCATTTCCCGCCCCACCCCTACGGACTTCCCGGCTCCCGCCCGGTGCTGTCCGGCGACACCGTGCGCCACGTCGGCGATCCCCTCGCCGTGGTCGTCGCCGAGACCCCGCGCCAGGCCGCCGCGGCGCTCGCCGCCATCTCCGTCGAGTACGAGCCGCTGACCGTGGTGACCCGCGCCGACGAGGCCCTCGCCGAAGGCGCTCCCCAGCTCCACGAGGCCGTCCCCGGCAACCTGAACGCGTACTGGACCTGCGGCGACAAGGACCGCACCGACGCGGCCATCGCCGCGGCCGAGGTCACGGTGGAGCTCGATCTCGTCAACCAGCGCACCATCAACAGCCCCATCGAGCCCCGCGGCGCGGTCGGCGACTACAACGCCGCCACCGGCGAGTACACGCTGTACGCCTCCACCCAGGGCCCGCACAACCACCGCTTCCTGCTCTCCGCGCTGGTCCTCGGCATCCCCTTCAACAAGCTCCGGGTCGTGGCCCCGACCGTCGGCGGCAGCTTCGGCACCAAGGGGTACCTGTACCCCGACATGCCGCTGGTCCTGCTGCTCTCCAAGGCGCTCGGCCGGCCCGTGAAATGGGTCGACACCCGCACCGGGCTGATGAACTCCACCGTCCAGGGCCGCGACCACCGCCAGCACGTCACCCTGGCCGGCACCCGCGACGGCCGGATCACCGCCGTGCGCTGCACGAGCTACGCCAACCTGGGCGCCTACCCCTCCACCATCGGCCCCGGCGTCGCCACCGCCCTGATGGGCCGCTCCATCAGCGGCATGTACGACATCGACGCCGCCTTCTGCGAGGTCTACGCCGCCTTCACCAACACCGTCTCGCTCGGCGCCCAGCGCGGCAGCGGGCGCGCCGAGGCCGCGTTCCTGATGGAGCGGCTCGTGGACCGCTACGCCTCCGAGATCGGCATGGACCCGGCGGCGGTGCGCCGCAAGAACCTGGTGCCGAAGGAGAAGTTCCCGTACGACAACGGCCTCGGCTGGACCTACGACTCGGGCGACTACCAGCTCAACTTCGACCGGGCGATCGAGCTCTCGGGCTACGCCGACATGCCCGCCCGCAAGACCGAGGCCCGTGCCCGCGGCAAACGGCTCGGCGTCGGCATCGCCTCCTACGTGGCGATCTGCGGGGTCGGCCCCTCCACCCGGATGTCCAAGGAGGGCATGCTCGGCGGCACCTGGGAGAGCGCGAACATCCGCGTCCACCCGACCGGCGAGGTCACCGTCACCGTCGGCTCCGCCTCCACCGGCCAGAGCCACGGCACCGTCTTCGCGCAGGTCGCCGCCGACGAGCTCGGCATCGACCCCTCGCAGGTCCAGGTGTACGAGGGGGACACGCTCAAGGCCCCGTACGGTCAGGGCACTTACGGCTCCCGCTCCTACAGCATGGCCGCGCCGGCCATCGCCCTCACCGCCCGGAAGATCAAGGCCAAGCTGGTCAAGGCCGGGGCCGTCTTCCTCGGCGTCCCCGAAGACAAGGTCGTCTACGCGGACGGCAAGGTCCACGAAGAGGGCAACGAGGAGAACGCCAAGACCTTCGCCGAGCTGGCGATGGCCATGTGGTACGGCTGGGGGCTCCCGCCCGAGATCGAGCCCGCCCTGGACGAGACCACCCATTTCGACCCGCCGGACTTCAACTACCCCTTCGGGACGCACGTCGCGGTCGTCGAGATCGACGAACTGACCGGCGAGACCGAGGTGGTGGCCTACACCGCCGTCGACGACGCGGGCCACATCGGCAACCCGAAGATCGTCCTCGGTCAGATCGAGGGCAGCATCCTGCACGGCCTCGGCCAGGCCCTCATGGAGCACGCGGAGTACGACCCGGACGGCCGGCTCGTCAGCCGCGACCTGGGCCACTACGCGCTGCCGCGCGCCATCGACGCACCCTTCTTCACCCTCGACAAGACCACCACGCCCTCCCCGCACAACCCGCTGGGAGCCAAGGGTGCGGGGGAGATCGCCACCGTGCCGCCCGCCGCGGCCGTCGTCAACGCCGTCGTCGACGCCCTGTCCGACCTGGGCGTCCGGCACATCGACATGCCCGTCACCCCCGAGAAGGTCTGGCGCCGCCTGAGAGGGGAATCCCAGTGATCCTCGCCGACTTCGACTACGTACGCCCCGTCGGCCTCGACGAGGCCCTGACCCTGCTGGCCGGCCGCCCCGGCGCCCGCGTACTGGCCGGCGGGCAGAGCCTGCTGCCCGGTCTGCGCACCGGAGAGGACCGGGCCTCCCTGCTCGTCGACCTCCGCCGGCTCGAAGAGCTCCGGGGGATCGAGCGGACGCCCGCGGGGATCCGGATCGGCGCGCTGACCACCCTGGCCGAACTGGCCGCGGACCCCCTGGTGCTGGCCGAGGCGCCGGAACTCGCCGCCGCGGCCCGCGCCAACGGAGACCCCCAGGTCCGCAACCTCGGCACCGCGGGCGGCAACCTCGCCGCCACCGGCCGGGCCACCGACCTGCCCGTCGCGGCCATAGCGGCCGGAGTCACGGCCGAACTGGCCGGTCCCGGCGGGGTGTCGACGGTCACCGCCGAGGAGCTGGCCGCCTCCGGCGTCCCGGCGGGCACCGTCATCACGGCCCTGATCGTCCCGGCGGGCGGCCGCGCCGGCGCCTTCGAGAAGACCGCCGACCGGGCGACCCGCTACCCGGTCTGCGCCGCCGCCGTACGGATCACCCCCGACGGGCCGCGCATCGCGGTCACCGGAGCCACCGCCCGCGCGCTGCGGCTGCGCGGGGTCGAGGAACGCATCGGCGGGGGCCCGTACACCACCGAGAACGTGCTCGCGGCCTTCCGCGCCGAGCCCCGGGAGCTGTTCGTCCCGGGGCGCGGCACCTCGGCCGAGTACCTCGGCCACCTCGCGGGCGTACTCACCGCCCGCGCGCTCACGAGGGCCGTACAGGCACCCGCCTGACGGTCCACGACGGGGGAGTTGAAGCAGTGGAACCGTTGCCCACGACAGCACGGACCGCGCCGTCCGCGACCACCACGGGGGTCACCTTGCGTCCAGCCGCCGGCGCCGCAGACGCACCGGGAAGCTCCGGCTTCTGGGTGGTGGGCGCGGTCCTCGTCCTGCTGATGCTCTCCTCCTCCGTCCCCTCCGCCCTCTACGTGCTCTACCAGCAGGAGTGGGGCCTGTCCTCCGGCATGATCACGGTGGTCTTCGCCCTGTACGCCGTCACCGTGCTCGCCGGACTCCTGCTGTTCGGCTCGCTGTCCGACACCCTCGGCCGACGGCCCGTCCTCGCCGCGGGGCTGGTCCTCGCGATCGTCTCCATGGGGCTGTTCGCCTCGGCCCGGGGGCTCGGCCTGCTGCTCGCCGCCCGCGCCGTGCAGGGGCTCGCGGTGGGCCTGGCCACCGGGGCCATGGGCGCCGCCCTGCTGGAACTCGCCCCGCGCTCCCGGCCCGCGCTCGGCGCCCAGGTCAACAGCGCCGGGCCGACCGTGGGCATCGGGCTCGGTGGCATCGGTGCCGGGCTGCTGGTGCAGTACGCGCCCGCTCCGACCGTCCTGACCTACCTGCTGCTCGTGGGGGCCTTCGCCGTCTCGCTGGCCGGCGTGGCCCGGATGGCGGAGAGCGCCCCGGGGCGGGCGGGCGGTGGCGGACCGGGCGGCAGCGGCGGACCGGGCGTCGGCGGACCGGGCGGGAGCCGGTTCAAGATCACCCCGCACCGGATCCACATCCCCGCCCCCGTACGCGGCCGCTTCGCCGTGCTGATCCTGACCATCGTGGCCGTCTGGTCGGTCGGCGGCTTCTACCTCTCCCTCGGCCCGCACCTGGCCCTCTCCCTGCTCCAGAGCGCCAACTACCTCGTCGGCGGCGCCACCGTGGCCCTCCTCGCCGGCGCCGCCACTGCCGCGCAGCTCCTGCTGGGCCGCACCGAGGCGCTGCGCACCGCCGTCCTCGGCCTGCTCGGCCTCCTCGGTGGGCTGGCCCTGGTGCTCCTCGCGCTCGGGCTCGGCTCGGCCCCCGTGTTCCTCGTGGCCACCGCCGTGCTCGGAGCCGGCTGGGGCGCCGCCTTCCTCGGTTCCTTCCGCGCGCTGAGCGCACTGGCCGAACCCGCGCACCGGGGCGAACTGACCGCCGCGGTGTACGTGTTCGCGTACCTCGCGATGAGCGTGCCTGCGGTGCTCGCCGGACTGCTCACCAACATCCACGGGCTGCACCGCACCTCGGTCGGCTTCATGGCCACCGTCGCCGCGGTGTGCGCGCTCGCCCTGCTGGCCACCCTGCGGCTGGCGGCCCGGAACAGGACGCAGGGGAGTACCGCATGAGCGGGATCCCGGGCGCGCCCGCGCTGCGCACCGCCCTGCGCGGGCTGGAGATCTTCGAGGGCCTCACCGAGGAGCAGCTGGACTGGCTGGTCTCGGTCTCCGAACCCCGGGTGCTCGCCGACGGCGAGGTCCTCTTCCGGGACGGGGAGGAGGCCACGGGTTTCCACGTGCTGCTCTCCGGGGGCCTGGTGGTCACCAAGGTGGTCGACGGGCGCGAGGAGGTCCTGACCCGGCACTCCACCGAGGAGGAGAGCGCGGCCGCCGAGGAGCACGACGGCAAACCCTCGGCAGCGCACCGGTTCACCGGCGAGCTGCCGCTGCTGACGGACGGGGCGTACGTGGCCACGGCCGCGGCGAGCGGTCCGGCCACCACCGTGGTGGCGTACGCGAAGCCGGTCTTCTTCGAGATGCTGACCCGCTGCCACGGGGTGGCCGCCGTACTGATCCCCGTACTGGCCTGGCGCATCAAGTCCTCCGAGGTCCAGGCCCGCAAACGGGCCACCGTCGAAGCGCTGGGCACCCTCGCGGCCGGCCTCGCGCACGAGCTGAACAATCCCGCCGCCGCCGTGGCCCGGGCCGCGCAGGAACTGGCGCCCGCCCTGGACCAGCTCACGCGCACCGCCCAGGCCTGGGGCGCGGCCGCCACCGGTGCCGAGCGCTCCGTCTTCGACCAGCTCGCGGAGGAGCTGGACAAGGCGGCGCCGCCGGTGGTCACCGATCCGCTGGCCCAGGCGGACGCGGAGGAGGAGATCGCCGACTGGGCCGAGGACGCGGGTGCGGAGCGGGCGGGGCTGCTCGGCTCCGGGGTCTCGGACCTCGGACTGGACCTGGGCGGGCTGCTGGAGCGGCTGGAGGGGGTCGGCGAGCGGGCCCTGCCCGCGGCCCTGGACCACCTGGCGGCCCTCCTGGAGATCCGTTCGCTCGCCGCCGAGCTGCGGGCGGCCGGTCCGCGGATCTCCCAACTCGTGTCGGCCACCCGGGATTACGCCAATCTCGACCGGGCCCCCGAGCAGCGCTTCGCCGTGACCGAAGGGCTGGAGAACACGCTGGTCGTGCTGCGTGCCAAGCTCGCGGGGATCGGGATCGTGCGCTCGTACGACCCGGACCTGCCCGAACTGACGGGCTATCCGAGTGAGTTGAACCAGGTGTGGACCAACCTGGTCGACAACGCCGCGGCCGCCATGGAAGGCGCCGGAACCCTCACCCTGCGCGCCCGGGTCGAAGGCGTCTGCCTGGTGGTGGAGATCGCCGACACCGGCTCGGGCATCCCCGAGGAATCCCTGCCGAGGATCTTCGAACCCTTCTACACGACCAAGGACGTGGGCAAGGGCACGGGCCTCGGCCTGCACCTCAGCTACCGCATCGTGACCCAGCGCCACCACGGCTCGATCACGGCCCGCTCGCGCCCGGGGGAGACCCGGATGACCGTCCGGCTGCCGCTGGCCGGGACCGATCCGTCCTGCGCAGTGCCGGCCGACCCCATGGTTCCCACCGCTACAACCCCATCGAAGAGCTGAAAGGGAGTCGACATGCCCAAGTACGACATCTCCACGCTGCACCCGGTGTTCGTCCGGCAGATGGACGCGCTCGCCGCCCTGGACATCGAGGCGGTCATGAAGAACTACACCGACGACGCCGTGCTGTTGCGCTTCGAGGGCGTCTCCGTCGGCATCGACGCGGTGCGCGAGACGTTCACCGGGTACCTGACGGTGAAGCCCACCCTCGTGGAGCTCCAGGAGTACGTCGAGACCGACGACACCATCTTCTACCGGGCGATCATGAACCTGAACGGCGAACCGGAGCACGCGTTCGGGACGCTCGTCGTCCGCGATGGCCGGATCTGGCGCCAGACTGCCGGATTCGGCGGCTGATTGGAGAAATCTGGGTAGCGTGTGCGGGGAGGGTGGGGATGCGCGCCCTCCCCGTATGTGCGACAGCCGTAGATATATGCAAGAAGCGTGAAGGGGAGGTCATGGAAACGGAAACCGGCCGGGTCGAGGCATTCAGTGATGGCGTATTCGCGGTCATCATCACCATCCTTGTCCTGGAATTGAAAGTTCCGGAAGAAACCGGATCCGACTTCTGGCACGGAGTGCGCGAGCAGTGGCCGCACTATGCGGCCTATGTGGTGAGCTTCCTCATCATCGGCGTGATGTGGGTGAACCACCACACCATCTTCAGTCACATCAAGCGCGTCGACCGTCCTTTGCTGTTCCTGAACCTCCTGGTGCTGATGGTCGTCTCGGTGGTCCCGTACACGACCAACGTGCTCGCCGAACACCTCATGGAAGAAGGCGGGTCGGCCAATGCGGCGGCCGTCCTCTACAGTCTGCTCACCGTGGCCTACGCCTTGGCGTTCCTGGCCTTCTGGTGGTACGTCACCCGGGTCGGACACCTCTTCCACGATCAGGTGGACAAGGCCGGCGCCCGAGCCACCAGGGTCCGCTTCGGTCTGGGTGCGATCGCCTACCCTTTGACCGTCGTCCTGGCCTTCGTCTCCGCTCCGCTCACTCTCGTCGCACACTTCCTGATCGCGCTCTACTATGCGGCGAACCAGATCCCCATCCCCCTCGTGGTAGAGGAAGAGCGGCTCGAAACTGCCAGCGACCTCAGGAAGTAGCCGCCGGGACCTACGGCCGTTATCCGCGGTCAAGTAGGGTAATGGATCTAGCTGGTCGCGGGGGAGGCCCAGATGGCTCGCGTAGTCCTGCCGGAGGAATCCACGAAGGAAATCTCCGAATTGATCGATGTTCTGATCTCGCTCTTCTTCGAGTCGTTACCCCGGCGGGACCAGCGAAACTGGGCCCGCGTATACCTGAACGGCCTCGTGCGGACCAACGGCAAGAAAACAATTCGTAACATCGCCGGAACCGGGGCCAGTTCCGTCGAGCAGAGCCTCCAGCAGTTCATCAGCAAGTCCCCCTGGGACTGGACCCCCGTACGCCGCTCCCTCGCCCAGCACCTCGAACGCACCGCGCAGCGCCCGCTGGCCTGGGTGGTGCAGCCCATGGTCATCGAGAAGGCAGGCGACCGATCGGTCGGTGTGGGGCGGCAGTTCGTACCCCAGCTGGGCCGCACCGCCAACTGTCAGCAGGCCAGCGGGATCTGGCTCGCCTCCAGCGATGCCGGCTTCCCCGTCGAATGGACCCTCACCCTGCCCGGGCCCTGGACGGCGGAACTCCTGCGCCGCCGGCGGGCCGGGATCCCCGACACGGCCCGCTCGCTCACCCCCGCCCAGGACGCGGTACACGCGGTCCAGCGGATGGCCGCCACCTGGCAACTCCAGCGCAGGCCCGTGGTGATGGAAGTCTCCAACAGTGAACTGCCGCAGTGCATCGAGTCGTTCGCCATGCAGGACATCCCCTTCGTATTCAAAGTGGACGGCACCCTGCCCGTCTCCTTCGGCGGGGCGGGCCGGCACAAACCCGGCCCGCACACCGCGCCGGCCCGCGAGCTCATCGACTCCCTGCGCTCCCAGCGCCGCGTCGTCGAATGGACCCGGCACGGCCGCGCCGAGGGAGCGGTCACCCTGCTCACCTCGGCCGCGATCTTCGCCACCCCCGGCGAGGACCGCCTCGTACCGGCGCCGCCCACCCCGCTGCTGCTCGTCGGGGCCTGGACCGAGGCCGCCCTGCTGCCCTCGGAGTTCTGGATCACCAACATCGGAGACCGGCCGCTGGCGCAGCTGTTCCTCCTCGCCAAACTCACCGACCGGGTCGCGCTCGATTTCACCGAGGTCTGCGAACCCGCCGGGATCCGCGATTTCGAAGGCCGCTCCTTCCGCGGCTGGCACCACCACGCCACCCTCGCCAGCGTCGCCCACGCCGCGATGCTGCTGGGCGCGCGCGGACGGGGAACCCACCCGTCCCCGCCCGAGCCGTACCCCGGCCCCGCCCGGACCGCCCCCACCCGTACGGTCGCAGCCCACGCCGCCGGCCCTCCGACGCTGCCGCCGAGACCGGTCATCCCCGGGCAGAGCCCGCGCCGCGAGTACATCCGCTGATGCTCGACATCGCCGAAGAGCTACGCGCGTGGTGCGCCGCAGGACGGGACTTCGCGGTGGCCACGGTGGTCTCCGTCAGCGGCAGCGCACCGCGCGGCCCGGGCGCCTCCCTGGCCGTCGACACCGGGGGCACCGCGCTCGGCTCCCTCTCCGGGGGCTGCGTCGAATCCGCCGTGCACGAGCTGTGCCTGGAGGCGATCACCTCCGGGCAGAGCAGCGTGCACCGCTTCGGATACAGCGACGACGACGCCTTCGCGGTGGGGCTGACCTGCGGGGGAGTCCTCGACGTCCTGATCACCCCGGTGCGCCGGCAGGACCCCGTGCGGCCCGTCATCGGCGCCGTGCTCGACGCGGCCTGCCGCGGAGCCCGCTCCGCACTGGGCCGGGTGGTCCGCGGGGCGCCGGAGCAGCTCGGCCGGGCCATCGCCGTGCACGCCGACGGTTCGTACGAGGGCCGCCTCGGCGGGGGCGCCGAGCTGGACCGGGCCGCCGCCGAGCGAGTCCGGGGCTGGCTCGCCGCCGGCCGCACCGGCACCGCCGAGCTGGGCACGGCCGGCGGGCTCTGCGGGCAGCCGCTGACCCTGCTCGTCGAATCGGCCGCCGAGCGGCCCCGGCTGCTGGTCTACGGGGCCATCGACTTCGCCGCCGCCCTCACCCGCATCGGCGCCTTCCTGGGCTACCGGGTCACGGTGTGCGACGCCCGGCCCGTCTTCGTCACACCCGCCCGGTTCCCCGACGCGGACGAGGTGGTCGTGGACTGGCCGCACCGGCACCTGGCCGCGGAGTGGGAAGCGGGCCGCCTGGATTCCCGTACGGCCGTGTGCGTCCTCACCCACGACGCCAAGTTCGACGTCCCGCTGCTGACGCTCGCGCTGCGGCTGCCGCTCGGGTACGTGGGAGCCATGGGCTCGCGCCGCACCCACGAGGAGCGGGCGCGGCGGCTGCGGGCGGAGGGCGTGCCGGCGGCCGCGCTGGCCCGGCTGCGCTCACCGATCGGCCTGGACCTCGGCGGGGCGACCCCCGAGGAAACCGCGCTCGCCATCGCCGCCGAGTTCACGGCCGTGCGGTACGCGGGAACGATTCTCCCGCTGGCCTGGAGCAAGGGCGCCGTCCACGGCCGGGCGGCCCCGCCGACGCCCGACCGGAGGACGAAGGTCCCGTAGGAAGCGACCATCCGGCCCCACATGTCATGGACGTTTCGCCGGGGCGGTGTGAACTCCAGGTCGTGTGAGAATGAAGTACGTGCGTTCCTCGACTGCCCTGTCGGGGTCACCTCCGAACGACTGGGATGTTCAGCACGTGCGTTTTCTCAATGACCTGAAGCCGCCGTACGACCTGACGTACGACGACGTATTCATGGTGCCGAGCCGCTCCGCGGTCGGTTCCCGCCAGGGCGTCGACCTTTCCGCGCCTGACGGCACCGGCACCACCATTCCGCTGGTCGTGGCCAACATGACCGCCATCGCCGGCCGCCGGATGGCCGAGACGGTCGCCCGCCGCGGCGGCATCGTCGTCATCCCGCAGGACATCCCGATCGACGTCGTCACCGACGTGATCTCCTGGGTGAAGACCCGCCACCTCGTGCTCGACACCCCGATCACGCTGGCCCCCACCCAGACCGTCGCCGACGCGCTGTCCCTGCTGCCCAAGCGCGCGCACGGCGCCGGCGTCGTCGTCGACGCCGACGGCCGCCCGGTGGGCGTCGTCACCGACCACGACCTGACCGGCGTGGACCGCTTCACCCAGCTCTCCGAGGTCATGTCGAAGGAGCTCCTGCTCATCGACGCCGACATCGACCCCCGCGAGGCCTTCACCAAGCTCGACGCGGGCCACCGCAAGCTGGCCCCCGCCGTCGACAAGGACGGCAAGCTCGTCGGCATCCTCACCCGCAAGGCCGCGCTCCGCGCGACCCTGTACACCCCCGCCACCGACGCCAACGGCAAGCTGCGCATCGCCGCCGCCGTCGGCATCAACGGCGACTTCGTGGCCAAGGCCAAGCAGCTGCTCGACGCGGGCGTGGACACGCTCGTCATCGACACCGCGCACGGCCACCAGGAATCGATGATCAACGCGATCAAGGCCGTCCGCGCCCTCGACCCGCAGGTCCCGATCGTGGCCGGCAACATCGTCGCCGCCGAGGGCGTCAAGGACCTGATCGACGCCGGCGCCGACATCATCAAGGTCGGTGTGGGCCCGGGCGCCATGTGCACTACCCGCATGATGACCGGTGTGGGCCGCCCGCAGTTCTCCGCGGTGCTGGAGTGCGCGGCCGAGGCGAAGAAGTACGGCAAGCACGTCTGGGCCGACGGCGGCGTCCGTCACCCGCGCGACGTGGCGATGGCGCTGGCCGCCGGTGCGTCGAACGTCATGATCGGCTCCTGGTTCGCCGGTACGTACGAGTCCCCGGGCGACCTGCAGCAGGCGGCCGACGGCCGCCTGTACAAGGAGTCCTTCGGCATGGCCTCCGCCCGCGCGGTCCAGAACCGCACCTCGGAGGAGTCCTCCTACGACCGCGCCCGCAAGGGTCTCTTCGAGGAGGGCATCTCCACCTCGCGGATGTTCCTGGACCCGGCCCGTCCCGGCGTCGAGGACCTGATCGACTCGATCATCGCGGGCGTCCGCTCCTCCTGCACCTACGCCGGTGCGGCCTCCCTCGCGGAGTTCGAGGAGAAGGCCGTCGTCGGCATCCAGTCCGCGGCGGGCTACGCCGAGGGCAAGCCGCTGCACGCCAGCTGGAGCTAGTCGCTTCGTCACCACTGCGCCGGGGTCCCCGTGGGGGCCCCGGCGCAGTGCTGTCCGCGGCCCGTCCGAGTGAGCCCGGGCCTTCGGGGACGTACGGCCGTCACAGCGGTGTCGCCCGCCCCGCCCGGGGACCGACGGGCGGGGGCAGGTGTCCGGTGCCAGGCTGGTCGTACTCGACCCGCGAAAGGCAGTCGTCATGATCACCACTGACTTCGTCCCCGGCTCCCCCTGCTGGCTGGACCTCGGCGCACCCGACGTCCCGGCCGCCGCGGCCTTCTACGGAGCCGTCCTCGGGTGGGACTACGAGTCCATGGGAGAGGGGGAAGGCGGCGAAGGCGGCGAAGGCGGCATGTTCCGCAAGGACGGCAAGATCGTCGCCGGACTGGGCAAGCTCACCGAGGAGGGCGCCCGCCCGGCCTGGATGATCTACTACAGCGTCCCCGACGCCGAGGCCACGACCCGCGCCGTCCAGGGCGCCGGCGGCACCGTCCGGGTCGAGCCGAGGAAGCTCGACGAGTGGGGCACGATGGCGCAGTACAGCGACCCGCTGGGGGGACAGTTCGCCGTCTGGCAGCCCGGGGAGAACAAGGGCGTCGACCTCGTGGACCAGCCGGGCTCCCTGTCCTGGACCGAGCTGTACACGAGCGACGCCACGGCCGCCCGGGAGTTCTACGGCGGCGTCTTCGGCTGGCAGTTCGGCGATATGCAGATGCCGGGCGGCGAGGGCACGTACACCCTGATCACCCCTGCCGGGCAGCCCGAGGGACGCATGCAGGGCGGACTCATGGAACTCACCGCCGAGGACCTCGCCGTGGCGGGCGGACGGCCGTACTGGCACCCGGTCTTCCACGTCACCGACTGTGACGCGGCGGTCGCCGAGGTCACGGCGCGCGGCGGCAGCGTGCAGATGGGGCCCGCGGACGCCGAGGGCGTCGGCCGGCTGGCCGTCTGCCTCGACCCGTCGAACGCCGACTTCGTGGTGCTGACCCCGTCCCCGTCCCAGGACTGAGCCCCCCGGCCCCTTCCTCGCGGCCCCTTTCTCGCGGCCCCGCCGCCGTCCGCCCGGACGGCTGCGGGGCCGTTCGCGTACCGCCGCGCCCGCCGCCGCCCACCTCGTCGGCCGGACGGGGGACGACCGTTCACCGACGGGGGACGACCGGTGGGCGCAGGGTGCGGTGGGTTACGTCAGGCGGCGGATAACTCCACGCGCGCGGTCCGGCACGCTCGGTGCACACCGAGCCGCATCCCGACCCGGAAGGGGTAGCCCATGTCGCCCATGTTCGCGACCGCCGGCACCGTCACGGTCAGCCGCCGCCGCACCGATGCGCACGCCCTCGCCCGGCTGGAGAGGGAACACGGCAAGGCGCTCCACGGATTCCTCCTCGGACTCACCTTCGGTGACCGCCACCGCGCCGAGGACCTCGTCCAGGAGACCCTGTTCCGCGCATGGAAGCACCCCGAAGCCCTGGAGAGCGGCGCCCACGCCTCCATGCGGCCCTGGCTGTACACCGTCGCCCGGCGGGTGGCCATCGACGCCCGCCGGGCCCGCCTGTCCCGCCCGGCCGAGGTCGGCCCCGACGGGCTGGAGCAGTCGCCGGCCGACGAGGACCGCACCGAGCGGTCGGTCGCCGTCCTCGACGTCCGCGAAGCCCTGCGCCTACTCAGCCCCGATCACCGGGCCGTGCTCCTGCTCATCTACTTCCGCGGGGCCAGCGTCTGCGAGGCCGCCGAAGAGCTCGGAGTACCCGCCGGCACGGTCAAATCCCGTACGTACTACGCCCTGCGGGCCCTGCGCGCCCTCCTGCCCGGCTACGATGACGGCCACCTCCGCGCGTGAGCGGACCTCCAGCTTCGCCAGGATGTGCGAGACATGGGTCTGCACGGTCCGGCGGGACAGGAACAGCGCCGAGGCGATCTCCGGGTTCGTCCGGCCCCGCGCTACCAGCACCGCCACCTTCAGCTCCGCCGGAGTCAGCGCCTCCCACCCCCGCGCGGGCCTGCGCCGCGCAGCCCGGCTGCCCCGCCGCACACCCAGGCTCCGCAGCCGTCCGTCGGCCCGGGCGATGTCCCACCGGGCACCGAGGAGCTCGTACGAGGCCACCGCGCCGGTCAGCGCCGACCGCGCGCCCGGCAGGTCCCCGTGCCAGGCCCGCGCCACCGCCAGGTCCTCCAGGGTCTGGCCCGCCACCAGCCCGCCCCGCGCCAGCGCCGCCGTCTCCGCCAGCAGCTCCGGGTCCTGCGCGAACAGCCCGCGGCAGCGCAGCAGCGCCAGCGCCGGACCCGGCTGCTCCGGCAGGGCCGCCGCCGTGCGCGCGCAGGCGGCCACCGCCGACCGGGCCGCCTCGGTGTCCCGGTCCTCCAGCGCGAGCCGGACGGCCTCCGACAGCGCCCAGGGACGGTCGAAGGCCACCGCCTCGTCCACACCGTCCTCCAAGGCGGGCAGCAACGCCTCCAGCGCCTCGCGGGGGTTCCCGTCGCGCTCCGCCAGCAGGGCGCGGGCCAGCAGGACGTGCGCGGTGTGCCGACGGGCCGCGGGCGGCTCGTACGCGTCCGGGCCCAGCTCGGCCAACTCCGCCCGGGCGGCGTCCCGTTCGCCCCGGTGGCCCAGGATCAGGGCGCGCAGCCCGTGGGTCAGCACCGGCAGCCAGCCGTCCGAGACGGGCATGCCCTCCGCCCGGGCGAGGCCGGCCAGCGCGGCGTCCCAGTCGCCGAGCCGGTAGCGGAGATCGGCCAGCAGGGCCTCCGTCACCACGAGCCGGCCCGTCGAACCGGTGCGGGCCGCCAGCTCCCGGGCCTCCCGCAGCGCGGCCGCGGCGGCGTGCGGCTCGTCGAACCGCAGGTGCCCCTCGGCCTGGTTGGAGAGCAACAGCAGCCGCATGTCATTGGCGGCCGGGCTCCGGCGGGCGTGCGCGATCCCGGCCGCCACGTGGCGCAGCGACTCCCGGCCCCGGTTCAGGTGGAACAGCGCGAAGGCCATGGCGTGTTCGGCCTCCGCCCCGCACAGCGGATCGCCCAGCTGCCGCGCCCGCGCGACCAGCGGTCCGGCCAGCACGTACGCCTCCTCCGGCCGGTGCAGATCGGCCAGCGCCAACACCCGACACGCCTCCAGCCGCAACCGCATGGCAGCACGGCCGACGGCCCCGGGGGGCGCATGCCCGGGTGATGCCTCTTGGGCGGATGCCTGCCCGGCCGGCACCTTGTTGGTCGACGCCGCCTCGGTCGATGCCTGCACGGCTGGCGCCTCCTTGGTCGACGCCGCTTCGGTCGACACCGGCTGGGCCGGTGCCTCCTGGGCGGATGCCTGCACGGCTGGCGCCCCCTTGGTCAACGCTGCCTCGGTCGATGCCTCCTGGGCCGAGGGCTCCTTGGTCGGCGCCGCTTCGGTCGACACCGGCTGGGCCGACGCCGCCTGGGCGGATAGTTGCCCGGCTGGCGCCTCCTTGGCCGACGCCGCCTCGGCCGATGCCTCCTTGGTCGACGCCGCCTCGGTCGATGCCTGCTGGGCCGAGGGCTCCTTGGTCGACGTTGCCTCGGCGGAGAGCTCCTGGGTCGGCACCTCCTCCGTCGATGCCTCCTCGGCCAGGGCCTCCTCGGTGACCTTCAGGGAGCGGGCCATGTCTCCCTGGATCATCAGCGCCGACACCAGTTTGAAGGCGAGGGCGGCCCGCCGTCCGGGATCCTGCGTTCGTTCCCGCAGGGTGCGGAGCAGTTCCACCGACTCCGGCCGGCGCAGCATCAGCGCGGCGTCGGCGAGCCCGTCCTCCAGGGCCTCCCGGTACGGATCCCCGGCCCGGTCGGGCTGCCGGGCCGCGCCCTGTTCCACGGCGCGGCCCAGCAGCGCGGCCGCCGTTTCGGGCGCCACCGCGATCAGGGCCTGCGCCGACTCCGCCGTCCACCGCACCGCCCACGGGTCCAGCGCCCCGCCCGCCAGCAACTGCCCCGCCGTCCGGACGGGATCGAGCCCGGCCTCGGCGAAGGCCCGCGCGGCGTCCTGGTGGAGGACGCTGCGGGCGGCCCGCGGCAGCTCCGCGTACAGCGCCAGCCGCACGGCCGGCTGCCGGAACCGCAAGGCCTCACCACCGGCCGGGAGCCCGCCGGGCAGGGGGCCCGGTTCCAGTACGCCGGTCAGCAGGGGGGTCTCCAGGTCCGCGAGCAGCTCCGGGACCGGCAGCGTCCGTACGAGAGCCAGCTCGCGCGCCGTGAAGGCCGGTCCGAGCAGGGCGGCGTGCCGGAGCGTGGCCAGGGCCGCCGGGGGGAGCCGGCTCAGCTCCCGGGTCGCCGTCTCCGGGGGCGGCGGCAAGTCCCCGACCGGGAGCGTCAGTTCGGCGGAGTCCGCGCGGACTTCGATGATCCCGGACCAGTGCGCGAGCAGCTCCCGCAGCAGCCGGGGATTGCCGCCCGCGTGCCCGGCGGCCTCGCGCAGCCGGGGACCGGGCGCCGCGCCCAGCACCTCCCGCACCAGCGCGGCCGACTCCGCCCCCGTCAGCGGCTCCAGCCGGAGCGTCCGCCCGCCCGGCCCGCCGCCCAGGGAGGCGCACAGCTCCTCCACGTCCGCCCGCCGGGGCAGCCGCCGCCGGGACGCCAGCAGCAGCAGCGGCAGCCGCTGCGCAGCGCGCGCCAGGTGGCGCCACAGCAGCAGGGAGGCCGGATCCGCCCACTGGAGGTCGTCCAGGGCCAGGAGCAGCGGCCGCCGCGCACACCACTCCTCCACATCGGCCGCCAGCAGGTCCACGGCCGCCAGCAGCGCCCCGCCCGGTTCGGCCGACCGGGCCGCCTCCCGCAGCAGGGCCAGCGCCCGGGCCCGCCCGGGGCCGGCCGGATGCAGGCAGTCCAGCGCCGCGCGCAGCGGAAGTCCGGTGCCCAGCGCCTCGGCGGCCCCGTACCGGACCCGGCAGCCGAGTGCGGCCGCCTCGGTCAGCGCCTCGCGCAGGAAGGCGGTGCGGCCCGCGCCCGGCTCTCCCTCCACGACCAGGCAGGCTCCGCCGCCCTCCGCACCTGCCCGCACCCACGTCCGCAACGCATCACGGCACTCGTCGCGGTGCTGTTCTCGCCCGACCCGCACGTCGGCGATCCCTCCGGTCGTTCGCGCCCCCTCCAGGATGGCAGCTCACGGTCCGGTCAGCGCCGGGGAATTCGGCCAGGTGGGGCCGAACTGTGCACCCCCGCACGGTATTTGGGAATCCGGACCGTTATCTTCATGCCCGCGCCCACACCCGTTTCGATGACGAGCCCGTGGCCGTCCCCGTAGACCTGCCGCAGCCGCTCGTCCACATTGGGCAGCCCGATGCCCGAGGAGGCGCCCGGCTGCTCCCCGGCCAGGATCCGGCGCAGCAGGGACGGATCCATCCCGACGCCGTTGTCCTCGATCGTGATCAGCGCCTCCGCGCCCGCGTCCCGGGCCGCGATGGTGATCCGGCACTCCTCGGTGGAGTCCTCCAGCCCGTGCTTCACCGCGTTCTCCACCAGCGGCTGCAGGCACAGGAAGGGCAGCGCCACCGGCAGCACCTCGGGCGCCACCTGCAAGGTCAGCTTGAGCCGCTCCCCGAACCGGGCCCCGGCCAGCGCCAGGTACTGCTCGATGGACCGCAACTCCTCGGCCAGCGTGGTGAACTCCCCGTGCCGGCGGAAGGAGTAGCGGGTGAAGTCCGCGAACTCCAGCAGCAGGTCCCGGGCCCGCTCCGGATCGGTGCGCACGAACGAGGCTATCGCCGCCAGGGAGTTGAAGACGAAGTGCGGGGAGATCTGCGCGCGCAGCGCCTTGATCTCGGCCTCCATCAGCCGGGTCCGCGAACGGTCCAGCTCGGACAGCTCCAGCTGCACGGACACCCAGCGCGCCACCTCGGTGGCGGCCCGCACCAGCACCGCCGACTCCCGTGACCCGTAGGCCACCAGCGCGCCCAGCATCCCGTCCTCGCCGGTCAGCGGGGCGAACACGGCCCACTTGAGGGGGCAGTCGGGCCGCTCGCACTCGGTGCGCACGCTCTGGCTGCGCCCCGAGTCCAGCATCACCGCGACCCGGGCCATCGCACGGCGCTCGTGGTGGTCGGCGCCCGGGCCGTCCCAGGCGAGGACGCTCTCGCGGTCCGTCAGGCACAGGGCCTCGGTCCCAAGGAGGGAGCGCAGGCGCCGGGCGGCCTTGCGGGCGGCGTCCTCGGTGAGGCCGGCGCGCAGCGGGGGAGCGGCGAGGGAGGCGGTGTGCAGGGTGTGGAAGGTGGCCCGTTCGACGGGGGTGCCGAGGTCGAGGCCGAGGGCGCGCTCGCCCTGCCGGGCGTGCCACCGGCCTCCCGCCCAGCCGAGGCCGAGCAGCAGTGCCCCGCCGGCCGCGACGAGCACCGAGAGCAGTGCTCCGTTCATGGTGTGCCGCCCTTCGTCGAGAGCGGTGCTCCGATCACCGAGCATCGTCCTTTCCGGCGGGCGCGACAGCCGCGCCCCCGACTCCGCCGCCCGCGGGGGCCGACTCCGCCACGTCCTCCGGCAGGTGCAGCCGCGCCAGCGTCGCCGCCGTCCCCGCCGGGATCCGCCCGCGCGTGCCCAGCGACACCAGCACCATCGTCAGGAAGCCGAGCGGGACGGACCACACCGCCGGCCATGCCAGCAGCGTGTTCGCCCACCCCGCCGGAGCCAGCCCGGCCCGCGTCGCCAGCACCGCGCTCAAGGCCGCCCCGCCCCCCGTCACCAGCCCGGCCACCGCCCCCGGCGGCGTCAGCCCGCGCCACCAGATCCCCAGCACCAGCAGCGGACAGAAGGACGACGCCGACACCGCGAAGGCCAGCCCCACCGCGTCCGCCACCGGCACCTCCGTCACCGCCACGCTCCCGGCCAGCGGCACCAGGATCGCGACCAGCACCGCGACCCGGAAGCTCCGCACCCCGCGCGAAGGCAGCACGTCCTGGTGCAGCACCCCCGCCACCGCCATCGTCAGCCCCGAAGCCGTGGACAGGAACGCCGCGAACGCGCCCCCCGCCAGCAACGCCCCCAGCAGCTCCCCGGCGACCCCGCCCACCACCCGGGCCGGCAGCACCAGCACCACCGCGTCCGCCTCCCCGGTCAGGGCCAGCTCCGGGGCGTAGATCCGGCCCAGCGCCCCGTACACCGGCGGCAGCAGGTAGAAGGCACCGACCAGGCCGAGGACCACCAGCGTGGTGCGCCGCGCCGCCCGCCCGTTCGGGCTCGTGTAGAAGCGCACCGCCACGTGCGGCAGCCCCATGGTCCCGAGGAAGGTGGCCAGGATCAGCCCGTACGTCGCGTACAGCCGCAGCTCGGGACGGTCCCCGGACAGCGGCTCCGACCAGCTCGACACGCCGGGTCCGGCCTCCGCCCGGCCTTGCGGCACCGCGGAGTCCGGGGC
The DNA here is from genome assembly GCF_042788835.1 of Streptomyces sp. NPDC056883. NCBI lineage: Bacteria > Bacillati > Actinomycetota > Actinomycetes > Kitasatosporales > Streptomycetaceae > Streptomyces > Streptomyces sp. NPDC056883. The sequence goes on along the minus strand of NZ_JBHUBS010000003.1, from coordinate 96,757 downwards.
GAACTCCAGCCGCGCGTGCGCCCGTACGGAATGCTGCCCGGCGCCGAGGGTCACGGGCTGCCCCGCGTACGCCCGCCCGTCCACCTGGCCGGTCACCGTCACCGTCAGCGGCGCGTCCAGGGACAGCCGTACGTCCTCGGCCAGCGTGACGGCGGTGTGCTCGCGGAACACCGCCGGGGCGTCGAAGGAGGCGCGCGGGGCGCCGTCCCCCGCCCAGGCGGCCAGCAGGAAGAACGCGGGCACCAGCAGGGCGGTGAGCTTCAGCCAGTACTGGAAGGCCTGCACGAAGGTGATGGACCGCATCCCGCCGGCCGCCACCGCCGCCGTCACCACGCAGGCGACGACCACCCCGCCCACCCAGTGCGGGGCCCCGGTCAGGATCTCCAGGGTCAGGCCCGCGCCCTGGAGCTGCGGCAGCAGGTACAGCCAGCCGACGCCGAGCACGAACAGCACCGCGATCCGGCGCACCGCCTGCGATTCGAGCCGGGCCTCGGCGAAGTCGGGCAGGGTGTACGCCCCCGAGCGCCGCAGCGGGGCCGCGACCAGCACCAGCAGCACCAGGTACCCGGCGGTGTAGCCCACCGGGTACCAGAGCATCTGCGGCCCCTGGAGCAGCACCAGCCCGGCCACGCCGAGGAAGGAGGCCGCCGAGAGGTACTCGCCGCCGATGGCCGCCGCGTTGAGCCGCGGGCCGACCGTGCGCGAAGCCACGTAGAAGTCCGAGGTGGTCCGGGAGATCCGCAGGCCCAGCGCGCCGACCAGCACCGTGACCAGGACGACGACGGCAACCGCGGTCAGCGCGTACGTCTGGTTCACCGGCGGGTCCTTCGGCTGGGGCGCGGGCGCGCGGCGCGGCCCGGCGCGGGTGTCGGGTCCCGGCCGTCTGCCGGGGCTCCGGGAGTCTACGCACGCCCCCGGACCAGGCGACAGGCCCTCTCGCAGGTCAGGCCGGATCCGGCTCAGCGGGCGGGATCGCGGTGCTCCGCGCAGTCCCGCAGGGCGATCTCCAGCTCCACGTACGATTCCTCGGCGCGCCGGAAGGCCAGCGTCAGGGCCGCCTCGGCCCGGGGCGGCAGGTGGCCGTACGCGCCCTCGTGGGCCTCGTACAGGACGTCGGCCCAGCGCGCGGCCGCGCTCCGCAGACGGGCCAGCAGCACCTCCGCCTCGGCGGGACCGGCCGGCCGGGTGCGGGGCAGTCCGGTCAGCGCGTCGAGCAGCGCCTGGATTTCGGACATCTGCCTCCTCCCGGGGCCGAAGATCCACGATACCCGCGGGGGTCCGTGCGGGTGGCCGGTCCGGCCGGTGCTGCGGCCGACGGCCCGGGCGGATCGCCGTACGTCCCTGCCCGCACGGTGAACGGTCCGCCGCCGCGCCGGACGGTCGGCGCGCGCCCTGCGGGGCTGTCCCCTACCCACCCTTCGCCCGTTCCCCGAGGCTGCGCCCCGGACCCCCTGGGGCTGCGCCCCGCGTCGGGGGTGGTTCAGCCCATCGCCTGGCGCATCAGTAGGTCCCGGAGCTCCCGTGTGTGCCTGCGGCTCACCTGGAGTTCGGCCACGCCGACGCGGACCGTGGTGGTGCCCGCGTCCAGGCGCAGTTCGTCGATGCGGGCCAGTGCGACCAGGTGGCGGCGGTGAATGCGGACGAATCCGCGGGCCGCCCACCGCTCCTCCAGGGTGGACAGTGGAATCCGTACCAGGTGGCTGCCCTCGTCGGTGTGCAGCCGGGCGTAGTCGCCCTGGGCCTCCACGTACGCGATGTCCGCGATCGCCACGAAGCGGGTGACGCCGCCCAGTTCGACGGCGATCTGCTCGGGCGCGCGGTCCGCGCCGCGGGCGGCGGCGGACGCTGCGGACGCGGCGACCGCCGCGACGGGCGCCCCGACGGCCTCGGGGGCGGCCGCGCGGGCCACCGGTACGGCGGGCACGGCCTCGGGCCCGGCCGCCGGGGGCTGCTCACCGGACCGGCCGGACTGCGCGCAGGCCCGCCGCACGGCCTCGGCCAGCCGCTCCGGCCGGACGGGCTTGAGCACGTAGTCCACGGCCTTGAGGTCGAAGGCCTGTACGGCGAACCCCTCGTGCGCGGTCACGAACACGATCAGCGGCGGCCGCGCGAACCCGGCCAGCAGCCGGGCGATGTCCAGTCCGGTCAGCCCCGCCATGTGGATGTCGAGGAAGACCACGTCGATGACGTCGGCCCCGTCCGGGCCGCTCTCCAGTGCCCGGGTGATCCGGCGCAGCGCCTCGGTGGCGTCCGAGGCGCCTTCGGCGCTGAGCACCCGGGGGTCCGAGCGCAGCAGGTAGAGGAGCTCTTCGAGCAGGGGCTTCTCGTCGTCGACGGCCAGTACGCGCAGCATGATGCGGAGTCTAGGTTCCGCCCGGCCGGGGCGAAACGGTGCGCGGCCCCCGCCCCGGGGGGAGGGGAGGCGGGGGCCGCGCGGTCGGTTGGTCCGGAGGACCGGTCTACTGGACGGTGATGAGCTTGCCGTCGGGGGCGACCGCGTACCAGGTGCCGCCGACGCCCTGCCCGTTGATGTCGCCGGCCTTCTTGTCACCGGTGAAGGTGTAGACGGGCCAGCAGTTCACCGTCTGCTGCTTCTTGCCGTCGGGGCGGTCGAGCACCAGGTAGTTCTTCTCGATGATCCCCTTGGCGTTCGCCTGGTCCACCGGCGGCACGACCGGCCACTTGGCCACGCAGTCGCCCTCGCACTTGGAGACCATGGGCCACGCGGTGTCGGGCTTGAACCGGTAGACGGTCATCCCGTTGCCGTCGACGATGTGGTCGCCGAGCTTCGGGTCCTTGGCCACGGTCAGTGCGCCGGTGGCCTGGCCGGAGCCGCCGGGTGCGGGGGCCGCCTTCGCCGCCTTCTTGCCGTCGGGAGCCGCCGCGAACCAGGTGCCGCCGACGCCCTGCCCGTTGGTGTCGCCCGCCTTGGTGTCCTTGCTGTACCGGTACACGGGCCAGCCCGCCACCGTCAGCTGCTTGCTGCCGTCGGTACGGACCACCTCGCCCAGCAGCGCCGGGTCCATGCCCGCCGCGGCGGTGGCGTCGCCGGCCGCGACCACCGGCCAGACCTTCGCGCAGTCCCCGTCGCAGGAGGACTTGGACGGCTTCGCGGTGTCCTTGTCGAAGCGGTAGAGGGTGAAGCCCGCGCTGTCCGCGAGGACGGAGCCGAGCTTCTCGTCCTGGGCGATGGCCAGCTGGCCGCCGGGCTTGGCGGCGCCGGCCGTGTCGGCGTCGGAGCCCGAGCCGTAGCCGTCGCCGTCGCCCGAGGACGGGGCCTGGGAGGGAGCGGCGACCGCTCCGGCCGGCTTGGCGTTGTCGCCCGCCGGGTCGCTCCCGCCGCACGCGGTCGCGGTGAGTGCGACGACGACCGCCACGGCCGCCAGGGTGGTTCCGCGCTTGATGCCCATCGTGATCTCTCCCACGTGTGTGTCCTTGCCTGCGCCGTCGCATCCATCCATCCGTCCGTCCGAGCGGAGCGGAGCGGAGTGGAGCGGCGGCAACTTGTGCAGGACACGCCCTCGCGGGGCCGGTCTGTTCAATTCCTCCGATGTGGGCTGTTTCACTCACCCCAGGTCGAACCCGGCCCGCTTCATGGCCGTGGCCACAGCGAGGCCGAGCGTGCGGTGTCCGGCGTCGTTGGGATGCAGCCCGTCCGCCAAGTGCTCGGGGCCCAGCAGCTCCCGCCCCGGCAGCAGCACCAGCCGCTCGTCCCCGGCGGCGATCCGCTCCCGGGTGGCGCGCTCCATCGCGTCGCGCAGGGCGCCCAGGGTGGCGCCCAGCTTGTTCGGGGTGCGCTCCGCGTCCGGGCGCAGCACGGGGGAGAGGAGGAGCAGCGGTGTCCGGGGGTGACCCTGGCGGACCAGTTCGAGGAAGGCGCGGGTGGTCTCGTACAGCAGGGGGGCCGAAAAGGGCACGCGGGACCAGCAGTTGGTGCCGAAGGCGAGGGTGAGGACGTCCGCGGGGAGTCCGGCGAGCTGCTCGGCGCAGGCCAGCTCCCCGCGCGCGGCGCCCGCGTAGCCGAGGTTGACGGTGTCCCAGCCGAGCGTCCGCCCGGCCACCGCGGGCCAGCCGTGCGCGGGCCGGGTGGACCACCAGCCCTCGGTGATGGAGTCGCCGTGCACCACCCAGCGGGTGGCGGGCGGTGCGGGGGCGAGCGGGCCGCCGATCCCGCGCAGGCCGAGGATCAGCGGGGACTGGGTCTCGGGCGGGTGGATGGTGAACGGTCCGGCGCCGCCCGGCAGTTCGAGGCGTACGACGGCCTCGGAGGCCGGCTCGGTGTACAGCTCGGCGACCACCCCGTGCCGGTCCCACAGGGCGAACCCGTGCGCGAGGTCGCGCAGCGCGTCGGTGGGGCCGGGCACGGTCGCCCGGTAGTGGATGTCCACCGCCCGGGTGCCCGGCGCGGTGAACTCCAGGCGCACCCCGATGGGCAGGGTGGCCCGCTCGCCGGTGTCCCAGGGCAGCCGCATGGTGTCGGCCGGATCGGCCCGCACGGGCCGGCCCCCGTCCAGCCAGGCAACGCCGCGCAGGAAGGGCCCCGCGTCCAGCCACGGCCCGGCCTCCGCGCCTATGTCCGAGCCTGTGTCCGGCCCGGCTTCCCGTGTGCTCATCGTGCGCCTCCGACCGTCGGGTACGGGAACTTCACGCCGACGCCGCCGTCCACGACCAGCGTCTGGCCCGTCATGTACGAGGACTGCGGCGAAGCCAGGAAGTACAGCGCGGCCGCGATGTCCCGGGTCTCCGCGACCCGGCCCAGCGGGGCGTTCGCCGCGTTCAGCCTGCGCCCCTCGGGACCCAGCAGGGCGGCCACCCGCGGGGTCCACACCACCCCCGGTGCCACCGCGTTGACCCGTACCCCGCGCGGGCCCAGCTCTACCGCCGCCGAGCGCACCAAGGAGATCAGGCCGGCCTTCGCGGCCCCGTACGCGGCGTGCAGCGGGGCGGCGGTGAGCCCGGAGACGGAGGCGACGAAGACCAGCGGTCCGCCGCCGGCCGCGGCGACGGCCTCGCCGCCGTACTGGACGGCCAGCCAGGCGTGCCGCAGCACCAGGTCGAAGTGCCAGTCCCAGTCCTCGTCGTCCAGCTCGGGCAGCGCGGCGTACCGGGCCATGCCGACGATGTCGACGACCCCGCCGACCGGGCGCCCCCCGAGCAGCTCCGGCGCCGCGGCGAAGAGCTCCCGTACGGCCTCGCGCCGCGTGACGTCGGCGACGTACGGGACGCCCCCGGTCTCGGCGGCGACCGCCCGGGCCCGCTCCTCGTCCGCGTCCACGCACAGCACGCGGGCTCCGCCCGCGGCGAGCGCGTGTGCGGTCTGGCGGCCGATGCCGTTGCCCGCGCCGAGCAGGACCAGGGCCCGGCCGTCGAGCCGGAGCAGGGCGGCGTAGTCGGGGACGGGCGAGGTGTCGGGGGCGGAGGGGGCGGAGGGGACGTCGGGGACGGAGGGGACGTCGGGGGAGCCGTCGGTGATCGTGTCGGGCCCGTCGCTCACGCGGAGGCCTTCCGCGGCGTGTACCGGGCCAGTTCCGGGATGACTTCCTTGCCCAGGATCTCCAGGGTCCGCAGGATCTCCCGGTGCTCCAGGTACCCCCACTGGACGTAGCAGATGAGCTGGTCGACGCCGAGGTCCGCGTACCGCTTGGCCTTGGCAACGATCGTCTCCGCGTCCCCGATGAGGATCATGTCCCCGTCGCTGAACTCCCGTACGGGTACGTTCCCTTCGAGGATCGGCGCGAGCAGCGGGAAGGTCCGCTCCCGCTCCTCGGGGCCCAGGTGTGGCAGCTCCCACTCCAGGGTGAACTGCGCCAGGTTGGAGTACCACCAGGCGACCGACTCCCAGACCCGGGGACCCGGGTCGGTGCGCGGCGGGGTGGCGTGGACCAGGGTGTAGGCGGCGACCCGGTCCGTGGTGACGTCGGTGAGGGGGCTCGGGGCGGCGGCAGCGGCCCGGTAGGCGGCCACCTGGGCGGCCATCGCCTCCAGCGGCTGCATGATCGAGAAGGACAGCAGCCCGAGGCCGTGCGCGCCCGCGACCTCCGCGGAGCCGGGGGAGGTGGCCGCCATCCAGGCGGGCGGGTGCGGATCCTGCACCGGCTTGGGGGTGACCATGCGGCGGGGGAAGGCGAAACGCTCCGACTCGTACGCGAAGTACTCCTCGCGCCACATTCCGGTCACGATCTCGATGGCCTCGCGCCAGTCGTCGCGGGACTTCTCCCGGTCCACCCCGAAGGCCGCCTGCTCCATGGGCGTGGACCGGCCGGTGCCCCACTCGACCCGGCCGCCGGAGAGCACGTCGACGGTGGCGACCTTCTCCGCGATGCGCTGCGGCGGGGTGAAGGCGAAGGGGGTCAGGGTCACGCCGAAGCCCAGCCGGATCCGCTCGGTGAGTCCGGCCAGGTGCCCGAGGAGCACCTCGGGGGCCGGGCAGTGCGAGCGGCCCTCGCGGAAGTGGTGTTCGACCGCCCAGACGGTACGGAAGCCCATCCGGTCGGCGAGCCGGATCTGTTCCACCGCCTCCCGGTAGGCGCGCTGCTCAGCGGCCCGCTGGCCGTGCGGGTGGGCTCCCCGCCAGGGCCGCGGCACGTCGATCTCGTAGAGCACGTCCAGGTCCATGGCGGCACGCTGCGGCAGATCTGACGAAGTGTCAAGAATGTGGGTCGGGATCGTCCGCGCATTGATCGATCATCCCCGCGCAACAAAGGACCATCCAGGACGGATCCGCGCAACGATCAGTCGCCTATGTGCAAGGATGGTGCATTACGGGCGGTATCACTCAGCTCGTAGGCTCACTCGCTGTACGTGGAGTGGCGTGGACCGCCTGCTCGGCGGTCCCCCATGCCCAGGCCCTCTCGGCCTGCTCCTGCTCCGGACCGCTGCGGTCGACGCCTCAACCCCACCCGCAGTGACAAAGGAGTCCCCTCGTGCTCGACCACGGCCAGGCGCCCCCGCTCGCCCCCGCCCCCCAGGCGCCGCGCAAGCCCGCCCACCCGCTCCTGCGCCGCAAGCCGGTGGAGCAGCTGGTCGCCGAGGGCGGCCAGGGTGAGGGCGGCATCCTGCGCCGCTCGCTCACCATGTGGCAGCTGACCATGATCAGCATCGGCGCGACGCTCGGCACCGGCATCTTCGTCGTCCTGGGCACCGCGGCCCCCAAGGCCGGCCCCGCCGTCACGATCTCCTTCGTCATCGCGGGCCTGACCGCCCTGTTCTCGGCCCTCTCCTACGCGGAGCTGGCCGGATCGGTGCCGGTCTCCGGATCCTCGTACTCGTACTCGTACGCCACCATGGGCGAGCTCGTCGCCTGGGTCTGCGGCTGGTGCCTGGTCCTGGAGTACGGGGTCTCCGTCGCGGCCGTCGCCGTCGGCTGGGGCGAGTACCTGAACGAGCTCCTCGACGGGACCATAGGCGTCACCATCCCCGACGGCGTCTCGGCCCCGCTGGGTGAAGGCGGCTTCATCAACCTGCCGGCGCTGGTCGTCGTCCTGCTCGCCATGGTCTTCCTGATGCGCGGCGCCAAGGAGAGCGCCCGGATCAACTCGATCATGGTCGGCGTGAAGATCGTCACCCTGCTGCTCTTCATCGGCATCGGCTTCATGGGCATCAAGGCCGGCAACTACGCCCCGCTCGCGCCGCTCGGCATCACCGGCATCAGCGCCGGCGCCGCCACGCTCTTCTTCTCGTACATCGGCTTCGACGCCGCCTCCACCGCCGGTGAAGAGGCGAAGAACCCCAAGCGCGACCTGCCCCGCGCGATCATGCTCTCGCTGCTGATCGTGACCGTGCTCTACGTCCTCGTCGCCTTCGTCGCCGTCGGCGCCATGCCGTGGCAGGACTTCGAGGGCACCGAGGCCGCGCTCGCCCAGATCATGACCGACGTCTCCGGCCACACCTTCTGGGGTGTCGTCCTGGCCGCCGGCGCCGTCGTGGCCATCGCCTCCGTCGTCTTCGCCGTCCTCTACGGCCAGACCCGCATCCTCTTCGCCATGTCCCGCGACGGCCTCGTGCCCAAGGTCTTCGCCCGGGTCGACGCGAAGAGCGGCGCCCCCCGCGCCAACGTGGTGATCGTCTCCCTCTTCTGCGGAACGCTCGCGGCCTTCATCCCGCTCGGCAAGCTGGCGGACGCCACCAGCATCGGCACCCTCTTCGCCTTCGGCCTCGTCAACGTCGCCGTCGTGATCCTGCGCAAGACCCGCCCGGACATGCCGCGCACCTTCAAGGTGGCGCTCTTCCCGATCACGCCGATCCTGGGCCTGCTCGCCTGCGGCTACATGATGTTCAGCCTGGACACCGCCACCTGGATCGTCTTCGGTGGCTGGATGGCCGTTGGCCTCGTGGTCTACTTCCAGTACGGCATCCGCCGCTCCCGACTGGCCACTGCAGAACCGGCCGCAGCAGAGAAGTGATCCACCCGTAGTGCGACTGAACGATCTCGACGAACGCATCGTGCACGCCCTGGCCAAGGACGCCCGCCGCTCCTTCGCGGACATCGGCTCCGAGGTCGGACTCTCGGCCCCCGCCGTCAAACGGCGTGTGGACCGGCTGCGCGCCGAAGGAGCCATCACCGGCTTCACCGTCCGCGTGGACCCCGCCTCGATGGGCTGGGAGACCGAGGGCTTCATCGAGATGTACTGCCGCCACAACACCTCGCCGGACGACATCCGGCGGGGGCTGGAGCGCTACCCCGAGGTGGTGTCCGCGTCGACCGTCACCGGCGACGCGGACGCCCTCGTCCAGATCTTCGCCTCGGACATGCGGCACTTCGAGCGGGTCCTGGAGCGGATCGCGGGCGAGCCCTTCGTGGAGCGCACCAAGTCCGTCCTCGTCCTCTCCCCGCTCCTGCGCCGTTTCACCTCCGGCGCGCCTGCGTAGGGGTCCCCGCCGTCCCCGCCGCCCGCTTCCCGCGCTTGCGCAGCAGCTCGCGGCGCTCCTCCTCGGTCAGACCGCCCCACACCCCGTACGGCTCCCGCGTGCGCAGGGCGTGCTCCAGGCACGCCGCGCGCACCGGGCATCCGGCGCAGACCTGCTTCGCGGCCTCGTCGCGCTGCTCCCGGTCCTCGCCCCGCTCGTCCGCGGGATGGAAGAACCGCGTCGAGCCGAGCTCGCGGCAGGCGGCCCGCGACTGCCACTGCCAGTGGTGTCCGGCGGACCCGGGCAGCCGGGCCACGCGGGCCGCCGGGACGCGGGGAGCCGCGGGAGGTGCGGTGGACGGGGTGGACGCGGTGGACGTGGCCGTCCTGGAGGGGCTGCGGTTCATGACGGTTCCCTTCGCGGTGAGGTCGCAGACTGTCCTCCCCGCGTGTGACCGCTCCGCTCCGTGCCAAACCCGCCCGCGGACATCCCGGCAACGGCCCGGCCTACCAGTGCAGATGCCCCCGCCGCGCCCACTCCCCGGCGAGCAGCCGGTACGAGCGCACCCGGTCGGCGTGCCCGTGCGTGATCGTGGTGATCAGCAGCTCGTCCGCACCGGTCGCGTCCCGCAGCCGCTCCAGCTGGTCGGCGACGGTGGCCGGCGAACCGGCGAACTGGGTCTCCACCCGGTCCGCGACCAGCGCGTGCTCCGCCGCGGACCAGCCCCGGGTCAGCGCGCGGGCCTCCTCCGGCGAAGGGAAGGGGATCGCACCCTCACCGGACCGGATGCTGTGCACCCACGGCGCGTACCCGGCGGCCAGCTCCTGCGCCTCGGCGTCGTCCGGGGCCACCACGACATCGGCGGACACGGTCAGGTGCGGCCGGTCCAGCCCGCCCGGCCCGGCCGAGGGCTTGAAGGCCGCCCGGTAGGCCTCGGCCGCCTCCAGCACGCTCGCCGGGCTGACGTGGTAGTTCGCCGCGAACCGGAGCCCGTTGGCACCGGCCGTCTCCGCGCTCACCCCCGCGCTGCTCCCCAGCACCCACACCTGCACCTCGGCGCCCTCCCCGGGCACGGCATGCGCTTCCACCCCGTCCGGCGAGCGGTACTCCCCGCGCAACAGGGCCAGTACGTCGCCCACTTGCTCGGAGTACTCCTGCGCCGTGGCCCCCGGCAGCTGCAACAGCCGCTGCTGGAGCGCGATCCGCGGATGGTCGCGCAGGTGGGCGAAGGAGAAGGGCTTCGGTATGCACAGGCCGTTCGCCGTGGTGTACGCCACCGGCGGCTCGGCCCCGGCACGGCGCGCCGGCGGGCCGCCCGCCGAGCGCCCCAGGCCCAGGTCGATCCGCCCCGGGTGCACCGCGTCCAGCAGGCCGAACTCCTCGACCGTCGACAGGGCCGTGCGGTGCCCGAGCTGGACCGCCCCCGAGCCGATCCGGATCGTGGAGGTGGCCGAGGCGGTCAGCGCCAGCACGACGGCGGGCGAGGTCCCCGCGACCCCCGGATTCAGGTGGTGCTCGGCGAACCAGTAGCGGACGTAGCCGAACCGTTCGGTCTGCCGGGCCAGGTCGACGCTGCCGCGCAGGGCCTCGGCCGCCGTGGAGCCGGACGGGATCGGGACGAGGTCGAGGACCCCGAGCGGGATACCGGGCATGGTGTTCCCCCTTCTGTGGGACGGGCTTCGGATGGGGTCCTGCGGGGGCCGGGGTCAGCCGCGCACGGGGGCGAGCGCGCGGGGCGCGGCCAGCCCCAGGTGGTCGCGCAGCGTCGGGCCGTCGTACTCCCGGCGGAACACCCCGCGCTCCTGGAGCAGCGGGACGACGGTGTCCGCGAAGGCGTCGAGCCCGCCCGGGGTCAGGTGCGGGACCAGGATGAATCCGTCGGCCGCGTCCGCCTGGACCAGGGCGTCGATGGCCTGGGCGACGGTCAGCGGCGAGCCCACGAAGGACTGCCGGGCGGTCGTCTCGATCACCAGCTCCCGGATCGACAGGCCCCCGGCGGCCGCCCGCTCCCGCCACTCCCGCGCGACGGCCACCGGATCGCGGTTCATCCGCACGCTCGCCCGGCCCAGCGCGATGGTGTTCTCCCCGGGCTCGGGATCCACGTCCGGCAGCGGCCCGTCCGGGTCGTAGCCCGACAGGTCCCGGTTCCACACGTGTTCCAGGTACTTGATCGCGGTCGCCCCGCTGACCTGCAGGCGCCGCACCTCGTGGGCCAGCTCCCGCGCCTCCGCGTCCGTGTCGCCGAGCACGAAGGTCGCCGCCGGGAGGATCTTCAGCTCGTCGGGGGTGCGCCCGTACCGGGACAGGCGCCCCTTGACGTCCGCGTAGAAGGCGCGGCCCTCGTCCAGCGTGCCGTACCGGCCGAAGATGGCGTCCGCGGAGGCCGCGGCGAACTCCCGCCCCTCGTCCGAATCGCCCGCCTGGAAGATCACCGGCCGGCCCTGGGGGCTGCGCGGCACGTTGAAGTGCCCGGAGATGTCGAACTGCTCGCCCCGGTGGGCGAAGGCGCCGGGGCCCGCGTCCCGCAGGAACTCCCCGGAGACCGGGTCGGCGAGGATCTCGCCGCCGTCCCAGGAGTCGAAGAGCTCGTGGGCGGTGTCCAGGAACTCCCTTGCCCGCTCGTAGCGTTCCTCGCGCGGCAGGAAACCGCCGCGCCGGAAGTTCTCCCCGGTGAAGGCGTCCCAGGAGGTGACCACGTTCCAGGCGGCCCGGCCGCCCGACAGGTGGTCGAGGGAGGCGAACTGGCGGGCCACCTCGTACGGTTCGTTGAAGGTGGAATTGATGGTGCCGGTCAGCCCGAGGTGTTCGGTGACGGCGGCGAGCGCCGCCAGCACGGTGAAGGTGTCCGGGCGGCCCACCACGTCCAGGTCGTAGATCTCGCCGCCCTGTTCGCGCAGGCGCAGGCCCTCGGCGAGGAAGAGGAAATCGAACTTCGCGCGCTCGGCGGTCCGCGCGAAATGGACGAAGGAATCGAAGTCGATCTGGCTCCCGGCGGCCGGGTCGCTCCACACGGTCGTGCTGTTGACCCCGGGGAAGTGCGCCGCGAGATGGATCTGCTTGAGCGGCTTGCTCATGGGTGCTGTCGGTCCTTCCTGGCGATCAGGCGGCGGGGGAGGAAGCAGTGGAGGCGGGGGAAGCGGCGGGAGCCGGCCGGCCGGCGGCGTACCGGTTCGCCGGGCGCGGCAGCCCCAGCAGGCCGCGGAGCGAGGAGGCCTCGTAGGCCCGCCGGAACGCCCCGCGCCGCTGGAGCTCCGGCACCAGGCCACGGGTGATCGCCGGCAGGTCGTGGGCGAGCACCCCCGGCCGCAGCCGGAAGCCGGTCAGCCCGGCCTCCCGCCGCTCCAGCAGCAGGTCGGCGAGGTGCGCCGGAGTCCCCGCGAAGACGGGGGCGTCACTCGTGTACGCGGCCCCGTGCGCGGCGTCCAGCCGCTGGAGCCGCCGCTCCGCCGCGGCCGGCTGCTCGTCGAGGAAGACCGTCAGCTCGCCGAACAGGTGCGGGGTGCCGGGGAGCGCGGCCACGGCGGCGCGGATCTCGCCGGCATCGTGCGCGGGCACGTAGCCGATGTCGGCCGACCGGGCGAGGAAGGGGTACACGGCGGCGTCCGAGGCCAGCGCGCTCACCGGGGGCAGCCCCTGCGGCGGCCGCGGGGTGATCGAGGGGCCCTTCACGCTGAACCGGGGGCCCTCGAAGTCGATGTAGTGCAGCTTGGCGCGGTCGATGAACCGTCCGGTGGCCACGTCGCGGATCTCGGCGTCGTCCTCCCAGCTGTCCCACAGCCGCCGCACCACCTCGACGTGGTCGGCGGCCTCCCCGTACAGCTCGGCCGGGTCCAGTGGCGCCGTACGACGCCCGAAGTGGCGTACCTCGTCGGGCCGTTCGGAGATCTGGATGCGCAGCCCGGCGCGCCCGCGGCTCACGTAGTCCAGGGTCGCGAGCGCCTTGGAGACGTGGAACGGCTCCGTGTGGGTGGCCACCACGCTCGGCACCAGCCCGATGTGCCGGCTCAGCGGCGCCACCCGGGCGGCGACCAGCACCGCGTCGAGCCGGCCCCGCACCAGATCGGTGCGGCCGTCGGGCCCGGCCGGATCGGTGGACTGCAGGCTCAGCGAGTCCTCGAAGGTGACGAAGTCCAGCAGCCCGGCCTCGGCCTCGGCGACGAGCGCGGCCCAGTAGCCGGCGGTGAAGAGCCGGTCGGCGTCCGCACCCGGTTCGCGCCAGGCGGCGGGATGCCAGCCGGCGCCGTCGAGGGCCACGGCGAGGTGGAGCGCGGGACGGGACGGCGGGGAGGGGGCCGGGGAGGGGGAAGGGTGCACGGGCATGGCGGAACTGCCTCCTGATCGGGCGGCGCGGCGAAGGACGGAGCGGATCGCGAAACGCTGATCAGGAACGACAGAGGGAGCCGGCGACGCGCAGCAGGTCGATGTGCGCGCGGGAGTGCAGACGGACGGCACGGCGCGGGGTGAGGGCGGCAGCGGCGGTTCGTACGGTCATGCCGGCCCACCCCCTTCGCTCGTCGGTCCCCGGTCGTGCTTCCGACGCTAGATCAGGAGGGACCGGGCCACAACGGATGGAATGTCAATCCGTGTTAAGCCTTCGTGTCGGGCGTGCGAAGCCCGATGAAGACCGGCTCGCGGCGCAGGGTGAACCCCATCGAGAGGTACAGCCCCACGGCCCCGGTGTTCTCCGCCGCGGCGTGCAGGAACGGGGAGTCCCCGCGCTCCTCCACGGCGGCCGCGACCGCGCGGATCAGCCGCCCGGCGAGCCCCTCGCCCCGGTGGCCGGGGTGCGTGCAGACGGCGCTGATCTCCGACCAGCCCGGCGGCCGCATCCGCTCGCCCGCCATCGCGACGAGCCGGCCGCCGCGGCGGATCCCGAGGTACGTGCCCAGCTCGACGGTGCGCTCCCCGAACGGGCCCGGCCGGGTCAGCTCGACCAGCTCCAGCATCTCGGGCACGTCGGCCGGCCCCAGCAGGACCGCCTCCGGCTCCTCCTTGCCCCGTACCGCCCGGCCGTCCAGCTGTACGCCCGGTATCGACATCAGGGTCTCCCAGCCCGCGGGCGGGGTCGGCAGCCCGGTCACCCAGACCTCCTGGCCGGGCCCGGCGAGCTCGGCCAGGTCCGCCCAGGCCCGCGGATCCTCCGGGTCGCAGAGCGCGGCGAAGGGCGACACCCCGGCCGGGTAACGGGCGGCGAGCCCGGCGGGGCCGGTCTCGGCGAAGCCCCGGTGCGGGCCGTCGAGCGCGGCCCAGACGGGATTGTCGAGGACCGCACCGGGCCGGGACTCACGGGACATGAGGGGGAGCTTCCTTCCATCGGGCGCAGGCACGCGTACGGTCACGTGTGCGGGCCGCTGTACGGGCACCCGTACGAGCAGTTGTACGGACTCGTGCGGGCGGTCTTGACGGCCCCTGGCGGTGCCATGAGACTGCGAACGCCAGCCTAATGGGGGTGGCGGACAGGAAGGGGGGCCCGGTGGACCAGCTCACCGCACCCTCCGGCACCACACCCTCCTCCGTCACCACCCCGCTGCGCCGCTCCTGGCTCACCCGCCGGCTGCACATAGATCTCCTCCGCGTCTGCAGTGCCACGGCCCCGGCCTCCTGAGGCCCCGCCGAGCACGCGCGTACGCACACAGACCGAGGAGAGCCATGCCCCAGACCCATGTCCAGACCCATGTCCAGACGCACGTCCAGACCCCTGACCGGGCGCACGTCCAGACCCCTGTCCCGGCGCCTTCCCAGAGCCACGTCCCGGCGCCCGCCCGGAGCCTCGCCCCGGCCCCGGCCGCGGCCGCCGTCCTCCGCGGACGCATCGGGACCGGGTTCTCGCCCGTGCCGCACCGGTACCGGCTGTACGTCGCCGCCGACGACTGTCCGAGCTGCCTCGGCGTCACCGCCGCCTTCGCCGACCTGGGCCTGCGGGACACCGTGGCCCTGACCGTCCTGCGGCCCGGCTCCGACCCGGCGGGGCACGACGCGCTCCGCCGCGCCTACGAGGCCGCCGGCCACGACCACGACGGCACGCTCACGGTCCCCGCCCTCTGCGACGGCTGGAGCGGCCGGGTGGTCTCGAACCACGCGCCCGACATCCTGGAAGACCTGCGCAGGCTGAGCGTGCACCCGGCCTTCCGCCCGGCCCCGTAGACCACCCGAAACGAGCCTTCGGACCGTTCGCAGGGCCTTCGCGCAACGAATCGCCGCTTCCTCCCGCCAACACGCAACGAATCGATGCGCGGAGCGCAACGGTCACGGCTTGTCCCGGTCGAACGCGCGAACGTACCGTTTATGGACCCCCACCCCTCCTGCCACAGAGGTACGCCCATGCCCCCGCTGCGCACCGCCCTCCTCCAGAGTTCCGGACGGCTCGGCGACACCGCCGACAACCTGAAGGCGCTCGAAGAGGCCGCGGCACGCGCCGCACAGGCGGGGGCCGGGCTCCTCGTGACCTCGGAGATGTTCCTGACCGGCTACGCGCTGGAGATCGAGGACATCGCCCGGCTCGCCGAACCGGCCGACGGCATGTCCGCCCGCGCGATCGGCGAGATCGCCCGCCGCCACGGGGTGGCCGTGCTCTACGGCTACCCCGAGCGGGACGGGGACGCCGTCTACAACGCGGCGCAGCTCGTCGGCCCCGACGGGGAACGGCTCGCGAACTACCGCAAGACCCACCTCTTCGGCTGCTTCGAGCAGGCCGCCTTCACCCCGGGCGACATCCCGGTGGTCCAGGCGGACCTCGGCGGCCTCCGCGTCGGCGTGATGATCTGCTACGACGTGGAGTTCCCCGAGAACGTCCGGGCGCACGCGCTCGCCGGCACCGACCTCCTCCTGGTGCCGACCGCGCAGATGCACCCGTTCCAGTTCGTCGCCGAACAGCTGGTCCCCGTACGGGCCTTCGAGAACCAGATGTACATCGCGTACGTCAACCGCACCGGACCGGAAGGCGAGTTCGAGTTCGTCGGCCTCAGCTGCCTGGCGAGCCCCGACGGGGTCACCCGGACCCGGGCCGGCCGCGGCGAGGAGCTGGTGTTCGGCGAGGCCGACCCCGAGCTGCTGCGCGTCTCGCGCGAGACCAACCCGTACCTGCGCGACCGCCGCCCCGGTCTGTACGCCTCGCTCGTCTGACCGCGGCCCCGCGGCCCTCGCCCGCCGGCGCCCTCCCCCCCGCTTGCCCTTCCCCCCTGCCCCACCCCGCTAGGAGTCGTACCCCATGACGTCCACGGTGCCCACCACCGCCGTCCCGCACAGCGACGGTCAGATGCCGATCACGATGTTCGGCCCGGACTTCCCCTACGCGTACGACGACTTCCTGGCCCACCCGGCGGGCCTCGGCCAGATACCGGCGACCGAGCACGGCACCGAGGTCGCCGTCATCGGCGGCGGGCTGTCCGGCATCATCTCCGCGTACGAGCTGATGAAGATGGGCCTCAAGCCCGTCGTCTACGAGGCCGACCAGATCGGCGGCCGGCTGCGCACGGTGGGCTTCGAGGGCGCGGGCACCGAGGAGCTGACCGCGGAGATGGGCGCCATGCGCTTCCCGCCGTCCTCCACGGCCCTCCAGCACTACATCGACCTCGTCGGCCTGGTCACCGAGCCCTTCCCGAACCCGCTCGCCGAGGCCACCCCCTCGACGGTGGTCGACCTCAAGGGCGAGACCCACTACGCCGAGACCATCGCCGACCTCCCGCAGGTCTACCGCGACGTGTCCGCCGCGTGGAACGCCTGCCTGGACGAGGGCGCCGACTTCTCCGACATGAACACCGCTATGCGCGAGCGGGACGTTCCGCGCATCCGGGAGATCTGGGCGAAGCTCGTCGAGAAGCTCGACGACGAGACCTTCTACGGGTTCCTCTGCAAGTCCGAGGCCTTCAAGTCCTTCCGCAAGCGCGAGATCTTCGGCCAGGTCGGCTTCGGCACGGGCGGCTGGGACACCGACTTCCCGAACTCGATCCTCGAGATCCTGCGCGTCGTCTACACCGAGGCCGACGACCACCACCGCGGCATCGTGGGCGGCTCACAGCAGCTCCCGCTGCGCATGTGGGACCGCGAGCCGGAGAAGATCGTGCACTGGGCCCAGGGCACCTCCCTCTCCTCCCTGCACGGGGGCGCCCCGCGTCCGGCGGTCACCCGCCTGCACCGCACGGCGGGCAACCGCATCACGGTCACGGACTCCACCGGCGACATCCGCACGTACCGCGCCGCGATCTTCACGGCCCAGTCCTGGATGCTGCTCTCGAAGATCGCGTGCGACGACACGCTCTTCCCGATCGACCACTGGACGGCGATCGAGCGCACTCACTACATGGAGTCCTCGAAGCTCTTCATCCCGGTGGACCGCCCCTTCTGGCTGGACAAGGACGAGGAGACGGGCCGCGACGTCATGTCGATGACCCTCACGGACCGCATGACCCGCGGCACGTACCTCCTGGACAACGGCCCCGACAAGCCGGCCGTCATCTGCCTCTCCTACACCTGGTGCGACGACAGCCTGAAGTGGCTGCCGCTGTCCGCGAACGAGCGGATGGAGGTCATGCTGAAGTCCCTCGGCGAGATCTACCCCAAGGTCGACATCCGCCGCCACATCATCGGCAACCCGGTGACCGTGTCCTGGGAGAACGAGCCCTACTTCATGGGCGCGTTCAAGGCCAACCTGCCGGGCCACTACCGCTACCAGCGCCGCCTGTTCACCCACTTCATGCAGGACCGCCTCCCCGAGGACAAGCGCGGCATCTTCCTCGCGGGCGATGACATCTCCTGGACGGCGGGCTGGGCGGAGGGCGCGGTCCAGACGGCCCTCAACGCCGTCTGGGGCGTCATGCACCACCTCGGCGGCTCCACGGACTCCACCAACCCCGGCCCGGGCGACGTCTACGACGAGATAGCCCCGGTCGAACTCCCGGAGGACTGACCCTCCCGGCCCCGTGACCCGGGCCGCCCCCGTGCGCGCGAGCACGGGGGCGGCCCGTCCTCATGCCCGGGGCCCCGCCGCCCGGTCCGCCCGGGTCAGCAGCGGAGGGCTCACCGCGCCGGGCCTGTCCCACTCCGCGTCGCCGCGCTCACGCGTGGGCGCGGCAGAACGTGCGGACGGCGTGGTTGAACGGCTCCGGTGTCTCGAGGTTGCTGACGTGCCCCGCGCCGGGGAGCACCACGAGCTCGGCGTCCGGGATCGCGTCCTCGAACGCATGGGCGACGCTCAAGGGCGACCGCACGTCGAGCTCCCCCCAGAGGAGCAGGGTCGGCACCGCGATCGTGGGCAGCAGGTCGCGCTGGTCGGCCTCGGCCATCATGAACAGCTCCGCTCCCATGGTCTCCGGCCGCACCTCGCCCGCCATGGTGTCGAGCAAGGGCACGAACGCGGCGGGAGGGTCACCGGCGAACAGCCCCGGCAGTGTCGGATCGAACTGCTCCCGGGGCGCCGCGAGCATCCGCTCGGCCCCCTCGACCCGGGCCGCCACCTCCTCCGGCGGCAGCGAGCCCTTCCACCCCGCGTACGTGTCGACCAGGAGCAGGGTCCTGACCAGCTCCGGACGGTGGCGGTACAGCTCCAGTACGACCGTTCCGCCCCAGGAGAGCCCGGCCACGTGGGCCGTGCCGAGCCGCAGTGCCTCGATCACGGCGGCGAGGCAGTGCGCGAAGTCCCTCAGGCCGAAGCCCGCCGGCAGATCGGAGGAACGCCCCGTGCCCGGCTCGTCCCAGGCCACCACGGTGAACTCGTCGTCCAGGTCCGCCAGCTGCGGCTGCCACATGCGGCCGTCCAGGCCTGCTCCGTGCACGAGGACCAGGGGAGGGCCGTGCCCCGTGCGCGTGTAGGCGACCTCGACCCCGCCGGCCTGCACCGTTGCCATGCCACCAGGCTAGGCCGTCCCTTTCGGATGTGCCCGGCCCGCGCCGCCCGGGCTTCAGCCCGTCGGAGTCAGCAGGCAGCGGCCGACCAGGCCGACGCCCGCGTCGAGGGACTCGGTGAACTCCTCCGCCAGGTCGGGGGAGCGGCGCAGCGACCAGAGCAGGCGGGCCGACGCCCAGGCCCCCGCGCGGGCCCGGTCCAGGCTCCAGGCGCCCAGCAGGTGCGTCAGCGGGTCCGCGATCTCCAGCAGGTCCGGGCCCGGCATCAGATCCTCCCGGATGTGCTCCTCCAGGGAGACCAGGGTGTCTCCGACCCGGTCGAAGTCCGCCTCGAGCGCGGCCGGTTCGCAGTCGAGCGAGCGGCAGGTGGCGACCACCGCCAGGGCCAGGTCGTGGCCGATGTGCGCGTTGATCCCGGCCAGCGCGTGCTGGAGCGGCCGGATCCCGGGGTGGCGGCGGTACTGGAGGAGCGGCCGCCAGCACGCCGGGGCCCGGTCGGCCTCCACCGCGGTCAGGTAGCGCTCGGCGAAGCGGACGCTGAGCGCCTCCGCCCGGCGGGGCGAGGGGAACGCGCCGTGCGCGATCCCCTCGTGCAGGGTCTGCGTCACCGTGAGGTACACCCGGTTGAAGACGGCGACGCCGTCCCGCTCGGGGAGCCGCTCGTCCAGGGCGCGCATCCGCGCCAGCACCGATTCCATGGGGACCATGGGACGCAGCGTCGCAGCCGCGGGCCGGGATCAGGGGAACTTGGCCGTACGCTTCCCCGGTTCGGGCGAAACTCCGTCAACCCCGCTTGTCCCCGGGCTCCCCGGCGGCCGTTTCGTCGTACGCGGACGTGCCCGAGTCCAGCAGCGGTTCCTGCTGCTTCAGGTGCGCCGGCGCGAAGTACCGCAGGGCGTGGTAGCCCGTGATCACGACGATCGTGCCGAGCGCGATCCCGCCGAGCTCGAAGCTGTCGGTGATGTTCAGCTTGACCCCGCCGACGCCGATGATGATGCCCGCCGCGGCCGGCACCAGGTTCAGCGGATTGCGCAGGTCCACCCGGCCGCTGATCCAGATCTGCGCGCCGAGCAGGCCGATCATGCCGTACAGGATCACGGTGATCCCGCCCAGCACCCCGCCGGGGATCGCGGCGACGACCGCGCCGAACTTCGGGCACAGGCCGAAGAGGAGGGCGAAGCCGGCCGCAGCCCAGTAGGCCGCCGTGGAGTAGACGCGGGTGGCGGCCATGACGCCGATGTTCTCGGAGTAGGTGGTGTTCGGCGGGCCGCCCACCGCCGTGGACAGCATCGACGCGGCGCCGTCGGCCGCGATGGCCGTGCCCAGCTTGTCGTCGAGCGGGTCGCCCGTCATCTCGCCGACGGCCTTGATGTGTCCGGCGTTCTCCGCGATCAGCGCGATGACCACCGGCAGCGCGATCAGGATCGCCGACCATTCGAACTGCGGCGCGTGGAAGGTCGGCAGCCCGATCCAGTCGGCCTTGGCGACCCCCGACAGGTCGAGCCGCCAGTGGTCCACGGCCTCGGGGCCGCCCATCGTCGAGTGGATCTTGCCGAAGACGAGGTCGAAGACCCAGGAGATGCCGTACCCGAAGATCAGGCCGAGGAAGATCGCGATCCGCGACCAGAAGCCCCGCAGGCAGACCACGGCCAGCCCGGTGAACAGCATCGTCAGCAGGGCCGTCCACTGGTCCTGCGGCCAGTACGTGGACGCCGTCACCGGCGCCAGGTTGAAGCCGATCAGCATCACGACCGCGCCCGTCACCACCGGCGGCATCGCCGCGTGGATGATCCGGGCCCCGAACCGCTGGACCGCCAGTCCCGCCAGGAACAGCGCCGCACCGACGACGAAGACCGCGCCCGTGACCGTCGCGCTGTCCCCGCCGCTCGCCCGGATCGCCGCCGCGACCCCCACAAAGGAGAGCGAGCAGCCCAGATAGGAGGGCACCCGTCCGCGGGTCGCCAGCAGGAAGATGACGGTGGCGACGCCCGACATCATGATGGCGAGGTTCGGGTCCAGCCCCATCAGGACCGGGGCCACGAAGCTCGCCCCGAACATCGCCACGACGTGCTGGGCACCCAGCCCGGCGGTCCGCGGCCACGACAGCCGCTCGTCCGGCCGCACCACCGCGCCGGGGGCGGGGGTCCGCCCGTCTCCGTGCAGGGTCCAGCGCACGCCGAGGCCCATGTTCCACCGCTTTTCGTTCGTTCTGCGTCGTTCGTCGGAAGCGTGGCCACGCTACGAGGTCGTAGGTGACCAGGCGATATATTACGGCCGGATAGGGGCAGGTTCGTCCCGGTTGGTGGCCGGGACCCCGGCCGTCACCGGCCGCTGCCGCAGTACGGTCGCCCCCGCGATCAGCGCGAACGACAGCAGCGTGACCAGCCCGAACGACACCACCAGCGAGGTCGCGTCGGCCACCGCTCCGATCGCCGAGGGAGCGACCAGCCCGGAGGTGTACGTGATCGTCGCGACACCGGCGATGGCCTGCGCCGGGGCCGGCCCGCTGCGCGCGGCCGCCGCGAAGGCCAGCGGGACCACCACCGCGATGCCGAGCCCGATCAGCCCGAACCCGGCCAGGGCCGCGGCCGGATGGTGGACCAGGACCACGAGCAGCCCGCCCGCCGTGGCCAGTGCGCCGCCCGCGCGGACCGTGCGCACGGCCCCGAACCGGTCCACGACCTTGTCCCCGGCCAGCCGGGCGAGCGCCATCGTCAGCGCGAAGGCCGTGGTCGAGGCGGCGGCGAGACCGGCGTCCGTGTCCAGCACGTCCCGCAGGTACACCGCGGACCAGTCCAGGCTCGCACCCTCCGCGAACACCGCGCAGAAGCCGATCGCGCCGATGAACAGGGCGGACTTCGGCGGCAGCGCGAAGTGCGGCGGAGCCTCCTCCCCGCCGGTGTCGGTCCGCAGGTCCAGGACGCGCCGTACGACGAACAGCGCGACCAGCGTCAGGGTGAGCGCGGCCACCAGGTGGTGCAGTCGGGCGTCGACGCCGGAGTGCGCGGCGAGCGTGCCGGCGGCCGAGCCGATGAGGGCGCCCACGCTCCACATGCCGTGCAGGGAGGACATGATCGAGCGCCCGAGCCGGTTCTCGGTCTCCACGCCCAGAGCGTTCATCGCCACGTCCGACATGCCGGCGGTGGCTCCGTAGACGAAGAGCACGAAGCAGAGCGTCCACAGGTTCGGGGCCAGGCTCGGCAGGACGAGGGCGAGCGTCCAGAGGGACAGCAGCATCCGCAGGGCGGTGCGTGCGCCGAACCGGTGGTTGATGCGGCCGGCCAGCGGCATCGTGAAGGCCGCGCCGAGCGCGGGGAAGGCGAGGGCCAGGCCCAGGGCTCCCGCGCTGAGCTGCGCGTGGTCCTGGATCCAGGGGATGCGGGTCGCGAAGGAGCCGGTGACGGCGCCGTGCGCGCAGAAGGCGCCGGCGATGGCGAAGCGGGCATGGCGCAGTCGCGCCGGGCTGAGGTCGGTTTCCCCGGTCATGACTCGTAAACTATCAGGGACCCTGCCTGATAGTTAGCCCCCGGAACTCCTAGGATGGGCGTCGTGACCCTTGCCAAGGCCCTGACCGCCACCGCCACCGCCGCCACCGCCCGCGCCGCGTCCTCCGCTCCGTCCCCCGCCTCGCCGAGCACGGCCCGGGCCATCAACGACCGGCTCGCCCTCGAACTCCTCCAGGAGGAGGGACCCCTGACGGCGCCCCAGCTCAAGGAGCTGACCGGCCTGTCCCGGCCCTCCGTGGCCGACCTGGTGGAACGGCTCACCGGCGCCGGACTGATCGAGGTCGTCGGGGAATCCGGCGAACAGCGGCGCGGACCCAACGCCAAGCTCTACGGGATCGTCGCGCGGCGGGCGTACCTCGCCGCGCTCGACGTCCGGACGGACAGCGCCACGGCGGTCGTCGCCGACCTCCTCGGCCGGCCGCTGGCCCAGGCGGCCCTGCCGGTGGACGCGGTGGAGGAAGCGGTGGACCGGCTGGAGGAGCTCGTCCGGGAAGCGGGCGCCGACCGGCTCCACACGGTGGTGATCGGAGCGCCGGGGCTGGTGGCCCCGGGCACCGGGGAGCTCCGCGACACCGCCGGCCTGCCCGCCTGGCACCGGGACCTGGTGGCTGCCGTACAGCGGCGGCTGCCCGCGGTGGTCGTGGTGGAGAACGAGACCAACCTGGCCGCCCTGGCCGAACAGCGGGTCGGCGCGGCCCGGGACCTGGACTCCTTCGTGCTGCTCTGGCTCGGCGAAGGGGTCGGCGCCGCCGTGGTCCTGGACGGGCGGCTGCGCCGGGGTGCCTCCGGCGGAGCGGGCGAGATCGGCTTCCTGCCGGTGCCCGGGACGGGCGGCCTCCCGTCGGCCACGAACTGCGACGGCGGCTTCCACCAGCTCACCGGGCGGTCCGCGGTGGCCGCGCTCGCCCGGTCCCACGGCTACGACGGGCCGGTCGAGGAGGCCGTCGCGGGCGCGGCCGGGCCGGAGTTCCTCGACGCCCTGGCCGAGCGCCTCGCCCTCGGGGCGGCGGCCGTCGCGGCGATCCTGGACCCGGGCTGCGTCGTGCTCGGCGGGGAACTCGGCTGCGCGGGAGGCCCCGCCCTGGCGGCCCGGGTCGC
The DNA here is from genome assembly GCF_042788835.1 of Streptomyces sp. NPDC056883. Lineage (NCBI taxonomy): Bacteria > Bacillati > Actinomycetota > Actinomycetes > Kitasatosporales > Streptomycetaceae > Streptomyces > Streptomyces sp. NPDC056883. The sequence continues at coordinate 73,466 of NZ_JBHUBS010000003.1, read as the reverse complement.
CCGCCGCCTCACCACCCTGAGCCCCGTCCCGACCGAGGTCCGCGCCGGGGCCCTTGGCGGCGCGGCGGTGCTCACGGGCGCGCGGCTCGCCGCCCGCGAGTCGGCCCAGGCGGTCCTCTTCACGGCCTGACCCGGGACGGCCGGCCGCCCTCGGCCGGCTCCGCGCGGAAGTCGGCGGTACCCGGCAAGATCACCGGATCGTCCGGGGAACGGGAACGGGAACGGGAACGGGAACGGGAACGGGAACGGGAACGCGAGGACCCGGTGGCCGCCGGGCCACCGGGTCCTCACGTTCCTTCACCTACGCGGTCACCGCGCGGGCTGTCAGCAGGCGCCCTGGTCCTTCCAGACGCCCCACTCGCCCGTGGTGCCGGGCGTCTCGTTCTGCGTCCACCACTGGGCCTTCCAGTTGCGGCCCTGGTGCGAGACGACGTTGCCGCTGTTGTAGATCGTGCCCGCCACGTACGCCGGGTTGGTGCACGTGCCGCCCGGAGGGGTCGTGGGCGGGGTGGTCGGCGGCGTGGTCGGGGGAGTCGTCGGCGGGGTGGTCGGCGGCGTCGTCGGCGGGGTGGTGGGCGGCGTGGTGCTGCCCGGCTGGACCACCGTCGTGCCGCGCGCCAGGTCACCGGCGAGCGCGTACGTGGTGCCGGAGATGTTCACCGTCCAGTTGGAGGGCGTCGAGACCGGCAGGTAGTAGTTGAAGGCCAGGTCGACCGAGGCGCCCGGGGCGAGCGTCTGCCACGCCGGGAGCTTCAGCGAGACCCGGTGGAAGTCGCCCTTCAGACCGCCGACGTTGCTGCCGGTGTGGTCGCTCTTGATCACCTTGGTGCCGAAGCCCGACTGGTCGGAGGCGTTGGCCGGAGCCGCCGTCGAGTAGTCGAACTGGAACTCCGTGCCGCCCGGAAGCGTCGCGTTCGTGTTGTTGGTGATCTTGAGCTTCGGGGTGATCGGGTAGTTGGAGTCGCCGAGCTTGAACTCGTTGAACTCCGTCTTGATGTCCACGGCCTGGGTCGGCAGCGCGGTGTTGGACTTCTTGGCGCCGTACGGGGTGGCCGCCTTGAACTTGTCGTACATCACGGAGGTCAGCGTGTCGCCGATCTCGTACTGGCCCTTCGCGGCGTTCCAGCCGTAGTCGCCGGCCATCTCCCAGACCATGGTGCCGCCGATGCCGCGGTTGACCACGTAGTCGGCCTTGGCCGCCACCGACTGCTCGTCCTCCGTGGAGAGGAAGACCTTCTTCTGCGCGTTCCACAGCCACGGGGCGACCAGGTTCGCGTCGTACTTGCGGACGTAGGTGCCGGTCAGCGTGGTGTTCGCCGGGAAGCCGTACTTGGTGACGTAGTCGCCGACGATCCCCTTCTCGAGGTTCTTGGCGTGCCACATCGGGTTGGAACCGGCGGGGGACTCGACCCCGTTGGTGTCCTTGTCGTGCCACAGGTTGTCGATGCCGACCGCGCCGTCACCGCACTTGGTCAGACCCGCGCCGGCCGGGCAGGTGGTCGCGGCCGCCTTGCCCCACAGGCCGTCGGTGCCGCCCTGGACGTTCTTGAAGCCGCGGGTGTAGTAGGGCAGGCCGATGTTGATGCGGCCGGCCGGCATGGAGCCGCGGAAGTAGTGGTAGGCCCAGTCGGTGTTGAGGTAACCGATGCCTCCGTACTGCGAGCTGCCGTAGACGTTGGCGGACGCCAGCTCGGCGTCCTTGCCGTCGTCGAAGAGCGAGGCGTTGGGGCCGACGTACTCGTTCCAGGCGCCGTGCAGGTCGTAGGACATGATGTTGACGTAGTCCAGATACTTCTGCATCTGGAAGGTCTCCATGCCGCGCAGCAGGTAGCCGGAGGAGGGGGCGGCGACGGTCAGCAGGTAGTGCTTGCCGTCGGCGGCGCCGGCCTTGTCGAGCTTCTCGCGCAGGGACTTCATCAGGACGTCGTAGCCCTGGACCAGTCCGGCCCGGCGGGCGTTGGACAGCTGCCAGTCCAGCGGGTTGCCCGCGTCCTTCATCGTGGTCGGGTACTCGTAGTCGATGTCGACGCCGTTGAACCCGTACTTGCGGATGAACTCGACCGAGGAGTCCGCGAAGGTGTTGATGCCGGCCGTGTTGACCGAGCCGTCGGCGTTGGTGGCCATCGAGTAGAAGCCGCCCGACGCGACGCGGTTGCCGTCGTCGCCGAAGTAGCCGCCGGTCTCCGCCCAGCCGCCGACCGAGATCAGCGTCTTGACGTTCGGGTACTGCTTCTTGAATTTGTTCAGGAGATTGAAGTTGCCCTTGTAAGGGAGGGCGGGGTCCATCTCGGCACCCGCGACGCCCGGCCAGGTCATCCCGGTGGCGGAGTTGTTCGCGTTGTCCGAGCCGACCGAGATCTTGTTGTTGCCGTCGACGTGGGCGAAGGCGTAGTTCAGGTGGGTGACCTTGGACCACGGGATGTTGTTGGGCAGGTAGGCGGGCGTGCCGTCCTTGCCCGTGCGCCAGCCCGTGAAGTAGCCGATGACGCGGCGCTGGTGGTCGGCGCCCATCTTCTCGCGGCCCTCGGTGTCGTAGACCGAGCAGTACGGGACGTCGACGCCCGCGGTCTTGTACAGACCGTCGGGGCGACAGGACTCGTTGTCGGCGGCGTGCGAGACGCCCGCCGAGAGCCCCGCGACCAACAGCCCGGCGATTGCGGCGCCGGACGTCAGGAGCATGGCCCTCGTCTTGGTGGGGGACAGCATTGTGCCTCCTGGGGAGGGGAGGATGGCAGGACACAACAGGCTGAAACGTGGTGCGTGTTGGCCCGTGACGTGCGCACATCTGACGGGCTGTCTCCCGGGGAAGATGAAGGGAACGTTAAGAGGACTAGACCAACCCGTCAATAGGTCTGGACCAAAGTGCGCGTTCCGGCAAGGCTCGGCGCGCGTTCCGTCAGGGCTCGCACCCCTCCGTAGCCGCGACTGTGCATAGAGGAGCGAATCGGCCGAACGGCGCAATCGGCGCGCTCGAGAGTGACCGGATGTGTGACCCAGGCCACATTGACTCACCTGTATGGCCGCCGATCACCGTGGCACACTGGCTTCAGTACCAGTAGCAGCGCACTCCGGGGTCGGTGTAATTCCGAACCGGCGGTTATAGTCCGCGACCCGTCCGCAGCCAGCGGCCGGTTGACCAGGTGAAATTCCTGGACCGACGGTTAAAGTCCGGATGGGAGGCAGTGCGCGGCGGGCCAGTCACCGGTACGCCGCCGTCGGCGGTCCACGGGCACATCCTTCGGGACGTGCCGTCCAGCGGACCGTTTTTCCGGCTTCGGCGTCCCCGCGTGTGCTACCCGCTTCATCTGTCGTATCCCGACAGGCCCCGGAGTCCGTGCCCGATGAGGCAGGAGGACCCGGTGGCGACACACGCCGCGCACGCAGCACCCGACGCGGGCACCCGCGCCATGCGCCGAGCCATCGAGCTCGCCGCCCGCGGACTCGGCTCCACCAGCCCCAACCCCGTCGTCGGCTGCGTCATCACCGACGCCTCGGGCGCCATCGTGGGCGAAGGCTGGCACGAGCGGGCCGGCGGCCCGCACGCCGAGATCCACGCCCTGAACGCGGCAGGCGCGGCAGCCCGTGGCGGCACCGCCTACGTCACCCTCGAACCCTGCAACCACACCGGCCGTACGGGACCCTGCGCGCAGGCACTCATCGCCGCCGGGATCACCCGCGTGGTCTACGCGGTCTCCGACCCGAACCCGCAGGCCAGCGGCGGCGGCGCCACCCTGCGCGCCGCCGGGATCGACACCGCGGCCGGACTGCTCTGCGAGGAGGCCGAGGCGGGCAAAGCCGCCTGGCTGACCTCCGTGCGCCTGGGCCGCCCGTACATCCTGTGGAAGTACGCCGCGACCCTCGACGGCCGCATCGCGGCCGCCGACGGCACCAGCCGCTGGATCAGCTCCCCCGAGTCCCGCGCCGACGTCCACCGGCTGCGCGCCGAGTCCGACGCCGTCGTCGTCGGATCCGGCACCCTGCGCGCCGACGACCCGCACCTCGCCGTACGCGGGATCGACGGCTTCACCGCCGCCGACCAGCCGCTGCGCGTGGTCCTGGACACCCACGCCACGATCCGGCCCACCGCCCGGGTCCTGGACGAGGCCGCGCCCACCCTGATCGCCGTCGCCGAGGATGCCGACACCCGCCACCTCGCCGGAGTGGAGCTGGCCCGGCTCCCGTACGACAAGTACGGGATCTCCGTGGACGCCCTGCTGCGCGAGCTGTACGGACGCGGCATCCGCTCCGTCCTCCTCGAGGGCGGCCCCACCCTGGCCGGCGCCTTCGTCGCCGCCGGGGCCGTCGACAAGGTCGTCGGCTACCTCGCCCCCGTCCTCCTCGGCGCGGGCCCCCTCGCCCTCGCCGACGCCGGCATCGGCACCCTCGCCGATGCGCTCCGCCTCCGGATCACCGAAACCGTCCGCATCGGCACGGACATCCGCGTCACCGCCGTCCCCGCGTCGGCCCCCACCGCCCCCACAGCCCTCAAGGAGCACTGAGTGTTCACCGGAATCGTCGAAGAACTGGGCGAGGTCGTCGCCGTCGAGGAGCTCGCCGAAGCCTCCCGCTTCCGCCTGCGCGGCCCGGTCGTCACCGACGACGCCAAGCACGGCGACTCCATCGCCGTGAACGGCGTCTGCCTGACGGTCGTGGAGACCGGTGACGGCGAGTTCACCGCCGACGTCATGCAGGAGACCCTGAACCGCTCCAGCCTCGGCGCCCTCACCCAGGGCTCCCGGGTCAACCTGGAGCGCCCGATGGCGCTCGGCGGACGGCTCGGCGGCCACCTGGTCCAGGGGCACGTGGACGGAACCGGCGAGATCCTCTCGCGGACCCCCTCCGAGCACTGGGAGATCGTCAAGGTCGCCCTCCCGGCGAACCTCTCCCGCTACGTGGTCGAGAAGGGCTCCATCACGGTCGACGGCGTCAGCCTCACCGTGGTCGAGGCCGCCGCCGACTGGTTCACCATCAGCCTCATCCCCACCACCCTCGCGCTGACCACCCTGGGCATCAAGAAGCCCGGCGACCCGGTCAACCTCGAGGTCGACGTCCTGGCGAAGTACGTGGAGCGGCTGCTGGCCGCCGGCGTCGACCCGCTGCACCCTCAGGAGACGGCCCAGTGAGCGCCCTGACCTGGCTCAACACCGAGGCCTTCGAGGTCTTCGGCCAGAAGGTCATCTGGTCCGACATGATCGGCAACCTGATCGGCCTGGGCGCCCTCGCGCTCGGCTGGCGGCGCTCCATATGGACCTGGCCCGCCCAGCTCCTCTCCGGCCTGATCCTCGTCGGCGCCTACGCCTCCGCCCACCTCGCGGGCGGGGTCGGCAAGCAGCTCCTCGTCATCGGCGTGGCCGTGTGGGGCTGGCGCGCCTGGCAGCGCGGCAAGCAGGACGCCCAGGACGGCTCCATCGCCGTCCGCACCGCCTCCTGGAAGGAGCGCGGGCTCCTGCTGGCCGGCGCGGCCGCCGGGACCCTGGCCGTCGGCGGACTGTTCACCCTCTACCCGAGCCTGTCGTGGAGCCCGTGGGCCGACGCCTACATCTTCGTCGGCACCATCGTCGCGATGGTCGCCCAGGCCCGCGGCCTGGTCGAGTTCTGGTTCGCCTGGCTCCTCGTCGACCTGGTCGGCGTCCCCCTCGCCTTCAACAGCGGACTGGCCTTCTCCGGCCTCGTCTACGTCGTGTACTTCGCCCTCGTCGTCTGGGGCGCCTACGACTGGTACCAGCGTTCGCGCACCACCACCACCGCCCCGGCTCTGGAAGGAGCAACGGCATGACCCCGAACCCTGTCCTGAAGCCCGTGCCCGACGTCGAGCTGGAGACGTTCCGCCTCGACCCCGTCGAGCAGGCCATCCGCGACATCGCGGCCGGCCGTCCCGTGGTCGTCGTCGACGACGAGGACCGCGAGAACGAGGGCGACCTCGTCATCGCGGCCGAGAAGGCCACCCCCGAGATCATCGCGTTCATGATGAGCGAGTGCCGCGGCCTGATCTGCGCCCCGATGGAGGGCGACGAGCTGGAGCGCCTCGAACTCCCGCAGATGGTCCAGCACAACACCGAGTCGATGCAGACCGCCTTCACCGTGTCGGTCGACGCGAGCGGCGCCCACGGCGTCACCACCGGCATCTCCGCCGCCGACCGCGCCACCACCCTGCGGCTGCTGGCCGACGGGGTCTCGGGCCCCGCCGACTTCGTCCGCCCCGGGCACATCTTCCCGCTGCGCGCCAAGCCCGGCGGCGTCCTGGTCCGCAACGGCCACACCGAGGCCGCGGTCGACCTCGCCCGCCTCGCGGGCCTGCGCCCCGCCGGCGCCATCGTGGAGATCGCCGGCGAGGACGGGGTGATGCTGCGACTGCCCGAGCTGATCCCCTTCGCCCGCAAGCACGGCCTGACGATCATCTCCATCGAGGACCTGATCGCCTACCGCCGCTCCGCCGAGCCGACCGTGCGCCGCGAGGCCCAGGTCAGCCTGCCGACCTCCTTCGGCCACTTCACCGCGTACGGGTTCCGCTCCACCGTCGACGGCGTCGAGCACGTCGCCCTCGTCCACGGCGAGATCGGCGACGGCGAGGACGTCCTGGTCCGCATGCACTCCGAATGCCTGACCGGGGACATCTTCCAGTCGCAGCGCTGCGACTGCGGCCCCCAGCTGCACACCGCCATGGAGCGGGTCCAGGCCGCCGGCCGCGGTGTGATCGTCTACCTGCGCGGTCATGAAGGCCGCGGCATCGGTCTGCTGTCCAAGCTGCGCGCGTACGAGCTCCAGGAGCGCGGCCGCGACACCCTCGACGCCAACCTCGAACTGGGTCTGCCGGCCGACGCCCGCGACTACGGGGCCGGCGCCCAGATGCTCGCCGACCTCGGCGTCCACAGCGTCCGGCTGCTGACCAACAACCCCGAGAAGGCGGAAGCCCTCATCAGCCACGGCATCAAGGTTTCCGACCGGGAGCCGATGCCCATGGAGGCGGGCGAGCACAACCTGCGCTACCTCCGCACCAAGCGGGACCGGATGGGCCACGACCTGCCCTGGCTCGAAGGGGCAGTGACCACGTCCGCCTGCGGCAACCAGTAGCCGGTAGCCGGTGAACCAGTAGCACCACCCCCAAGCACCACCCCACACCACACGACATCACCCCACACCACACGAATCGCACCGAGGAGCAGAGCTGTGAGCGGCAAGGGCGCACCCGAACTGAGCGTGAAGAACTGCGGAGACCTGCGTGTCGCAGTGATCGCGGCCCAGTGGCACGAGAAGGTCATGGACGGCCTGGTGGACGGCGCCCTGCGGGCCCTGCACGAGCTGGGGATCGACGAGCCCACCCTGCTGCGCGTCCCGGGCAGCTTCGAGCTCCCGGTCGTGGCGAAGGTACTGGCAGGTCGCGGTTACGATGCCATCGTCGCCCTCGGCGTGGTCATCCGCGGCGGCACCCCGCACTTCGACTACGTCTGCCAGGGCGTCACCCAGGGCCTGGTACAGGTGTCGATCGACACCGGAGTCCCCGTCGGCTTCGGCGTACTGACCTGCGACAACGACGAGCAGGCGCTGGACCGCGCCGGGCTCGAGGGGTCGAACGAGGACAAGGGGCACGAAGCGGTCACCGCCGCCGTCTCCACCGCCATGACCCTGCGGACCGTCAGCGAACCCTGGCGCCAGTCCAAGGGGTGAACCCAGGCGCTGGGGCACCGGGGTGAGCCCGTACCCTAGGGACATCATGGCGAACACACCCTCCAAGAGTTTCGAAGAGCTCTTCACCGAGCTCCAGCTCAAGGCCGCCAACGGCGACCCCAGCACCTCCCGCACCGCCGAGCTGGTCGGCAAGGGCGTCCATGCCATCGGCAAGAAGGTCGTCGAGGAGGCCGCCGAGGTCTGGATGGCCGCCGAGTACGAGAGCAAGGAAGCCGCCGCCGAGGAAATCTCCCAGCTGCTCTACCACGTCCAGGTGATGATGGTGGCGCGCGGGATCTCCCTCGACGACGTCTACGCGCACCTCTAGGCCGCGGTCCTCGGACCCCAGCAGTTCCGCGCGGGCCCCGGCACACACTGCCGGGGCGTCCGCGCGCCCGGTACCCGTACCAGCACACCCTTTCGCACCTACGCACCAAAGGAAGCCCCATGCTGCGCATCGCCGTCCCCAACAAGGGTTCACTCTCCGGACCGGCGTCGGCGATGCTCCATGAGGCCGGCTACCGGATGCGCAAGGAGTCCAAGGAGCTCGTGGTCGTCGACCCCGAGAACGAGGTGGAGTTCTTCTACCTCCGCCCCAAGGACATCGCGATCTACGTGTCCTCCGGCAAGCTCGACATCGGCATCACCGGCCGCGACCTGCTGCTCGACTCCGGCGCCAGCGCCGAGGAGATCCTGCCGCTGAACTTCGGCCGCTCCACCTTCCGCTACGCCACCATCCCCGGCACCGCGAAGGGCCCCGAGGACTTCCACGGGATGACCATCGCGACCTCGTACGAGGGAATCGTCGCGAAGCACCTCGCCGACAAGGGCATCGAAGCCTCCGTCGTCCACCTCGACGGTGCGGTCGAGACCGCCATCCAACTCGGCGTCGCCCAGATCATCGCCGACGTCGTCGAGACCGGCACCAGCCTGCGCAACGCCGGCCTGGAGGTCATCGGCGAGCCGATCATGACCTCCGAGGCCGTCGTCATCCGCGGCAACGGCACCGACCCCGAGGACCCCCGGGCCCAGCAGTTCCTGCGCCGCCTCCAGGGCGTCCTGGTCGCCCGCAGCTACGTGATGATGGACTACGACTGCCGCGCCGAGCACCTGGAGCGCGCGGTCGCCCTCACCCCGGGCCTGGAGTCGCCGACCGTCTCCCCGCTGCACAACGAGGGCTGGGTCGCCGTCCGCGCCATGGTCCCCGCCAAGGAGGCCCAGCGGATCATGGACGACCTGTACGAGCTCGGCGCGCGCGCGATCCTCACCACCTCGATCCACGCCTGCCGCCTCTGACGCGTACGACGGCACCCCGCCGCACGCGCATCCCTCACCATCGGGCTCACCACCCGGCACCACCCGAAGGCACCTGACGAACATGGCCGACGCCACCGCCCAGCCCGCACCGCCCGCCCTGCCGGTCACCTTCCGGCCGACCCGTACCCGGGCCGTCCTGATGGGCGCGGGCGCCGCCATGTTCCTCACCATCACGACGATCGCCGTGATGCTGGAGCGCCTGCAGCCGGGCGAGCGGATCAGCTTCGTCTTCGTCGCCGTCCTGCTCTCCTCGGTCCTCGTCCTGCTCAGCCGCCCCAAGGTGGTCGCCGACGAGACCGGGGTCACGGTCGTCAACCTCACCACCACCCGCCGCCTGGAGTGGGCGCAGATCGTGCGCGTCAACCTCCGCCCCGGCGACGCCTGGGTGTTCCTCGACCTGAGCGACGGCACCAGCCTGCCCGCCCTGGGCATCCAGCCCGGGGTCGCCAAGGCCCAGGCGATCGGCGACGCGCGCGCCCTGCGCGCCCTGGCCGAAGCCCGCGGAACCGGCTCAAAGAACGACTGAGCCCGTCCGACCTCGTCGCTGCGTCCCATTGCGGCGGCGATCTCAATGACTAACCTGGTGTGGGGGCGCGACCGTGCGCCCTCCCACCGGCCCCGGGACCCCGAGGCCCGTGGGCACCTGCGACTCGAGGAGTGACTCCCTCCAGCAATGGACGGATCGTCCGGTAGTACACGCGCCGCCCTCCCCACGGAGGCGGCGGCATGACCATCCCGCTACTTCTGCTCGTGGCGGCATTCGCCCTGATCCTCGCCAACGGTTTCTTCGTGGCAGCCGAATTCGGCCTCGTCACCGTCGAGAGACCCGAGGCCGAACGCGCCGCGGCCGAGGGCGACCGCCGTGCCCGCACGGTCGTCGCAGCCCTGAGGGAGCTGTCCTTCCAGCTCTCCGGCACCCAGCTCGGCATCACCATCACCTCCCTCGTGGTCGGCATGCTCGCCGAGCCCGCCCTCGCCGCCCTGCTGGCCGGGCCGATCGAAGCGACCGGCCTCCCCAAGGGCGCCGTACCCGGCGTGGCGGTCGTCATCGGCATGCTGCTCGCCTCCGCCGTCCAGATGGTCGTCGGCGAGCTCGTCCCGAAGAACTGGGCCGTCTCCCGGCCGCTCCAGGTGGCCCGCTTCGTGGCCGGCCCGCAGCACGTCTTCTCCCGGGTCTTCCGGCCCGTCATCGCGGGCCTCAACGCCGTCGCCAACCGGCTCGTCCGGGCGCTCGGCGTGGAGCCCACCGAAGAGATGGCCTCCGCCCGCACCCCCGGCGAACTGGTCTCCCTGGTCCGCCATTCGGCCCAGGCCGGAGCCCTGGAACAGGACACCGCCGACCTCTTCGTACGAACCCTGTCCCTGGGCGAGCTCACGGCGCAGCTGGTCATGACCCCCCGGGTCAAGGTCAGCGCCCTCCAGCACACGGCCACCGCGGCCGACGTGCTCAACCTCACCCGCGCCACGGGCCTGTCCCGCTTCCCCGTCTACCGCGAGCGCATCGACGAGATCACCGGGGTCGTCCACCTCAAGGACGCCCTCGCCGTGCCCGAGTCCGAGCGCGCCCGCACCAGCGTCAGCGGGATCTGCGTGGCCCCCCTGCTGGTCCCCGGCTCCCTGCCGGTCCAGCCGCTGCTGGAACGGCTGCGCAGCGAACAGCCCATGGCGGTGGTCGTCGACGAGTACGGCGGCACCGCCGGCGTCGTCACCCTGGAGGACATCGTGGAGGAGCTCGTCGGCGAAGTCCGCGACGAGCACGACCTCGCGGAGGACGGCAGCCCCGAACTGGCCGCCGTACCCGCCGAGGACGGCCGCCCCTCCTGGGAGGCCGACGGCAGCTGCCGCGTGCAGACCCTGCGCCGGATAGGCCTGGAGGTCCCCGAAGGACCGTACGAGACCGTCGCCGGCCTCGTCGCCGACCTGCTCGGCCGGATCCCCGCCCCCGGGGACCGCGCCGAACTCCCCGGCTGGAAGCTCTCCGTGCGCCAGGTCCGCCGCTACCGCGCCGAGCGCGTCCGCCTCGTGCGCACCGCTCCCGCGGGCCCCGGCACACCGGGCTCCGACGGGCAGGGCTTCTACGGGCAGGGCTCCTACGGGTTGGGCCCGGACGCCGCCGCCCCCGCCGAGCTGGCGCAGGTGGGTGGCCGGTGAACGCGCTCCAACTGCTGTTCGCCCTGCTCCTCGTCCTGGCCAACGGCTTCTTCGTCGGCGCCGAGTTCGCCCTCGTCTCCGTCCGCCGCAGCCAGATCGAACCCCTGGCCGCCGATTCCAAGCGGGCCCGCCAGGTGCTCCACGGCCTGGAGAACCTGCCGCGCATGATGGCCGCCGCACAGTTCGGCATCACCATGTGCTCGCTCACCCTCGGCGCCGTGGCCGAACCCACCGTGGCCCGGCTCCTGGAGCCCCTCTTCCACGCCGCCCACGTGCCCGAGGGGCTGATCCATCCGCTGGGCTACGCGGTGGCCCTCACCGCGGTGATCTTCCTCCACCTGGTCATCGGCGAGATGGTCCCCAAGAACCTCGCCATGGCCGCCCCCGAGAAGACGGCCCTGTGGTTCAGCCCCGGACTGGTCGCCTTCGCACGGATCTGCGGACCGGTCACCACGGCCCTCGGCGCCTGCGCCACGCTGATCCTGCGGCTCTTCAAGGTGGAGCCCAAGGACGAGGTCGAGGCCGTCTACACCTCCGCCCAGCTCGGCCGCCTGCTCAAGGACTCCCGGCAGGCCGGCCTGCTGGAGCCGGTCGAACAGGAGCGCCTGGAGGACGCGCTGGAACTGGGCAGCCGCCCGGTCACCGACGTCCTCCTCGCCCCGGACCGGCTGGTCACGGTCGGACCGGCCGTCACCCCGCGCCAGATCGAGCAGCTGACGGTCCGCACCGGATACTCCCGGTTCCCCGTCCGCGCCGACAGCGGTGCCTTCATGGGCTACCTGCACGTGAAGGACGTCCTGGACCTGGAAGACCGGGAACGGGCCGTGCCCCAGCGGGTCTGGCGCCGGATGACCACGGTCTGCTCCACCCTCCCGCTGGACGACGCCCTGACGGTGATGCGCCGCGACGCGACGCACCTGGCGCAGGTCGCCGACCCCTCGGGCAGGGTCCTCGGCCTGGTCGCCATGGAGGACGTACTGGAAACGCTGGTGGGCGAGGTGCGCGACCCCGCGCACCGCACGGCACCGCACGCCCGCACGTCCGAACTCCGCTCGGAGGGGGCGCTCACCGGCTGACGCCCGCTGCCGGACCCGTCGCGCGACGGGTCCGGCCACGGCGTCGGGCCGCCATACTCGTGAGGAGGCGGCGGGAGCGGCGCGAGGGGGCGTTCATGCGATCCGGTGAACACGACGACGGGGACCCGGACTTCCGGGACACGGCCCGCGAGGCGCTGGAGCTGTTGCGGGAGGACCCCGACGCACCCTCCCCGGTGGCGCGCCGGCTGCGCGAGGTGCTCCTCGACGGGCTGCCGGCCGAACGGGTCGGCGCCGTCGCCGCCTTCGAGCGCGAACCCCACGCACCGGCCGCGGCCCTGGCCCTCGAATCCGTCGTGAGGGAACGCGCGGCGGCGGACCCGGAGTTCGCGGACCGGGTCCGGGCGCTGCTGCAGGGCAGGCTGGGCGACGGCGGGGCGGACGAGCGGTGGGCCGAGCAGTACGGCGGACGGCCCCTCTGGGCGGGCTGGTTCCTGATCGCCGCGGCCGTCGCCTTCCTGGTCCTCTCCGCCTTCGCGGCCTGCTCCGGCCCGCCGCCGGAGATCCCCTAGATTCCCCGGGCCGTCCTCACAGCGGCGGGGGCTCCGGGCGCTCCTGCGGTCCGCGGCCCGACAGGACCTCCCCGTACGCCTGCATCAGGTCCGCCAGCCGCAGGGTGGACAGATCCTCCCGGGACGGATCACCGGCGAAGCCCGAGAGCCGCAGGTCCCGGTACGCGCAGCTCTTCTCGTACAGCGTGCGCAGGAACCGCCCGTTGCCCAGCTCGTCGATCCACCCCTGCTCCACCACGTGCCCGCTGATGCTCCGCAGCTCCTCCAGCGCCTCCTCGTCCCACCGGTCGCCGTTGGCGTCCGCCAGCACCCCGCCGATCGACGTGAGTTCCAGCGGCCGGTAGCTGGGGAAGTCCACCCGTGTGGTGAACCGCGAGGACAGCCCCGGATTCGTGGCGAGCAGCCGGTCCATCCCCGCCGGATAGCCCGCGAGGATCACCACCAGGTGGTCGCGGTTGTCCTCCGCCCGCTTCAGGAGCACCTGCAGGGCCTCGTCGCCGTACGCGTCGCCCTTGCTGTAGCCGGAGTTGGAGAGGCTGTACGCCTCGTCCACGAACAACACCCCGCCGATCGCCGAGTCGATCAGCTCGTTCGCCTTCACCGCGGTCTGCCCGAGGAACTCGCCGACCAGGTCGGCGCGCCCGGCCTCCACGAGATGGTCGCCTCCGAGCAGGCCCAGCGCGTAGAAGACCCGGCCCAGGATCCGCGCCACCGTGGTCTTCCCCGTGCCCGACGGCCCGGAGAAGACGAAGTGCCGTTTCGGCGGCTGCACCGGCAGCCCCTGTCCCGTCCGCAGCCTGGCCATGTGCAGCTGCGCGGAGAGCGCCTTCACCTGCCGTTTGACCGGCTCCAGGCCCACCATCCGCTCCAGCTCCGCCAGCGCCTCGGCCAGCGCCGCCGGATCCGCCGGCCCGGCCGGCAGGTCCACCGGCCCCGGCTGTGCGGGCAGCGAGGCCTTGTGCCGCACCCCGGCCGGCAGACCCGACCCGGGCCCCGGCGCCCCCGGGCCGTGCCGCGGTTCCGGAGGGTCGGCCGCCGTCAGCGGGTCCGGATCCGGCTGCCCGTCGGCGGCGATCCCCTGGACCGGACCGCCGCCGCCCAGCGCCACCGCCGCGAAGTCACCGCCCGACGGGGCCGGTCCGTGCCCGCCGAAGGCCTCGTAGCCCGCGCCGCTCGCGTACCCGGCCAGGCCGTCGGCGTCCTCGCTGTCCTCGATCGCCGTCAGCCGGGCCGCCGTGTCCATGAACGCCGGGTCCACCCGGTGCACCGCCCGGTACAGCGGCAGGGCCGCCGCGCTGCGCCCGGTCCCCTCGTGCGCCCGCGCCAGCCAGTACCGCAGCTCCTTGCGCTGGGGCTGCTCGCTGCGGCAGCGCATCAACGAGGCCGCCAGCAGCGGCTCGGCCTGCCCGTACATCTCCAGCCGGACCCGGGCCATCCCGCCGAACAGGCCCGCCTCGATGCCCAGGAGCGGATCGTCGACCAGTGATTCGGTGGAGCGCACCAACTGCTCCCAGTCCTTGACCAAGTACGCCCGGCAGGCGTGCAGGAAGCGCACCTGGGGGTCGGTGTCCACGGGCGGCAGGGCCGCCAGCGCCTGGTCCAGCTCGGGGACGTGGCGCCCGTCCAGCCAGTGCGAGGCGTGCGCCAGCAACAGGTCCCGCCGGGTCTCCAGTACCGGCTGCACCCACCAGCCCAGCCAGTACCAGGAGTTCAGCGTCCGCCGGTGGCGGGCCCGCTGCTCCCCGAACCGGTCCCGGTGGGCGTACATGCGCAATAACGCGTTGGTGGTGTCGACGCGGAGCGCGTGCAGGCCCAGCCAGGCATCGGCCATCCCGGGATCGAGTCGTACGGCCGCCCGGAACTCTTCCTCGGCCTGCGGGTAGGCGCCCATCGTGCAGGCGTCCACTCCTCGCAGCCAGGCGAGTTCGGCCGGGGCGTGCGCGCTGCTTCCGTGCGCGGCGAAGTCCATCACATCCCCCACAAGCCTGCCCCCGTGGTGCCCAGCAACCCCCGCGATGCATCCGCGAGTTGTTCCTGCGCCGATGAAATCAGGGGTGCATCGTACCTGCGGTTACGCACCTTACGTAGGGTGCGTCGAAGACCTGCCGGGCGCGGATCCGGACGGTCCACGGTGACGCAGGGTGAGAAAACGGCCGGGATGTGCCCCGTGCGACGCCGTGACGGAGGAGTGCCGGACGGGGATGCGCGGGGGGTTGGGGGACAGAACGAAGCCCCCGATCACGGGGGAACAATCGGGGGCTTCGTGTCCGCGGCGGCCGGTGAGGGCCGCTTCTTCAGAACGTAAGGCCGTCCCGGCCCCCGGGTCAAGCGGCCGGGAGGCACCCGCGGAGAGGGCCTTTCCCCCGCCCTTCAGGCCTGGGGGGTCTCGTCACCCTCCGTCACGCCGACGCCGGTTCCCGCCGCCCCGGCCGCCCCGGAAGTCCACTCGTATCCCGTACTGCTCTGCCGCACCAGGGTGTCGGCGAAGGGGCGCGAAGGATCATCCGAGAAGTGCGCGAGCTCCGCGCGCTCCCATCCGTCCCAGAAGTCGGAAAGTTCGCGCCCGTCCCGGTTGCGCCCGCGCCCCCAGGACTTCGCACGCGGAGTCTCCATCCACAGCAGCCGCGCCAGGTACGGGCGCAGGGCGCGCCGCCCGGCACCAACCCCCTCGACGAGCAGCACCGGACCGGGCTCCAGCACCCGCTCCGGCCCGAACCGCCGCTCGACCCAGTCGTACGGGGCCCAGTGCGCGGCCCGCCCCGCGGCGAGCGGCTCCAGCACCTGCGCGCGCAGCCGCCCGACCCACTCGAACAGCTCCTCGTGACTGGCCACGTCGTCCAGATGCAGGACGGGAGCCCCGCCCAGGGCCTCGGCGAGCACCCCGGCGAAGGTGCTCTTCCCGGACCCGGCGTGCCCGTCGATCCCGACGAGGCGGACGGGCCCGAGGGCGGGCGGCAGGGCGAGGATCTCGCTCACGAGGGGCTGAAGCGGCGACTGATGTTCCACGCCCCCACCGTATGACCTCCGCCCCCGCGCGCGGGCCCGGCCCTGCGGGGCGGAGTCCCCTACCCGTCCTTCGCCCGTTCCCCGGGCTCCGCCCGGACCCGGTCCTCAAACGCCGGACGGGCTGGGTTTTCCGGCTGCGCCGGAAAATTCAGCCTCGCCGGCGTTTGAGGCGCGGGGTCTGGGGCGGAGCCCCAGGGAACGGTGGAAGGGCGGGTAGGGGACAGCCCCGCAGGGTCCGCCCCGGGGAGCGGGGCCCGCGCCCCGTCACCCCGACACGGCGCCCCGGCTTCACGGCCCCGCACGCGGGAACTGGAAGGGTGGGCGGGAGCCGACCCGCCGCACCGACCCCTGGGGGCCACGCCGATGACCGCACCCACACCCCGCCGCGCCCTCCTGGCGGTAGCCCTGGCGGCAGCCACCGCCGCCGCCGTCCCCGGCGGCCGAGCCTCCGCCGCGGGGCCGAAGCCCGCCACCGGCGGCCCGGGGCAGGCCACCGCCGGAGCCACCCGTAAGACGGTGGACAACCGGTTCTGGTACTCGTACGCCCACTGGACCGCCGGCCAGCACCAGGGCACCACCGCCATCGGCGGCGCCCGTCCCGGCCTGGAGATCAAGACCCCGACGGGCCGCACCGAGTACACGGACCCGCACACCGCCAAGAAGAGCACCTGGGAGTACGCCACCTGGACCTCCCCGGTCCACACCTCGACCGTCCCCGCCACGGAGGCCATCGCCTCCTGGAACGCCCGCACCCCGGCCGGCACCTGGATCCAGGCCGAACTGCGCGGCACCTACACCGACGGCGCCGCCACCCCCTGGTACGTGATGGGCCGCTGGGCCTCCGGCGACGGGGACATCCGGCGCACCTCCGTGGACGGGCAGACCGACGGCAAGTCCACCGTCTGGACCGACACCCTGGCCGTGGACGCCCCCGCGAGCGGGCTGCGGATCAAGGACTGGCGGCTGCGCCTGACCCTGTACCGCAAGCCCGGTGCCAGCCGCGGTCCCACGGTGTGGCTGGCCGGCGCCATGGCCTCGGACGTCCCGGACCGGTTCACCGTCCCGGCCTCCACCACCGCCGGCGGGGCCCACGAGCTGAAGGTGCCGCGGTACTCGCAGGAGACGCACGCGGGCCAGTACCCCGAGTACGACAACGGCGGCGAGGCCTGGTGCAGCCCCACCTCCTCGCAGATGATCATCGAGTTCTGGGGCCGCAGGGCCAGCGCCTCCTCCGTGGCCTGGGTGAAGAAAGACTACGCGGACCCTCAGGTCTGCCACGCCGCCCGCTCCACCTACGACGCCGCGTACAAGGGCTGCGGAAACTGGCCCTTCAACGCCGCCTACGCCGCCACCTACCGGCAGATGGCCGGCGTCGTCACCCGCCTCGGCTCCCTCGCAGACCTGGAGACCCTGGTGCGGGCCGGAGTCCCGGTCATCACCTCGCAGTCCTTCACGGCCGAGGAACTCACGGGCGCGGGCTACGGCACGGCCGGCCATCTGATGACCGTCATCGGCTTCACCGCCTCGGGCGACGTGATCGCCAACGACCCGAACTCGGCCGACAACACGGCCGTGCGCCGCGTCTACGCACGCCGTCAGTTTGAAAACAACTGGCTCCGGACCAAGCGCCACAACGCGGCCGGCAAGGTCGTCTCCGGCACCGGAGGCGTCTGCTACCTCTACGGTCCGATCCGGCCGAACCCGGCCCAGGTCCTCGCGCTGCGGGCGGTCGGCGTGCTCTGAGATTTTCGCGTTGACCCGAATGGCATGTAAGTGGAATATAAAGGGCAAAAGGGCAAAAGGAGCTTCTCATAGGAGGCAGCCCGCCATGACCACTCAACCGAGAATCGAACACCACCCCGACCTCGCTGAGATGCGCTCGCGGTTCGAGCGGGTCACCAGCACTCCGAGTGCCCAGATCGTCGAGGCGCTGGCCCTGATGACGGGCCTGTACATCGCCGCCTCGCCGTGGATCGCCGGATTCAGCGGGCTCAGCTCGCTGGCGATCAACAACCTGATCGCGGGCCTGGCCTACTGTCTGTGCATGAGCGGACTCGGCTCCGCCTACGAACGCACCCACGCCATGGCCTGGACCGCGGTCGGTCTCGCCGCCTGGACGATCGTCGCGCCCTTCGTCATCTCCGGCGACGTGAGCACCACCCGCACGGTGTGGAGCAACGTCCTCGCCGGCGGTATCGCCCTGTGCCTGGCCCTGGCCATGGCGGGCATGGCGGGCCGCGACCGCACCACCTGATCCGGTACGCACGACCCCTCGCGCCCCCGGCCCGCACCACGCGGCCGGGGGCGTGAGACATGCCACCCGTGACCATCGTCTCTACCGCGCGGGCCGCCTCCGCTGTCACATTGGAGGGCATGACCGCACACAGCGCCGCCCCCACCGCCCCCGCCCGCAACCTGGTCCGCACCGGCGGACCCGAGGACGATTCCTCCTCCTGGCTGGAGCACGTGCTCGGCTGGACCCTGGTCGTGGTCGTGGCCATGTTCGTCACCCAGGTCGGCTGGTTCTTCTAACCCCAGGCTCTGCCCCCGCCCCGGCCTCCGGCTCCACCCGCCAGTGCCGGTCCGGAACGCCCACCAGCCCGTACAGCGCCCGTACGGGCGAGCGAGCCGGCAGCAGCACCACCCCGGCCACCAGGGCGAACACCCCGATCCCGGCCCACCAGCCGAGCAGCCGGACCAGGACGCTCGCGCCCAGCGCCCCCGCGAACGGCAGCCCGTAGACCCCCGCCCCGGCGATCGCCACCGCGATCACCCTGGGCACCTTGAGGTCCGCCGCGGCGCCCGGCAGCCGCCAGCCCTCCACCAGCCAGCCGATCTCGGCCAGCAGCATCGTGCCGATCACGGCCGTCCCGAAGATCAGCACGGCCAGGAAGGTGCCCGAGGTCGCGAAGGCCAGCGCGCCGTTGACGACCCCCTCCGCGGACCAGTCGGCGAAGGCCTGCGGATCGGCGCTCAGCAGCCGCTCGTACCCCGTGCCGTCCCACCCGTGGATCAGGGTGAAGAACAGCAGGAAGTACCCGGCGACCGCCTGGAGGTACCCCCAGTAGCCGGCCCCGACCAGGACGAACAGCCGCGCCACCAGGAACCCGAGCAGCGCGCCGAGCACCACCGAAGCCCCGTAGAAGAGCGCGAAGCCGGCCCACACCCCGTCGTGGCCGCGGGCCGCGTGCATCGTCGACCAGGCCGGGTTCTGCCACATCAGGTACGCCCCGGTCGGGGCGGGCAGCAGCGCCGCGTAGAGCAGGGTGAGCGCCAGGTACGGATTGGCCGCGCGGCTCCTCGTACGGACCCCCTCGCCCCGGACCGACCGCTCCCACCACTGGAGCTGGCGCCCGGCGGCCACCGCGAAGGTGGCGCCGATGCCGTACGCCCACAGCGGCGCGGCCTGGACGGGGATCACGAGGCCACCAGCCGCAGGTTGTCGGTCTTGATCACGTCGGAGGTGACGAGCGCCTGCTCCGCGCTCACCCGGGTCATGAAGACGAACGGCGGGATGACCGGGGGAGCGGGCAGACCGTCCGGGCTGAAGGTCACGCACAGCAGCCCTTCGATGCACCCGCTGAACCTCGTCAGGTACAAGGTCACATCGCCGCTCAGGTCCAGCCTCTTCGCGGCGAGCCCGTACTCCTCGCGGCCGTCGCGGCTGCGCAGCTCGTAGTCGGTGAGCGTGGCCGCCCGCATCCGCAGCACCAGCACCTTCAGCGGCCCGTCCACCGTGGGCACGTGGGTGACCCCCGCGAAGGCGAACCCCTGCGGGGCGAAGAGCGCGGTGGTCACGGTCGGGGGAGTGCGCGCGGCCATCGGCGGACCGGCCGGGGCGGCGGCCCGCGCCTCCCCGGTGCCCGCCACCAGCGAGGCGAGCAGCACCACCGGCAGCGCGGCGGCCAGGGTGCGCGGCCCGCTGCCGTCCAGACTCGGGACGTACAGGCCCTCCTCGCCCGCCTCCGGATCGGGCCGCGGGGTCCAGCCGAAGGCCAGCGCACTGCCCGCGATGCCGAGCAGCATCCCGACGAGGAAGCCCCCGAGGTTGGTCGCCACGAAGGACAGCACCGAGAGCAGCAGCGCGTGGATCGAGACGTAGGCCCGGGTCTGCGGCAGCAGCCACAGGAACAGGCCGGCGGCGATCAGCGCGAGTCCGATCCCGATGGCCGCGATCCCGCCGAGACCCAGGCTGACCAGCACGGTGAGTGGGGAGAGCGGGACCAGCAGCAGCTCGGTCCCGCCCAGGATCACCAGCAGTCCGCCCCAGAAGGGACGGGTGCGGCGCCAGGCGCGCAGCCGCCGCCGAGGGCCGGGCAGCGGGAGCCGGCGATCCAGCCACCCGCTGCCCGGCCCGGCGGGCCCGCGCAGGCCTAGAAGCACTTCTTGCCGTCCAGGCTGACGTTCAGCTTCAGGCCCTTGAGGTGGAAGTTGCCGCCGGTCGCCGACCAGGCGTGCGACTTCACGTCCACGACCTCGATGTCCCCGGCCTGGAGGCCGAACTTGCCGGCCTCGCCCTTGATCCCGCCGACCTGGTCGAGGGTGGAGGCGTCGCGGCCGATCTGGGCCGTCCCGAAGACGGCGTCGCCGGCCAGGTCCTCGCCGTCGATGACGAGATTGCTGGCCGTGACGGTGCCGGCCGGGCCGCCCGCGGTCAGCTTGAAGACCACCTTGCCCACCGGGGTGTCCACCTCGGCGGCCTGGCAGATGTCCGTGAGGGTGGCCTCGCCGATGCCGAGCAGCGCGACGGGATGGCCCTTGCCGTCGACGGAGCGGTCCGTCTGCACGTAGGAGGCCAGGCCCTTGCTGCTCAGTTTGGACGAGGAGACCTGGAAGCTGGTCCCCGAGACGGCGAAGGAGGCGGCGAGCGCGCCCTGTGCCATGACCATCGCCATCGCCCCGACCGCGACGACCGCGGGCATCGCGACGGCGGCCGTCTTCTTCCAGTCGACCCGCCCCTCGGGCGTCCTTCTCTTCTTGCCCGTCGTGCTCGGCGTGCTCGTCGTGCCGTTGCCCATG
Source organism: Streptomyces sp. NPDC056883 (assembly GCF_042788835.1). Classification (NCBI taxonomy): domain Bacteria; kingdom Bacillati; phylum Actinomycetota; class Actinomycetes; order Kitasatosporales; family Streptomycetaceae; genus Streptomyces; species Streptomyces sp. NPDC056883. The sequence goes on along the minus strand of NZ_JBHUBS010000003.1, from coordinate 52,702 downwards.
ATGTGTTCCTCCCGTACGTCGTCCGGTGCGCAGGGGGAGTGCAAAGGGGGGTGCACAGGGGTCTGCCATACTGCGGGCTTCCTGTGGCAGTTCGAGGCTAGGGCTGAATTTGAATAATAGTCAACAGCGCGGAACGACCGGACGTTCGCAGGTTCGGCGGGCCGAACTCATAGCGATCGGGCGGAAGTTGTTCGCCGACACCTCGTACGACGCGCTCTCCATGGACGACATCGCCAAGCACGCGGGCGTGGCCAAGGGGCTCATCTACTACTACTTCAAGAGCAAACGCGGCTACTACCTGGCCATCGTCGAGGACTCGGTGGCCGAGCTCGTGGCCCGAGCCGCGGGCGAGAGCGAGCAGCCCAACGCGCAGCGCGTGCGCACGACCATCGACGGCTACCTGTACTACGCCGAGCACCACCAGGCCGCCTACCGCACCATCGTCACCGGAGGCGTCGGCTCGGACTCCGAGGTCCTCGCCATCCGCGACGCCGTGCGCGAGGAACTCATCGCGACCATCGCGGAAGGCGCGTACGGCCGTCGCGAGATCCCGCCGATCGCCCGGCTGGCCCTGGTCGGCTGGCTGGCGGGCGTCGAGGGCAGCACCCTCGACTGGATCGGCCCGGCGGACGCCCCGGCGCCGGTCCCGGCGCAGGCCCCGGCGGCGGACGCTCCCGACCACCCCGACCACCCCACCCACCCCATCCACCCCACCCACCCCGGCCGGGCGGAGTTCGGCGCCTTGCTGGTGCGCACGCTGCGCGCGACCCTGACGGTGATCGAGGAGTTCGTCCCCGAATGCCCGGCCCCGCCCGTCCCCGAGGATGATCTCGTACCCGTGACGGGAAGCCCCTGATCGGGCATACTCAACCGCCGCAGCCCCTTGAACTGGACCTTCCCGCGATCCGGGAGGGCACCATCGGCTGTGAGCCCCCGAGACCCGGCGACGCGTACCACCCTCACGCGCCGCCCCGTGCTTGAACGTGAGGAGAGCGCCGCCATGACCGACCGCGCGCCGCAGGTGGACCGATCGCTGCCCACCGAGGAGTCCCGAGACCTGCTCGCGCTCGTACGCGAGATCGCGCAGCGGGAGATCCGCCCCCGGGCCGCCGAGGAGGAGGATGCCGGCCGCTTCCCCCGGGAGGTCTTCGCGCTCCTCTCCGAGTCCGGTCTGCTGGGGCTCCCGTACGCCGGCGAGTTCGGCGGCGGCGACCAGCCGTACGAGGTCTACCTCCAGGTGCTGGAGGAGCTGGCCGCGGCCCGCCTGACCGTCGGGCTCGGCGTCAGCGTGCACTCGCTGGCCTGCCACGGCCTGGCCGGCTACGGAACCAAGGAGCAGAAGGGCGCCCACCTGCCCGAGATGCTCGGCGGCGGCCTGCTCGGCGCGTACTGCCTCTCCGAGCCGGCCTCCGGCTCGGACGCGGCTTCCCTGACCACCAAGGCGGTCCGGGACGGCGACGACTGGGTGATCACCGGCACGAAGGCATGGATCACCCACGGCGGGGTCGCCGACTTCTACACGGTGCTGGCCCGCACGGGCGTCGACGGCCCGAAGGGCATCACCGCCTTCCTGGTCCCGGGCGACGCGGAAGGCCTCACGGCGGCGGTCCCCGAGAAGAAGATGGGCATGAAGGGCTCGCCCACTGCCCAGCTGCACTTCGACGGCGTACGGGTCCCCGACACGCGCCGCATCGGCGAGGAGGGCCAGGGCTTCACCATCGCCCTGGCCGCCCTGGACGCGGGTCGCCTCGGCATCGCCGCCTGTGCGATCGGCGTGGCCCAGGCCGCGCTCGACGAGGCCCTGGCGTACGCCCTGGACCGCAAGCAGTTCGGGCACCCCATCGCGGACTTCCAAGGCCTGCGGTTCATGCTGGCCGACATGGCCACGAAGATCGAGGCCGGCCGCTCCCTCTACCTCGCGGCGGCCCGGCTGCGGGACGCGGGCAAGCCCTTCTCCCGCCAGGCTGCGATGGCCAAGCTCTTCTGCACCGACGCGGCGATGGCCGTCACGACGGACGCGGTCCAGGTCCTGGGCGGCTACGGCTACACGGCGGACTTCCCGGTCGAGCGGCTCATGCGCGAAGCGAAGGTCCTCCAGATCGTGGAAGGCACGAACCAGATCCAGCGCATGGTGATCGCCCGCCACCTGGCAGGCCCGGAAACCCGCTGACGACCCGACCCGGGAGCGATGCCGCGCCACCGCTGGCCGGCCCTGCCGAAGCGGCAGGGCCGTCCCCGGCGCCGGGGACCAAGCCGGCGACCAAGCCCCGAGAAACCGTTCCCCAAGCCCCGGCCGCGGGCGGACGCTAGGTTGGCCGACGTGAGCTTGCCGGCACGGAGCTATCGGTACGTGGGGCCGCCTGACCTGCTGCCCCTCGTCCGACCTGAGGCCGAGGGCCGACGCATCCACTCGGCGGCCGACCTCGAAGACTGGGCTTCGGCTCTGGCAAAGGTGGAGTCGGCCGAGCCCTTCACGTTCGTCATCGACTCGGCGGGCGTGCTGCGGCTCGCCCCGCGCCGGAGCGAGCACGTGGTGTGTGCCGGCGGCGGCCCTGTTCTGGGCGCCGGGGAGATGAGCTTCCGCGAAGAGTCCGGGCAGTGGGTGGTCGCCGAATCGAGCAACCAGTCGACCGGATACTGCCCGGACATCAGCTCGTGGTCGGCCGTCGCGAAGGCTCTGGACGCAGCCGGCATCGCGCACCCTCCCGCCTTCACCCACGAGGTGGTGTTCCGGCGCTGCCCCTCCTGCAGTCAGCTGAACATCGTGCGGGAGGAGGACTTCGTCTGCGTCTTCTGCGACGGGGACCTGCCGCAGGAATGGAACGTGGATGGGTCCGCGGCTTAGGCCGACCGGCACATGGCGGGTGGGGCTACCGCTGGGACGGCCGCCCCACCACCCGACGCCTCAAGTGATCCGTCTGCCGGTCGGGCTCAGCCCCAGTCCTGCAGCTGCTGGAGCAGGTCGGCGTCGCCCTCGATCCGCAGCGAGCCGGCCGGGATGCGCATGTACATGAGCAGGGCCATCTCGCTCGACGTGCCGTAGATGGCGGCGGTGGGCTTGTTCTCGGCGGCCTCCGCGGCAGTGAGGCGGGTGAAGCGGGAACCGGCGGCGTCCACCGTCTGGCGCCAGGAGCCGGCCTCGGCTGCGTGGTAGTCCATGGTGGCGGGCTCACCCGGCCACGGGACCGTGCCGGTGCAGACGGTGGCGAGGAACTCCTCGATGGCGTCGACCGCCTCGGTCGCCGGCAGCTCCTGCGGGGTGCCGGAGGCCAGCTGGGCGTCGTAGGTGTGGATCAGCGATTCCGCGACGCGGCGGCGGGCCGCGGCGGCCACCGTGTGCGGTGAGGCCAGCGGCTCCCACCAGGCCCAGCAGCCCCGGTCCGGGCCGGCCTCGCGCAGAGCGGTGAGCAGCTGCTCCGTCGAGTCGGCCAGCCAGGTTATGAGGGCCTCGCGCTCCCTGGGCGCCGCCAGACCGTCCTTGCTCGGCCGCTCGCCGCCCGGCGCGGTGTTCAGCACGATGTAGGCCCAGAAACGGTCCCCCTCACTCAGGTGGTTCGCCAGGTCGTACAGCGTCCAGCCCGGGCAGGACGGGACGTCGGCGTCGAGGCTGGTGGCCGCGGCGACGGCGGCTCGGAACGCGGCGGAACGCTCGTCAATCATCCGCAGCAAGGTGGGGAAGGGAAGATGATCAGTCACGCGGACCTTCTATCACCCGGATCGGGACCCTCGCACTCGATTAAGACCGACCGGCAGATGGATCACTCGAGGCGCGGGGTGGTGGGGCGGCCGTCCCGGCGGTAGCGCTCGTCGAGCGGCGGATGAGCACGCGGAGCCTGACGAGAGCCGCGGCGAGGTGGAGGCGGAACTCGACGACCGCGCCGTTCCTCTGGGAGGCGAGCGAGCGCTTCAGACCCTGCTTCCCGCGGTCGACCGGGGACCGGCCTGCGCACTCGCCGCCGCACGGGGCCTTGGTGATGCAGCCGTCGACGGACATCTCGGCCGGCTCCAGGGTGTGGACGGCCTCGGAAGTGCCCTGCGCGGCCCACTCTTTGAGTGGATGGTGTGGCCGGAGCATCCGGAACCGGGACTGGACGGGCGCTCGCAACCCATATCCGGTCGGGGATTCTGCGGCGGTGGCGAACTCCGGCCGTGTGTGAAGGAGTTCGGCGAACTGGTCCCCGAGGGTCTCGAGCAGCCAAGACGGCAGCCAAGACGCCAGCACGGGCCACCTTGCCGACACCTCTTGCCGGTCGCTCCAAGCCGTCGAGGATGCGCACGTCGGGCGAGCTACGTGCCCGGTGCGGTTTCCGGCGTCGGGCGGCCGGCGGCGGGACGCTCGCGTTGTCAGCGTTCAGCCGCCGAAGAGGGGGCCGGTCGGCCAGATCGGGGAGGAGGCGATCCGGGACCACTCCGGATCGCGCCGCCCCGGCACGGTCCGCCCGTCCTCCTCCCAGCGGGTGAGCAGCGCGCGGTAGATGGGCGGGTCGGGGGTCTGCCGAACCGATTCTTCGTGCCCTGCGGCAGGCGCCCGCCGCCGGCGGCCCACCCTCGGCGTGGAAGTCTCCATCGTGGTCATACCGGGCCAACGCGCCACCGGACCCACGGGTAACCCCGCCCATCCGTTCGACCTGTCCCCACCGACCGGGCGCCGCCCTCGGCGATGCGAACCACATACGACACGCCCTGCGAGCCGAACCAGCCCAAATCACCCCCTCCGGCGTTCGAGGAGCGCAGCTCCGGGGGCGGGCCCCCGGGTGTGGCGCGGCGCGATGGAACGGGTCCGGTCGGGCCCCCGAGCGCGGCGCGGCATGGGGGAGCGGGTCCGGGTGGGCCCCGGCCGCGGCGCGGCACAGGGGAGCGGGTCCGGGCGGGCCCCGAGTGCGGCGCGGCACAGGGGAGCGGGCCCGGGCGGGCCCCCAGGTGCGGCGCCGCACGCGGGAACGGGTCCGGGTGGGCCCCCAGGTATGGCGCGGCATGGGGGAGCGGGTCCGGGTGGGCCCCGGGTATGGCGCGGTGCGGGGGAGCGGGTCCGGGTGGGCCCCCAGGTATGGCGCGGCATGGGGGAGCGGGTCCGGGTGGGCCCCGGGTATGGCGCGGCACAGGGGAGCGGGTCCGGGCGGGCCCCCAGGTACGGCGCCGCACGCGTGAACGGGTCCGGGTGGGCCCCGGGTATGGCGCGGTGCGGGGGAGCGGGTCCGGGTGGGCCCCCAGGTACGGCGCCGCACGCGGGAACGGGTCCGGGCGGAGCCCGGGGAACGGTGGAAGGGCGGGTAGGGGACAGCCCCGCAGGGCCCCACCCGGCCCCCTCCCGCCGACACGGCGCGCCCCCCCATGACCGGGCACGGATCCGGTGCCCACCGAGCAGCGCTCAGGGCGTCCCGCCAGGGAGCGCCACCGGCGGGTACGGCCGTGCCGCCGGGTGCCCACCCCGGCGCGCACGGAGCCGGTGCCAACGGAGCCGGGCTCAGGGCGTCCCGGCAGGGAGCGCCACCGGCGGGTACGGCCGTGCCGCCGGGTGCCCACCCCGGCGCGCAAGCGGAGCCGGTGCCAACGGAGCCGGGCTCAGGGCGTCCCGGCAGGGAGCGCCACCGGCGGGCGCAGCCGGGCCGCCGGGTGCCCACCCCGGCGCGCAAGCGGAGCCGGTGCCGACCGAGCAGCGCTCCGGGCATCCCGCCCGGGGAAGCCCCCCCGGGCGGGCGCAGCCGGCCCGCCGGGGGGTCAACCCCGGGCCCTCCCGGTGACCCCGCCCCGCCCCGGCCCCCCGGCCACCCCGTCGAAGGCCCGCCCCAACCGGGCCCCCGCACGGTGTGTCTCCCTGCCAGTCTGTGCCACAACCCTGTTCCCCACCCGGCAATCTGACGTACCGTCATTTCCGCCCAGGTGTCATCCCTCGCACCCGTCCCCGGAGGTTCGCCATGCCCGCCGACCGGCCCGTACCGCTCGACGAATACCCCATCCACCAGGCCCCGTTGTCGATGAAGCACCTCGTCACCGGCGACCGCAACGCCTACGACCGCTGCATCTTCCACGTCTTCGACCACGCAGGCCGCGCCGTCCTGATCCTCGGCCTCGGCGTCTACCCCAACGCCGGTGTCATCGACGCCTACGCCACCCTCCGCGTCGGCGACGAACTGCTCGCGGTCCGCGCCTCCGACGCCCTCACCGACGACCGGATGAACCTCTCCGTCGGCCCGCTCCGCATCACCGTCGACGAACCCCTCCGGCGGATCACCCTCACCTGCGCCGCAGACCCCGATGACCCCGACGGACTCTCGTACGACATCACCTGGACCGCCGAGTTCCCCGCCGTCTGGGAGCCGCACCACACCCAGCGCCGGGGCGACCGCCTCATCCTCGAAGGCCGCCGCTTCGTCCAGGCGGGCGGAGTCACCGGCACCATCCGCGCCAAGGGCGAGGAGTTCACCCTCGACGCCGACTGGACCGGCACCCGCGACCGGAGCTGGGGGGTGCGCCCGATCCCCGGCGAGGAGGGCGGCCGGGCGGCCGAGGAGCACCGGCCCGAGGGCTTCCACTGGCTCTGGATCCCCGTCCGGTTCGAGGACCGCTTCCTGATGGTCATCACCCAGGAGGACGCCGACGGCCACCGGGCCCTCAGCGAAGCCGTCCAGGTCTTCCCCGAAGGCAGTGGCCGCCACGACGTACAACTCGGCTGGCCGCACACCGACATCCGCTACCGCCCGGGCGGCCGCCACCCCGAGAGCGCCGTCGTCCACCTCACCGACCCGGCCGGCCGCAAACCCCTGGAACTCGGCGTGGAGATCCTGGCCTCCTCCCCGCTCGCCGTCGGGGCCGGCTACCCGCCCTCCTCCGACTGGCAGCACGGCACCTGGCAGGGCCGCGGCTGGACCGACCGCCGCACCTACGACCTCTCCGACCCCGCGGCCCACCCCATGGCCGCCTTCGGGGTCACCGACCACTCGGCCCGCTTCACCCTCGAAGGCCGCACCGGCTACGGCATCTTCGAGCACGGCAGCTTCGGCCGCCACGACCCCAGCGGCTTCGCCGACTACGGCTCGGTGGCCCCGTAGCCCGGCCCTCCCGGACGGGAGGGCCGGCACCACCACCAGCCTCACGCCTCACGCCTCAACAGCCAAGCCAGAGAAGGGGTTTCCCATGGCAGGACCGGCACCGCGCCCCCGTACCTCCACCCGCGAACCCGAGGAGCTGGGCCGGCGCCTCGCCGCCTGGCTCGACACCGAGCTTCCCGGCGCGAAGGTCACCAACATCTCCGTCCCCGGTTCCAACGGCATGTCCAGCGAGACCCTGCTCTTCGACATAGAGCACCCCGACGCCCCGATCCACGCCTGCGCGCTGCGCCTCGCCGCCGACCCGGCCGCCTACACCGTGTTCCCCACCTACGACATGCCCCGCCAGCACCGGGTCATGAGCCTGGTCGCCGCCCACACCGATCTGCCGGTCCCGCGCGTGCAGTGGCTGGAAGAGGACCCCGGCCCGCTCGGGGCGCCGTTCTTCGTGATGGCCCGCGCCGAAGGGCGCGTACCGCCCGACGTGATGCCCTACACCTACGAGGGCAACTGGCTGCACGCAGCGACCGACGCACAGCGCGCCGTACTGCAGGAGGCGAGCATCGCGCTGCTCGCCCGGCTGCACGACCAGTTCCCGCCCGAGGAGGCGCGGTTCCTCCTCCCGGAGGGAGACGGGAGCCCGCTGCGCCGCCACGTGGAAGCCCAACGCGCCTACTACGACTGGGTGGTGGAGGGGAAGTCCCGGTCACCGCTGCTGGAGCGGGCGTTCGCCCGGCTCGAAGAGCTCTGGCCCGCGGACGAGGGCGGCCCGGCCGTCCTCAACTGGGGCGACGCGCGCATCGGCAACGTCATCTACGAGAAGGACGGCTTCGAACCGGTGGCCGTCCTCGACTGGGAGATGGCGGCCTGCGCCCCGCGCGAGGTGGACCTGGGCTGGACCGTCTACCTGCACTGCTTCTTCCAGGACCTGACGGTCAGTTTCGGCCAGCCGGGCCTGCCGGGCTTCCTGCGCCGCGAGGACATCGAACGCCGGTACGCCGAACTCACCGGGCACACACCGCGGGACATGGAGTTCCACACGCTCTACGCCGCCCTGCGGCACGGGATCGTGATGCTGCGCATCGCCTACCGGCAGGCGCACTTCGGCGAGGTCGAGGTCCCGGCGGATCCCGACAGCCTGATCCTGCACCATGCCAGTCTCACCGCCATGGTGCAGGGAACGTACTGGTAGGCGACCGGGAGGCCGCTCGGCCCGGGCTCAGGCGGCCTGCGCGTGCTGGCGCATCTGCGGCATCACCGCGGGCGCCGGCATCCGCACGGGACGCGAGCCGGGGCCGCCGACGTGCGAGAAGGGCTGGGTCCGCCAGTCCAGACCCTGCGGAAGCGCCAGGTGGACGACGGGCTCCAGCTCCGGGGCCCCGTCGTCGCCGAAGCCGAGGGTGGGCAGCGCGTCGGAGGCGGGCCGCCCGGTGCCCGCGCACACCGTGAGCCCGAAGGGGTTCCACGGGGTCAGGCAGAGGGCGTGCTCCGGCAGGAACTCCTCGTCCGCGACGAGGGCGATCGACTGGCCGCAGTCGGGGCAGGTCGCGTGGTGGATCTCGAATCCCTCGGCGTCGTATTCGAGGTACTCGTCGTCGTCGGCGTAACCGCTCTCGACGATTTCCAGGGGCTCCGGTTCGATGCGACCGGCGCGCTTGGTGTTCAGCATGGATGTACTCCCCCTTGGGTGGGCCGGGCGGGCAGGTTCTTCGGCCACGGCCACCCCAAGCACTTCCCGTCGCGCGGCACGAGTAACCACATCCGGCCGCCGTACGCCCGCATACCCCTGTGGCTTTGGTCACATGCCTGCCGCAGGTGCCACCTCAATCCGTGGACACGGGTGGGCCTAAACGGTTCGGGGCCGTAAGTTGTGCGGCTATGAGCGCAATGGAGGAGCTGGACCGCCAGATCGTGGATCTGCTCGTGCGGGACGGGCGGATGAGCTACACGGACCTGGGCAAGGCCACCGGACTGTCCACGTCGGCGGTCCATCAGCGAGTACGCCGCCTGGAGCAGCGCGGGGTCATCCGCGGTTACGCGGCGGTCGTCGACCCCGAGGCCGTCGGTCTTCCCCTGACGGCCTTCATCTCGGTCAAGCCCTTCGATCCGAGCGCGCCGGACGACATCGCGGAGCGGCTGGCCGGCGTTCCCGAGATCGAGGCCTGCCACAGCGTCGCGGGCGACGAGAACTACATCCTCAAGGTCCGCGTGGCCACCCCGCTGGAACTGGAAGACCTCCTGGGCCGCCTCCGCGCCCTGGCTCACGTCTCCACCCGCACGACGGTGGTCCTCTCCACCCCGTACGAGGCCCGCCCGCCCCGCGTGTAACCCTCCGGCCAAACCCAGCCCCTCCGGCCAAACCCAGCCCCTCCGGCGTTTGAGGAGCGGGGGTCCGGGGGCCGGCCCCCGGGAACGGCGCCGCACCCGGCAACGGGTCCGGGGCGCAGCCCCGGGGAACGGGCGAAGGGCGGGTAGGGGACTCCCTCCCGAAGGGGCCGTGGTCCGCGGCGCGCAGCGCACCCGCCAGACTGTCGGCATGACAGACCGCACCGCCGACTCCGCCAACGCCGCCGGAGGCCCCCGCACCGCCGACTCCGCCCCCACCGCCGGAGGCCCCCGTACCGTCCTCCTCCGCGGCGGAGAGGTCCACAGCCCCGCCGACCCCTTCGCCACCGCGATGGTCGTCGAGCGCGGCCACATCGCCTGGGTCGGCTCCGAGGGTGCCGCCGACGCCTTCGCGCAGGGCGTGGACGAGGTCGTCGACCTCGGAGGGGCGCTCGTCACCCCCGCCTTCACCGACGCCCACGTGCACACCACCTCCGCGGGCCTCGCCCTGACCGGCCTGGACCTGTCCACGGCCGCCTCCCTCTCCGAAGCCCTCCTCCGCGTGCGCGCGTACGCGGACGCCCGCCCCGCCGACCGGGTGCTGCTCGGGCACGGCTGGGACGCCGCCCGGTGGCCCGAACGCCGCGCCCCCCGCAGGCAGGAGCTCGACGAGGCCACCGGCGGCCGCCCGCTCTACCTCAGCCGCATCGACGCACACTCCGCCGTGGTGACCACGGCCCTGCTCCGGCTCGTGCCCGAGGTGCGCGCGGACGCCGACGAGCCGCTGACCCGCGACGCCCACCACGCCGTACGCCGCGCCGCGCTCGGCGCCCTCACCGCGGCCCAGCGCGCCGAGGCACAGCGGGCCGCCCTCGACCGTGCGGCTTCCCTCGGGATCGGCTCCGTCCACGAGTGCGGCGGCCCGGAGATCTCCTCCCCGGAGGACTTCAGCGGCCTCCTGGAGCTGGCGCAGACCCACCCCGGCCCGCGGGTCTTCGGCTACTGGGCCGACCGGGACCTCGCCCGGGTCAAGGAACTCGGCGCCGTCGGGGCGGCCGGCGACCTCTTCGTCGACGGAGCCCTCGGCTCGCACACCGCCTGCCTGCACGCCCCGTACGCCGACGCGGACCACACCGGCACCGACTACCTCGACGCGCGGGCCGTCGCCGACCACGTGGTCGCCTGCACCGAGGCGGGCCTCCAGGCGGGCTTCCACGCCATCGGCGACGCCGCGATCACCGCCGTGGTCACCGGGGTCCGGGCCGCCGCCGACAAGGTCGGACTGGACCGGGTCCGTGCGGCCCGGCACCGCGTCGAGCACGCCGAGATGATGACCCCGGCCACCATCGCCGCCTTCGCGGAACTCGGCCTCACGGCCTCCGTGCAGCCCGCCTTCGACGCGCTGTGGGGCGGCGAGGAGGGCATGTACGCCGACCGGCTCGGCGCCGAGCGCGCCCGCACCCTCAACCCCTACGCGGCCATGCTCAAGGCCGGCGTCCCCCTCGCCTTCGGCTCCGACGCCCCGGTCACCCCCCTCGACCCCTGGGGCACCGTCCGCGCGGCCGCCTTCCACCACACCCCCGCCCACCGCATCTCCGCACGGGCGGCCTTCGCCGCCCACACCCGCGGCGGCTGGCGGGCCCTGGGCCGCGACGACGCGGGCATCCTCGTCCCCGGCGCCCCGGCCGACTACGCGGTCTGGGACACCGCCGAACTGGTGGTCCAGGCCCCGGACGACCGGGTCGCCCGCTGGTCCACGGACCCCCGTTCCGGTACCCCCGGACTGCCGGACCTGACCCCCGGCGGCGAGCTGCCGGTCTGCCTCGCCACCGTGGTCGGCGGCCGGGAGGTATTCGTACGGCCACAGGGGTGATCCGGGTGGCCGTGGTTCGGTGAGGGCGGCCGGACCCGGATAGGTTCGGCCGGGTCCACCACCGGACGTCCGAACCGGACGGAGCCGATCGCTCAGCCGCGCCCGCGCCTCGGGGGCGAGGGAAGGTTTCGCCGCAAGGGTGTCCCCCCTGCTCCGCAGGAGACTTGGGGGCGGTGGCCTCAGATCGGGGCCCTGCGGTCCAGTAGACAACGGTCAGGCGGCCCGCAGCCAGCGGGAGCCGGTCCGGCCCGAAGGACCGCGGGCCCCGATCGCTGTTCTAAAATCATCCTCTGCGACACGACGTACAGGATGTACGAGAACGCAAAAGGGGAATCAGTGAGCGACGGCGGACAGCGAAGCTACGGACCGCTCGGCACGGCCTTGGTGATCATTCCGACCTACAACGAGGCGGAGAACATCGGGCTGATCGTCGGCCGCGTCCGCGCGGCTGCACCCGGGGCCCACGTCCTGGTCGCCGACGACAACAGCCCGGACGGCACCGGAAAGCTCGCCGACGAGCTGGCGGCCGCGGACGACCAGGTCCACGTCCTGCACCGCAAGGGCAAGGAAGGCCTCGGGGCCGCCTACCTGGCCGGCTTCGGGTGGGGCCTGGAGAACGGCTACGGCGTCATCATCGAGATGGACGCGGATGGCTCCCACCAGCCCGAGGAGCTGCCCAGGCTGCTCACCGCCCTGGAGGGTGCCGACCTGGTGCTGGGCTCCCGCTGGGTGCCGGGCGGCCGGGTCGTCAACTGGCCCAAGAGCCGCGAGTTCCTCTCCCGGGGCGGGTCCACCTACTCCCGGCTGATGCTGGGCGTCCCGATCCGCGACGTCACCGGCGGCTACCGGGCCTTCCGGCGCGAGACCCTCGAAGGGCTGGGCCTGGCCGACGTGGCCTCCGCCGGGTACTGCTTCCAGGTCGACCTGGCCCGCCGCGCGGTGCAGAAGGGCTTCCGCGTGGTCGAGGTGCCCATCACCTTCGTCGAGCGCGAGTTCGGCGACAGCAAGATGAGCAAGGACATCGTGGTGGAGGCCCTCTGGAGGGTCACCCAGTGGGGTCTCAAGGAGCACGCCGGCAAGCTCTCGGACAAGCTGACGGGCAATCCCCGGAACAAGTAGCCCGCGCCGGGGCCGGGGACGCGAGCCCGCGCCGGGCGGTCCGGCACCCCTAGGGGATGTCCGGTACCTCCGGCTGAGGACGTCTTTACCCCGGCCCAGGCACACTGGGGGTATGACGACCGGAGTTCCGACCTCTACGGCCCCCCGGCGGCGTTCGCCCGCCCGTACGTACCTTCCCCTGGCCATCGCGGCCTGGCTGATCCTGGAGATCTGGCTGCTCGGCCAGGTCGCCGGACTGATCGGCGGCGGTGGTGTCGCCCTGCTGCTCGCGGGCGGACTGGTGCTGGGTGCGGTGGTCATCAAGCGGGCCGGACGACGTGCCTTCAAGAACCTGACGGACACCTTCCAGCAGGCCCAGGAGGGCCGTCAGCCGACCCCGCCGCAGCCCGGCAAGCCCGGCACGGGCAACGGCCTGACCATGCTGGCCGGTCTGCTCCTGATGATGCCCGGCCTGATCTCGGACGCGGCCGGCCTGCTGCTCCTGCTCCCGCCCGTCCGCGCCCTGATCGGCCGCCGGGCCGCCCGCTCCCTGGAGCGGAAGATGGCCTCCGCGCCGGCCGGTACCTTCGGCGACGCCTTCCAGCAGGCCCGGATCCACTACCCGGACGGCAAGATCGTCCCGGGCGAGGTCATCCACGGCGAGGTCATCCGCGAGGACGGCCCGCAGCGGCCCGACAACGGCTACCGGCCGCCGCTGACCCCCTGAGGGACCGGCACGGCGCACACGGCGAAGCCGCACGGCGTCGCACGGCGCACACGACAAAGCCGAGGGGCCCCACCACACAGTGTGTGGTGGGGCCCCTCGGCTTCGTGCTGTCTTACGGTGCTGCGGGTGCTGCTTGCCGCTGTGTGGCGTCCGGCTGTCAGGCGGACTTACGGCTGTCGCGCGGATGCACGGCAATGTTCATGGCGCCGGAACGAAGGACCGCGAGCCTCTCGGCCAGCACTTCCTCCAGCTCCTCGCGGGTGCGCCGCTCCATGAGCATGTCCCAGTGCGTTCGCGCAGGCTTGCCCTTCTTCTCTTCGGGCCCATCCCCGTCAACCAGGAGTGCCATGGCGCCACACGCCTTGCACTCCCACTCCGGCGGAATTTCTGCCTCAACCGAGAACGGCATCTCAAATCGATGTCCGTTCTGGCATGCGTACTCCACCGCCTGGCGCGGGGCCAGATCGATGCCGCGGTCCGTCTCGTAGCTGGTAACCACGAGCCGCGTACCGCGGAGAGCTCGCTCACTCATGAATCGTGCCTCCCGGGCTTGTCGCCCACAGGACAGGTGTCGCTGTCGTCGTCATCCGGTCAACGTCCGGTCGGCGGTATAGATTCCCGCTCCGGGTCATGCGTCGCCCGTCGTACCGCCCCTTGTTGTACCCACCAGTGCCCGTTTTGTCACATCTGGCAGCAGATGTCACCCAACGTCTTCACTTCATAAGCACGCAGTAACGGTCCGCCTGGCAGGCCAAAGGCGTACACTACCGGCCCTTAGCTTGAACGTCGAAATTCGTTCCGAATTCGCGCGGCTGTGACCCCTCGGATCCGTCGGTTGCGTCGGATCCCCGGTCAGATCCGCTCGGGTACAGGATTCCCCGCCGCCTCCACCGCGCGCCGCACCGGCACTCGGGCGAGCAGCACGAAACCCAGTGCGAAGAAGACCACCAACGAGATGATCGCGTCCCGGTAGCTGCCCGTGACCTGGTAAGTGAGCCCGAAAACCAGCGGGCCCACCCAGCTCAGCCCCCGGTCGCTCATCTCGTACGCCGAGAAGTACTCGGCCTCCTTGCCTGCCGGAACCAGGTGCGAGAACAGCGAGCGCGACAGCGCCTGACTGCCGCCGAGCACCAGTCCGATCATCGCGGCGAGTGCGAAGAACCACACCGGGGTCCGGGCCGGCAGGAAGTATCCGGCGGCCAGCGTCAGGCCCCAGGCCGCCAGCGAGCCGAGGATCGTCCGCTTGGCGCCGTACCGGAGGGCCAGCCGGCCCATCCCCAGCGCACCGGCCACCGCGAGGACCTGGACGAGCAGGATCGCCCCGATGAGGGTGGACTGCTCCAGCTTCAGCTCCTCCGACCCGTAGATCGAGGCCTGGGAGATCACCGTCTGCACGCCGTCGTTGTAGATCAGGTACGCCAGCAGGAACGACAGGGTCAGCGGGTAGCGCCGCATGTCCTTCAGTGTGGCGACGAGCTGCTTCCAGCCGCTGACCGCCGGGGCCGCGCCCGGCTCCCGGACCACGGCGCGGTCCCGCAGCCGGCGCAGCGGGATCAGCGCGAAGGCCCCCCACCACAGGCCCGCGGAGGCCAGGCAGATGCGGATCGCCATGCCTTCGGTGAGACCGAAGGAGTCGTGGCCCATGTACAGCGCCAGGTTCATCACGAGCATCAGCGAGCCCGAGGTGTATCCGAAGGCCCAGCCGCGCGAGGAGACCGTGTCCCGCTCGTCCGGCGTCGAGATCTGCGGCAGATAGGCGTTGTACAGCACCATCGAGACCGACAGCGAGGCGTTCGCGACGATCAGGAGCAGCCCGCCCAGCAGGTAGCGCTCGCCGGCCAGGAAGAACATGCCGGCCGTCGCCGCGGCCCCCGTGTACGCGGCCACGGCCAGCAGCGGCTTCTTGCGGCCGGTCCGGTCGGCGACCGCCCCCGCCAGCGGCATGAGCAGCACGGCCAGGATCACCGAGGCGGACACCGTGTAGGCGAAGAAGGAACCGGCCCGCACCGGGATCCCCAGCGGATGCACGAAGCCCTCGGCGTCCGCCGCGGCCTTGGCGATCGAGGTGAGGTACGGCCCGAGGAACACGGTGAGCACGCTCGCCGAGTAGACGGACACCGCGAAGTCGTAGAAGTACCAGCCACGCTGCTCGCGCTTGCGCGCGGCCGTGGCGGCGGCTCTGCCGTCCTCGGCCCCCGGTTCTGCGTCTTCCGTCGTCTGCGCACTCATTGGTGCCCCCTCGCTGGTCCCCGTACCGCTGCGGCCGCTTCCACCGGGCGCGCAGCCGAAAGGGCCGGTCAGGCCCAGGCTCCGCGTCGGTCCAGCACCGTGCGCAAGATGTCGATCCGGTCGGTCATGATGCCATCGACTCCCAGGTCCAGGAGAGCCTCCATACGTTCCGGTTCGTTCACGGTCCACACGTGCACCTGGAGCCCCCGCTCGTGGGCCGTCCGCACGAACCTGCGGTCCACCACGCGGATGCCCGCCTGGGTCTCCGGCACCTGCGCCGCCACCGCGCCCGCGCGCAGCGCGGCCGGGATCGCGTACGACCGCAGCCGCAGCCCGACCACCCCCGCCATCCCGTACGAGGTCGCCAGCCGCGGGCCGGCGATCTTCTGGGCCCGGGCGACCCGGCGCTCGGAGAAGGAGCCCACGCACACCCGGTCCCAGACCCCGGCCCGCGCGATCAGGCCGACCAGCGGGTGCACGGCGGACTCGTCCTTGATGTCCACGTTCCACCGCGCGTCGGGGAACTCCTCCAGCAGGTCCTCGAAGAGCGCGAGGGGCTCGCTGCCGCCCGCCCGGACCTCGCGGAGCCGGCTCCACGGCAGCTCGCGGATGCGCCCCTGCCCGTCGGTGACCCGGTCCAGGGTGGCGTCGTGGAAGGCGACCAGTTTCCCGTCGGCGCTGGCGTGCACATCGGTCTCGAAGTACCGGTAGCCCGCGGCGGCCGCCGCCCGGAAGGCGGCGGCGGTGTTCTCCAGCCCGTCCGCGGCCCCGCCGCGATGCGCGAAGGGGATCGGGCCGGGGTGGTCGAGATAAGGGTGGGGTAGGCGTACGTGCGTCACCGCGGCAGTATGCCCCCTGCCCGTACCGGACCGGGACCGCCCCCGTGTCCGGCCGGTGAACGGCCGCGGGGGATCAGTCCCGCAGTGCGTGCGGCGGGAGGCCCGCATACACGTACGCGGTTCGGTCGCGCGGCTCGCCGTAGTACTCGGCCTCGCCCCCGAGGACCGCAACGAGGGAGTCCGGCCCCCGCCACCAGTCGTCGGCCAGCCCCGCGACCTCGGGCACCCGCTCGAAGCCGGTGAGGTCGAGCTCGTCCACCGCGTCACCGCTGAGCCGGGTGACTTTCCGCGCCCACCGGGAGGCGTGCTGGTCCAGGGCCTGGGCCTCGATCCACCCCTCGACCGTGGCGTGCAGGGGGGTCCAGCGGATGCCGTGGACGCCGAACTCGCCGTCCGGACCGATCAGGAAGCCGAAATTGACCGAGCACCGGACCGGTCCCGCGGGGATCCACCACCCCTCCTCCGGCGAACCCTCCGGAAAGTCGGAATCCAGGACCTTGGGGCCGCCCTCGAAGTGGCGCGAAGGTGGCAGGACCAGGCCGCCCCAGCGTGCCGAGTATGCCTCCGCCCGGTCGATCTCCCGCGCCGGCACCCCGTGGGCGAGCCAGCTCTCCCGATGGGAGCGAATATCCCCCGGGGGCACCCGGACGCAGTGGATCCAGAGGAAGGACAGGGCCCGCCGGGTCAGCCCGTCCGGGACGGCGGCGCCGTGGGGAAAGAGGTCGATGGCCACCCTCCGGACGCTACCGACTAGACCCCGCAGGGGGCCTCCCCATTTCCCCCGGAGCGCTCCGTGGCACTCTGGACCGGTAGAAGCAATCCAATACCGGCCCGCCAGGGTCCGGTGGAAGCCAATTCGACGAAGGTGGACCCGAACGCATGGCGCAGTGGACCTCGGCCGTCGGTGCCGCACAGCTCGGCCGGCTCATCACCTCCCAGCAGGGCCGGGCCGCCGCGCCCGGCGGGCGCAAGCTGCCCGCGTACCGCACGCTCGCCGACGGCATCCGCCTGCTCGTCCTCGAAGGCCGCATCCCCGTCGCCGCCCGGCTCCCCGCCGAGCGGGAGCTGGCCGTGGCCCTCTCCGTCAGCCGCACCACCGTCGCCGCCGCCTACGAGGCCCTGCGCGGCGAGGGGTTCCTCGAATCCCGGCGGGGCGCGGGCAGCTGGACCTCGGTGCCCGCCGGCAACCCCATGCCGGCCCGCGGCCTGGAGCCCCTGCCCCCCGAGTCCCTCGGCTCGATGATCGACCTCGGCTGCGCCGCCCTCCCGGCCCCCGAGCCCTGGCTCACCAAGGCCGTCCAGGGCGCCCTGGAGGAACTCCCCCCGTACGCCCACACCCACGGGGACTACCCGGCCGGGCTGCCCGCGCTGCGCCGGATGCTCGCCGACCGCTACACCGAGCGCGGCATCCCGACCATGCCCGAGCAGATCATGGTCACCACGGGCGCGATGGGCGCCATCGACGCCATCTGCAGCCTCTTCGCGGGGCGCGGAGAACGCATCGCCGTCGAATCCCCGTCCTACGCCAACATCCTCCAGCTCATGCGCGCCGCCGGCGTCCGCCTCGTGCCCGTCGCCATGGGGGAGGGGCTGACCGGCTGGGACATGGACGTCTGGCGCCAGGTGCTCCGCGACTCCGCCCCCCGCCTCGCCTACGTGGTCGCCGACTTCCACAATCCGACCGGGGCCCTGGCCTCCGACGAACAGCGCCGCGCGATGGTGGACGCGGCCCGCTCGGCCGGCACCGTCCTCGTCGCCGACGAGACCATGGTCGAGCTCCAGCTCGACCCGGCGCTGGAGATGCCCCGCCCCGTCTGTTCCTTCGACCCGGCCGGCTCCACCGTCATCACCGTCGGCTCCGCCAGCAAGGCCTTCTGGGCCGGCATGCGCATCGGGTGGGTCCGTGCGGCCCCCGACGTCATCCGCAGCCTCGTGGCCGCCCGCGCCTACGCCGACCTGGGCACGCCCGTGCTGGAACAGCTCGCGGTGGACTGGCTGATGCGCACCGGAGGCTGGGAGCAGGCCGTGGAGATCCGCCGCGACCAGGCCCGGGAGAACCGGGACGCGCTGGTGGCGGCGGTCCGCCGGGAGCTGCCCGACTGGGAGTTCCGGGTCCCGCTCGGCGGCCTGACCCTGTGGGCCCGCGCCGGCGGGCTCTCCGGCTCCCGGCTGGCCGAGGTGGGGGAGCGGGTGGGCGTACGGGTCCCCTCGGGGCCCCGGTTCGGTGTCGACGGGGCCTTCGAGGGATACGTCAGGCTTCCGTTCACCGTCGGCGGCCCGGTGGCCGAGGAAGCGGCCGCCCGGCTGGCCGCCGCGGCCCGGCTGGTCGCCACCGGAGCGGGCGGCGGCGGGGCGGAGCCGCCGCGCACCTTCGTCGCGTAGGGCCTACGTCGGGGCGTCCGCCGGGACCTCGGGGATGTCCGAGGCGTCGATCGCCGGGCCCTGCGCCTGGGCGGGCGCCTGGACGATGTGCAGCGGCTTGCCCAGGGTGACGTGGTCCGGGACGGGCTTGGGCGGCGCCTGCCGCTCGGGCAGCAGGCCGAGTACCGCCTGGCGGTGTCCCGGGTGGGTGGCCTCGTCGTACGGGTCCGGGGTGGCCGGCACCTGGAGCCGGTGCACGGGACCGGCGCCGAGCCGGGCGTACCCGCGCCCCGGCGGCAGTACGGCCGTCGGCGTGGTGTGCGGGGGCAGTCCCAGCACGTCGGCGATCTGCTGGATCGTGGCGGCTCCGAGCACGGCCCGGGCCCTCGTGTGCTGCCAGACGGAGTCGTTCAGCAGCTCCAGGTGGTCGAATTGCTCGGCCACCACCACGGTGACGTGCGCGGCGCGCCCGTGCCGCAGCGGCACCTGGAGCTGCACGATCGGGTCGGGGGCGCCCTCGGCGGTGGCCAGGTGGGCCAGCACGCTGGGCCGGTCGAGCAGGATCCACAGCGGGCGCCGGGTGTCCTCGGGGGCGGGCCGGCCGGCTTCGCGGGCCCGGTGGGTGGCGATCAGGCGCCGCTCGGTCTCGCGGGCGGCCCATTCCAGGGTGGCCAGCGCCCCGCTCGGCCCGCACTCCACGGCGAGGACGCCGGCGCGGCCGGAGAGGCAGGAGTACTCGCCGGTGCCGCCACCCTCCACGATCAGTACCTCGCCCCCGTGCCGCAGGGCCTGCAGGGCGATGGAGCGCAGCAGCGTGGACGTACCGCTGCCGGGCTGGCCCACGGCCAGCAGATGGGGTTCGGCGGAGCGGGAGCCGGTGCGCCAGATGACCGGCGGCATGTCCCGGGGCTCGTCGCCGTCCAGGACGGGCAGGGTGCGCTGCACGCTGCCGGGGTCGGTGAAGCCGAGCACGGTCTCACCGGGGGAGGTGACGAAAGGCTGGGCGGCGATGCCTGTGGGCAGCGCCGCCAGCACGCTCAGGTCGAGCTGGTTGCCCTCCTCGTCCCAGTCGAAGAGATACTCCCGTCCGCGCCCGGACTTGGCGTGCAGCAGTGCCTCGATCCGGGCCCGTGACGCGGCCTCGCCATCGGTGAAGTAGGCCGGGTAGCGGATGTGGAGCCGGGTGACGCGGCCCGCCTCGTCGAACTCGTAGCCGCTGAAGGCCTTGTCCCACTCCCCGCCGTGGGCGAAGAGGGGGCTCGGGTCCTCCGGGATGGAGAAGTACGGCACGAGGGCTTCGTAGAGGGAGCCGAGCCGTTCGGTCTCGGCATCGCTGGGCCCGGTCTTCACCGGGGTGCGGTCGCGTCCCTGCCAGGCCGCCGCCGCCATGAGGGTGATCAGGGCGGTGAGCGGGCCGTAGGGGACGAGTGCGACCACGAGGACGCAAGCGGCACCCAGGAACAGCGCGGGACCACGCTTGTCCTTGGGGGTGTCGCACCATTTGCGGCGTCCGGCCGAGGCCAGGACGCGCAGGCCGCGTCCGATGGTGAGGAGCGGATGGAGGACGTCCGTGGCGCTGTCGGCGGCCGTGCGAGCGAAGTCGCGGCCCCGGGTCAGCGACACGCTGCCGCGCTTGAGGATGCGGGGAAGTGGGCGCCGGGCCACGGGCGTCTCCTGGAGTTGTGGAAGCTTCGGGTGGGTGCCGGGGCCGGCCGCTAGAGCTTGATCCCGCCGAGAAGGCTCGC
Organism: Streptomyces sp. NPDC056883; assembly: GCF_042788835.1. Lineage (NCBI taxonomy): Bacteria > Bacillati > Actinomycetota > Actinomycetes > Kitasatosporales > Streptomycetaceae > Streptomyces > Streptomyces sp. NPDC056883. The sequence goes on along the minus strand of NZ_JBHUBS010000003.1, from coordinate 32,459 downwards.
GAGGCTCGCCGTGCTCGCCGTGATGCTGGGGGCGATGGCGGAACCGGCGAGGAAGAAGCCGAAGAGCGCGCACACGAACGCGTGCGTGAGCTTCATGCCGTCCTTCTTGAAGAACAGGAAGCAGATGATGCCGAGCAGGACGACACCTGAGATGGACAGGACCATGAGTCAGTTCTCCTGGTGGGTGGGGACAGTCACCATCAGTTCTTCCAGGCTCACAGGAAGTATCAATGCGATAAAAGGTGCATACGGGTGAATCTGGCAATTTTTCACTTGACCGGCCCATCCCGGCTGGCGCGCCTGGCGGGATCGGGGCACGCGGGCCGCAAGGTGATCATTGCCTCGGCCCGTGCCTCTCATGTGCAGGTCCGGGCGCTACGCTGACGCTTCACCCGTACGGAGGCAGTGCCGTGCGCAGCCCTGCCCGTGAAAGGCGGTACGACCGATGAGTGAGCACGTCGAGAACGGCTCCCAGGACTCCCAGGCCCCCCAGGGCTCCCAGGGCGCTCCGAGCTCCCCGGACGTTCCCGACGAGGACGTGGTCGAGCTGGCGACCAAGATCTTCGACCTCGCCCGTCGGGGCGAGACCGAGACCCTGGCCGCGTACGTCGACGCGGGCGTCCCGGCGAACCTCACCAACGACCGCGGCGACACCCTCGTCATGCTCGCCGCCTACCACGGCCACGCCGAAGCCGTCACGGCCCTGCTGGCCCGCGGAGCCGAGGCCGACCGCGCGAACGACCGCGGCCAGACCCCGCTCGCCGGGGCGGTCTTCAAGGGCGAGGAGGCCGTCATCCGCGCGCTGCTCGCCGGCGGCGCCGACCCGAACGCCGGAACGCCCTCCGCCGTGGACACGGCCCGCATGTTCGCCAAGGCCGACCTGCTGGAGCTTTTCGGAGCCAAGTAGTCCGGTTTTGGCCGCTCCCTGGCCGGTTCTGTGCTGGTCCAGACCTCACGGGTTGGTCACGGCGGCCTTAAATGTGGTCGCGGCGCACAAACCGCCTGGGTCATCATGGCGTCGGATTCGATTCGCGGACAGGACGGACGGGCAGGAGCGGGCAGGACACAACGGGTGTCCGACCCCCACTCCTGCCGGGGGACCGCCGCCCTGGCCGCGAAGCACCGACGAGAGTGAGAAGGCAATGGTCTACATCGAGCGGAACCTGACGGCGGACGTCCTCGCATGCTGTTACGCGGCCCTGTGAATTCCGATTCCCGGTTGCGTCCCCAGCTTGATTTGAGGCCATTCCCATGTTCGAACCAGTCATAGCGCCGAGCGGCACCCTGCTCGGGCTCCTCCAGCGCGGCCGCGGCGACGGCACGCTGCACGCACTCGCGGCGCCCAGGGGCGAGGCCCTCGCGGCGCTCAACCTCTGCGTGGCCGGCGATCCGCGCCAGGACTGGCAGGTCGAGAACCGCTCCCTGTACTACGCACGCCTGTACCTGGACCTCGACGGCCCCCTGGGCGAGATCGAGGCCCACCTCTTCAGCGTCGACGACCTCGTCGACGAGGACGACCACCGCACGGGCCTCGCCCTGTCCGTCCTGGGCCACCTGGCCTCGTACGGCCGCGACGACGCGCTCATGCTGCTGCGCCGTTACGCCGCCACGGGCGCCAACTGGGCCTGGGCCCTCGACGAGCTCGCCCTGCGCGACGACGACGAGGGGCTGCGCTCGCTGGGCGCCCCCGTACTGGCCCGCTTCCCCGCTGACGCCGAGGGTGAGGCGCGGCTCGCCGCCGCCGTCCGCGACGCCTACGAACCCAGGCCCTGGTGCCTGTGGGAGGAGGACCCCGCATACGGGGAGCGGTTGCGCGCCGCCCGCCAGCAGGGCTCCTTCGACCGCTGGCAGCGCCAGCTGACCCCGCGCGGCCCCCAGCCCGGCTGGGGCGTCCAGGCCGTCTTCGACTGGGCCGCCGACGGACTGCGCCGGGGCACCCCCCTGCACGTCCCGGCCGCCCGCTGCCTCGCCGCCGTCGCCACCCCCGAGGACCGCTCCGCGATCCTGGCGGCCGCCGCCGGGGCATCCGGAGAGGCCGCCCGCGCCACCGCGCTGCACCACCTGGTCCTCGCCGAGCCGGAGAACCCGGCCGTACTGGACCTCATCGAAGCCGCCGGCGACGAGCCGGCCGTGGCCGCCTACGAGCGCATGTGCGGCCCCGCCGCCGTCGAGCGGGCCCGGCGCTGGGTCCAGCGCCCCGACGCCCTCGGAACGGCCGCAGCGACCCTCCTGGCCGCCCGCGGCGACATCGAGGACGCCCCCCTCGTCCTCGGCGCCCTGCGCTCCACCGTCCGCGGCTCCGGCCCGGACTCGACGCCGCTGTTCACCCTGGTCGACGGAGCCGGCCGGCTCCGCATCGCCTGTGCGGCGCCCGTCCTGCGCCACATCTACCGCGAGACGGCCTCCTCCGCTCTCCGCGGCCGCGCCGCGCGGGCCCTGGCGGCGACGGACCCCTCCTTCGCGGCGGGCTTCGCCGTCGAGTGCCTCTGGGACTGCGAGGAGACCACCCGAGAGGTGGCCGCCCGCCACGCGGAAACGGCCGACGCCCGAGTGGCCCCCCGCCTGCGCCGCCTGGCGGCCGACCCGGCCGAGGAAGAGGACGTCCAGTCGGCGGTCCGCAGCCGCATCACCCCGGAGTCGGCGATGTAGCCCCGCCGGCCTCCCACCGACACGCATACGGCCCGGCCCCCTGACCCGAGGGGGGCCGGGCCGTGTGCTGTGCGGCCACGACCCCGCGGGGCCGAGCGATCCCGCGGGGCCGAGCGATCCCGTGGCGCGGGGGTGGTCAGGGGGCCGGGGTCGGGCTGGTGCCCGGGGTCCCCGCCGCCGGCGGCGGGAACTGATCCTGGCCGTCGGAGTAGTCGATCACGCAGGACGGGAGCTTGGCGGTCTCGACCACGCCGAAGGCGATCCCCGGTGCGCCCGGCAGGTAGTGCTCCGCAAACGGAAACATGAGCGTGTGCCCGGGTGGGACCGTCTTCGCGTTGATCTTGATGATGAAGCCGTCACCGCCGTTCTGCAGGATCTCGGCCTCGGGGTCGGCCTGCGGTCCGCGGCCCCCGCCCCCGAGTTCGGAGCACTGCGACCGCGGCTGCTTCGGGACCACGACCGCCGGAACCCCCAGTGCCTTCAGCCGTTGCACCAGAGCCGGGACCTGGTCGTGCGTGGGCAGCGAGAAACTGAGCGATCCGTCCGGATCCTTCTTGATCTCGGGTGCGTCCGTGCCCGAGGGGCTCGGCGATTTCGCCGGGCCGCCGCCCGGTATCGAGGCGGTGCGGGCGCTGCCCGGGAGGGCCATGACGGCAACCACGGAGGCCGTGGCGATGCCTATCGCGAGCGGGACGCCGTACCGCCGGGCGAAGGACCGGGCGGGCGTCACGGGCGCGGGCTCCGGGAGGCGGGCGAGGAGGGCGGACTTCAGGCGGTCCTCGAAGCCGCTGGGCCGGGTACTCATCGGACTGCCTCCAACTGGCTATCGGTGACGGGGGCCGGGCCGCGCAGGGCGCGCCGGGCCCGGTGCAGGCGGACGCGGACCGTCGCCCGGGTGACACCGAGTGCCCGGGCGGCCTCGGCGGGGGTGAGCTGGTCGAGGACGACCAGGTCGAGGGCGGCCCGGAGCGGTTCGGAGAGCGTGGCGTGGCGCTCTGCCAGGTCGCGGAAGGCCCGCTCGGCGGCTATGCGCTCCTCCAGCGCCGCGATGTCCTCGGCATCGAGCAGCCGGCGCCCGCTCAGCCGGGTCGGCGCCGCGCTCTCGCGGGTCAGCCCCCGGGCGTGGCCCGACAGGACGTTGCCGGCTATGCCGAACAGCCAAGCGACCGGAGCTCCCCTGCGGCTCCGGTGGGCCCCGGCCGATTCCATCGCCGCGAGGAAGACGTCCGCCGTCAGATCGGCCGCCAGGTGCGGATCGGCGACCCGGCGGGTGACGAAGCCGACTACGGCGTCGACATGGTCCTCGTAGAACGCCCCGAACCCCTCGGGCGTGGTGAGATCCGGTGGCCCGGTCTCGTGTCGTGGGATGTGCACCCGGTTCCTCCCCTGTGCAGGGGCCCGGTCGGCCCCCTCACCCAGTAATTGGCCGGAGCGCCGGAAAGTGTTTCATCGGGACCCCGGGGACCGGAGGAACCTGACGGGAGTGCCCGGCCGGGCCTGCGCCGCCGCGTCCAGGGCCGGGCCCGGCGGGACCACGCCCACCACCGGGTAGCCGCCCGTCACGGGATGGTCGGCCAGGAACACCACCGGCTGCCCGTCCGGCGGCACCTGCACAGCCCCCAGCACCATCCCCTCGCTCGGCAGCTCACCACCCCGCGCCCGAACCAGCGGCGCCCCCTCCGTACGCAGCCCGATGCGGTTCGAAGCGGCCGAGACCCGGTACGCCGCCCGCAGCAGCCGCCCCGTCACCGACTCCGCCGTGAACCAGTCGGCCCGCGGCCCCAGCCGCAGCGGAAGCACCAGTTCCGAGGGCGGACCCGGCGCCGCCGGACCATCCACCCCGGCCACCGGATCCGGACCCGGAGCGCCCACGGGGAGCAGCGCCCCCACCGCCAGGACCGGCGGCCCGAGGCCCGACAGCAGATCGGTCGAGCGACTGCCCAGCACCGGCTCGACCGCGAACCCTCCCCGCACCGCCACGTAGCCGCGCACCCCGGACTCCGCCCGGCCCACCTCCAGCTCCGCCCCGGCGCGCAGCAGGACCGGGGCTCCCCAGGCCACCGCGCGCCCGCAGACCCGTACCGCACAGGGCGCTCCGGTCACCGCCACCGTCACCGGGCCGCCCACCGCCCGCAGTTCCACGCCGTCCAGGGTCGTCTCCAGGACGGCCGCCCCGGGCGGATTGCCCAGCAGCCGGTTGGCCAGCGCCCGCGCCCCCGTGTCGAGGGCCCCGGAGCGGGGAACGCCGAGGTGGGCGTACCCGGGCCGCCCGAGGTCCTGGACGGTGGTCAGCGCGCCCGCCCGTACGACCTCGAGCCCCCTCATGCCGATCCCTCCTCGGCGAACCGCACCCGTACCCCCGGCGCGAACAGCGCGGCCGGCTCGCGCGCCGGGTCCCACAGCACCGCGTCGGTGGATCCGATCAGCTGCCAGCCGCCGGGGGAGGAGCGCGGGTAGACCCCCGCGTACTCGCCCGCGAGGGCCAGCGAGCCCGCCGGTACCGCCGTACGGGGCGTCGCGCGCCGGGGCAGGCGGAGGCGGGCGGGCAGGCCCGTCAGGTAGCCGAAGCCCGGGGCGAACCCGCAGAAGGCCACCCGGAAGGTGACCGCGCCGACGATGCCGGGCACCTCCTCGGGCGACACCTCCCACAGGGCGGCCACCTCCGCGAGGTCCGGGCCGTCGTAGCGCACCGCGACCGTCACCGGGGGCGGCCCGTCGGCCGGTGCGAGCGGGGGGACCCGCCAGCGGGCGATCCGGGCCGCGAGGGCGCGCGGCTCCCGCACCCCGTCCAGCAGGACGGTCCGGGCCGCCGGCACGATCTCCCGTACGCCGCCCAGCTCGTCGCCGGCGTCCCGCCGACGCAGCAGCTCCGCGTGGAGCGCGGCCACCTCCTCGGCGGAGTCCACCTCCAGCAGCAGCGCCCCGGCGCCGGCTTCCAGCGCCCTCACGCGAAGGCCTCCACCCGGACCCCGGCCCCAGCGAGCGCCCCGCGCACGCGCAGGGCCAGGTCGGCGGCGCCGGGGGTGTCCCCGTGCAGGCACAGGGAGCGGGCGGCCACCGGGATCCGGGAGCCGTCGGCGGCCGTCACCGCGTGCCCGGCGGCCATTTCCACCGCGCGGGCCACCACCGCGTCCGGGTCGTGGACCACGGCGCCCGGCTCGCCGCGCGGTACGAGGGTGCCCGCGGGGGTGTAGGCGCGGTCGGCGAAGGCCTCCGGGACGGCCGACAGCCCGGCCCGCCCGGCGGCGGCGAGCAGCAGGGATCCGGGCAGCCCGAGCACCGGGAGCCCGGCGGGACCGGCCGCGAGCAGCACGCCGGCCACCACGGCCCCGGCCTGGCCGGAGTCGTGCACGGTGCGGTTGTAGAGCGCGCCGTGCGGTTTCACGTACGACACCCGGGAGCCGGCCGCCCGCGCGAAGACCTCCAGCGCCCCGATCTGGTAGGCCACCTCGTCGGCCAGCTCACCGGCCGGCACGTCCATGGAGCGGCGGCCGAAGCCCGCCAGGTCCCGGTACGAGACCTGCGCGCCGATCCGTACCCCGCGCGCGGCCGCCAGCTCGCAGACGCGGCGCATGATGGACGGGTCGCCGGCGTGGAAGCCGCAGGCGACGTTGGCGCTCGTGACGACGGACAGCAGGGCCTCGTCGTCGGTCAGCGTCCACCGGCCGAAGCCTTCGCCGAGGTCGGCGTTGAGATCGATCACGGGGACGTCCGCCTGGGTGGCCGCCGGGGGTTCCGGCGTGATCATGGGAGCCATGCGGTGAGCGTAGAACAGGGCGCGGGCCGCGTTCTCGCCGACGGCGGGAGGGCCGGCGGGAGGATCGGGCGAACCATCCCGTTTGGGATGTTGTCAGGGTCAGCGCCTAGTCTTTGCCCGTGACTCTCCCTGCCCCGGCGAAGACCCTTCCCTCCCCGGCGCCGGGCCCGGCCGCCGACGAGGGCCTGGCCCGGCGGCTGCGCGCGCTCGCCTGCACCGCCCCGCTCCACGACCTCGACGTGCGCAAGGCCAATCTGGCCGGCGAGTACGGGGTCTACGCGATGGCGGAGGTCGCGCTCTCCGCGATCGACCTGGTCACGCTCAACATGGACTTCGACACCGGCGCGGACCACGAGCAGATAGTGGCCCGCCTGCTGCCCCGCGTCGCCGCCCAGGCACCGGCGCGCCCCGCGGCCGAGCACGAGCGGGTGGCCCGCTGGGTGCTGGAGAACCTGATCAACGTCGGCAGCGTCGACCGCGGATTCCGCGCGATCTACGGCACGTTCGGCCCGGACGGGGTGTACGTCCGCCGCGACTACGACTTCAAGCTGATCGAGGAAGTCCCGGGCTACGGCGGCGCGGTGTACCTGCGCACGACGGACGAGGCCGTCAACGTCCTGGTCGGCGCCCTCGACACGGACGTCACCAGCGCGCAGATCGCCGCCGAGGTGAAGCTGGAGGTCCTGATCAGCCGGGGCCGGCTCGCCGACGCCCAACTCGCCGCCGAGCAGGCCCGCTACCGCACCGTCCAGTACGCCGAGACCCTGCGCCGCACGCTGGACGCGACCCGGCGCAACGTACGGGCGGTGGACTGGCTGGTGACGGTCCCCGACATGATCGCGGAGGCCCTCGACCACGTCGCCGACCGCTACCGCCACGAGAACGCGATCCTGACCAACATCCGCAAGGCCCGCGACGAGGCGGAGGAGCCGGACAACAAGCGGCGCGCCGCCGAACTGGTCGACATCGTCAAGGACTGCATCCGCCGCCACACCCAGCTCCAGTCCCGACTGCTGGACGCGGGCCCGCTCTTCCGCGCCGAACAGGACCGCCAGGCCTTCGCGGCCCCCGCGCCGCGCTCCGGGATCGACCTGTACGGACAGCTGGTGGCTCCCGCCCTCCCCCTCCCCGTCGCCCAGGCCATCCGGGTCACGGACGCCTTCTTCGCGTCGGGCGCGGGCCTGCGCACCCCCGTCTCGGTCCGCGTCGCGGACCTGGTGGAGATCCTCCTCACCCCGCCCGTGGAGCGCGAGCACCTGGGTCTGGAGATGCCGGAGCCCGACCTGATCGCCACCCCCGACGACAGCCGCTTCAGCGAGGAGCAGCTCGCCGCCGCGATGGCACTCCTCGAACTCCCGCACGACGCCCCGCGCCGCCTGTCCGGCCTCCTGGCGGAGGCCCGCCGCTCCGACCCGGACCTGCCGTACCTGGTCGCCCTGCTGGCCGTCCACGCGGCGAGCCCGGCGGTGGGCACGGCGTACCGCCAGGGCGAGGAGCGGCTCCTCTTCGCGGTCGACGACGGCACGGAACTCGAAGACCCGGAATTCGGCGGCGCGGACCTCATCGTCGGCACCGCCCTCCTGGACGCAGCAGCCATGACGGCAGACCGCACGGAGGCGGCATGACCCCGCACCTGCCGGGTCTGTGCTGTACGGGTCCGGCCCTTCGTGCGGCCGCGGCCGCAGGCTGCGTCGCCGGGGCGGAGCCCCTGGGGGCCCGGTCCCACCCGGGGGTGTGGGGGCTTGCCCCTGCTTTCGGGAAGGGGCGGGGTGGGGGAAGACCCCCCGCCGCCGAAGCCACCGCCCCGCAGCACGCCACCGGCCCGAGCCGAACCCACCTGAGCCCCACTGGCCTGAGCCGAACCCACCTGAGCCCCACTGGCCTGAGCCGAACCCACCTGAGCCCCACCCGCGTGAGCCCCACCCGCACCGCCAAGGAGACCCACCCGTGAGCGACCACCACGCCGAGCAGCACCCCGCGTGGAGCGAGCCCGACGCCCACGAGGCCCCGGCTCCGGTCCAGGCACACCCACAGGCGCCGGCCCCGGCCCCGCAGGGAGCCGTCACCCCGGCGGACGCCGCGGACGCGGCCCGCCTCGTCGCCTTCGGGCTCCAGCCCAAGCTGCTGCCCGCCCGCGACGCCGAGTACGCCGAACTGCTGCGCCGCTACCGCGAGGACCCCGCCTTCGCCCGGCTCGCCGACGCCGTCGCCACCGGCCTCGGCCTGGTCGTCCTGGAGGTGTCCTCCCGCGCCGGCATGGCGGTGGCCGCCGGCGAGGACTCCGTCTTCGCCGTCCGCATGGGCGACTACGCCCGCCGCACCACCGCCGACTCCGCGGACCGCTTCCTGCACGGGCTCGCCCACCTCGCCGTCGCCGCCCTGGCCTTCCCCCGCCCCGAGGACCTCGCCGACGACGGCTACATCGGCCGGATCACCGTCAACGGCGTCGACGCCTTCGTCCGGCAGACCTGCCGCCGCCTGGAGGAGCGCGCCGAGGAACTCGGCGAGAACACCGACCCGGCCTCCGACGCCCCCGGCCTGGAGGCCGCCTGGCGGGTCTACGCCCGCCGCAGCGCGACCGGCGCCACCAAGGACGCCCGCCGCCTGGCCGGTTCCACCACCGGCATCGTCGGCAAGGCCGCCGCCTTCCTCACCGACTCCGGCTTCCTCCAGCGCACCGGCGACGAGGCCGGAGGCACGTACCGCACCACCCCCCGCTACCAGCTCCAGGTCCGCGACATGGCGGGCAGCGCGGCCATGGCCGAGCTCCTCGACCTGGGCGTCGTCCCCGTCAGCGACGGCTCCGCCAGCCTCCTGCCGCCGCCCGAGGGCGACGACCTCGAACTCGCCGCCGACGCGGGCCTGCCCTTCCACGCCTGAGCCGCCCGCCCCCGGCCACCGCCCGCCACCCGTCCCCGTACGGCCTCCGTACGACCTACGAAAAACGACGAGAGTCCGCCGCCATGTACGAGCTGTCCCGGATCCGCCTCTACTCCATCGGGCCCGCCGGCGCGCGCTACGCCGACACCGTGCTCGACCTGCGCGGAGTCGGCGAGCCGGTGCCCCACCCGGCGCCCACCCAGGCGGAGTTCTTCGAGGACGAGCCCACCGGCCCGCCGCGCCGCCCCGCGCCCGCCGGAGTGCTCTTCCTGGAGAACGGCGGCGGCAAGTCGGTCCTGCTCAAGCTGATCTTCTCGGTGATGCTGCCCGGCCACCGCAACACCCTGGGCGGCGCCAGCTCCGGCGTCCTGCGCAAGTTCCTGCTGGCCGACGACTGCGGCCACGTGGCACTGGAATGGCAGCACACGCAGACCGGCGAGTGCGTGGTCGTCGGCAAGGTCAGCGAATGGCGCGGCCGCCAAGTCTCCAACGACCCGCGCAAGTTCGCCGAGGCCTGGTACTCCTTCCGCCCCGGCCCGGGCCTCAGCCTGGACAACCTCCCGGTGGCCGAGGCCACTTCGGTCCGCCCGCCCGTGGAAGGCGCCTCCGGCGCCCAGGGGCGGCGCCGCACCATGAAGGGCTTCCGCGACGCCCTGACCGAAGCGGGCAAGGCGTACCCGCACCTCGAGGTGTACTTCGAGGAGATCCACGACCGCTGGAACGAGCACCTCACCGAGCTCGGACTCGACCCCGAACTCTTCCGCTACCAGCGCGAGATGAACGCGGACGAGGGCGAGGCCGCCGGCCTCTTCGCGGTCAAGAAGGACTCCGACTTCACCGACCTGCTGCTGCGCGCCGTCACCGACACCCGGGACACCGACGGCCTCGCCGACCTCGTCCACGGCTTCGGCAACAAGCTCGGCCGCCGCGCCGAGCTGATGGCCGAACGGGACTTCACCGCGGGCTCGGTGGAACTCCTGAACAAGATCGTCGAGGCCGCCGCGGCCCGTTCCCGGCTGCGCGACGTCCACGCCGGTGCCGAACGCCGTACGCGCACCCTCGCCCGGCGCCTGTCCGCCCGCGCCGGTGAAGAGCGCGGCCGCGCCGCCGACCTCGCGCAGCGCGTCACCGGCGCCGCCCACCAGGTCACCGCCGCCGAATCCGCGCGCGCCCGCAGCGCCGCCGTCTCGGCCGAACTCGCCTACCGACACGCCTCGCTGGCCCTGACCGTCGCCGACAAGGCCGCCGCCGCGCAGCGCCGCGAACTCCTCGAAGCCCGCACCCTGCACTCCGCCTGGCAGGCCGCCGAGCACGTCCTGCGCCACCGCTCCGCCGCCGACCGCTCCGCCCGGGTCGCCGCCGCGATCCTGGAGGCCGAACGGGACGCCGCCCCGGCGCTCGCCGCCCGGGCCACCGCCGCCACCGAGCTCGTACGGGCCCTGCACGCCGCCGCCGAGCAGGGCGAGCGGGCCGCCAACGAGGAGGAGGAGCGTTCCGCCGTCCTCCAGGAGACCGGCGAGGCATCCCACCGCGCGGCCACCGCCGCAGCCACGGCCGCCCAGCGGGCCCGCAGCGAGGCCGAGCACCTGCGCGCCCGCCTCGCCGAGGTCCAGCAGGAGACCGCCGAGGCCGTCCGGGCCGGCTGGCTCGACGACTCCGCCCCCGACGCCGACCCGGCGCGCGCCGCGCTGGCCGCCGCCGACGCGGAGAAGACGGCCGTGGCCGCCTGGGACGAGTCCCGCGACGCCGCCCGCGCAGCCGCCGAGGCCGCCCGCGAGGCCGCCGCGGCGGAATCCCGCGCGGAACTCACCGCCGCCCGTGCGGCGGACGCCGCCGACGCGGCCGAGGCCGCCCACGACGCCGAGCACCGGGCCGCCGCCTCCCTCGCCGGGGCCCCGCGCCTGGCCGCCCTGCTGGGCGCCCCGTCGGCCCCCGGCGCCGAGGGCGCCTCCCCGCGTACCGACGGCGGTACGCAGGCCGACGGGACCGACGCCGCGGGCGCCTCCCAGGACCCCGCCACGGGTCCGGGCACGCCCCGCAACGCCGCCACCACCGGCTGGCTCACCGTCGAGGACCTCGACCGGGGCGCCGACGAGCTGCGCGAACTGCTCACCCGCGCAGTCGCATCGGCCGAACGCCAGCTCTTCGACCTGCGCACCGCCGCCGCCGACGACTCCCGCATCCTGGGCGCCCTCGGTGACGGCGGCCTGCTGCCGCCCGGCCCCGACGTCCTCGCGACCGTGGAGTTCCTCGGCGAACACGGCATCCCGGCCCTCCCCGGCTGGCGCTACCTCGCCCAGTCCGTGGACCCGGCCGACCACGCCGCGGTCCTCGCCGCCCGCCCCGAACTCGTCGACGGCGTGGTCATCACCGACCCCGACACCCACTCCCGGGCCCGCGAGGTCCTCTCCGGCGCCGCCCTGCTGCCCCGCTCCACCGTCGCCGTCGGCACCGCCGCGGCCCTGCTGGCGCCGGTCCCCCCGGCCGGGGACGCCACGGGGTCCGGCATCTTCATCGTGCCTCCGAACCCGGCCATGCACGACGAGCACGCCGCCGACGAGGAGCGCCAGGCGCTGCGCGCCCGGGCCACCGCCCGCGACACCGAGATCCGCGAGCTCGCCGCCCGCCTGTCCGGCGACCGCGAGCTCGCCGCCCGGCTGCTGTCCTGGCGCACCGGCTGCCCGCCCGGCCGCCTCGCCGAGCTCGCGGAGCAGGCCGCCGCCGCCCGCGGCTTCGCCGAGGAGACCGACGCCGAGCTCGCGGAGGCCCGTACCGTACGCGCCGAGGCCGACGAGGCCGCCGCCGACGCCGCCCGCGTCCGCGACGAGCGCCAGGACACCGCCCAGCGCGCCCGCCGGGTCGCGGACGCCCTCGCGGGCCTCGCCTACCGGCTCCGCGAACGCGCCGGCTGGCAGACCAAGCTGCGCGAACTCGCCGACGACGCCGCCGAGTCCGAAGCCCGCGCCGAGGTCTGCCTCGACCGGGCCCGGGCCGCCGACGAGGACCGCCGCGCCGCCCAGCGCGCCGCCGACGACGCCCGCCGCACCGCCCGGGCCCTGCGCGCCGAGCGCGCCGAGATCGCCGGAGCCCCCGACCCGCTGCCCGAGGCGCCCGCAGGCAACGGCGCCACGGCCAAGGCGCCGCTCCCCGCCCTCCGCGAGGCCTACCGCGCCGCCTCCCAGCTCTACGAAAAGGTCGGCGTCGGCGCCGACCTGCGCTCCGAACAGGCCCGCGCCGAGAGCGACGAGTCGGTGGCCCTCGCCGAACTCGACCGCCTCACCAACAAGGTCCGTACCCGCGCCGCCCAGCTCCTCGAAGGCACCGACGGAGCCGACGGCCCCTCCCGGCAGGCCGCCGCCGCCCGCGCCGAAGCCCTCGTGCAGATGCTGGAGACCCGCGCCTCCACCGCGAGCGAGCAGCTCGGCCGACTGCGCGGCGAGGCCGAACGGCACGCCCCCGCCGAGGGCGAGGCACACACCGAGCTGCCCGAGGAGCTGATCCCCGACAACGTCGAGGAGGCCCAGGCCAGGCTCCGCACCGCCACCGCCCAACTCGCCGCCCACACCGCCGCCGTGGAGTCCGCCCGCGCGGCCCACGCCGACCTGCTGCGCGCCCACCGCACCGCCGAGGAGGGCGCGGGCGGCTTCGACGAGACCGCGGCCATGCTCCGCGACCTCCTGCGGGACCACACCCACCAGGAGGACGAGCAGGAGCCGGTGGCCCACCCCGGCAGCCTGGAGGAGGCCCGCCAGTCGGCCACCGAGGCCCGCCGTTCGCTACGGGGCTGCGCCGCCGACCTGTCGGCCGCCGAGGCCGCCGTCCGCGAGGCGAGCGACATCCTGGTCCGGCACGCCAACGCCAACCGCTACGAGCAGGTGCGCACCCCCGCGCGCCAGCAGATCCGCGAACTGCCCGCCTCCGCCCTGCCCGAGCACGCGGCGGCCTGGGCCGTGGCCTTCGCCCCCCGGCTGCGCGTCCTCACCGACGAGCTGGCGCAGCTGGAGCGCAACCGGGACAGCATCGTGGACCGGCTGCGCGGCCTCGTGGAGTCCGCCCTGGCCACCCTGCGCTCCGCCCAGCGGCTCTCCCAGCTCCCCGAGGGCCTGGGGGAGTGGTCGGGCCAGGAGTTCCTGCGCATCCGCTTCGAGGAGCCCGACCAGGCCACCCTCACCGAGCGGCTCGGCGAGGTCATCGACGAGGCGACCCGCGCCGCCGTGAAGAAGAACAGCACCGCCTCCTTCGGCGAGGGCCGCCGCGACGGCATGTCGCTGCTGCTGCACGGGGTCCAGGCGGCCCTGGAGCCCAAGGGCATCGCGGTGGAGATCCTCAAGCCCGACGCGGTGCTCCGCGCCGAGCGGGTCCCGGTGGGCCAGATGGGCGATGTGTTCTCCGGCGGCCAGCTGCTCACCGCAGCGATCGCGCTGTACTGCACGATGGCGGCGCTGCGCAGCAACGACCGGGGCCGCGACAAGCACCGGCACGCGGGCACGCTCTTCCTCGACAACCCGATCGGGCGCGCGAACGCCACGTACCTGCTGGAACTCCAGCGGGCCGTCTCGGACGCGCTCGGCGTCCAGCTGCTCTACACCACGGGCCTGTTCGACACCACGGCGCTCGCCGAGTTCCCGCTGGTCATCCGGCTCCGCAACGACGCCGACCTGCGCGCGGGGCTCAAGTACATCAGCGTCGAGGAACACCTGCGCCCGGGCCTGCCCCAGCAGTTCGCGGAGGGGGAGACCATCCACGGCGAGATCACGGCGACCCGCATGTACCGCCGGAGCGCCCAGCCTTCCTGGCGGGCCCAGCCTTCTTGACGCGCCGCTCGCGAGGCTCGGCCCTGGCGGGCCCAGCCTTCTTGACGCGCCGCTCGCGAGGCTCGGCCCTGGCGGGCCCAGCCTTGTTGACGCGCCGCTCGCGAGGCTCGGCCCTGGCGGGCCCAGCCTTCTTGGCGCGCCGCTCGCGAGGCTCGGCCCTGGCGGGCCCAGCCTTGTTGACGCGCCGCTCGCGAGGCTCGGCCCTGGCGGGCCCAGCCTTGTTGACGCGCCGCTCGCACGGCTCGGCCCTGGCGGGCCTCCCCGGCTTCGCGCCGCTGCGCCGGACTCCGTCCGGCGGGCCGGAGTCCGGGGGCGCCGGAGTCCGGGGGCGCCGGCCAGGGCATCGGCGCGGGCGCGGCTCAGCCCCGCCCGGTGCCCGTCGGCGGCGGCCAGATGCCGGTCGCCTCGCCGCGCCCGGGTGCGCGGGGCGGCAGCGGAGGCGCCGAGCGGGCCTCCCGGCGCGCCCTGCGGCGCTCGCGCCGCCGGCCGCGCGCCGTGCTGCTGGGCTCCGAGAGCACTCCGTAGCGCTGGTTCCACGCCTGCCGGGTGATCATGACGTCGAGCACGCCCCAGGTGGCCACGACCACCCCCGCTATCCCGCACAGCGACAGCGGAAGGGCCAGCCAGGAGCCGGTGACCGTCAGGAAGAAGGCGATCGTCGCGTCCGTCAGCGTCACGGCGACGATCAGCACCGCCCGCACGGCGGACGTCCGCACCGGATCCGGCATGCGCCGTCGTCCCGCCGGCTGGTCCACCCACAGGACCCGCCCCCGCTGCCCCCCGGGCCCCGTGCCGTCCGTGCTGTTGGCGCCGTCGCCGCCGTCCTCGTACTTCTTCGCCATGGTCGCTCCCTCCCCTCCTCGCGGCCGCTCATGCCCGCCCCGAACAGGTAGACGCACGAAGACGCCGAGAGATTCCCGGATCCCGGACGCGCGGGACGCCCCGAAGTATCGCGGAACGAAGAATTCCAGCCATCCATTCTGCGACGGGGACCGAGGCCCCACCAAGTGTCATCTGCCACATATCGGGCCGCACTTCACCGGATCTTCCGGACAACTCGTGATCTTCGCCCAGGGGTCAGGCCGAAAACGTCCGGACAGGCCTTCGAAGGTTCGCCGTGGCAGTAGTAGGCTCACGCCGTTTAAATGACGGAACACCAACCCCCGGTAACGGGGTTGAGCTGGGGGAGGCTGGGGAGGCCATGCGCTTTCGCGGGAAGTCCATCCGCCGGAAGATCGTGGCGTTGCTCCTTGTGCCGCTCGTCTCCCTGACCGCCCTCTGGGGCTTCGCAACGGTGATCACCGGCCGCCAGGCCGTCCAACTGCTCGGTGTCGCCTACGTCATCGACAAGGTCGGCTACCCGGTGGAGGACGTCGTCCGCGTCATCCAGAAGGAACGCCGCCAGACCCTCGTGGTCATCGGCGACCCGCGCGCCTCCAACGCCACCTCCGAGCTGGCCAAGAGCCGTGCGGCCACCGACGAGGCGGTGGAGAGGATCTCCGCCGACGCCAAGGACCCCGAGGTCGTCGACGAACTCGAGCCGTCCAGCGCCCGGCACCTGAGCTCCATCCTCGAAGCCTTCCGCAGCATCGGGGCACTGCGCAGCGCGGTGGACGGGGGCTCCGTCGACACCAACCAGGCGCTGGAGCTCTACAACCGGCTCGTGGACCCCTGCTACGACTTCCTCATGAACCTCCACGCGCTCGAGGACGTGGAGATGGACAAGCAGGGCCGCGCCCTCGTCGGCATCACCCGCGCCCGCGAAACGCTCTCCCGCCAGGACGCCCTCGTCGCCGGAGCCCTGGCCGCCCGCAACGTCAGCCAGGCGGACGTCCGGCACGTCTCCGACTTCGTGGCCAACCGCAAGCTGCTCTACGAGTTCAACCTCGCGATCCTCCCCGCCGCCGACCGGGAGCAGTTCGAGCAGTACTGGACCAGTCCGGAGAGCCGCGCCCTGCGCGAGGCGGAGGAACGGTTCCTCGTCCAGGGCGCGACCCACAGCCCGCGCAACGTGACCGCCGCCCAGTGGGACGAGGCAACCTCCAAGGTGCTCCAGGACCTCGCCGTCATGGGCACCGCCGCGGGCGACCGCTACCAGAAGCGCGTCGAGCCCGTCGCCATGGACGTCCTCATCCAGGCCGCCCTCGCCGGGGTGCTCGGGTTCATCGCCCTCGTCGTCTCCCTCGTCCTGTCCGTGCGCGTCGGCCGGGACCTGATCCGCGACCTGTCCCGGCTCCGCAAGGAGGCCCACGAGGTCTCCGGCATCCGCCTCCCCGGCGTGATGCGCCGCCTCGCCGCGGGCGAGCACGTGGACGTGGAGACCGAGGCCCCGCGTCTGGAGTACGAGAAGGACGAGGTCGGCCAGGTCGGCCAGGCCCTCAACTCCCTCCAGCGCGCGGCCATCGAGGCCGCCGTCAAGCAGGCGGAGCTCCGTCGCGGCGTGTCCGAGGTGTTCGTCAACCTGGCCCGCCGCAACCAGGTGCTGCTGCACCGCCAGCTCACCCTGCTCGACACCATGGAGCGGCGCACCGAGGACACCGAGGAGCTCGCCGACCTCTTCCGCCTCGACCACATGACCACCCGCATGCGCCGCCACGCCGAGGGCCTGGTGATCCTCTCCGGCGCCGCGCCCTCCCGCCAGTGGCGCAAGCCCATCCAGCTGATGGACGTCGTACGGGCCGCCGTCGCCGAGGTGGAGGACTACGAGCGCGTCGAGGTACGCCGGCTGCCGCGCCTGGGCATCGCCGGTCCGGCCGTGGCCGACGTCACCCACCTCATCGCCGAACTCCTGGAGAACGCCACCGTCTTCTCCCCGCCGCACACGGCGGTCCAGGTGCTCGGTGAGCGCGTGGCCAACGGCTTCACCCTGGAGATCCACGACCGCGGCCTCGGCATGACCCCCGAGGCGCTCTTCGACGCGAACCTCCGGCTCAGCGAGACCTCCGACTTCGAACTCTCCGACACCGACCGGCTCGGCCTGTTCGTCGTCAGCCGCCTCGCGCACCGGCACGAGGTCAAGGTCCGGCTCCAGATCAGCCCCTACGGAGGCACCACCGCGGTGGTCTTCCTCCCGGTGACCCTGCTGACGGAGGCTCCCGAGACCAACGGCACCGGCATCCGGCTGGCCGGCGGCAGGGTGTCCGGAGGCGCGGTCGGCCCCGCCCGCCCGAAGGCCGTCGCCGAGGGCAACGGCACCGACCGCCTGCTCCCGGCCGGCGCCGAACTGCGCGGCCCCGTCGAGCTGGAGGCCCCGATCGGCATGCTGGGGCTGGACGAGCCCGTCCCGGCCCAGGAAGACACCGCCACCGCCCGCGCGGGCTCCGCCGGAACCATCGGGCTCACCGGGGTCTCCGGAGCCAACGGCAGGCCCGCCATGGCCACCCTCGACGACGAGACCCCGCCGAACGGCATCTCGCGCAACTCCCTGCTCGGCCTGCGCCCGGGCGCTCGCCCGCACACGGACCGGCACGCCGACCGAGGCGGCTCCCGCAAGGGCGAGCGGGCCGCGGACGGCTCCGGCGACCGCACGGGCCTCTGGAAGGGCGACCGGTCCGCCGAAGCTCCCGCCGAGCGGGGCGGCGCCCGGCTCGGCGAGGGCTTCCGCGACCGCGACCGCAGCCGTGACCGCCGCGACCGCGACCACCGGGACCGCGACCACCGCGACCGCGAGCGGGAGCCCCTGCCGCCCACCGGCCCGGTCCGCCTGGAGCCGGCGCGCGCGGAATCCGTCCGCCCCGACGGCGCCCGCTCGCCCGGCGCCGTACCGCTCCCGCGCCGCCGCCCCACCCCGACCCTGGTGGCCGAGCACGGCCGCCGCGTCGAGCCCCGCCCCGTATCGGCGGTCCCCGACCCCGCGCAGGGGGGGCCGGTTCCGAACGGCCCGGTCCACCCCGCGACGGCGCCCGCCGGGGCGACCCTGCCCCGGCGGATCCGCCAGGCCAGCCTCGCGCCCCAGCTCAAGGACGGGCCGGCCAAGGCACCCGCCGGAGCCGCCGCCGAGCCGGTGGCCGACCGCGACGCCGAGGACGTACGCCGTCGCATGTCCTCGCTCCAGCGCGGCTGGACCGCGGGCCGCGACCACCACGCGCGGCAACGGGCGGAACAGGCCGCACCGGCGCAGCAGACCACGCAGGCCCCGCACCCTCAGCAGGCCGAACAGACACGCCAAGCGCAGCAGAACGCACCACACCAGTCCGTGACCGAGGCCGGCACTCCTGCCGCCACCGGTTCCGGTAGCGAGAACGAAGGGGACGGTCGATGACCGCACCGCAGTCCGGCAACGACACCAGGGGCCGTGGCTCCGGCCCCCTCAACTGGCTCCTCGACGAGCTCGTCGACCGGGTCGCCAGCATCCGCAAGGCAGTGGTCCTCTCGGGCGACGGCCTGCCCACCGGCAGCTCCAAGGACCTCACCCGGGAGGACAGCGAGCACCTGGCCGCCGTGGCCTCCGGTTTCCACAGCCTGGCCAAGGGCGTCGGCCGCCACTTCGACTCCGGTCGGGTCCGCCAGACCGTGGTCGAGCTGGACGAGGCGTTCCTGTTCGTCATGGCGGCCGGCGACGGAAGCTGCCTGGCCGTGCTCGCGGACTCCGACTCCGACGTCGGCCAGGTCGCGTACGAGATGACCCTCATGGTCAAGCGGGTCGGTGACCACCTGGCGACCGCCCCGCGCACCGGGCTGCCAGCCGGAGGGTGAGTCGGACGGCATGAGCGATCCTGGCCAGGACCACCCCGCCCACCCGCCCGGCACCGCCGCCGACGCGGCTTCCGACGCCGCCGCCGAGCAGTGGTTCGACGACGACGCGGGTCCGGTGGTGCGTCCGTACGCGATGACCCGCGGCCGGACCAGCCACGCCGGGCAGCACCGCCTCGACCTGATCGCACTGGTGGTCGCCGAGTCCGCGGCCGACGACCCGGTCTGGGACACGACGCTGTCCCCGGAACACGCCGACATCCTCGGGCTCTGCCTGCTCCGCCCGCAGTCCGTCGCGGAACTCGCGGCCGAACTCGACCTCGCGGTCGGGGTCGTACGCGTGCTGATCGGCGATCTCGTCGATGACGAACTGGTGCACGTGACCCGGCCGGTCCCCCCGGCCGAACTGCCCGACGAATCCATTCTGCGTGAGGTGATCGATGGCCTTCGGGCGCTCTAGCCGCACCGGCGCCATGCATGCCGTGACGCCGGTCGAGCCGCTGACCCTGAAGATCCTGGTCGCGGGCGGTTTCGGGGTGGGCAAGACCACCCTGGTCAGTGCGGTGAGCGAGATCAGACCGCTCCGGACGGAGGAACGCCTCTCCGAGCCGGGCCGCACCATCGACGACACCGGGGGAGTGGAGGGCAAGAGCACCACCACGGTGGCCATGGACTTCGGGCGCATCACCCTGCGCGAGGACCTGGTGCTGTACCTGTTCGGCACCCCCGGACAGGACCGCTTCTGGTTCCTGTGGGACGAGCTGGCCCAGGGCTCGCTCGGCGCCGTCGTCCTCGCGGACACCCGGCGGCTCTCCGACTGCTTCGCCGCCATCGACTACTTCGAGCGCCGCGAGATCCCCTTCGTGGTCGCCGTGAACTGCTTCGACGGAGCGGAGCAGTACCCCGTGGTGACCGTGCGGGAAGCCCTGGACCTCGTTCCCGAGGTACCGGTGCTGCTGTGCGACGCACGGGACCGGGAGTCGGTGAAGGACGTCCTGGTGGGGGTCGTGGAACACGCGATGACCCTGGCCAGGGCCCGCCGCCAGAGCCTGACGACGCCCTAGGCCGTCTCCCGGCGCCTCCCGGCGCCTCCCTCGGACCGGGCCGCGACATGGAGGCGGCCCGTACCCCCGCCGACTGGGGTACGGGCCGCAGCTCTCATGGGGGGATCAGGGGATCCCGGTCGCGTCGCGGGACCGTGGAGAGAGTGTGAACCCGCCACCGGGGGCCGTCAAGCGTTCGGACAGCAGCCGCAGTTCAGCGGCCCCACCGGCATGGACCGCCGCTCAACGCACGGCGACGACCGCCGATCCGTGCCCGAACAGGCCCTGGTTCGCGGTGATTCCGGCCCGCGCCCCCGCCACCTGCCGCTCCCCGGCCGTGCCCCGGAGCTGCCAGGTCAGCTCGCACACCTGGGCGATGGCCTGCGCCGGCACGGCCTCCCCGAACGAGGCCAGTCCACCACTGGTGTTGACCGGGATCCGCCCGCCCAGCGCGGTCGCGCCCTCACGCACGAGCTTGGCCCCTTCGCCCTCGCCGCACAGGCCGATGTCCTCGTACCACTCCAACTCCAGTGCGGTGGACAGGTCGTAGACCTCGGCGAGCGAGAGGTCGTCCGGCCCGAGCCCCGCCTCCTCGTACGCGGCCCGTGCGATCGAGGCGCGGAAGGAGCCGGACCCCGCCACCCCGGCCGTCACCGAGTCGGTGGCGATGTCCGGCAGGTCCAGGACGGTACGGGGATAGGTGGGCGTCACCGTGGACACGGCCCGGATCCGCACCGGGTCCGCGACCCCGCGCGAGCGTGCGAAGTCCATGCTGCTCAGCACCAGCGCCGCGCCCCCGTCGGAGGTGGCGCAGATGTCGAGCAGCCGCAGCGGATCGGCGACGATCGCCGAGGCGGCCACCTCCTCTGCGGTCACGGCCTTGCGGTAGCGGGCGTTCGGGTTCAGCAGCCCCGCCGCCGCGTTCTTCACCTTGACCTGCGCGAAGTCCTCACCGGTGTCCCCGTACAGGGCCATCCGGCGCCGGGCGTACAGCGCGAAGTACGCCGGGTTCGTGGCCCCCAGGACCCGGAAGCGCAACCAGTCGGGGTCGTCGGGGCGGTCCCCGCCCGCGGGCGCGAAGAACCCCTTCGGGGCGGCGTCCGCCCCGACCACCAGCACCACGTCGGCGAGCCCGGCCAGGATCTGCGCCCGGGCCGCGCCGATGGCCTGGGCGCCGGACGCGCAGGCCGCGTACACGCTGGTCACGCGTGCGCCCTGCCAGCCGAGTGCCTGCGCGAAGGTGGCTCCGGCCACGTAGCCGGGGTAGCCCGAGCGCACGGTGTCGGCCCCCACGATGGACTGCACGTCGGTCCAGTCCAGCCCGGCGTCGGCGAGCGCGGCCCGCGCGGCGGCCCGCCCGTACTCGACGAAGCTGCGGCCCCACTTGCCCCACGGGTGCATGCCGGCCCCGAGGACGGCGATGTCGGCGCTCACTGCTCCACCCCCACGGGGCGGAAGTTCCAGGTGGTCCAGGCGGTGCCGTCGGCATCCTCGTTCAGCACGCCGCCGACCACCTCGACCTCCATCCCGACCGCCAGGTCACCGACGCCCACCCCGGGCGCGGCCTGCCCGAGCACGACCATCCCCTCGGCCTCCAGCTCCACGGCGACCAGGGTGTACGGGGTCCAGGGCGCGTCCGGGTCGGACACGTACGGCGCGGGCGGCCGGTACCGCCCGTCCGTGTAGGACCAGACCCGGCCGCGCGGGGACAGCGGGGTCTCGGCGAGCTCACCGCCGCCCGGGCAGCCCGGATTGCGGCAGTACGCGTCCTCGCGCGGGAAGAACACGGCGGCGCAGGCGGAGCACCGGGTGCCGAGCAGCCGGAACCCGCCGTCCGCGCCGTCCGCGGCATCCCCGGTGAACCACCCGCTGACCACGGGTGTGCGTGTGCGTTCCAAGACCCCTCCCGAAACCGACATCTGACGAAGCGTCAGAAGTCTGTCAGGGAACGAGCGGGAGCGCACCCCCGGGAACGCGGTCCTCCTACGCCTTCTCACGCGGGTTCTCGGCGAGCCACTTCCGCGCGATCTCGCCGAGCTCCGCGTCCCGCCCGGCCAGCATCATCCGGATCATCTGCGCGTCCCCGCGCAGCGACCACCCCGGGTTGCCGAAGGTGGCCGGGTTGTTCCGCTCGATCAGGAAGTGCGCCGGCCACGCCGTCCCGTACCCGATCAGCGGGAGCGCGGCGAGGTACCGCTTCCGGCCGCGGGCCAGCCCGTAGACGGTGAGGACGAGGCCGGAGAGGGTGCCGGTCAGGTGGATCCAGCGGGTGGCGGCGCGGGAGTGCATGGCGACGTAGTAGGGCCAGAACTCCTCGTACGAACTGAATGTCATGCGGGCACGGTACTCAGCGGTGCACGGAGGCGACAGAGACGGGGAAATCGAAGTACGCGTCCGGGAACGCCTCCGGCCGGTAGGTGAAATGCCACCACTCCTGGGGCAGGTTCACGAACCCCTGCCGGCCGAGCACCCGCCTGAGGAGGTCCCGGTTCTCACGGGCCGGACCCGTCACCCGCGGGCTGTCGGTGTGCGCGAGCGGATCGAAGAAGTCGAACGGAGTCCCCATGTCGAGCGGCCCCCGCCCGAGCCGGGTCAAGGTCACGTCGACGGTGCTGCCACGGCTGTGCCCGGACTTCTCGGCGATGTACCCCTCCGGGATCAGCCGGTCCTTGGCCACCTCCGGATAGAACTCCGCCTTGGTCCGCTGATCCGCCACGTCCCCGGCCCAGCGCACGAACCGGTCGACGGCCCGCTGCGGCCGGTAGCAGTCGTACACCAGCAGCGAGTACCCCCGCCGCAGCACCTCCCGCTGCGCCCGCCGCAACGCCTCGGCGGCGGGCCGGGCGAGCAGGCAGACGGGCTCCTCGTATCCGTCCACGACCGCCCCGGTGAAGTTCCGCGCCGTGGCGTACCGCATGTCCTGCCCGATAGTCGCATCCACCTCGGCAACCACGGCGAACCCCCGGCCCCCGACCCCGCCCGACCTCACCCCAACGACACCGCCCGGGGCCACTACTCCCGCCGCCCTCACCGCGCCCGCCGCCCTCACCGCCTCCGCCGCAGCCATCGCGTCCGGCGCAGCCACCTCGCTCACCGCGCCTGGCGCAGTCACAGTGCCCACCGTGCCCGGCGCAGTCACCGCCCCGGGCGCCCCTGCTGTTCGGGGCCCGGTCCCGGTTCCCGGCGCGTGCGCTCCAGACGGGATCACCGCCTCTGGCGCTGCCGCTACCCCTGGCGCAGCCGCCGCGCCCGGCGTGACCGCCGCCGCCAGCAGTCCCAGTGCGCCCACCCATCCCGCAACGACAGCCATCCGCATGCCCCTTGGCATACCATCACCGCATGCCGGCGCACCTGAAGGACTCGCACTGCTCCGCCTGTGGAGCCCTGTTCGATTCGGCCGACTGGCCCCGTACCTGCCCCTCGTGCGGCGCCGTCGCCTACCGCAATCCCCTCCCGGTCGCCGTCGCCCTGCTCCCCGTCGAGGACGAGCTCGGCACCGGCCTGGTGGTCATCACCCGCACCATCGAGCCCGCCCTCGGCGGCATCGCCCTGCCCGGCGGGTTCATGGACTTCGGCGAGGACTGGCGCGAGTCGGTCGTCCGCGAACTCCGCGAGGAGACCGGCATCCACGCCCCGGCCTCCGAGGTCGCCCTCGCCGACACCCTCAGCTCCCCGGCCGGCCACCTGCTCGTCTTCGGCCTCCTGCCCGTCCGCCCCGCCGCCTCCCTCCCGGCGTCGGCCCCGACGGATGAAACCACCGGCTGGCACATCCTGCGAGGCCCGGAGCAGCTGGCGTTCCCGCTCCACACGCAGGCCGCCGGAGCCTGGTTCGAGGGCCGGTACACGCGTACGCCCTAGGGGGCCGGGCCGGGCCGGCCGGGCCCCAGCCGCTGCCCCCGGCCGCTCAGAGCCCCCGCAGCACCACCCCGTCCACCCGCTCCCCGGCCTCGTCCTCCACCACCACCGCGTCCCCGGACCACCGCACCACGTACCGTTCCACCTCCCCCGGCTCGAAGCCCGGCCCCGGGTCCCGGATCACCACCCCGCCGCCCGTGCGGCCCCGCGCCGGAGCCCACACCTCCAGGGCCACCGACCCGTCGGCCGCCCGCACCGGCAGCAGCGCGCCCGCCCGTGCCAGCACCGGGATCCGGTCGGCCGGGGCGTCCAGCAGGATCTGGCCGGGTCCCTCGTACGCCCGGCCCGTCGCCGTGTCGTACCAGCGCCCGCGCGGCAACCGCACCGCCCGCCGGTCCGACCCGCACTCCAGCACCGGAGCCACCAGCAGGGCGTCACCGAGCAGGAACGCGTCCTCGCAGTCCCGTAGCGCCCGGTCCTCCGGAGCCCCCCACCACAACGGCCGCACGTACGGCGCCCCGGTCCGCCGCGCCAGATGGGCCAGCGTCACGAAGTACGGGCGCAGCCGCTCCCGTTCCGCCAGGACGGCCCGCGCGGCCCGGGTGGTCTCCTCCCCGAACTCCCACGGCTCCCGACGGCCGGCGAAGATCGCCGAGTGGGTGCGGAACAGCGGCAGGTACGCCCCCAGTTGCAGCCACCGCAGGTACAACTCCGGCGAGGGCGAACCCCAGAAGCCCCCGACGTCCGGCCCCGAGTACGGCACCCCGCACAGCCCGAGGCCCAGCACCAGGGCCAGCGAGGCCCGCAGCCCGTCCCAGCTGCTCGCCACGTCACCCGACCACGTGCCCCCGTACCGCTGCATCCCCGCCCACCCCGACCGGGAGAAGAGGAACGGCCGCTCGGCCGGCCGCAGCCGTACGAGCCCCTCCCAGCCGGCGCGCGCCATCGCGAGGGCGTACACGTTGTGCGCCTCGCGGTGGTCCCCGCCGGCCCCCTCCAGTGCGTGCCGCGCCGAACGGGGGAGCGTCCGCTCCCCGAACGGGGCGAAGGAGACCGGCTCGTTCATGTCGTGCCAGACCCCGGCGAAGCCCTGCGCGAGCCGCTCCTCGTACAGCCCGCCCCACCACCGCCGCACCGCCGGATCCGTGAAGTCCGGGTACGCGCACTCGCCCGGCCACACCTCGCCGCGGACCTCCCGGCCCGCCCGGTCCCGTACGAAGGCTCCGTGCGCGCCGACCGCGAGCCCCGCGGTGTGCACCGGATCCCCGGCCTTCACCGCCGGGTCGACGATGGAGACCAGCCGGACGCCGCCATCCGCCAACTCCCGTGCCAGCCCCGGCAGATCGGGGAAGCGCCCGCGGTCCACGGTGAAGACCCGGTGGCCGTCGTAGTGGTCGATGTCCAGATGTACGGCCGACAGCGGCAGCCCGTGCTCCGCGTACCCCGCCACGATCCGGCGCACCTCCGCCGCGCTGCCGAACCCCCAGCGGGCGTGCTGGTACCCGAGCGCCCAGTCCGGAGGCACGGCGGCCCCACCCGTCAGTCCGGACCAGCCCTGCAGCACGCGCCCGGGCGGCCCCACCAGCACCCAGCACCGCAAGGGGCCGCCCTCCATGCGCAGTTCACAGGAGCCGGGCCGGTCCGCCCCCGAGCCGGCGCCCTCCTCGCCCTCCCGCAACACCACCCGCCCGTCCCAGGAGTTGTCGTGGAACACCAGGTGCGTACCCGCGTCCGCGACCACCAGCTGTACCGGCATCGTGATGTACAGGGGGTCCTCGCCGGGCCCGGACCCGAACCCGCCCTCGGGATCGGTGTTCCACAGCCGGTAGCTCCCGTCCCGCAACCGCGGCCCCACCGCCCGCCCGCCCAGCCCGAACACCCGCGCGTCCGCCGCCACCTCGCTCCGCAACAGCCACCGCGCGCCACGGCCCCGCCCGCTCGCACCGTCGCCGCCGCCCGTCCCCCCGGCTCCGCCCGCCCCGCCACCGCCGGCGGAGCCGCCCGCCGCACCGCTCCCGGACCCGGCGGAGCCCCCCGGTACCGGGTCCCACCACCGCGGCGGCAGATCCCGCCGCAGCACCGTCCCGCCGGGGGTGCGCACCTCCACCGCCCCGTGCCGGGAGACCGCCACCGTCACGCGCTCGGACACCACCCGCCACCCGCCGTCGGTGTCCGGCTCCAGCTCGGCGCGCGGATCCGGCTCCGGGCCGCTGCCCACCACCGCGTACGAGGGCGTCGGCGCGGCACCGTCCCAGCCCCAGAACACCGCCCCGCCCACGGTGACCCGGATCAGCAGCTCCGAACGGGTGAACCGGAGCACCCCGCCGCCCGGCCGGGCCTCGGTACCGGTCAGCAGGCCCGGCACCCGCGCCCGCTCCGCACCCCGGGGCGCGAGCCCCGCCGCGTCCACGCGCCGGTTGCGCCAGGCCGAGCGCCAGGCGCGCCGTCCCCGCTCGCCGCCCAGGTCCTTCACCGCACGCACCAGCCCACGACCATCCATGGCGCCCACCCTGCCACCGCCACCTGGCCCAGAAGGCGCCGTTCAACTGCCGTTCACCCGCAAAAGGATCACGGCCGACCGCCGATGACGGCTCTGGTGCGGATGTCGATCACATGGCATCGTCCCTGTGAGCCCCCGTGCGCACACCCCGCGCGCGATGGCACCGTACGAACACCACATGTCACACCACACGCCAGACCACGACACGCCCACGAAGCGCGAACCGCAGACGTGACCGGGAGCCGACGCATGACCGCAGCAGCCACCTCCTCCGAGCCCCTCTGGTCCCCGGGCCCCGACCGGATCGCCGCGGCCCGGATCACCGCCTTCCAGTCCTGGGCCGCCGAACACCACGGCGCCCCCGCGGACGGCGGCTACCCGGCCCTGCACAGCTGGTCCGTCGACGCGCTGGACACCTTCTGGCAGGCCGTCGCCGAGTGGTTCGACGTACGGTTCACCACCCCCTACGAGTCCGTCCTCGCGGACCGCTCCATGCCGGGGGCCGTCTGGTTCAAGGGCGCCACCCTCAACTACGCCGAGCACGCCCTGCGCGCCGCCGAGGACCCGGCCCGCGCCGCCGACGCGGCGCTGCTCCACGTGGACGAGACCCACGAGCCCACCCCCGTCACCTGGGCCGAGCTCCGCCGCCAGGTCGGCTCGCTCGCCGCCGAACTGCGCGCCCTCGGCGTGCGCCCCGGCGACCGGGTCAGCGGCTACCTCCCCAACATCCCCGAGGCCGTCACCGCCCTCCTCGCCACCGCAGCCGTCGGCGCCGTCTGGACCTCCTGCGCCCCCGATTTCGGCGCGCGCAGCGTTCTGGACCGCTTCCAGCAGGTGGAGCCGGTGGTCCTCTTCACCGTCGACGGCTACCGCTACGGCGGCAAGGAACACGACCGCCGCGACACCGTCGCCGAACTGCGCGCCGAGCTCCCCTCGCTGCGCGCCGTCGTCCACATTCCGCTCCTCGGTACGCCGGCCCCCGCGGGCGCCCTCGAATGGTCGGCCCTCACCGCGGCCGAGACCGAGCCGGTCTTCGAACCGGTCCCCTTCGACCACCCGCTCTGGGTCCTCTACTCCTCCGGCACCACCGGCCTGCCCAAGGCCATCGTCCAGTCCCAGGGCGGCATCCTCCTCGAACACCTCAAGCAGCTCGGCCTGCACTGCGACCTGGGCCCCGAGGACCGCTTCTTCTGGTACACCTCCACCGGCTGGATGATGTGGAACTTCCTCGTCTCCGGCCTGCTCACCGGAACGACCGTCGTGCTCTACGACGGCAGCCCGGGCTTCCCCGACACCGGTGCCCAATGGCGCATCGCGGAGCGGACCGGGGCCACGCTCTACGGGACCTCCGCCGCCTACGTGATGGCCTGCCGCAAGGCCGAGGTCCACCCCTCCCGCGACTTCGACCTCTCCGCGGTGAAGTGCGTGGCCACCACCGGATCCCCGCTGCCGCCCGACGGCTTCCGCTGGCTCCACGACGAGGTGGCCGAGGACCTCTGGATCGCCTCCGTCAGCGGCGGCACCGACGTCTGCAGCTGCTTCGCCGGCGCCGTCCCCACCCTCCCCGTCCACATCGGCGAGCTCCAGGCCGCCTGCCTGGGCACGGACCTCCAGGCCTGGGACCCCTCCGGCAAGCCCGTCATCGGCGAGGTCGGCGAGCTCGTCGTCACCAACCCCATGCCGTCCATGCCGATCCGCTTCTGGAACGACCCGGACGGCAGCCGCTACCGCGACAGCTACTTCGAGATGTTCCCGGGCACCTGGCGCCACGGTGACTGGATCACGATCACCGACCACGGCTCCGTCGTCATCCACGGCCGCTCCGACTCCACCCTGAACCGGCAGGGCGTCCGGATGGGCTCCGCCGATATCTACGAGGCCGTAGAGCGACTGCCCGAAATCAAGGAATCGCTGGTCATCGGTCTGGAGGAGCCGAACGGCGGGTACTGGATGCCGCTCTTCGTCCACCTCGTGCCCGGCGCCGTCCTCGACGACGCCCTCCGCTCCCGGATCAAGGCCACGATCCGCGAGGAGCTCTCCCCCCGCCACGTCCCCGACGAGATCATCGAGGTCCCCGGGATCCCCCACACCCTCACCGGCAAGCGCATCGAGGTCCCGGTCAAGCGCCTCCTCCAGGGCGCCCCGATGGCCAAGGCGGTCAACCCCGGCTCGGTGGACAACCTCGACCTCCTGCGCTTCTACGAGGAGCTCGCCCGCACCCGCGGCTGACGCGAGCGGCCACTGTCAGTGGCCATGATTACTCTGAGTGAGCAAGCGATCGCTTCACTCAGGGGGAACCATGCCACGCTCGAACGACACCGGGACCGCCACCACCACGGGCCGTCCCGCCCGCACCGGCAGGCGCCGCACCCTGCGCCGCGAAGTCCCCAGCACCGTCGGCCTCCTGGCCGACGCCGGGGACTTCGCGGCCATGCGCGGGTACCGCAGCTTCACCTTCGACGACCACCGCGACTACCTGGACCACGTGGACCGGCTGCTCCGCTCCCTCGCGGCCCGGGGCATCCACATCACCGTCGCCCTCTTCGACCCGGTGGAGTACGCCGACTTCTGCGCGGACCGCGGACTGGACCCGGACACCCCAGGAGCCCGCACCCGCTTCACCGCCGAACTGGGCGGCGCCACCGGCGGCCTCCCCTATGCCGGCCAGCCCATCGACGAACTGGTCCCGCTCCTCGTGGACTCGGCCGTCCGGCAGGCCACCTGGGAGTACGCGAGCTCGCTGCTGGCCGAAGTGGGCCGCTGCGCCGACTGCGGGGAGGACATCGGGACCGCCTCCTTCGAGCGTGCCGCCGAGGCGCTCCGGCGCCTCGTGGACCGGGCCGGTCCGGGCCACCACCACCTGGTGTGCAGCGTCCCGGCCCCGGAGGAACAGCTCGTGGCGGTCCTGCACGCCGACACCGGCCCCGGCGGCCGGCCCCGGGTCGACGGCCGCGACGGCCTCGACTTCGTGACCGTACTCGCCGCGGGCCTGGCCCTCGGCGGACCCGGGGGACTGGTCCTGCGCACCACCACCGAGGGAGACCGGGACCGCGTCCACGGCTGGCGCCTGGACCGCGGCCGCCTGGTACCCCTCTCGGCAGCCGCAGTCTTCAACGCCTACTGCACCGACGCCGACACCGGAGAGCCCGTGGGCCCCGAGCCCGGCGTCGAATACTGCCCCGGCTACGAGGTGGACGAGCCGGGCCCGCACCACTGAGCCGGGCGCACCCCACCCGCAGGCAACGGCCGAGGGGCCCCCGCCACCGGCGAAGGCCCCTCGAACGTCACTCCACACCAACCGGCGCGGTGCTTCCTCTTCCTACTCCCCGGACAGCACTGCCTGGGCGGCCACCCGGGCCTCCTCGGCGGTGTCCGAGGCACGCGCGGCGGCAGCCGCACGCTCGCACTGAGCGAGGGTGTACTTGGCCAGCGTCGCCCGCACGTAGGGAATCGAAGCGGCACCCATCGAGAGAGAGGTGACACCCAGACCCGTCAGCACACAGGCCAGCAGCGGGTCGGAGGCGGCCTCGCCACAGACGCCGCAGCTCTTGCCCTCGGCCTTGGCGGCCTCGGCCGACATGGCGATCAGGTCGAGCAGCGCGGGCTGCCACGGGTCCTGCAGCCGCGATACGGCACCGACCTGACGGTCGGCGGCGAAGGCGTACTGGGCCAGGTCGTTGGTGCCCAGCGAGAGGAACTCGACCTCCTGGAGGATCGAGCGCGCCCGCAGCGCGGCGGAGGGGATCTCCACCATCGCACCGAACTTCGCCTTCAGACCGGCCTCGCGGCAGGCGTCCGCGAACGCCTTGGCGTCGATGCGGTCGGCCACCATCGGGGCCATGACCTCGAGGTAGACGGGCAGCCCCTCGGCGGCCTTGGCCAGCGCGGTGAGCTGCGTACGCAGCACGTCCGGGTGGTCGAGCAGCGAACGCAGGCCACGGACACCCAGAGCCGGGTTCGGCTCGTCGGCCGGGGTCAGGAAGTCCAGCGGCTTGTCGGCGCCGGCATCCAGAACGCGTACGACGACACGACCCTCGGGGAAGGCTTCGAGGACCTTGCGGTACGACTCGACCTGCTTCTGCTCGGTCGGCGCGTGCTTGCTGTCGTCCAGGAAGAGGAACTCGGTGCGGAACAGGCCCACACCCTCGGCCCCGGCATCGACGGCCGCCGGCACGTCCGCGGGACCGCCGATGTTGGCGAGCAGCGGAACCTTGTGACCGTCGGACGTGGCGCCCGGACCGGAAGAAGCGGAGAGAGCCGCCTTGCGCTCGGCGGCCGCCGCCTCCAGCTCGGCCCGCTTCGCCGCGCTCGGCTCCACGAACAGGTCGCCGGTGCTGCCGTCGACGGCGATGACCGTACCTTCGGCGATCTCACCGGCACCCGGCAGCGCCACGATGGCCGGCACGCCCAGCGCCCGCGCGAGGATCGCGCTGTGGCTGGTCGGGCCGCCTTCCTCGGTCACGAAACCGAGGACCAGCGCCGGGTCGAGCAGAGCGGTGTCGGCGGGAGCCAGGTCCCGAGCGATCAGCACGTACGGCTCGTCGCTGTCGGGCACACCCGGCATCGGCACGCCGAGCAGGCGCGCGACGATGCGGTTGCGCACGTCGTCCAGGTCGGCCACGCGGCCCGCCATGTACTCACCCGCACCGGCGAGCAGGTCACGGTAGGCGGCGAACGCGTCGTACACACCGCGCTCGGCGGTGCTGCCGACGGCGATGCGCCGGTCGACGTCCGCCATGAGCTCGGGGTCCGTGGCGATCATCGCCTGGGCCTCGAGCACGTGCTGGGCCTCGCCACCGGCCAGCTGGCCCCGGGCGATCAGGTCGGCCGATACGGCTTCCACGGCCTGACGGGCGCGCCCCTGCTCGCGCTCCGCCTCGTCCGCGGTGATCTGCTTCGCCGGCGGTTCGAGAACCGCCGTGCCCATGTGCCGAACCTCGCCGATCGCCACACCGTGGCTCACGCCGACGCCTCGCAGCGTTGTCTCCATTTCACCCGTCTCCGATTGAGCGGCGGGTCCACCCGCCGCGTTGGATGTCCAGTTCGCCTGAGCAGGCGGATACGTCACTGCCAGCCGAAGAGAACGTCTCCGGCCTTCATGTCTCCGGCCTCGACGACGTCAGTGAGGGAGTCGGCAGTCGCTTCCAGCGCCACGACGGGGCAGATGGGGGACTTGCCGGCAGCCTCGACGGCCGCGGGGTCCCAGCGAATGACCTCCTGGCCGCGGGTCACGGTGTCGCCCTTGTTGACGAGCAGCTCGAAGCCCTCGCCGTTGAGCTGA
The DNA here is from genome assembly GCF_042788835.1 of Streptomyces sp. NPDC056883. Taxonomy (NCBI): domain Bacteria; kingdom Bacillati; phylum Actinomycetota; class Actinomycetes; order Kitasatosporales; family Streptomycetaceae; genus Streptomyces; species Streptomyces sp. NPDC056883. Next base: position 988 of record NZ_JBHUBS010000003.1, on the reverse strand, counting down.
ACGGTGTCGATGCCCAGGTGCGTGAGCACACCGTGGCCTTCACTGTCGACGACCACGTACGCGTGCGGGTGCAGGGAGACCACTACACCGTCCACGGGGGACACAGCCGCCGAAGGCTCGCGCACGGGATCAATGGCGGTACCCGGTCCCACCATCGCGCCGGAGAACACCGGATCGGGCACTGCCGCGAGTCCGATCGCGGTCCCGGCAAGTGGGGACGTCACGCTGGTCATGGGGGCCTCCCAGGGGTGGGGCTTCGTCGTGTCGCCGTCACTACCTGTCGCGAACGGCGTACTCTCCAGAAGGATAAGTCACAAGATGTTCGGGTTCGCCCGATGTTGGTCCCGAACTGGACTGGTCCTTCGGCACGGAGACTAGTGGACTAGACCGGTGGACTAGACCATACGCCTGAATCGATTTGCTTGGGCCCTGCCCGACCTGTACTGTCGTGACTCCCGCCAGGAAGCCCCGCGTGAACATTTCGCGAACGGCAGATGGACGGGACTCCCCCTCTCTCTAGTTTCCGATCTTGATCTCTGCGTTCTTTCCGCATGCCTATTCGGCAAAACGGAGAGTGGTCAGGGAGAAGGAAAAGGACTGATAGAGTCGGACTCGCCGGAAAGGGAAGCCGCGAAAGCGGATGACCTGGAAGGCGGAAAACAAGCGAGACAGACTCTGATAGAGTCTGAAACGCAAGAACAGAACAGAACGAAAGCCCGGAGGAAAGCCCCAGTAATTGTTACTGAGGGTGAGTACAAAGGAAGCGTCCGTTCCTTGAGAACTCAACAGCGTGCCAAAAATCAACGCCAAAAAGTTGATACCCCGTCCACCTCGGTGGATGAGGTTCCTTTGAAAAAAGACCTGTGAGGTCGCAGCTTCGGCTGCTTCGCTTGCAGGCAATTACACAGCGAGGACGCAGTGGACGGTCGGTCTTATTCCGACATGACTGTCCCGCTCTAAGTGCGTGTGCACCCGATTACGGGTAAAC
>NZ_JBHUBS010000002.1:845674-849705 GCF_042788835.1 Streptomyces sp. NPDC056883 | reverse complement strand
TGCCGGTCAGGCCCGCGTCGTCCGGTGCCGTGCCTCGCCGCGCTGCCGGGTCTCCCGCGTACTGGACGTACTCGGGTGACCCGGCAGTGCGGCGAGGTGCGGTGCCGGGCGACGCGGGCCAGGCAAGATCCGGAAGAGACGGCCTAGGGACCGGGCCCTCGCCGTGCACTCTTCCGTCGGCGCCCCGCCCGGGGACAGGGGCTGAAAGTCCCCTCCCGGAAGACCGAAGGGCCCGATCCGGGAGATGTCGCCACTCCTCGAACTCGCCTGAGAAATCAGCCTGTTGAGGAGCGGGAACACGAAGGGCACAAAGGTCGACCCATTCGGGACCTTCGACTTCCTTTACCTTCCGTTGACCTCATCAAGACTGAGGGGACCTCGGACCGAAGACGTTCCGGGTTCGGTACCACGCGATGCAGGGAGAACTCATCGTGGATTACGGAAAGACGGCCCCGGCCGTCCTCGAAGGCGTCGGCGGCGCATCGAACGTGGAGTCCCTGGGGCATTGCGCCACGCGGCTGCGTTTCGTCCTCAAGGACGCGTCGAAGGCCGACAGAGCGGCGGTCGAAGCGGCCCCGGGCGTCATCACGGTCGTCGAGAGCGGCGGCCAGTTCCAAGTGGTCATCGGCAACGACGTGGCCAAGGCGTACGCCGAGATCACCAGGATCTCCGGGCTCGGCGCCGACACGGCGCGGGCGAAGGCCGGCTCGGCCTCGGGATCCGGCTCCGGCTCCGGCTCCGGCTCCGGCTCCGGCTCGACGGGCTCGGCCCCGCGCGGCAATCCGCTGACGCGGCTGGTCGACGTCATCTCCAGCATCTTCACCCCGTTCCTGTGGACGCTGGCCGGCGCGGGCCTGCTCAAGGCCACGATCGTGCTGGTAACCAAGCTCGGCCTGGTCGCCGAGACCTCGCAGGAGTTCACCGTCCTGAACGCGGCCGGTGACGGCGTGTTCTTCTTCCTGCCGGTGCTGCTGGCCGTGACCGCCGCCAAGCGGTTCGGGGCCAACCAGTGGACCGCCATGGCCATCGCGGGATCGCTGGTCTACCCCGCGATCGGCGCCCTCAACGAGGCCGGCGACCCGGTCTCCTTCTTCGGCATCCCGATGGTGATGGTCGCCTACGCCTCCTCCGTCATCCCGGTCATCCTCGCCGTGTACGTACAGAGCTTCGTGGAACGCGGCCTCGACAAGGCGCTGCCCTCCAGCATCCGCAACTTCATCACCCCGATGCTGACGATCCTCCTCATGGTCCCGCTGACCCTGCTCACCATCGGCCCGGCCTCGGACTGGGCCGGCCAGGGCGCATCGAGCCTGATCGGCTGGCTGTTCGGCCTCAGCCCGGCCATCGCGGGAGCCGTCCTCGGCGGCACCTGGCAGATCATGGTCGTCTTCGGCATCCACTGGGGCCTGGTCCCGATGATGGCCAACGACCTCGCCGTCCAGGGACACTCCCTCCTCTACGGCCCGCTGGTCGCCGCTTCGGCCGCGCAGGGCGCAGCCGTACTGGCGGTCATGCTCCGCACCCGCAGCAAGAGCCTGAAGAAGCTCGCCGGTCCGGCCGCCGTCAGCAGCTTCCTCGCCGGCATCACCGAGCCCGCGGTCTACGGCGTCAACCTGCGCTTGAAGAAGCCCTTCGTCTACGCCTGCATCGCCGGCGCGGTCGGCGGCGGCATCGCCTCCGCGGGCGGCTCGGCCTCGACCGCGTACATCATGCCGGGCCTGCTGTCCCTCTCCGCCTACCTGGAGGTCGGCAGCTTCGCCCTCCAGCTGACCGGTGTCGGCGTTGCCGTCGCCCTGTCCTTCGGCCTCACGATGGCCCTGGGCTTCAAGGACGTCCCGGAGGACGCCGCCGGAGCCACGGAACCCGATGGGGCCGCCGGAGCCGGCGCCACCCCCGAACGGCCCGCCGGCGAGGCCTTCGAGGTCGCCGCCCCGGTCGAGGGCAGGGTCGTCGCCCTGACCGACGTACAGGACCCGGTGTTCTCCTCCGGCACCCTCGGCAACGGCGCGGCCGTCGCCCCGACCTCCGGTGAGGTCCACGCCCCGATCGACGGCACGGTCGTCAGCGTCCTGCCGCACGCCTACGGGCTCCGCTCCCCCGAGGGCGTGGAGGTCCTCGTCCACATCGGCATCGACACGGTGCGGCTCGGCGGGGAGCACTTCACCACCGCCGTCCGGCAGGGCGACCGGGTCCGGCTCGGCGACCCGCTCGGCGAGGTCGACCTGGCCGCGGTCGAGGCCGCCGGCTACGACACCACCACGATGGTGATCGTCCTCGACGCGGCCGGCACGGGCGTCGTACGGACCACCGAGCACTCCGAGGTCGAGCACAGCACGGTGCTCTTGTCCCTCGGCCCGGAGCGCGCCCTCACCCCGGTGGGCTGAGGCCCCCGCCCGGGGCGCCGCCCCACCCACCGCGCGGCGCCCCGCGGCCCGATCCACGTACTCCCCGCAACCCCCGCAACCCCCGTACCCCCGAAGGAGATCCGCACATGGACCACAAGACCCCCGCCGCCTTCCGCCCCGACTTCCTCTGGGGCGCCGCGACCTCCGCCTACCAGGTGGAAGGCGCCTGGGACACCGACGGCAAGGGCCCGTCCGTACAGGACGCCCGCGGCAACTACCCCGAGGGCACCACGGACTTCAAGGTGGCCGCCGACCACTACCACCGCTTCGAGGAGGACGTGAAGCTCTTCTCCGAGCTGGGCCTGAAGGCCTACCGCCTCTCCATCGCCTGGACCCGGATCGTCCCGGACGGCGACGGCGCGGTGAACCGGGACGGCATCGCCTTCTACCACCGCCTCTTCGACGCCCTCCTCGCCCACGGCATCGAACCGGTCGTCACCGTCTACCACTTCGACCTGCCGCAGGCCCTCCAGGACAAGGGCGGCTGGACCTCCCGCTCGACCATCGACGCCTTCGCCCGCTACTGCGAGGTGCTGTTCGAGGAGTACGGCAGCAAGGTCAAGCACTGGCTGACCATCAACGAGCAGAACATGATGATCCTGCACGGCGCCGCCATCGGCACCGCGGGCACCACGACCGACGACCCCAAGCGCGAGCTGTACCAGCAGAACCACCACATGATGCTGGCCCAGGCCCGCGTGACGAAGATGTGCCACGACATGCTCCCGGCCGCCAAGATCGGCCCCGCCCCGAACATCTCCGTCGTCTACCCGGCGTCCTGCAAGCCCGAGGACGTGCTCGCCGCCTCCGACTACAACGCCATCCGCAACTGGCTGTACCTCGACATGGCGGTTCACGGCACCTACAACCCGACGGCCTGGGCGTGGATGACCGCCGCCGGGATCGCGCCGGAGTTCGCCGCGGGCGACGCGGAGATCCTGAAGGCGGGCAAGGCGGACTTCCTGGCGCTGAACTACTACTCCACCGCCACCGTGGCCGCCCCCGAGGACGGCCAGACCGTCGACTCCGGGGTGTGCGACCAGCAGCTCTCGGCCGGCGAGGCAGGCGTGTTCCGCCCGGTGTCCAACCCCCATCTGGCCACGACCGAGTTCGGCTGGGAGATCGACCCGGCCGGCTTCCGCAGCACCCTGCGCGACGTCTACGACCGCTACCGGCTCCCGATCATGGTCACCGAGAACGGGCTGGGCGGCTACGACACGGTCGAGGACGGCGAGATCCACGACGACTACCGCATCGCCTACCTGGCCTCGCACATCGAGCAGATGCGCCTGGCCGTCTCGGACGGGGTGGACGTCATCGGCTACCACCCGTGGTCGGCCATGGACCTGATCTCCACCCACCAGGGCGTGGCGAAGCGCTACGGCTTCATCTACGTCGACCGCGACGAGTTCGACCTCAAGGAGCTCCACCGCATCCGCAAGGACAGCTTCTTCTGGTACCAGCAGCTGATCAAGGGCAACGGCTCCCTCTGATCCCGTACGCCCCGGGCCGGGGGGGGGGGGGGGGCACCCCCACACGAGAAAAAAAGACAAACAGAAGACCCCCCACAAAAGCCGCCCCCCCCCCCCCCCCCCCCCCCCCCCCCCCCCCCCCCCCCCCCCCCCC
>NZ_JBHUBS010000002.1:815682-845664 GCF_042788835.1 Streptomyces sp. NPDC056883 | reverse complement strand
GCCCCGCGGCGTTCCACCCGACGGGTGCTCCCCGCCCCCACCGCAGCCCCACCCCCGGCTCCCCCATCCCCCCACCCAGGAGACCCCCGTGACCCGCTTGCCCTACCAGCTGATCGCCACCGACCTCGACGGCACCCTCGTGCGCAGCGACCACACGGTCTCCGCGCGCACCACGGCCGCCCTCGCCGCCGCCGTCTCCGCCGGGGCCCGGCACGTGGTGGTGACCGGGCGGGTCGCCCAGTGGACCAGGCCCACGCTGGCCGAGATCGGCTACCGGGGCCTCGCCGTCTGCGGGCAGGGCGGCCAGCTCTACGACGCCGGGCGCGACGCGCTCGTCTCGTCGGTCCCCCTCGACCGCGAGCTCGCGGCGCACGTGGTGGCCCTTGTGGAGGCGCGTACCGGTCCGCTGTCGGTGGCGGTGATGCCGCTGGAGCTGGCCGATCCCATCCTCGTGGGCCCCGGATTCCCGGTCCCGCCGATGGGCTCGACGGGGATCGAGCGGGTCCACGACGCCGCCCGGCTGTGGGACCGGCCGATCGGGAAGGTCCAGATCCAGCACCCGCACCTGACGGACGACCAGCTCACCGAGGCCGCCCGCGAAGCGGTGGGGGACCTCGTCACCGTGGTCATGGCCGGCCCGACCTGCGTCGAGCTGCTCCCCCGCGGCCTGTCGAAGGCGACCGGCCTGGCCCTGGCCGCGGAGGCGCTGGGCGTGACGGCGGAGGGCACCATCGCCTTCGGCGACATGCCCAACGACATCCCCATGTTCGCCTGGGCGGGCCACTCGGTCGCCATGGCCAACGCCCACGCCACCCTCAAGGCGGTCGCCGACGAGATCACCGCCGGCAACGACGAGGACGGCGTGGCGGCGGTCCTGGAGCGCCACCTCCTCCCGCTCACCGGTAAGGCCGTTCGGTAGGGTCCGCACACCCGCGAGCACGCGCACGGGCTGGTCCGGACGGCCGCCGGCGGAACCTGGCGTACAAAGGGTCCGTGGGGGCGACCCCGATGCCCCCGGCACCGGGGTACGCGCCTTCAGCCCGTGCACGTGGCCGACGGCGAGGGCGCCGCGGGAGCGGGCGGGGCGAGGACGGAGTCCAACCGACGGACCGCGGAGCGCCGCTGAACCACCGACAGGGCCGCGATCCCGGCGCCGAGGGCCAGCCAGCCCACGGGCCCGCCCGCCATGACCGCGCCGGTCAGGAGCAGCGGACCGGCCGACTTCTGGACGGACATGGCCATGCCCGCCACTCCCAGGTACGAGGCCCGCGCCTGCTCGGGGGCGAGCGAGACGGCCAGTTCCCAGGAACTCACCGACCTCAGCAGCTCCGCCCCCGTGACCAGCACCGCCGCGGCGAGCAGGGCCACCGAGGCGACCACCGCCCCGGTCCCGGCGCTGAGGGCCAGGAGGACGCAGCACGCGAGCATCGTCAGCCCGTACACGGAGACCGCCGCCGCGGCCTGCCGGGGTCGTTCGAACCGCGCCGAGACGCGGAGTTGGAGGACGACGACCAGCACGGTGTTGATGACGAGGAAGGCCGGGACCAGGGCGTGCGGCGCGTCGGTGTGGACCACCAGCCACAGCGGCAGGCCGACGGCCAGGACCGAGTCGTCGAGGCTCATCGGGATGTCGAGCAGGACGAAGCGCAGGTAGCCGCGGTCCCGCCACGGGCTCGGCGCCCTGGTCCGACCGGGCGCCACATCCGCCCGCGAGGCCCCGCCGCTCTCTGCCCCGCCGTTCGCCGCACCCCCTGTGCCCACGGCGCCTCCGGCCGCCGCATCCCCCGCGCCGGCGGCCACCCGGCCCTCGGCCCTCGGTTCCCGGGTGCGCCAGACCAGCGCGGCGGCCGCGAGGAACGACACCGCGTTGGCCAGGATCAGTGCCCGGTAGGCCTCCGGAGCCCCGAGCGCGAGACCGGCGGCGGCGATTCCCGCGCCCACCGCGTAGCCCGCGTTCGCCGTACTGCGCGACAGCGCCTGATAGGTGCCGCGCCGCTCGCCCGCCACCCGTGTGGCGAAGAGCATTTCCAGCGCCTTGGCCGCCCGGTCGCCGAGGTAGGTGACGGCGACCAGGGGCAGGAGCACGTCGAAGCGGGTGACCACGAGCAGGGCGCCGAGGGTTCCGATGCGCAGCAGGTGACAGCCGATCAGCAGGGACCGTACCGGGAACCGTCCGGCCAGGTGTCCCGCCAGGGGCGACCCGGCGATGCCCGCCACGGCCGCGGCACCCAGCATGAGGCCGATGCGGTCGGCGTCCAGGCCGAGGACGAAGGTGAAGTAGAGGACCGAGGAGGCGGCCCACATGCCCGTACCGGCACGGTCGAGGAGCTGGGCGAGCAGCATGATCCGGGCGTCCCGACCCCCCGGCGGCCGCCTCAACTGGGCCACCAGCCCGGGCCGTCGCGGCTCCCGCCCCTGCCCCTGCCGCCCCTGCCGCCCCTGCCGCCCCTGCGAACCCTTCCGCATCCCCGTACCGCGCCGCCGCATCCCTGGCCTCCGAGCCCCCGTGAAAGTATCTCGATATCGAGATACCAGCGGAAGCCTGCCCGAGATCAATCTTGACGTCAAGATACTTCTGCGGGGCGGGCCCCATCGGCTTCACCTCACCCCCTGCCCCTGCCCCCTCCGCAAAGAAGGGGCATTCTCGGCGATTCGCCACATATTGCAGGCCGCCGCCCCCTGACGCATGGTGGCAGCAGTACCCCCTCAGGAAGGAAGAACCCCGTCATGAGCAAGGCGAAGGCAAAGGCGAAGCAGGCCAAGGGCAAGCTCAAGGAAAGCCTCGGCAGCACGATGGACGACAAGCGCATGGAGGCCGAGGGAAGCACCGAGCGGATGGCCGGCAAGGCCGAGGAAATGGCCTCCGACGCCGCGAACAAGATGAAGAAGGCCAAGGGACAGCGCTGAAGATGCCGCAAGAGCAGGGCGCGCACGATCCCTCCGGGCCGCCTCCCCCTTCCGTGGAGGCGGCCGTGGTACGACTGTCGGGCGAGATGGACATCAGCCGGGTCGACGAAGTGCGCGCCCTGCTGCGCGAAGCGATGACCCGCACGGGCGGCCGCGCGGACGTCATCGTCGACCTCAGCGGTCTGACCTTCTGCGATTCCGCGGGGCTGAACCTGCTGCTCCGGGCCCGCCAGCAGGTGAGGGAATCCGGCCGGATGCTGCGCCTGGCAGCACCGAGCGCCCAAATGCTGCGGCTGCTGGAGATCACCGGCACGCACGCCCTCTTCCTCATCGACACCGCCCCGCCCGGGTCCGGCGGCCCCTGACGCCTCGCGGTCTTCCCGAGGGGATGACCCGCACGGGGGAAGGCCGACCCCTCTCTTACGAGACCTCCTCGTCCGGTACGTGGACGTGCAGTACGCAGATGTCGTCGCGGTGGGCCGTGCACAGCGCGGCGAGCGTGGGGGCGAGGTTTTCCCCGAGGCCCTCCCGGAGGAATCGCACGGCCGTCTCCGCAAGGCGGTCGAGGCAGGCCTGGATGTCCTCGGCCGGCTCCTCCACGAGCCCGTCGGTGTAGAAGAGCAGGTGGTCGCCGGGCAGCAGGTCGACGGAGGCCTGCTCGTAGGAGGCTTCGAAGGTCGCGCCGAGAAGCGGGCCCTGCGGCTGCTCGAGGAACTCCGCCCGGTTCCCGCGGATCAGCAGGGGCGGCAAGTGGCCTGCCCGCACCCAGATCAGCCGCCGGTCCCGGGGCCGGTAGCGGGCCATGACCATGGTGGCGGTGGCACTGCCCGACGGGTCCGAAGACGTGTGCAGGAGCAGGGAGTTGAGTCGGCGGAGGACCTCGGGCAGGGGCGAGCCGGTGATGGCCATGCCCTTGGCGGTGAACCGGAGCTGGGCCATCGTCCCGACGGCGGCCAGCCCGTGGCCGGCCACGTCTCCGACGACGAACAGGGCGCTTTCGTCGGGGAGTTCGATGGCGCTGTACCAGTCGCCGCCGACGTTGATCCCGCTGTCGGCGGGGACGTAGGTCACGTCGATGCACAGGCCGGCCAGCTCCAGGGACTGTTCGGGGATCGGCAGCAGCGTGTCCTGGAGGGATGCGGCGAGCGTGCGTTCAGCCTGGAGCATGCCCCGCTGGAGGAGGACGGACCGCTCGCTCTCCTGCAAGGCGTGTTCGACGTCGTGCTGTGCTGTCAGGTCCTGGAAGAAGCCGTGCACCTCGACGGGTGTTCCGTCGGCGTCCGTCTGGGCCTCGGCGACGATCCTCAGGTGCCGGACTCCGCGCCCGGTGGTGATCCGGAACGTCTGGTCGATGGCCTCCCCCTCGCCCAGCAACCGCTCGACGGCGGCACCCAGCCGGGGAAGGTCGTCGGGGACGAGGTGGCCCGGCAGTTCCTCCAGTGTCATCGGCCCCCGGCCCGGATCGCGGTCGAAGATCGCGTACACCTGGTCGGACCAGGTGACGGTGTCGGTGACCAGGTTCCAGCCCGCCCAGCCGAGGTTGCCGAGGCGCTCCATGTCGGCCAGCCGGCGGACCTCGCGCTGGCTGGTGTCATGGCAGATCCAGGACACGACCAGGTGGTCTCCGAGCCTGGACGCCCGGACCGAGTAGACGGACTGCCGGGGGACACCGGCGACCACTTCCTCGTAGGTGAAGGGCTCGCCCTCGTACCTGGTTCCGGTGGTGAGCGCGTCGAGGTACCCCTCCCAGAGGGGGGTGCCCGCAACGGTGGGGTACGTCTCCAGGATCCGGCGGCCCACGAGCTCCTTGCCCCGCCGGCCGGCCACGTCCACCGACTCGGGCGCCGCCGCGTCGATGCGGTAGTCCTCCACTTCACCCGTCTCCGAGCGCAGGGGGGTGAGCAGGGTCGCCGGTCCGGCCATGGTGTCCAGGACCAGCTGGACGGCCGCCGCGTAGTCCCCGCCGACCGCTTCCACGGCCTCGGCGTCCCGGACCGGTCCCGACGCCCCCAGGAGCCCCGCGCACAGCCGGGTGGCCCGGCGCAGCAGGGCGCGTATGTCGGCGGCGAAGGGGCCCGGCCGGGTGCGCAGGAACCCGATGGCCGCCCTCGGCTGCCCGTCGCCCGGCACGGGGACCCAGGCACGCGTCGGCCACCGCCCCGGCGGGTCTCCGATCAGCAGGTAGCGCCGGGCGTCCTCGTCGGGGTCCTCCAGCCACAGGGCACGGCGGCCTGCTATCGCTTCGAGGGCCGCGACCCCGCTCAGCGGGGGAACGTGGCGCCACTGCGCGGCCAGCCCCTCGTCGATTCCGGCGCTTCCGGTCAGATCCAGGCCCCCGGCGGCGGCCACGGTGTAGATCATCACCGCGCCCACGTCGGTGGCCCCGCCGAGCACGGTCACCAACAGCTCCGCGATGTCGTCGCCGCCGTGCGCCGCGGCCAGGCCGTCGGCGACGCGCGCCAGCAGGCGGTTCAGCTCGCCGTCGCCGTCGTGGGGCCCGACGACATAGCGGCGACGGCTGAACGCCGAAGTGCCGTTCGGCTCCTCCTTGGGGCCCGTGGTCGAGGCCGTGGGCGCGGAGATCCGCCCGGTGCCCGCCGACTTGCGCACCCGGAGCTGCCCCAACGTGATCCAGCACTCTTCCAGGAGGGTGTGGCCGTGCCGGCCGGCCCGTTCGAGGAGCAGCTCGTACGCCTCGTCCGCCGAGACCTCCGCCCGGGCCATGAGGACGCCCCTGGCCCGCTCGACCACGGCCTTGGTCGCGGCGACGCTTTCCAGGTCGACAATTTCCGACCGGAGTCTCGCCACGACCCTGGCGAGCGCCACCACCTCGGGTGCGGCGCCCTCACCCATGGGTGCGGCATCGCCCTTCACTCCTCGAGCATGCCACGCCCGCCTGCCGCCCGCCCGGGTGCGGCCGCGGCGTCACTCATCGCGCGGGCCGACCCACCGCGTCCCCTTCCCGCCCGGCTTCCCGCCCGGCTTCCCGCTCGGCTTCTCCGGCTCCTGGGGGCGGTCCAGGCGGCTGGCTTCGTCCGTGTCGGCCGCGGGCGTGGTCCCGCCGTCGCGGCGGTCTGCGTGCGGCTTGCGGCGCCGGTCCTGTTTCCCCGCGCCCTCCAAGGGCACTCCCTTGGCACCACCCTGCTCGTCCATGGCCGTCCTCCTCGCTCGACGGGAGCCGCGCGGGTAGGCGGCGGCCCCGCACGGGCGACTGCCCCGCACCGGGCCGCGCAAACCGGTGGCGTCGGGCGCACGGTCCTGCGGTCCCGGCCTGCGTACGGCCGCTTCCGCGTCGGCCGCACACGGCTGGGTAGGCGCCCGGTGCGGGGTGCGGCCTCGGCCATCATGGCTGCGACGGGGGTCGCACTCCGTCCTCGAACGCCGCCGCACCCGGGGTCGCGCGACCGGGGGCCGGGGGCCGGGGGCCGGGGGCTCCGGGGCTGCCGCCGAGCGGCCCTGTGGGGAGGCGCTTACGGGTGACACGGGCCGCGGGGTGCGCGCGCTCGCCCGGCAGCGTGGCGAAGCATCTCTGGCGGCTGGTCACGCGCCGGCCCGCACCGCCGATCCGGCCGGGCAACCCCGGCCGTGGCACCGGTCCGTCGCAGGGAGTCCCCGTGCACGTCCTGCTCGTCGCGAGCGCCTTCAACAGTCTCACCCAGCGAGTCCACGCCGAGCTGCGCGATCACGGCCACAGCGTCGCCGTGGAGCTGGCGCTCCCCGCGGCCGACCTGGCGGCTTCCGTACGGCGCCACCGCCCCGAGCTGATCGTCGCGCCGATGCTGACCTCGGCCGTGCCGGAGGAGGTCTGGTCCGCCCACACCTGCCTGATCGTGCATCCCGGTCCGGTCGGGGACCGGGGTCCCTCCTCGCTGGACCGGGCGGTGCTCGACGGGGTCCCCCGGTGGGGCGTCACCGTGCTGCAGGCCAATGCGGAGATGGACGCCGGCGACGTATGGGCCTCGGTGGAGTGTCCCGGGCCGGACCCGGCCGGGTCGAAGAGCGCCTGGTACCGGGGCGAGGTCGCCGACGCGGCCCTGGAGGCCGTCCTGCTCGCCGTGGACCGCTTCGCCTCCGGAACGTACGTCCCCGAGCCGCAGAGCGAGGGCCTGGCCCGCCCCCTGGTGCGCCAGGAGCACCGCCGGATCGACTGGCTGCGGGACGGTACCGAGCAGGTGCTGCGCACCCTGCGCGCGGCGGACTCCCGGCCCGGCGTACGGGACGAGCTGCTGGGCGGCACCTGGTACCTGCACGGCGGCCATCCGGAGGACCGGCTGCGCGGCCGCCCCGGCGACCTGCTGGCGACCAGGGCGGGGGCGATCTGCCGGGCCACCGTCGACGGAGCCGTGTGGATCCCGGAGCTGCGGGCCCACCGCCCCCCGGGGCGGCCGGCCGCCCCCAAGCTCCCCGCCGTGCTCGCGCTCGGCGAGCAGCTGCCCGGGCTGCCGGAACTTCCCCCTCCGCCGGACGTGGCGGAGGGCGGCCGGGGGCCCCGCCACCGCACCTGGTCCGACATCGGTTACCACGAGGACCGCGGGGCCGGTTTCCTGTCGTTCTCCTTCCCGGGCGGTGCGATGAGCACCGCCCACTGCCGGCGCCTGCTGGACGCCTACCGTGCGGCCTGCGCCCGGCCGACGTCGGTGCTCGTGCTCGGCGGCGGGCGGGACTTCTTCTCCAACGGGATCCACCTGGGCGTCATCGAGGCCGCCGCCGATCCCGCCGGGGAGTCCTGGGCCAACATCAACGCCATGGACGACCTGGTGGAGGCCGTCCTGACCACCACCGACCGGCTCGTGATCTCCGCGCTCGGCGGCAACGCGGCCGCCGGCGGAGCCGTGCTGGCCCTCGCGGCGGACGAGATGTGGTGCCGTTCCGGCGTGGTCCTCAACCCGCACTACGGGCTGATGGGCCTGTACGGATCGGAGTTCTGGACGTACACCCTGCCGCGCCGGATCGGCTCGGCCGCCACGGAGCGCCTCACGGCGGAAGCCCTGCCGCTGAGCACCGGGGCGGCCCGGCGACTGGGCCTGGTCGACCGGACGATCGACTGTCCGCCCGGGGAGTTCGCGGAGCGGGCCTCGGCGCTCGCCGCGCGCCTCGCCGGCCATCCCGCCACCGCATCCCGGATCGCCACCAAGAAGGCCCGCCGGGAGCTGGACGAGGCGCGGCGTCCGCTGGCCTCCTACCGGGCGGCCGAGCTGGAGCGGATGCGGCAGACCTTCTTCGACGCGCAGTCCCCGTACCACGCGCTGCGCCGGGCCTTCGTGGGCAAGGTGCGCCCGGGCGCGACGCCGCCGCACCTCGCGCGCACCGTACCGGCCCGGCACGGTGCTGCGCCGTCCGCGCGACGGGTGCCCGTCACCGGACCGGGTGTATCCGACGCGGCACCGGACCCCGGTCGGTGCTAGCAAGAAAGGTGGGGCCTTCGAGCCCCCCGCGGTGACGGCCTCCCTTGCGGGCTCCGCCGCCCTCCCCCCTCCCCCTCCCCAAGGAGGCCTCCGCATGGACGCAGCAACGCCGGCCCCGGTGGCAGACGACCCGGCAGCGGACGATCCCCTGATCCACATCCTCTGGATCAACGCGGGCCTGAGCTGTGACGGCGACTCCGTGTCCCTGACCGCCGCGATGCAGCCGAGCATCGAGGAGATCGTGACGGGGACGCTCCCCGGGCTCCCCCGGATCGCCGTGCACTGGCCGCTGATCGACTTCGAGTGCGGTCCCGTCGGGGGCGCGGACACGTTCATCGAGTGGTTCTTCAAGGGCGAGCGGGGCGAGATCGATCCGTTCGTGCTGGTGGTGGAGGGCTCCATCCCCAACGAGAAGATCAAGTCCGAGGGCTACTGGTGCGGGTTCGGCGACGATCCGGCGACCGGGCAGCCCATCACCACCAGCGAGTGGATCGACCGGCTGGCGCCCAAGGCGCTCGCCGTGGTGGCCATCGGCACCTGTGCCACGTACGGCGGCATCCACGCGATGGAGGGCAATCCGACGGGCGCGATGGGCCTGCCCGACTACCTGGGCTGGGACTGGAAGTCGCACGCCGGGATCCCGATCGTGTGCGTGCCGGGCTGTCCGATCCAGCCGGACAACTTCTCGGAGACGCTCACCTACCTGCTCTACCAGGCGGCCGGCTCGGCCCCGATGATCCCGCTCGACGACAAGCTGCGGCCCACGTGGCTGTTCGGCAACACGGTGCACGAGGGCTGCGACCGGGCCGGCTACTACGAGCAGGGCGAGTTCGCGGAGACCTACGACTCCCCCAAGTGCCTGGTGAAGATCGGCTGTTGGGGTCCGGTGGTCAAGTGCAACGTGCCCAAGCGCGGCTGGATGAACGGCATCGGCGGCTGTCCGAACGTGGGCGGCATCTGCATCGCCTGCACGATGCCGGGCTTCCCGGACAAGTTCATGCCGTTCATGGACGAGCCGCCGGGCGCCAAGATCTCCACCAAGGCCAGCGGCGCCTACGGCGCCCTGATCCGCAGGCTCCGGGCGATCACCCTGCACACCGTCGACCAGGAGCCCAAGTGGCGCCACACCGGCGAGAAGCTGACGACGGGCTACCGCCCGCCCTGGTGAACCCCGGCCCGGCCACCGCACGGCACTCCCGCACACCTCCCCACCCGCGCTGACGAAGGGTCACGGCACACACGATGGAACCGAAGACGAAGGCGGCCGGCGACGGCAGCGGCCTGGTCGAGATGGCCTGGGATCCGATCACCCGGATCGTGGGCAGCCTCGGCATCCACACGAAGATCGACTTCAAGCAGAAGCGGGTCGCCGAGTGCTACAGCACCTCGTCGGTCTTCCGTGGCTACAGCGTCTTCATGCGCGGCAAGGACCCCCGTGACGCGCACTTCATCACCAGCCGCATCTGCGGGATCTGCGGCGACAACCACGCCACGTGTTCCGTGTACGCGCAGAACATGGCCTACGGGGTGAAGCCCCCGCACCTCGCCGAATGGATCATCAACCTCGGCGAGTCCGCGGAGTACATGTTCGACCACAACATCTTCCAGGAGAACCTGGTCGGGGTCGACTACTGCGAGAAGATGGTCCGCGAGACCAACCCCGGGGTCCTGGAGCTGGCCGAGCGGACCGCCGCCCCGCACGCGGGCGAGCACGGCTACCGCACCATCGCCGACATCATGCGCTCGCTCAACCCCATCGAGGGCGAGTTCTACCGCGAGGCCCTCCAAGTCAGCCGCTACACGCGGGAGATGTTCTGCCTGATGGAGGGCCGCCACGTGCACCCCTCCACGCTCTACCCGGGCGGCGTCGGCACCATCGCCTCGGTCCAGCTCTTCACCGACTACATGAGCCGCCTGATGCGGTACGTGGAGTTCATGAAGAAGGTGGTGCCGCTGCACGACGACCTGTTCGACTTCTTCTACGAGGCCCTGCCCGGCTACGAGGAAGTCGGCCGCCGACGTGTCCTGTTGGGCTGCTGGGGCGCCCTCAACGACCCCGAGTACTGCGACTTCACGTACGCCAACATGACCGACTGGGGACGGAAGATGTTCGTCACCCCGGGCGTGGTGGTGGACGGCAAACTGGTCACCAACGACCTCACGGAAATCAACCTGGGCATCCGCATCCTGCTGGGCAGCTCGTACTACGACGACTGGCAGGGGCAGGAGCAGTTCGTCACGCACGACCCGCTCGGCAACCCGGTGGACCCGCGCCACCCGTGGAACCAGCACACCATCCCGGCCCCGCAGAAGCGGAACTTCGACGACAAGTACAGCTGGGTGATGTCGCCCCGCTGGTTCGACGGCAAGGACCACCTGGCGCTCGACACCGGCGGCGGCCCCATCGCCCGGCTGTGGTCCACGGCGCTGTCCGGGCTGGTGGACGTCGGCTACGTCAAGGCCACCGGGCACAGCGTGGTCATCAACCTGCCGAAGACGATGACCAAGCCCGAGACGACCTTCGAGTGGCGGATCCCCAAGTGGAGCAACGCCCTGGAGCGCAACCGGGCCCGCACCTACTTCCAGGCGTACGCGGCCGGCATCGCTCTGCACTGCGCCGAGAAGGGGCTGGCGGAGGTCCGCGCCGGACGCACCCAGACCTGGGAGAAGTTCGAGGTGCCGGACCAGGCGGTCGGCGTCGGCTTCACCGAGGCCGTACGGGGCGTCCTGTCGCACCACATGGTCATCCGCGACGGGAAGATCGCCAACTACCACCCGTACCCGCCGACCCCCTGGAACGCCAGCACCCGCGACACCTTCGGCACACCGGGACCGTACGAGGACGCCGTGCAGAACACCCCCATCTTCGAGGAGAACACCCCGGAGAACTTCAAGGGCATCGACATCATGCGGGCCGTCCGCAGCTTCGACCCGTGCCTGCCGTGCGGGGTGCACATGTACGTGGGCGGCGGCAAGACCGTCAAGACCATGCACGTGCCCACCGGCCTGAGCGGGCTGGGCGGATGAGCGCCGCGCGCACCGGCGTCGCACCGGACGCACGACAGGCCGGGCAGCGGGTGGACGAGGTCCTCGACCGGCTCGCCGCCACGGGCGACCGGGCGGCCTGCGCCGCCGCCGAGGAACTGGTCCGCGGACTCATGGAGTTCTACGGGGCGGGGCTCGCCCGGATCGCCGAACGGCTCGGCGACCAGGGCCTGGCCCCGCTGCTGGACGACGAGCTCGTCGCGAGCCTGCTGGCCCTGCACGACCTCAACCCCGAGGACGTTCACCTGCGGATCGGGCGGGCGCTGCGGTCCGCCCCGGAGCAGCCGGAACTGCTCGGCTTCGATCCGGTCTCGGGCATCCTGCGGCTGAGCGTCGCCGCCGGCGGCGGCTGCGGCTGCGGCGGTGCGGACGCCGGCACCGACGGGGTCCCGCGCGGCGTGGCGGACGCCCTGGCGGCCTTCGCCCCCGAAGTGACCTCGGTGGAGGTGGAGAAGGCGGCCCCCGCCCCGGCCCTCCTCCAGATCGGCGCCCGCCCGCAGACCCCGGCACGGGTACGGTGAGCGCGCCGGCCCCGGCCGGACGCGGCCTGCGGAGGTTCGCCGGCGCCCGTCCGCCGCGCCCCGAGACCTGCGAACTGTGCGCGGTGGCGGTCGCCGAGGACGGGCACCGCCACCTGGTGGAGACCGAACGGCGGGCCCTGGTCTGTGCGTGCACCGCCTGCGCACTGCTCTTCGACCGGCCCGGCACGGCCGCCGGCCGGTTCCGTGCCGTCCCAGACCGCTACCTCACCGACCCCGCGCATCCGCTCGGCGACGGCGCCTCGGAGGCCCTCCAGATCCCCGTCGGGGTGGCCTTCCTCTTCCGCAACGCCGCGCTCGACCGCCTGGTCGCGCTCTACCCGAGCCCCGCCGGAGCCACGGAGAGCGAACTCGATCCGGAGACCTGGCAGCGGGTGCTCGGCGCCGGGCGCCTGGCCGGCCTGCTGGAGCCCGACGTGGAGGCCCTGCTGCTGCACCGCGCGGACGGGGACACCACCTGCCACCTGGTCCCCATCGACATCTGCTACGAGCTGGTGGGCCGGATGCGGATGCTCTGGCAGGGCTTCGACGGGGGCGCCGAAGCCCGGGAGGCGCTGCGCCTGTTCTTCGAGCGGGTGGAGCGGCGGGCCCGGGTGCTCGCCCCGGATCCGGTGGAAGCGGGGCGGCCGTGACGGACTTCGCCTTCGCCTGCACCGGGGTGCGCGCGGACCCGTACGCCGCCGGGCCCACCCTGGTGTTCCGGCTGCGGCTGACCGCCTCGCCCGGGGTGCGCGTGCACGCCGTCGCCCTGCGCTGCCAGCTCCGCGTGGAGCCCGCCAAGCGGCGCTACGGCTCCGCCGAGGCGGACGGTTTGGCCGACCTGTTCGGCGAGCCGTCCCGCTGGGGGTCCACCCTCCAGCCGGTGCAGTTCGCGCAGGTCTCGGTGATGGTCCCGAGCTTCACCGGGGAGACCGAGGTGGACCTCGTGGTGCCGTGCAGCTACGACATGGACATCGCGGCCACCCGCTACTTCTCCGCGCTGCGGGGCGGTGAGGTCCCGATGCTGATGCTGTTCTCGGGGACCGCCTTCACCGGGGCGGGCGGCTTCCACGTCGAACCGGTGCCCTGGGACCGCGAGGCCGCGTACCGGATGCCGGTGGCCGTGTGGCGCGAGATGGTCGAGCAGCACTTCCCCGGATGCGGCTGGCTGCGGCTGCCCTCCGACACCATGGCCGAGCTGCTCGCCTTCCGCTCGCGGCACGCCCTCCCCTCCTGGGAGGCCACCGTGCGCGCCCTCCTGGACGCTGCGGCCGGGCCGGCGCCCGCCCCGGTCCGGCTGGGGGCGCCGGTGCCGCTCGTCACCGAGAGGACCGCGCCGTGACCGCGACCGCCTCCGGCCTCGCCGGAGCCCAGGACTGCCGCTTCGCCACGGCCCGGCAGGTGGCCGACGCCGTCCTCTTCGAGGGGTACGTCCTCTACCCGTACCGGGCCTCCGCGGCGAAGAACCGGATGCGCTGGCAGTTCGGCGTTCTCGTGCCGCCCGCCTGGGCCCCCGCCCACGGGGAGCACTCCTTCCAGCAGACGGAGATCCTGCTGGAGCCCCGAGGTGCGGCGGAGCTCTCCCTGGAACTGCGCTTCCTGCACGCGCAGCGGCGTACGGTCCAACGGGCCTGCGCCGACGGCACGTTCGAGGAGGTCGCCGAGCTCCAGCTGGTCGACCGGGTGCTGGTCCCCTGGGACGAAGGGACCGAGGAACGGGTCGAGTTGTCCGTGCCGGTGGCCGAACTGGCAGGCTCCGAAGCCGTCTTCCCCTTCTCCCGGCCCGCCCGCGAGGAGGTCGAGCCCGTCCTCGACGCCGACGGCCGCACCGTGGGCCGCCTGGTGCGGCGTACGGAGCGGGTCGACGGCGTCCTGCGCCTTCGGGCCGTCGAACTCGAAGGCCCCTACCGGGTGTCGAAGCTCACCGCCGTGGTGGAGAACACCGGCCCGTGGGCCCCGGCGGATCCGTCCGTGACCCGTGAGGAGGCGCTGCCCCACTCCCTGGTGGCCGCCCATCTCCTGCTGGCGCTGAGCGCCGGTTCCTTCCTGTCGATGACCGACCCGCCCGAGTGGGCCAAGGGGGCGGTCGCCGCCTGCGAGAACCGGCACACCTGGCCGGTCCTCGCGGGCGAGCCGGGCCGTGCGGACGTGGTCCTGTCCTCCCCCATCATCCTGGAGGACCATCCGGCCATCGCCCCCGAGAGCGCCGGCGCCATGTACGACGCCACCGAGATCGACGAGATCCTCGCCCTGCGCACCGCGGCCCTCACCGACCAGGAGAAGCGGGAGGCCCGCGGTACGGATCCGCGTGCCGCGGCCGTGATCGACCTGGCCGACTCGATGCCGCCCGAGGTACTGGAACGGCTGCACGGGGCCGTACGGGGCCTGCGCGACATCACCGGCGAGGACGCCGTTCCGGACCCGGACTCGCTGTTCCGGCCCGGGACGCCCTGGTGGGACCCGGCCGGGGCGGACTCCGCCGCGCCCGTACCCGATCACGTGACGGTCGACGGCGTCCGGGTGGGCGCCGGAAGCCGCGTGGTGCTGCGACCGGGGCTGCGGCGGACCGACGCCCAGGACCTGTTCCTCCGGGGCCGCACCGCCCTGGTGGAGACCGTGCTGCACGACGTCGACGGAGGCGTCCACCTCGCCGTCACCGTGGAGGGCGACCCGGGCGCGGACATCCGCCGGGAGCAGGGCCGGTTCCTGTACTTCCAGCCGGACGAGGTCACCGTCGCCCCCGGGGAGCCGGCATGAGCGGCCGCACCCTGATCGCGGGCATCGGCAACGTCTTCCTCGGTGACGACGGCTTCGGGGTGGAGACCCTGCGGGCCCTGTCGGCACACCCGCTGCCGCCGGGCGTGGAGGCGGTGGACTTCGGGGTCCGCGGGGTCCACCTCGCCTACCAGCTGCTGGACGGCTACGACACGGCCGTCCTCGTCGACGCCACCGCGCGCGGCGGGGCTCCCGGCACCCTGTACCTGATCGAGGTCGGCGCGGACGAAGCGGGCGCCGCGCCGGGCGGGGCCGCCCTCGACGGCCACGACATGTCGCCCGCCACCGTCCTCGCCCTGCTGGACACCCTGTGCGCCGGGACCGGCGCCCGAGCGCCCCGGCGCGTGCTCGTCCTCGGCTGCGAACCCGCCGGTGTCGAGGAGGGCATCGGGCTGAGCCGGCCCGTGGCCGACGCGGTGCCGGAGGCCGTGCGCGCGCTCCTGGACCTGCTCGGGCAGGAGGAGCCGTGCGCGCCCGAGAGGGACGACCCGAACCGCCGAGAACTGAGGAGCACCCCATGAAGAAGGCCGTCGCCGGCGGGGCCGCCGCCCTGGCCCTGATCGCCGTCCTCAAGCAGGTCCTGCCCGACATCAAGCGCTACTTGCGCATCCGCCGCATGTGAACGCTTACGCCCCGGACTCCGAATGGAGTACGGGGCGTACGGGCTCCCGGCGTGCCCGGCCGTGCCGCCCCGGTCCTGCCGGTGTAATGAGCCCCGGCAGGACGGAGACCGAAATCCGATGCACGAGATGTCGATCGCCATGGCCGTCGTGGGCCAGGTGGAAGAGGCGGCCCCGGAGGCCGGCAGCGTCGTGAGCCGAGTGGAGCTCCAAGTCGGCGAGTTGGCCGGGGTGGTCCCGGACGCACTCGGCTTCTGCTTCGAACTGGCCTGCGCCGGAACCGTCCTGGAGGGGGCGGAGCTCGTCGTCCGGTCCGTGCCGGCCCGTGCGCACTGCGGCGCCTGCACGGGCGACTGGGCCGTCGGGATGCCTCCCGACCTGTGCTGCCCCACGTGCGGAAGGGCGACGGAGGTGGAGCTGCTCTCGGGGCGCGAGCTGCGCATCCTCACCGTGACCTGGGAGGACGCGCAGGCCGCCGAGCCCGTCGAAGCCGCCTTGTCCCCTTGCCCTGCGCCGATCTCCGAGGAGGCCTGAACCATGTGCCGAGTGGTCGACCTGCACCAGGCGGTTCTCGCCAAGAACGACGGGGCCGCACAGGCCCTGCGCGCCGAACTCAGCGCCCGCGGCACGACGGTCGTCAACATGCTGTCCAGTCCGGGCAGCGGCAAGACCGCCCTGCTGGAGCGCGAACTGCTGCTCGCCCGGGAGCGGGGCGTGGCCGTCGCCGCGCTGACCGCCGACCTGGCCACCGAGAACGACGCGGTACGGCTGGCCCGTTCGGGGGCCCCGGTCAAGCAGGTGCTCACCGACGGGCTCTGCCACCTGGAAGCCGTGATGCTGGGCCGCCACCTGCACGGCTGGCTGCCCGAGGAGACGCGGCTGCTCTTCGTCGAGAACGTCGGCAACCTGGTCTGCCCGGCCTCGTACGACCTCGGGGAGTCGCTGCGCGTGGTCCTCGCGTCCGTGACCGAGGGCGAGGACAAACCGCTCAAGTACCCGACGGCCTTCGGGCTGGCCCAGCTCGTCGTCGTCACCAAGACCGATATCGCGCACGCCGTCGACTTCGACGAGGCGGCCTTCCGCGCGAACGTCCAGCAGGTCAACCCGGGGGTGGAGGTGGCCCTCACCTCGGCCCGTACCGGCGAGGGCCTCGGCATCCTGCTGGACCGGGCGCATGCGGTCGGAGCGGGAGCCGCGGCGCACACCCCCGTGATGGCCCGCGCGTGCGCTCCGGCACAGGGCGCCGCTGCGGCCGACGGCCACGTACACGGTCACGGTCATGACCATGGCCACGTACACGGCGACCATGACCACGACCACCCGCACCGGCCTGAGGACGGGCACGGACACCAGCACGCCCATGACCACGGCCCGGTGCCCGCACCGGTGCCGACCGGCACTCCGGCAGCCGTGCGAGCCCGCGGGCAGAGCCTCTGATGGATTCCGTACAGCGCCGCCGGGTCACCGTCCAGGGCGTGGTGCAAGGCGTCGGTTTCCGACCGTACGTCTACGCCCGCGCCACCGGGCTCGGGCTGGCCGGACACGTCACCAACACCCCGGAGGGCGTGGTGACCGAGGTCGAGGGTGCGGCGGCCGCCGTGTCCGCGTTCTGCGAGCGCCTCGCGGCGGACGCTCCGCCGCTGGCGGTGGTGGACGCCGTGGACCACTGCGAGGTGCCGGTGGTCGGCGGCGCCGGGTTCGCGATCATCGCCTCGCGGAGCGGCGGCCCGGCCCGGACCCTGATCTCCCCGGACACGGCGACGTGCGCCGCCTGCCTCGCGGAACTGGCGGATCCGGCCGACCGGCGCCACCGGCACCCCTTCATCACGTGCACGCACTGCGGCCCCCGCTTCACGATCGTCACCGGACTGCCCTACGACCGCGCGCAGACCACCATGGCCGGCTTCCCTATGTGCCCCGACTGCGCCCGCGAGTACGCCGATCCGGCCGACCGCCGCTTTCACGCCCAGCCCGTCGCCTGCCCAGCCTGCGGTCCCCGGCTGCGGCTGCTGATCGGCTCCGGCGGGCGGGTCCCGTACGAGCTCACCGGTACGGATCCGGTCGCCGGGGCGCGCCGCATGCTGGCCCGGGGCGCGATCCTGGCGGTCAAGGGGCTCGGCGGATACCACCTGGCCTGCGATGCCACCCGGCCCGAGGCGGTGGCGGAACTGCGCCGGCGCAAGGCGCGCGGAGACAAGCCCTTCGCCGTGATGGCGCGCGATCTCGCCGAAGCGGAGCGGCTGGCGCACCTCGGCCCCGAGGAACGTGCCCTGCTCACCGGGAGCGTCCGGCCCATCGTGCTGCTCCGCAGGCGGGCCGGCGTCCCCGGACCGGCCGAGGAGGTCGCGCCGCGCAGCCCCGACCTCGGCGTCATGCTCCCGTACACCCCGCTCCACCACCTGCTGTTCGGACTTCCCGGCGATCCCCCGGGGCCGGCGCTGCTCGTCATGACCAGTGGGAACCTCGCGGGCGAGCCCATCGTCACCGAGGAGGACGAGGCCCTGGAGCGGCTGGCCGGTCTCGCCGACGGCTGGCTCACGCACGACCGGCCCATCCACATCCCGTGCGACGACTCCGTGGTCCGCGTCTGCGACGGCGCCGAGCTGCTGGTCCGGCGTTCGCGCGGCTACGCCCCGCTGCCGCTGCCCCTGCCGTTCCCGGTCCCCGCCACACTGGCGACGGGGGGCGATCTGAAGAACGCCCTCTGTCTCGGGGAGGGCCGCCGGGCCTGGCTGTCGGCGCACATCGGCGATATGGACGACCTGGCCACCCAGATCGCCTTCGAGCGGGCCGAACGGCAGCTGGAGTCCGTCACCGGGGTCTCTCCCGTCCTGCTGGCCGCCGACCGGCATCCCGGCTACCGCTCGGGCCGGTGGGCGGACCGCCATGCGGCAGGCCGGCCGCTGGTACGCGTCCAGCACCATCACGCGCACATCGCGGCCGCGCTGGCCGAACACGGCCTGGACGGCGGCCGCCGGGTGATCGGCGTCGCCTTCGACGGCACCGGCTACGGCGACGACGGCGCGGTGTGGGGCGGCGAGGTGCTCCTCGCCGACTACGCCGGCTACACCCGCTTCGCCCACCTCGCGTACGTGCCGCTGCCGGGCGGCGACGCCGCGGTGCACCGGCCGTACCGGATGGCCCTGTCCCACCTGCGGGCCGCGGGCATCCCCTGGGATCCGGACCTGCCGTGTACGAGCAGCTACCCTGAAGAAGAACTCCGGGTGCTGTCACAGCAGTTGGAGCGGGGCCTGAACTGTGTCGCCACGTCCAGCATGGGACGGCTCTTCGACGCCGTCTCCTCGCTGGCGGGCATCTGCCAGTACTCCGGGTACGAGGCCCAGGCCGCGATGGAGCTCGAATCCGCCGCACTGCGGGCGGCGGAACGCCCCGGCTCCAGCCCTGGCCGGCTCCCCTACGCCTTCGCCCTGAACCGGCCGGCGCCCGGCCACGAGGCCCCCGTCACCGCCGATCCGGCCCCCCTGCTGGCATCGGTGGTGGCCGACCTGCGGGCGGGGGTGGATCCGTCCGTGATCGCGGCGCGCTTCCACGCCGCCACCACCGGGCTCGTCGCGGAGCTGTGCGTGCTGGCACGCGAACGGCACGCGCTGGACACGGTGGTGCTGACCGGCGGGGTCTTCGCCAACACCTTGTTGTCCTCGGCCTGCGCCCGCGTGCTGCGCGAGCGCGGCTTCACCGTACTGCGGCACCGCCAGGTCCCGCCGAACGACGGCGGGCTGGCACTCGGTCAGCTCATGGTGGCGGCCGCCCGCGGCGTCACCGACCCCCCACAGCGAGGAGAGGCCCATGTGCTTGGCGGTTCCCGGCAGAGTGCTTGACATCGCGGAGAAGGACGGCACCCGCATGGCCACGGTCGACTTCGGCGGCGTACAGAAGGAGGTGTGCCTGGAGTACCTGCCCGACCTCCAGGTCGGCGAGTACGCCATCGTCCACGTGGGCTTCGCCCTGCAGCGTCTGGACGAGGAGTCCGCCAAGCAGACCCTCGAGCTGTTCGCGGAACTCGGCATGCTCCAGGAGGAGTTCGGCGACCCGTGGGAGCTGGCGGCGGACGCCGCCGACGGTGGCGAGGGAGGGCCGCGGTGAAGTACATCGACGAGTTCCAGGACCCCGCCCTCGCGCGCCGGCTCCTGGACGAGATCCACTCCGCGGTGACCCGGCCCTGGGCGCTGATGGAGGTGTGCGGCGGCCAGACCCACACCATCATCCGGCACGGGATCGATCAACTCCTTCCGGATCAGGTGGAGTTGATTCACGGACCGGGGTGTCCCGTCTGCGTCACCCCGCTGGAGGTCATCGACAAGGCCCTGGAGATCGCCTCCCGGCCGGGCGTGATCTTCTGCTCCTTCGGCGACATGCTCCGGGTCCCGGGAACCGGCCGGGACCTGTTCCGGGTCCGCAGCGAGGGCGGTGACGTACGGGTGGTCTACTCGCCGCTCGACGCCCTGACCATCGCCCGGCAGAACCCGGACCGGGAGGTGGTGTTCTTCGGCATCGGCTTCGAGACCACGGCCCCGCCGAACGCGATGACGGTCCATCAGGCGAAGCGGCTGGGCATCCCCAACTTCAGCCTGCTGGTCTCCCACGTCCGGGTTCCCCCGGCCATCGAGGCCATCATGCGCTCCCCGAGCTGCCGGGTGCAGGGCTTCCTCGCCGCCGGACACGTGTGCAGCGTGATGGGGATGGCGGAGTACCCGGAGCTCGCGGCGCGGTACCGGGTGCCGATCGTCGTGACGGGCTTCGAGCCACTGGACATCCTCGAAGGCGTGCGCCGGACCGTGCTCCAGCTCGAACGGGGCGAGCACACCGTGGAGAACGCCTACGCGCGGGCCGTGCGCCCGGAGGGGAACCCCGCCGCCCTCGCCATGCTGGAAGACGTCTTCGAGGTCACGGACCGGGCCTGGCGCGGCATCGGGGTCATCCCGGACAGCGGCTGGCGACTGTCCGAGCGCTACCGGGAGTTCGACGCCGAGCACCGCTTCTCGGTCACCGGGATCACCACGCGGGAGCCCGCCGAGTGCCGCAGCGGCGAGGTGCTCCAGGGACTCATCAAACCGCACGAGTGCGAGGCCTTCGGCACCCTGTGCACGCCACGCTCGCCGCTCGGCGCCACGATGGTCTCCAGCGAGGGCGCCTGCGCCGCGTACTACCTCTACCGCCGGCTCGACCTCCAGGCCGCGCCGGCCTCCCCGACGACACCGCTGGAGGCGAGCCCCGTTGGCTGAGACCGCACCCCTGGACGTCACCGGCTGGACCTGCCCGGCCCCGCTGCGCGACCATCCCCGGGTGGTGATGGGCCACGGCGGAGGCGGCGCGCTGTCCGCCGAACTCGTCCAGCACCTCTTCCTCCCGGAATTCGGCGGGCCCGCCCTCGCCCAGCTCGGGGACTCCGCCGCGCTCACCCTCGGCGGCGTCCGGCTGGCCTTCTCCACGGACTCCTACGTCGTGCGCCCGCTGTTCTTCCCGGGCGGCTGCATCGGCGACCTCGCGGTCAACGGCACGGTCAACGACCTGGCCATGTCGGGGGCCGAACCGGCCTACCTCTCCTGTGGGTTCATCCTGGAGGAGGGCGTGGAACTGTCCGTGGTCTCGCGGGTCGCCCGGGCCATGGGCGAGGCGGCCCGCGCCGCGGGCGTGGAGGTGGTCACCGGGGACACCAAGGTCGTGGAGAGCGGGCACGGGGACGGCGTCTACATCAACACCGCGGGCATCGGCGTCATCCCCGCGGGGGTGGACCTGCGCGCGCAGCGGGTCGTACCGGGCGACGTGGTCATCGTCAGCGGGGAGATCGGGCTGCACGGCGTGGCCATCATGAGCGTGCGCGAAGGCCTGGAGTTCGGGGTGGACGTGGAGAGCGACTGCGCTCCGCTGGCCGGCCTCGTACGGAGCATGCTCGCGGTCACCCCGGACCTGCACGTCCTGCGCGACCCCACCCGGGGCGGTCTGGCCGCCTCGCTCAACGAGATCGCCGCGGCCTCCGGCACCGGCGTCCTCGTCCACGAGGCGCGGGTGCCCGTGCCTCCGGCCGTGGCGAACGCCTGCTCGATCCTCGGCCTGGACCCGTTCTACGTGGCCAACGAGGGCAAGCTCGTGGCCTTCGTGCCGCGCGAGCACGCCGACGCCGTGCTCGACGCGATGCGGGCGCATCCGCTGGGGCGCGCGGCAACCGTGATCGGCGAGGCCGTGGAGGCCCACCCGGGCATGGTGGTGGCCCGGACCAGGCTGGGCGGCACCCGCGTGGTGGACCTGCCGATCGGGGAGCAGCTGCCGCGGATCTGCTGACGGGGCGCGGGCGGGCCTGACGTGGGGGGACCTGGCGTGGGGGGACCTGGCGTGGGCGGACCTGGCGCGGGCGGACCTGGCGCGGGCGGACCTGGCGCGGGCGGACCTGGCGTGGGCGGACCTGGCGTGGGCGGCTCCCCGGCACGCGCCGGGGGCGCCGCACGGGTCCGCGCCGGTCGGCCGCACGGGTCATGGCAGGGGTCCGGGCCCTGAACCAGCGCGCCGCGCGGTCCGTGCTCAGACGGCGGGCATACCGTCCGTACGCGGACCACCGCCGCGCACCGACCCGCACCGACCCGCACCGGAGGAACCCCGTGCCGACACCCGGAGAACCCACTCCGCCGACGCGACCGACCCCCGCCGCCGCCCCGACGCACGGGCAGCCGGGGCCAGCGCCGGCACCGGCGCCGGCGGGCAACCGGGCCGTCGGGATGCTGATGGCCGCGACACCCTGCTCGGCCCGCGACGCACTGCGGATCCTCGCGACGGCCGCGGACCTGGCCGACGTCGCCGTCGAGGACCTGGCTGCCGCGATGACCGCCACCGCGTGCGGCACCGCCCTGCCCGCCCGACTGGAACGCGCCCTGCGCCGCTCCGTCGAAGCCGCCCGGACCCGCGGGCCTGCGGGCGGTCCCCGCGCTGCCGGGCTCGCGCCGAATCCCGCCCGGACCGAGGAGGTACTGACCCGGCTGCGCGGCTGTCAGGCCCGGCTCTCGGCAGCACCGCATGACCCGGCGGCCCTGCGGGCCATGGACGACACCGCGTACACCTTGTGCGTGCTGATGGGCCGGCCCACCGCACTCGAAGCCATCACCGCGGCGGAGGAACTGCTCGCCGCCACGCCCACGCTCTAGGCCGGGCCGTCCTGCCGCTCGGGTCAGCCCTTGGTGGTGTAGCGGACGCGTGCCCACAGGGGCAGCACGAACCAGCACAGCACGTACCAGGCGAACACTCCGCCCACGAGCCACGTCGCGAGGGCGTTGTCGGTGGCGACCCTGAGGACGAGGAGCAGGGCCGAGGTGCTCGTGGCCAGGAGCAGCAGGAGACCGGTGAAGGTCAGGCGTGCGGCCCAGGAGACGGCCTCGGGCTTGATCCTGCGCCCCGAGACGATGCGGTGGAAGGCCACCGGGCCGATCAGGGCGCCGGTCGCCAGGGATCCCAGGACCACGGTGACGACGTAGATCGTCTTCTCGGTCTGCGCCAGCCCCGCGAACACGGGGGCGAAGACCACCGTCAGCAGGAATCCGAACAGGATCTGGACACCCGTCTGGGCGACCCGGATCTCCTGGACCAGTTCCTGCCACTGCCGGTCCGCGCGTTCCTCCGCGGACTCGTCCCGTCCCGCCTGCTCCGTCCCGTTCCGCATCCGGCCGCCTCTCCGAGGGGTGTCCCCGCCCCTCGTCTACCCCCGGGCTCCCACATCATGTTCCGCGGCCGCGCCGGCCACGGGACGGCCCGATCAGGCGCGCGGGGCCCGTGCGGCCAGCCGGGTGAGCAGGGACCGGCGGTGTTCCGGGGCGGTCGCGAGGCCGATCACCGTCCAGGCCATGGCCAGCCCGCCGTCGAGCACGGCACGGTCGGCCTGCGCGGTGACCCCGTACCGCGTGAACTCGGGGTTGTGCATGATCGCGTCGCCGCAGTCGTAGCCGATCATCGGGTGGATGGTGGGCACCAGGTGCGAGACGTTGCCCATGTCCGTGGAGCCGCCCCGCAGGGTCGGGTCCAGGTCCTGGACCCGGCGTCCGAGGTCACGGGCGGCCGCCAGATAGGCGCGGCCCATCGCGAAGTCCTGCCGCAGATCGGCGTAGTCGTTGCCGACGGCCTCCAGGGCGAGCTCGGCGCCGGTGGCCAGCGCTCCGGCCTCGAAGCAGGCGCGGATCCGGGTCTGGAGTTCGGCGAGCTCCTCGCTGGTGACGGCACGGCAGTCGTACGAGGCCTCCGTGCGGGCGGGGATGACGTTGGCGGCCTCGCCGCCGCGGGTGACGATCCCGGAGACCACGGCGCCGGGGCGCATCTGCTGGCGGTAGGCGGCGATGGCCACCTGGGCGATCATCATGGCGTCGGCGGCGTTGACACCGCGCTCGGGCATCGCCGCGGCGTGCGCGGCGCGCCCGGTGTAGCCGACGTTCCAGCTGCTGATGGCGAGCGAGCTCATGCCCACCGAGTCGGAGGGCGCGGCGTGCACCATCATGGCGGCGGCCATGTCGTCGAAGGCGCCCTCGCGCAGCATGTCCACCTTGCCGCCGCCGGATTCCTCGGCCGGGGTGCCCAGGAGCTTGACGGTGATGCCGAGTTCGTCGGCGAGCGGGGCCAGGGCCAGGGCGGCGGCCACGGAGGCGGCGCCGTTGACGTTGTGGCCGCAGGCGTGGCCGATGCCGGGGAGGGCGTCGTACTCGGCGCAGATGCCGATGACGAGGTCACCGCTGCCGGCGGTCGCACTGAACGCGGTGGGCAGGCCGTACGCCCCGCGCGTCACCTCGAACCCGGCCCGCTCGACGAGGTCGCCGATGCGCCGGGCGGCGCGGTGTTCCTCGTAGGCGAGTTCGGGATCGGCGTGCAGTGCGTGGCTGAGGTCGAGGACCGCGTCCTGCCGGGTGGTCAGGAAGGCCCGGCTGCGTTCGCGCAGGAGAAGGGCGGACTGGGTGGCCTGGGTGGCCTGGCTGGTGTTCATCGGCCCGCCTCCGCGGTGTCGTCGGCCTTCGGGGTGCGGTAGAGCAGGGCGAGGGCGGCGCCGGCCACCGAGACCAGGACGCAGACCGTCCAGGAGACGGTGTACGCGCTCAGTCCGGGCAGGGTCCGGCCTGCCGGGGTGTGGGCCGCGAACACGGTCAGGACGGCGGCGGCTCCGAGGGATCCGCCGATGTTGATGAGGAGTTCGTTGATGCCGGAGCCGACCGAGGTGCGGTCGCGGGGTACGCATTCCACGGCGAGCGTGCGCGTGGAGTGCTGGAGGAAGCCCGTGCCGAGGCCCGCCACGGCGGTGCCCGCCAGGAAGAGGGCCTGATCGCCGTGGAACGCCAGCACCATCGCGTAGCCGGCGGCCATCAGCAGGGAGCCCGCGACCAGGGTGAGCCGGTCGGTGACGGCGGCGGCCACGGCGGGTGCGAGGAGCGCCCCGAGCGTGAGGGCCAGCAGGTTGGGCAGGGTGGCGAGGGCGATCGCGAAGGGGTCGAGGCCCAGCCCGTAGCCCTCCTCGGCGCGGCTGGTCCCCATGAACACCGCGTTGGCGACCATCAGCCCGAACATGCAGAAGGTGAAGGTCAGCGTGACCAGCGAGACGGCGACGACTCCGCGGCGGCGGAACATCCGTACGTCGATCATCGGCTCGGCGGTGCGCAGTTCCACCCGTACCCACAGGGCGGTGACGAGGACCCCGCCGGCGAGACAGCCCAGGGTGCGGGGGGAGGCCCACTCCCATCCCGGGGTGCCGCCGAGCCCGAGGCCGAGCATGACCGCGGTCAGTCCCAGGCAGAGCAGGATGCCGCCCGCCCAGTCGACCCGGCCGCCGGGCCGGTGGTCCGACTCGGGCAGCAGCCGCCAGGTGGCGGCCAGGGCCAGGCTCGTGGCGACGGCCGGCACCCACAGCGCCGCGGTCGGGCTGTCGACCGTACGGGCCACGAAACCGCTGGCCACGAGCCCGAAGGCCATGCCCGCGACCAGGGCGGCGACCATCACGCTGATGCCGCGGCGGCTCTCGGCCTCGGCATCGTCGTCGGGCCCTTCGCTGCTGCGCTTGCGGTTGCGCAGGATGCCGACGAGCAGCGGGAAGAACCCGGCGAAGGCGCCCTGGAGGATCTGCCCGGCGAGGAGGGTCCCGAAATCACGGCTGAGGCCGACGAGCAGCGAGCCCAGGAGGACGATCAGCAGGTTCCAGCGCAGGACGCGGCGGTGGCCGTGGAGGTCGCCCATCCGGGACAGGACCGGGGTGAAGGCGACGCTGGCCAGCAGGTTGGCGACGCTGATCCAGTTGAGGTCGGCCGCCGAGACGCCCAGGGTGTCGGTGAGGCCGCGCAGCAGGGGCGAGAGGAAGCCCTGGGTGATGCCGCTGGAGAGCTCCACGAGGACCACGGAGGCGATCACGGCGGTCGCCGGGGTCGCACGGTTCACCCGGTTCTCCCGGAGTCCCCGGGGAGGGCGCGACGGGCTGCGCAGGGGTCTGGCGTCCGTGTCCGTCATACGTACCACCTGTTCGGGATCGGCCGTGCGGCCGAGGCAGGGAGGGGGGAGCGGGCCGCCTGCGGGGCGGAATCCGCACCACAATGTCCGGTGCGGGTCGCCACGCGGGCAAGAGTGGGCCACATAATCGGGTGAACGCGGCGCACTCCCCCGGTCCAGTGGCGGATTCCGGCATCAAGGCCGCTCTGCGGGGCCTACCCGGGCAGCCGGTCACGGGGCGGGCCGGGGTGTCGCAGCGTCGCCGCCCGTTCCCGCGAGCAGGCGAGCAACCAGCCGGGAGGCCCCTGATGACGCACACCGGTCCCGTCGCCGGCCCGCACGGTCCCGCGGCCCCGCCGCCCGGACCCACCACGGCCCTGCCCGCGCTCGACGCCGTCGACCACGCGGTGCTGCGCATCCTGCACCGCGACCCGCGGGCCGCCTTCGCCGAGGTGGCCGAGGAGGTCGGGGTGCACGAGCGGACGGTGGCCCGCCGCCTGGAGCGGATGACGGCGACGGGCCACGTCCGCTTCACGGCCGCGCTCGTCCCCGAGTACCAGGGCGAGGGGATCACCGCGGAGCTGGCCGTACGGTGCGCCCCCGGGCGGGTCCACGAGACGGCCCTGGCGCTCGCCCGGCGGCCGGAAACCCGCTCGGTGGAGGTGGCCACGGGCGCCCTGGAGGTGTTCGCCGAGGTCAACGCCCCCGGCCACGAGGCCCTGCTGACCTTGGTGGACTCGGTGATCGGGCGACTGGACGGAGTCGTGGACGTCCACTCCAGCGTGGTGCTGCGGCTGCTGCTCACCGCCGGCGACTGGGCGCCGTACGACGAGGAGCCCACGGAGGTGCGCCGGCTGGCCATGGCGGGGCGGGAGCTGCCCGCGCCGCTCGCCGTGGACGATCTCGACCGGCGGCTGGTGACACTGCTGAGCAGGGACGCCCGGATGTCGACGACCCGGCTGGCCCGCGAGCTCCAGGTCGGCGAGACCACCGCCCGGCGCCGCCTGGCCCGCCTGATGACCTCCCACATCCTGCACTTGCGGCTGCTCGCGGACCCGGCGGTGCTGGGCTACCCGGTGGAGGCCCGGTTCCGGATCGCGGTGTCGCACCGCGGGCTCGGCTCGGCCGTACGGCTCCTGGCCCGCGAGCCTTCGGTACGGCATCTGGTGGTCACCACCGGAGCCTCCGGGCTCCTCGGCTACTCCAGCCACCGCGACCTCGCGGCCCTGCACGCCTTCACCACCCGCGTCTTCGCCCTGCTGGGCGGCACCACCCAGGTGGAGACGGCCCTGCTGATGCGGACGTACAAACGCGCGGGCGTCCCCGAAACCCCGACCCGCTGAACGGCCCGGAGCCAGGGAGCTCGTCGCGCATCACGGTCGAGCGCCGGTGGATGTGGCCAACCCGGCCCAGCCGCACGTGCTACTGGATTCCGGCGGCGCGTTGGTGGAGTCGGTGCCGGCGCTCTTCGCCCCACTTTGCGGGATCGGACGGTCTGGGCTTCGCTGGATGTGTGGGCTCGGGAACGTACGTGGCCGTCCTATTTGGACACCAGGACATGGCCCATGAGTGGAGGGCGACGATCGCATGCTGGTCGAGTCGTTGACGGCCCTGGCACTGGCTGGCGGCACCGCGGTAGTCAAGGCCGCGGGTACTGATGCATGGAATGGCCTGCGCAGACGGATTGCGGATCTCTTCGCTCACGGCGAGGCGGCGCGGGCTGATGCTGAGCTTGAGCGTCTGGACCACACGGCCGAGGTCCTGAGCAGCGCTAACGACATCGGCAGTGAACGTCTGCGGCAGGAAGGAATGTGGCAGGCCCGGTTCGAAGTGCTGCTGGAGGGCCTCGACGCGTCCGGGCAGGAGCGGGCGGCTGAGCGCTTGCGGGAGATGCTGTCGTTCGTCGCCGCCTCGACGGGTGACATGGCCACCGGAACAGGGAAGGCCACCGCCCGGGACGGCGGCAGCGCCGTCACCGGGGTCAGACGCGCGAGCGGCAGCCAGAGCGGCCCAGCGGCGGCGGTCAACACAGGGGACGCCGAAGCCGAGGGGGCCGGCTCCAGCGCCGTCAGCGGCATCGTCAACGAATGACAACCCGCCGCCACCGCACCTGGGCGAGGCGATCCGAGGAGCTGTCATGGTCCGATGGCCGGGGGACAGGCACGACTCCGGCAAGGGCACCGAGCCTCCGGAGCCGGCGGTAGGCAACGACCGCGGTGCACAGCCGGATTCCCGCGACATCCTGTCGGCTGCGGCATCCGAGGCCTCCCCAGGTACCGGGCCCACTGTGATCAACAGCGGGAACGCGACTGCCACCGACGGCGGGATCGCCGTCACCGGCATCTTCAGTCCCACCGTGCACCTTCCGCCCGAAGCGATGCGGCCTCCCGCCGAAGTGGACGCCCCCGGAGGGTTGAACAACCTGCCCTATCAGCCGAGTCTCTTCGTGGGGCGCGCCGAGGAACTCGAGCGCCTGGACGCCGTTCTGTCGGCCCCGGGCCCGGCCCTGGTCCAGGCAGTGCACGGCCTGGGCGGGATCGGCAAGAGCACCCTGGCCGCCCACTGGGCCGCCACCCGCCCCCACGGATGTGCGCCAGTGCGCTGGATCACCGCCGACAGCCCCGCCGGCGTCCAGCAGGGGCTGGCCGGCCTGACTACCGCCCTGCGGCCCGTCCTGGCCAAGGCGCTGCCGGTCGAGGGGCTCGCCGAGTGGGGGCTCCAGTGGCTGGCCAGCCACACCGGCTGGCTGCTCATCCTGGACAACGTCAACGATCCCGCCGACGTCGCCCCCGTGATCGCACGTGCTCCCGGCGGCCGGTTCCTGATCACCAGCCGCCTCGCCACCGCCTGGAGCGACGCCGCCACTGTGGTACGCCTCGACGTCATGGACGAGGCCGACTCCCTCACCCTGTTCACTCGCATCACCACCGCAGCAGGCCCCCGTGACCTGGACGGGGCCGCCGACCTCTGCACTGAACTCGGCCACCTGCCCCTCGCCATCGACCAAGCGGCCGCCTACCTCGCCCAGAACCCACTCGTCACCCCCAGCGACTATCTCCACCTGCTCGCCCAACACCCGGCAGCGATGTACAGCCACGGCGCAGCCACCACCCCAGCCCAGCGCACCATCGCCCGGATCTGGGACATCACCCTCGACCAGATCACCGCCCGCCAGCCCGCAGCCGCCGACCTCCTACGCACCCTGGCCTGGTACGCCCCCGAAAACATCCCCACCACCCTGGCCAACGGCTCCACCGACCCACCCACAAGGAACCAGGCAATCGGCCTGCTCACCGCCTACAACATGATCACGGTCGACCCCGCCACGAGCACCCTCGCCGTCCACCGCCTCGTCCAGGCTCTTACCCGCACCCCCGACACCGACGACCCCTACCGCACGCCCAGCCACATCAACCAGGCCCGCGAGCGGGCCACCAGCAACCTGTGCAAGGCCCTACCCGCCGCCCTGTACGACCCCACCACGTGGCCCACCTGGCGAACCCTGCTCCCCCACATCGACGCCCTCGCCGAGCACACTGCTCCGGACACCGACACCAGCACCACCGCCGGCCTCCTCCATATGGCTGGGCGATTCCTGACCGATCAGGGTCTGACCGCCCGCGGGATCATGCACCTTCAACGTGCTTTCGCCGCCTCCGAGCGGGTGCTGGGTGAAGATCACCCCGACACCCTGGATTCCCGCAACCACCTGGCCCACGCCTACCAGGCGGCGGGGGATCTAGGCCGCGCCATCCCTCTGTTCGAGCAGACCCTGGTAGACCGGTTGCGGGTGCTGGGCGAAGACGACCCCGCCACCCTGGGCTCCAGCGGCAACCTCGCCTATGCCTATCTGGAGTTGGGGGATATGGCCCGCGCCATCCCCCTCTATGAGCAGACCCTGACCGACGACTTGCGGGTGCTGGGCGAAGACCACCCCGACACCCTGACCTCCAGCAACAACCTCGCCCACGCCTACCAGATAGCTGGGGACCTAGGCCGCGCCATCCCCCTGTACGAGCAAAACCTCCGCGACCGGCTGCGCGTACTGGGCCCAGACCACCCCGCCACCCTGGGCTCCGGCAACAACCTTGCCTCCGCCTACCAGGAAGCGGGGGATCTGGCCCACGCCATCCCCCTGTACGAGCAGACCTTGACCGACGAGTTGCGGGTGCTGGGCGAAGACCACCCCGACACCCTGACCTCCAGCAACAACCTCGCCCACGCCTACCAGATAGCTGGGGACCTAGGCCGCGCCAT
>NZ_JBHUBS010000002.1:794961-815582 GCF_042788835.1 Streptomyces sp. NPDC056883 | reverse complement strand
CCCCCTGTACGAGCAAAACCTCCGCGACCGGCTGCGCGTACTGGGCCCAGAACACCCCGACACCCTGGTCTCCGGCAACAACCTTGCCTCCGCCTACCAAGAGGCGGGGGATCTGGCCCGCGCCATCCCCCTGTACGAGCAGACCCTGGCAGCCCGGTTGCAGGTGCTGGGCGAAGACCACCCCAACACCCTGGCCTCCGGCGGCAACCTCCCCTTTGCCTACCAGGAAGCGGGAGACCTGGGCCGGGCCATCCCCCTGTACGAGCAAAACCTCCGCGACCGGCTGCGGGTACTCGGCCCAGACCACCCCGCCACCCTGGCGGCCCGCAACAACCTCGCCTACGCCTACCTGAAGGTGGGGGATATGGCCCGCGCCATCCCCCTCTATGAGCAGACCCTGACAGACGTGTTGCGGGTGATGGGCGAAGACCACCCCTACGCCCTGTACTCCGGCAACAACCTTGCCCACGCCTACCAGGAAGCAGGGGATCTAGGCCGGGCCATCCCCCTGTACGAGCAAAACCTCCGCGACCGGCTGCGGGTACTCGGCCCAGACCACCCCGCCACCCTGACCTCAGGCAACAACCTTGCCTCCGCCTACCAGGAAGCGGGGGATCCGGCCCACGCCATCCCCCTGTACGAGCAGACCCTGGCAGCCCGATTGCGGGTGCTGGGCGAAGGCCACCCCGACACCCTGACCTCCGGCAACAACCTCGCCCACGCCTACCTGGAGGCGGGGGACGCGGCCCGCGCCATCTCACTCCTTGAGGCAACCCTCTCGAACTGCGAGCAACTATGGGGAAGCAACCACGCGCTCACTCAGAAGCTGCAAGTCAACCTCTCCCTCGCCATTGCCTATGGCCAGGGCGAGGCGATAGCCGCGACCGGACCTGCATCACCAGACCAGCGACTGACACCGGACCCCCGCGCAAGCACATCCCGAGACACCCCCACTGCTCCTCGGAAAGAGCCTGGAGTCGACGCGGCTGCAAAGCTGCTGGAGGAACGAACAGAAGTCCTGGGCCCAGATCACCCTCAGACCCTGCAAGCCCGAGCCCACCTCGCCTACAAGAGGGGTATGGCGGGAGATCCAGCTGGGGCTGCAGCCACGCAGGAAGAACTCCTGGAGGCCAGTTTGCGCATACTGGGCCCGGACCATCCCGACACCCTTGCCACGCTGGGTATCCTCGCCCACTGGTGTGACGAAGCGGGAGATCACTCCGGCGCCGTAGCGGCCTGGAAGAAGCTGGTGGCGGCTCGCGTGCGGGTACTGGGGCCGGACCATCCCGACACCATCACAGCCTGGGAGCTGCTGGCGTCGTCCCTGGGGAAGGCCGGAGACCCGGACGGCGCTGCTGCTGCCACGGAAGAACTGGTTGCTGGGCGTATGCGCCTTCTGGGCACGGACCATCCGAACACTCTCTCCGCGCGAGGCCACCTCGCCTACTGCCAAGGCATGGCAGGCGACACCGACGCGGCAGCGAAGGCGTTCGCCCAGCTACTGGAAGACTGCCTCCGTGTCCTGGGACCAGACCACCCCGACACCCACGCCACCCGGGAAGGCCTCACCTATTGGCAGGCCAGAGCCGACGAAGAAGCCCCCTGAAGACGACTGCCCGCCAGCACAGCTCCATTCCACCCCAGCCACAGCAGACAAGGCCGTCGGCATCGACTGGCCGACTGGTGGAGATCCGCGACAACCTCCTCGCCCCCATCTCCGAAGCCGAGCGCGAGGGCCGGCTCGTTGAGATCGAGGTCCTGCGCGCCAGCCTCGCCGGCGCCGAATCCAAAATCGACCAGCTCGACGCCACCTCCGGAGGCATGCCGATCCACCTCGGCATGCCACGCCAGGCCCCAGCTCAACCCGCTCCACAGAAGGGCGCAGAGCACCGCTGAGACAATGACGGGATGATCAGCAAGGAGATCCGGTTCGACTGCCATCCCCGAGGCGACGGCGGCCCGCTCGTGGTGGTACCTCACATCGACGGAGCACAACCCATCAGCCCACCAGGGGAGGGAAGCAGTCGTGTTTGACTACGTCGTCGGGCTAAGCCCCGAGCAGGCCGCACGCTGGACCGCTTTGGTCGAGGAGTCTCGACCAGTCCTGAAGAGTGATGGCATGGAAGCCGTTCAGGCCCTCCTTGCAGAGCGCGGCATGAGCACCATCCAAGCGATCGCAATAACCCGGGCAGTACTGGGACATGCGGAAACACCACTCCGAGCCGCCATCGACATCGTGGCTACGAGCCAGGCCCGGCAGTAAGTTCAGCGAAGTCACCAGATCGAGCCAGATCGCACCAGCCTGCCCCTGCTCCCGAAGGCGGGCCATCGAGGAGCGGCTGGCTCGCATCGGATGAGCCGCTCTCTTCAGACGCGACACGCGGGGTGGCAGATACGCCGGCGTCAAGGCGGGCGTGCCGACTGCCGGGACTGGAAGGGGTCCTGACCCCGGGTGAGGCCTGGGCCGACCCCGGTGCGGCGGCTTTTGCATCTGCGGATGTCGTCGGTCGCTCACGACATCCCCGGGGGGACACATGCACGCGCGAACGATCGCCTCGATGGCGCTCGGCACCACGGCCCTGCTCGCCATGACGGCCTGCGGACCCGACGCGGAGAGCGCGAGCGGCGCCTCGACACCGGCGGCGACGCCGTCCGCCGCGCTGGACACCCTGCCGGTCGACCAGATCCTCGCCAAGTCCGGCGCGGCCATGGACGCGCTCCAGTCGGTCCACGTCACGGGCACGCTGTCCAACACGACGGACGGAAAGACCGCGGACGGAACGCCGGTGGCCGCCGGCACGTCCATCAAGATGGACCTGTCCGTCGACAAGAAGGGCAACTGCCGGGGCACCATGCACGTGGCGGGAACCGGGGCGCTCAGCATCATCAGGACGGCCGAGCTCGTCCACGTCAACGGGGACGCAGAGTTCTGGCGGAACATCGCCGCACAGAAGAAGGCCTCGAAGAAGCAGGAGAACGCGGTGGTCGGCGCGTTCGCCGCGCGCTGGGTCCGTATTCCCACCAGCAACCCGCAGGCCCGCCAGATGTCCGCCGCCTGCGACCAGGTCACCCCGTTGACGAGCGTCGGCGCGAACGCGGTCAAGGCCAGGGAGAGCGGGACCTCCCTGATCGACGGCAGGGCGGTGGTCGCGGTCTCCGCGCAGACCGCGCAAGGCCAGGACGAAACCTACTGGATCGCCACCGAGGGCACCCCCCACCTCCTCAAGGCCCTGGTGGGCGGGGAAACGGCCGGAGAGATCGCCTACTCGGCCTTCGACACCCCCGTCGACACCACACCCCCGGCGGACTCCGAGGTCATCGACATCGCGAAGCTCACACCGACCGGCGCGGACTCCTGACCCTCCAGCGGGCGAAGCGGCTCGTTGGTTCATGAGCGGGGCTCCTCCGCCGGAGCGCCTTGCGCACGATGTCTACGGGAGCGCGCTTTGCGCACGGTCCAGGCAGTCCTTCAGATGCGTCGCCGGCCGCCGTCGTCCCCGCGGTCGGTGCCCGTTCCCTCCGTCCGCCGTGTGCGGTGGGGCTGCTGGCGGAACAGGCGGTCCATCTGGCCGCGCACCGCTTCGAAGTCCTCCCAGCAGTTCCGCGCCGTCTCCTCGGAACGGACCGTCCGTCTCCGGCCCCGATGCGTCCCCTTCACGGTTCTCTCCTTCGGCCCGCGGTCGTACGGTCGTACGTGAGCCCCCTCGCTCGCGCCCGGCGCCTACCCGGAGCGGTCGTACCCACACACGGGCCGACCGGTGCCGCATCCGTGCACCGCTGCCGAGCCGAACGTCGCGCGCCTTCCGCTACCCCGCTCGGCCGCGGCCGGACAGTGCGACCGGCTCTCCCTGACCGGGGCTCCGGCGTGCCTCACGGGTGGCCGGCGCAGGGGGGCGGGGTGTTGCTAGTGCGTCGAGCGGCGCGTGTTGGACGGCTTGGACGAGCCGCCTGGTGTGGGCCCAGACCGCGGCCCGCGCCCGCACCGGGGAGCAGCCGGTGCGCTGGGCGAGGACGGCGCCGAGTACCAGCCTGCGGGTGCCGCCGACGTCCGCGTAGGCGGCCCACAGGACGTTGCCCCCGGCCGGGGTGCTGGTGCCCGTCTTGAGTCCGACGACGCCGTACCGGCCGAGGAGCCGGTTGGTGGTGCGCGCCTCGCCCCGGTCGCCCGGGACACGGACCGAGGGGGTGGCGACGATGGTGCGGAACACCTCGTCCCGCATGACCGTACGGGCCAGGAGGAGCAGGTCTTCGGCCGTGCTGGTGTTCCCGGTGTCCATGCCGCAGGAGCCGGTGAAGGTCGTACGGGCCATGCCCAGCTCCGCGGCCGCCTCGTTCATCCGGCGGACGAAGGCCGCCTCGGATCCGGCGGTCCAGCGGGCGAGGAGCCTGGCGATGTTGTTGCCCGAGGGGATCAGCAGGTAGGCGAGCAGCCGGCGCAGGGGGAACTCCTGCCCCTCCGCCACGGGCACGACCGATTCGACGGCGGAGCCCGCTTCGCGGGCGGCGGCCCGGTCGACGCGGACCACGGGACCGGAGTCCCCCGGCCCGAGCGGGTGCTCGCGCAGGACGACGTAGGCGGTCATCACCTTGGTGAGGCTCGCGATCGGCACCGGTATCTGCTCGCCGACCGTGCCGAGGCTGCCGACGTCCTCGACCTCCACGCTCGCCTGACCCTCGTGGGGCCAGGGCAGCGCCGCCGTCGACACCGCACGACGGGCGGCGGCGAAGGCGGCGTCACCGGCCCGGCAGGCCGCGAGGCGGCCGCGCCCGGGCAGCTCGGCGGACCGTCGGAGGAAGGCGTGGACGGACATGACACTCCCGGGATCGGGTTATGCGGTGGGGGCACGTGCCCCGCCGCGCCCGGAACGGTCCGGGCCCGGATCACTCGGCAGCGGCGGGGCACACGCCCGAGCATGGCCGCCCCACCCATCGGAACCCCGGCCGTCGTCCATCGGCAGGCGCTCCACCGTGTACCAGTTCCGCAGCGGCCACGGCCGCGGCCGCCTTCGCGGGGTCCGCCGAAGGGTCGCCTCGCCGTACGCGACGGCACGGCGACGGCCACGGTCTCCGTACCCCGTTTCCGGGGACGGAGACCGTGGCCGTTCACGTTTCGGCGTCGGTGGAGTCGACCTGCCCGGCTAGTCCTTGAGGACGTCCTTGGCCTTCTCCTTGGCCTGGCGGGCATCGCCCTTCATCTGCTCCGCGCGCCCTTCGGCGGTGAGGCGCTCGTTGCCGACGGTGCGGCCCATCGCTTCCTTCGCCTTGCCCTTTGCCTGTTCCTTCTTGGCCTTCATCTTCTGCTCACCCGACACGGCTCTCACTCCGATCGTTGGCGATCATCTGACGGGGTGCGTCTGTCCGAATGTCCTATCCGTAAACCTTCCCGCGCGGATCCGCGCGTTAGCCGCGAGCGGCTCGGGGCAGGCACGGGGAGGAGGGGAGGAACGGATGGCGCGGGGAGGAACAGCTACGGAGTGGAGGCACGGTGGAGAGCTCGAAGATCGCCTACAAACCCGTCGGTCTGGCGCTCGGTGCCACAGGAGGTCTGCTGGCCGGTGTGGCCTTCAAGCAGATCTGGAAGCGGCTCGGCCACCAGGACGAGGCACCGAGCGCGACCGACGAGGACCGTTCGTGGCGGGAGATCCTCATCGCCGCGGCCCTCCAGGGCGCCGTGTTCGCGGCGGTCAAGGCCGCGATCGACCGCGGCGGCGCGGTGGCCGCCAAACGGCTGACCGGCACCTGGCCCGCTTGAGGCGGCAC
Source organism: Streptomyces sp. NPDC056883 (assembly GCF_042788835.1). Classification (NCBI taxonomy): domain Bacteria; kingdom Bacillati; phylum Actinomycetota; class Actinomycetes; order Kitasatosporales; family Streptomycetaceae; genus Streptomyces; species Streptomyces sp. NPDC056883. Next base: position 809,822 of record NZ_JBHUBS010000002.1, on the reverse strand, counting down.
CGGCGGGGTTCGTGTGTCGTGGTGTCGCGCTGCTGCCGCGGTTGCTGCGCCCCACCGCGCTACGGAGGTCACGGAGCCCCCTGCTCCGTGCCTTCCTGCCCGTCGGCCGTCGGCCGTCGGGCAGGACGCGAAGGTGTCTGCTCCGGACGGGGTGATGCGGGTGTGCCCGTGCGGCGAGTCGTCGGCCGGAACGGCCGGTGGTCGTCAGGCTGACCCCGATCGGCAGGCATCGCCCGCCCTGAGCAGAGGAGCAGTCCGTGCTGGAGCGCAAGCGCCGGAAGCACACCACCGACGTCACCTTCGTACTTCCCGGGGACCTCCCGCCCGGGCCGGTGAGCGTCGTGGGGACGTTCAACGACTGGCACCCCGGCGCGCACGTCCTCGAACCCCGGACCGACGGAATGCGCGCCGTGACCGTGGCCCTCCCGGCCAAGGCCACCCACAGCTTCCGCTACCTCGCGGCCGGGGACTACTGGTTCGACGAGCCGGCCGCCGACGGGCACGAGGAGGGCAACAGCCGCCTGCGCACCTGACCTCGGGACGGTGTTGCGGTAGCGCGGCCGGCGCCGCGTGCGTCGTGAGCTGCCGGGCCGGGTGGTCCGGCCGGCCGCTCCCCCGGTTCGTCACCCCTCGGCCGCGGGGTTCTGCTGGGTGGCGGGCGGGTCCTGGGCGTCCTCCGTTCCCGCCTGCTGATCCTCCGGCGGGGCGCCGGAGGGGGGCCCCGTGGGTACCGCCCTCGTGACGGCGCGGGTGGAGTGGGCCCGGAGGTGGGTGACCACCGTGTTGGTCACGGCGACGAGCGGAACCGCCACGACGGCCCCGCCGATTCCCGCGATGGTTCCGCCCGTGGCGACGGCCAGGACGACCGCCAGCGGGTGGACGCGCACGGCCCTGCCCAGGATGAACGGCTGGAGCACGTGTCCCTCGATCTGCTGCACCACGAGGACGACCATCAGAGCCATCAGGGCGGTGAAGACCCCTTCCGTGACGAGGGCGACGACGACCGCCAGCGCGCCGGACACCACGGCACCCACGAGGGGCACGAAGGAGGACAGGAAGATCACCACGCCGATCGGAACGGCGAGCGGCACGCCCAGGAAGTAGATGCCCACGCCGATGAAGACCGCGTCGATCATCGCGACGATCATGGTGCCGCGCACGTAGGCGGTGAGGGTCCGCCAGGCGCGCGGACCGGCGCCGGCGACCCCCGGGCGGGCCGCCGCGGGGACGAGCCGCAGGGTCCACTGCCAGATGCGCTTGCCGTCGTACAGCAGGAAGAGGGTGGCGAACATGGCGAGCAGCAGTCCGGTGATCACCTCCACCAGGACGGTCACGCCCTGGAGGCCGGTGGAGGTGATCTCACTCGTACTGGTGCCGATGCTGTCGCTCAGGCTGTCGGCGATGTCGTTGATCTGTTGTTCCGTGACGTGCAGCGGACTGTCGATCAGCCATTGTTTGAGTTCTCCGATGCCCTCCTGAACCCGGTCCGAGAGGTTGTCGAGGTTGTCGAGCACCTGCCAGACGACGAACCATCCGACCAGCCCGAGCAGCACGAATCCGCAGGTCGCGGTCAGAGCCGTCGCCGCGCCCCGGGACAGTCCGCTCCGGTGCAGCCGTGCAACCGTCGGCTGGAGCAGTGCGGTGACCAGGAGCGCGACGACGAAGGCGAGGGCGACCAGCCGTACCGCCCCGATGACCCGCATCAGCACCCAGACGGTTGCGGCGAGCACCAGGAACCGCCAGCCGGCCTCGGCGGCGACCCGGACCCCCCAGGGCACCGCGGCCGCGGGGTCCCGCGCTCCGGTGCCGGGCCCGTCCGACGGCTCCGGCTCAGCCGTGTCCTCCCACGCTCCGGCAGCCTCCGCCTCGCGTTGGGCATGGAGCCGGGCCCCGCGCTCGCCGAGCCCGGCGACGCTCTTCTTCAGGCGCCCGAGCCATCCGCGCACTCGGGTCAGAGGACGGTCCACCGTGGAGTTCCTCCGGGTCGGTGTGTAGGAGAACTCCCTCCAGGCTGGACCGCGCGGGGCCCACCGGCACCCCGGGAGCCCGGTCCGTGGGCTCCGGACCCCAGCCCCCGTGCCCCCGGCGGTGCGGCCCGCCGTCCCGAGTGGAAGGGTGGGGAGTGGGTACCCGTGTGAGCGGAGGACATGGCATGCCCATTTCGGACTGGCTCCTGGCGCCTGGAGAACGCGGCAATACCGCCACCCGGCTGGAGGACCGCCGGGCGGACGGGGCGGCCTGGTCCGAAGGCAACGAGGCCAGGCCGCTCGTCCACGGGGCCACGTACTTCGCCGAGCTCCTCGCGCGGATCCGGGCGATGCGCGCGGGCGACCTGCTCCTGTTCACCGACTGGCGCGGCGATCCCGACGAGCGGCTCCGCGGCCCCGGTACGGAGGTCGCGGCCGTACTGGGCGCGGCGGCCGAGCGCGGTGTCATCGTCAAGGGTCTGCTCTGGCGGTCCCACCTGGACGGCTTCCGGTTCAGCGAGGACGAGAACCGCTCCCTCAGCGAGGACGTCGCTGCGGCGGGCGGTGAGTGCCTGCTCGACCTGCGCGTGCGGCCCGGCGGCTCGCACCACCAGAAGATGGTGGTGCTGCGGCACCCCGGCCGTCCGGAGGACGATGTCGCGTACGTCGGCGGGATCGATCTCTGCCACAACCGCAACGACGACGCCGACCACCGCGGCGACCGCCAGTCGCTGCCCCTGGCGCCCCGGTACGGTCCGCACCCGCCGTGGCACGACGTCCAGCTCGCTCTGAGGGGGCCGGTCGTCGGCGACATCGAAGCCGTCTTCCGCGAGCGCTGGGAGGATCCCGCGCCGCTCAGCCGCAGCCCGCTGATGCGCCTGCGCGAACGGCTGGCCCGGGAGGACACCAGTGCGGACGAACTGCCGCCGCAGGATCCCGATCCCCCGCCCTGCGGCACGCACGCCGTCCAAGTGCTGCGCACCTATCCGAACCGTCTGCTGCGCGGCTACCCCTTCGCCCCCGACGGCGAGCGCAGCATCGCCCGGGGCTACCTCAAGGCACTGCGGCGGGCCCGCACGCTGATCTACCTGGAGGACCAGTACCTCTGGTCCCCGCGCGTCGTGGACAGCTTCGCCCAGGCGCTGCGCGCGCATCCGCAGCTGCGGCTGGCCGCCGTCATCCCCACCGTTCCGGAGCAGGACGGACTGCTCACCGGACCCATGAACCTGATCGGACGGATCACCGCCCTGGACGAACTGCGCCGCGCCGGAGGAGACCGGGTCGCCGTGTACGGGGTGGAGAACCATGCCGGGACCCCTGTCTACGTGCACGCCAAGGTGTGCGTGATCGACGACGTCTGGGCCGCCGTCGGGTCCGACAACGTGAACATGCGCTCGTGGACGCACGACTCCGAGCTGAGCTGCACCGTCCTCGACCGGGCCGCCGATCCGAGACGGCCGCGCGACCCGGGAGGACTCGGGGACGGGGCCCGCCCGTTCGCCCGGGCGTTGCGCCTGGAGCTGATGTGCGAGCACCTCGACGCGGGCGGCGGGTACGGGTCGGCGGGTGGCGGGTACGGGTCGGGGGTCGGGCCAGGGGCCGGGCCTGCCGAAGGACTGTGCGATCCGTCGACCGCGTTCGACCGGTTCGGCGAAGCCGCCGCGGCGCTGGACGCCTGGCACGCGGCCGGGCGCCGTGGCCCGCGCCCTGCGGGCCGCTTGCGCCGCTACGTCGCTCCGGAGCTGCCGACCCTCCGGCGCCTGCTCGCGACTCCGCTGCACCACGCCCTGGTCGACCCCGACGGCCGGCCCCTCGGAATGCGGCTCCGGGGCGGATTCTGACTCCGCGTTCCGGGTCCGACCGTTTCGGCCGGCCGGCGGCGGGCAGACGCCGGGCATGACGCTCGAACATCCGGCCGAAAAGGGAAGGCCGGGGCGGCTCGGCCGCTTCGAGAAGCTGGCGGAACTCGCATCCAATTTCACGAGTTCGGCGCTCTTCTCCTGCCTGTGCGTCCTCCTGGTGGCGGGCTTCGTCACCGTGCACCTCTTCCACCTGCCGATGGAGTGGCAGCACCTCGCCGGTGACGCCATGGCCGCGGTCTCCCTGCTGCTGCTCGCCCTGCTCAAGAACTCCGAACGCCGGGCCGAGCATGCGATCCAGCGCAAGCTGGACGCCATAGCCAACGTCCTGCTGGAGGAGCAGGAGGGGCCGAGGAGCAAGGCTCACCGGGACCTGGCGGAGGCCGTCCGGATCGAGGAGCAGGAGTAGTCCGGTGCACGGCGGCCCTCCCCCGCCGGCTGCGCCCACCCCGTTCGGCGCGGGTGCGGTGTGGCGGAACGGACGGTGTGGAACACATTCCGCCGACCTCCTTCCTGTCGAAAGGCCGCCCCATGCACTTCACCCTCCGCAAGGACCTCGGACTGCTCTCCCTGCGCCTCGCGGCAGGAGGCGTCCTGATGGCACACGGCACGCAGAAGCTCTTCGGCTGGTTCGGCGGTGGCGGCATCGAGGGCACGGCCCGGGCGATGGAACACATGGGCTTCACTCCGGGCAGGCGCAGCGCCATCGCCGCCGGGCTCGGCGAGGCGGGTGGCGGTGCCCTGCTCGCGCTGGGTCTCGCCACCCCCGCGGCGGGAGCCGCCGCCGCGGGCGCCATGGCAGGGGCCGTCTCGGTGCACGCTCCCGCCGGGTTCTTCGCCCAAGGAGGCGGCTTCGAGTACCCGGCTCTGCTCGGCACGGTCGCCGCTTCCCTCGGCGTTACGGGGCCGGGGCGCATCTCCCTCGACCACCTCAGCCGGCACCGGCTCGACCGTCCCGCCGTCATCGCGGTGGCGTTCGCCCTCAGCGCGGTCGCGGCCACCGTCGTCGTCAAGCGGCGCGTCGCCGCGATGGAGTCCGCGGGCGGAGCCGACGAGGACTGACGGCCCTCCGCCGGCGGACGCGGCCGGGCCGCAGGGGCGCCCCCGGCCCGCCTCAGGTGTGCGCCGCGCGGAGTCGGGTACGCGCGGAACATGTCCTCCTCCAGGATTTCCGGGGTCGAGCATTCCGTGGCCCCTTGGAACGACGGCACGCTCGGCCTGCTGGCCCACGGCTACGCCTGGCTGCCCAACCGGATGCGGGACTCCGACGACGACACGGTCAGGACCCGGCTGCTGGGCCGGCCCACCACCGCGCTGCACGGGCCCGACGCGGTCGCCTTCTTCTACGACGAGGAGCACGTGGCACGGGCTGCGGCCCTGCCGGATCCCGTCCTGGACACGCTGTTCGGACAGGGCGCCCGCCACACCCCCGACGGCGACGAGGACGCACACCGGGTCCGCACGGCCCTGGTCGACGCCCTCCTCGAGGACGGCACCGGCGTCGCCGCACTGGGCGGGCACGTCGCCGCGCGGTGGCGCCGGGCGACGGCCGGCCGGCGGTCCGAGCGCGTGGTGCTCTTCGACGAGGCTGCCGAGGTGCTGGCGCTGGCCGTCTGCGACTGGGTCGGCGTGGCGCTGTCCGCCCGGGCGGCCGCCGCGCTGGCGCGGGACTGCACGGCCATGGTCGACGGCTTCGCCGCCCCGGGCCCCCGGTACCTGCGCTCCCGTCGGGCACGCCACCGCCAGGAGGACGCCCAGGCCGCCCTGATCGCCGAGGTCCGGCACGTTCCGGAAGCGGAGGCCGGGCATTCGGCCCTGGCGACGGTGGCGTGGCACCGGGACGCGGAAGGGGACCTCCTGGACCTCCACACGGCCGCCGCGGAACTGCTCGACGTGATCAGGCCGGCCGTCGCGGTCGCCTGGTTCGCCACGTTCGCCGCCCACGCCCTGCACCGCTGGCCCCACCACCGGGAGCTGCTCCACGCCGATACCGACGGGCACTACGCCGAAGCGTTCGCGTACGAGGTACGGCGTTTCTACCCCTTCGCCCCCTTCGCGGGCGGACTGGCCGCCCAGGACCTGACCTGGCACGGCCACGACATCCCGAAGGACTCGCTCGTCCTGCTCGACCTGTACGGCCAGAACCACGACGCCGCCCTGTGGGAGCAGCCGTACCGGTTCGATCCGCACCGGTTCGCCCACGCCGGAGGCCCCCGCACCCCGCTGGACGGCCCCGTCCCGCGGGACGGCGCAGACCCGGCCCGCGATCACCGCGGCCCCGGCGAGGACATCACCCTGACCGCGCTCGCCACCTTCGCCGCAGAGCTGGCGCGCCTGGACTACAGCGTCCCCGACCAGGACCTGACGATCCCCCTGTCCCGCATGCCGACCCTCCCCCGCAGCGGGTTCGAGCTGCGGTTGAACTGAAAGACCCCTCGCAGGCCGGCCCCGTTGCCCGGCCGGTCGCCCGGTCCCGCCACCCGGTCCCGGCTACCGGAATGGAATCAAGGAGCGGAAACCCCTGTCTGACTCCGGCTCCAAATGGCAGGCTCTAGACCTCGAAGCATCCTGGGGGGGATCACGCGTGATGGAGCCGGGTACGGGCATGGGCCTGCGGGGCCGCAGCGGCATCGTGTCGCTGGTCGACTCGTGCCTGAAGGAGGACCCGGCGGCCGAGCGGCCCCTGACCATGCTCCTCGGGCCGGCCGGCAGCGGAGCGAGCGAAGCGCACAGCGCGCTCATGGAGCGCTTCGGGCCCGACTACCCCTTCGCCTTCGTCAACTTCGGCGGGGCCCAGTCCCTGCTGCCGCGCTACGCCCTCGGACTCCTGGCCCGCCAGCTCGAACGCAAGCTGCCCCGCTACGGCCGCTCCCACTTCCCGCTGCTCAGCCTCGGCCTGCTCGCCTCCGACCAGGAACTGCGCATGCGCAACCTCGCGGAGGGCCGGCGCGCGGTGCAGCGCCAGCTGGACCGGTTCCAGGAGGAGAACGAGGCCCGGCACGGCGACTACCTGGCGGCCTTCTTCGAAGTGGGCATGGGTGCGGTCGGCATGCCCGAGGGCGCCTCCAGCGCTGCGCTCGCCCTCTTCCAGGACGCCCTGCGGCGCGGCCGGCGCACCGTGCCCGGTCTGCTCGGCGGCCGGCTGGGCAGTCGGCTGACGACCGGAGCCCACTGGTACGGGCGCCACCCCATGACCCGCAGCGCGGACCCGATGGAAGCCCTCGTGGAGCTCAACCTGTGGCGCCACGAGGGCGACGAGAACGAACAGGAGCGGCTCGACCTCGTCCTGTTCTCGGCCTTCCTGGAAGACCTCAGGCGCAACACCGCCCGCAACTTCATGCCCCGCTCCTACCTGCTGCTGCTGGACAACGCCCACACCGAGTACGGCCGGCACTTCCTCGACCTGTTACTGCGCTCCCGGCACGACCAGACCGTCGTGGCGGGACACGCCAGCGATCCCCTGACCGTCGTCGCCAGCTCCAACCGCTGGCTGCCGCGCTGGGGCCCGGCGACCGGGGACTCCTGGCCCTGGCAGCTGCGCGGCCCCGACCGGGCCTCCCTGGCCGACTGGAACACCCACCGGCCGCCCCGCGACAGCGAGGACAGCTGGTGGTACCCGCTGCGCCTGCGCGACCTCAATCTGGACGAGGTGCGGATCCGGATAGAGCTCCAGCTCGGCGGGAACAGCGACCTGGCCCCGCTGACCCGGCTCACCCCCTTCGTGCACCGGCTCACGGGCGGGCTGCCGCGCGCCGTCCACCAGGTGCTCGACGTGCTGCGCCAGGCCGGGTCGCTCCCCGACTCCGGCCCCCAGCAGGACCGTTGGCTGCGCACCCTGCCCGACCGGCCGCTGCGCACCGGCGAGTATTCCGCCACGCTCGCCGACACCGCCCTCGGCCACCTCTTGCGCGACTTCGACGGAACCCAGCGCGCGGCCCTGGCCGAATGCGCCGCCGCCCGGGACTTCTCGGTGGCCACCCGGCTGCTCAGCCCCGACGACTCCCTGTTCGGCGACATCCGGGCCCGCTGGCTGCTGACCGGACCCGTCGCCGTGGTGCCCGTACTCCACCCGTGGCTGCGCCGGCTGCTCCTGTGGCGGCTGGCCGCGCGCCCCGACGGGTGGGACGCCGCGCACGAACTCCTCGCGGAGTACTACCGCGCCGAGGGCAAGCCGGTGCAGGAGATGTACCACCAGCTCGCCCGCGGGCGGACCGAGGAGGTCACCTCCCACCTGACCCGGCGTTTCACCGCCGTACCGGCCGCGCAGTGGATCTCCGAGTTCGATGCGATCACCACCGCTCCGAACCGGCTCCCCTCCGACAGCGGGCCGCTGGAGCTGCTCTCCGGGATCGTCCCGCGCCGGGCCGGTCGCGTGATGGACACCGAGTCCGTGATCCACACCCTGGTGACCACCCGTTGGGTGTGGAGCGATCCGCTCGCCGACCCCGCCATGCGGCTGGGGAACCTGATCGCCGACGGCTACACCCAGCTGTCCCAACTGCGGAGGAACGACATCGTGGCCCTGTTCAACGAGGCCGAACGGTACCGGCAATGGCGCGATCCCCAGACCGCGGGCTGGGAGGGCTGAGCGCGTGCCCAGACTCGAATGGCCCCTGCACGTCGTACGCCGCGTCGCACTGGCCGCGGCGGCGGCCGTCACTCTCGTCGCGGCGCTCTGGCTGGGCGTGGGCTGGTTCCAGGAACGCCAGGCCAGGTGCGCCGACGGGGTCGTCGAACAGGGACCGGCCGACGAGTGCGTCGGGGTGAGCGACGGCTCCTACGTCTTCGCACCGCACCTCGACGCCGTCAGCGCGAAGATCGAGGAGGAGAACCGCCGGGTCGTGGCCAACGCGGCCAAGGAGCCGTACGTCAGCGTCGCGTACTACACCTCGTTCACCACCACCGCCTCCGACAGCAATTCCGCCGAGGGTGTCCGGCACGAACTCCAGGGCGCCTACCTCGCCCAGTACCGGCACAACCAGGGCGATCTGGCCGCCACTCCCAAGATCCGGTTGCTGATAGCCAACCCGGGCAGCAAGTCCAGGCAGTGGAAGCACACCGTCGACGAACTGATCGCCCGCAAGGACGCCCCGGACCGGCTCGTCGCGGTGGCCGGTCTCGGACCCAGCACCGAGGAGAACCTCGCCGCGATACGGCGCTTCTCCGAGAACGGGATCGCCATGGTCGGCGCGACCATGACCGCCTCGACCATCCAGGACATCAACGGCTTCGTCCGGATCGCCCCGACCAACGAGGACGAGGCGTTCGCGGGCGCCGGCTACCTCAAGCGGCGCGGGGTCACCACCGGTGTCGTCATCCAGGACGTGGCGCAGGGAGACCTCTACTCCTCCACCCTCGGCGACGCCTTCACCAAGGCGTTCCAGGACGGCGGCCCGCACAAGCTCGTCGCCGAGCGCATGACCTACGACTCCTCCGTCAGCAGTGCCTGGCAGAACGAACTGCGGTACATGCCCGGCCAGTTGTGCCAGCAGCGCCCGCAACTCGTCTACTTCGCGGGCCGCGGCCTGCACCTCACCCGTTTCCTCGACGCGCTCGCCAACCGCAGCTGCACCGACCAGAAGTTCACCGTGTTCACCGGGGACGACACGACCAACTTGAGCCCGGAGCAGCTCGCCCGCGCCGCCGAGACGGGCATCGAGGTGCTGTACACCGGCCTCGCCCACCCCGACATGTACCGTGCGGCGCCGCAGGCGGTGTCCGCGCCCTCCGCGAAGAACTTCCAGCCGGGCGGACTGATGGACCAGTGGTTCCCGCACGACCCCCGCGAGGACGGCGGGGCCCTGATGGGCCACGACGCGGTCCTCGCGGCGGCCCACGGCATCCAGATGGCCGCCCGCTGGCAGGGCGAGGTCGCCGGCGACGCCGTGGCCCGGATGTTCCACCAGATGGACGGCACCCAGCAGGTGGCCGGGGCCAGCGGGTTCATCTCCTTCCAGAACAACGGCAATCCGCGCAACAAGGCCGTCCCCGTCCTGCGCCTCAACGCCAAGGGCCAGGTGGAGTTCGTGGAAGTCTCCGCGGCGGAGGGCAAACCGCCCCAGGAACAATGACGCCCCACGCGTGCCGGTGACATGGGGCGCCGTCGCCCGGCCCCGGCGGGGCCGGGACCCCTACCGGGGGCCTGTGGTGCTGCGTAGACTCCACCCGCATGACGGCGGGGATGGGCGCATCGGTGCTGGTCGGACGGGATGCGGAGATTCGGGCGATGCGTTCCGCGCTGGCCCGGCCGCCCGCCGTGGTGCTGATCGAGGGCGAGGCCGGGATCGGCAAGACGCGGCTCGTGCGCGAGGTGCTCGCGCGGCGGCCGGACCGTGGTGCGCGGGTGCTGTCCGGGAGCTGTCCGCCGCTGCGCGAACCGTTCCCGTACGGGCCGCTGTTCGACGTGCTGCGCACCCTCGCGCACGCCGTCCCGGCGGGGCTCAGCCCGTTGTGCGGGGCGCTGCGTCCGTACTTGCCCGAGCTCGCCGAGCGGCTTCCCCCGCCCTGCGAGCCGCTGCACGACCCGGCCGCCGCCACGCACCGGATCTTCCGGGCTGTGGGTGCGCTCCTGACCGCCGTGTGTCCGGCCGTGCTCGTCGTGGAGGACCTCCACTGGGCCGACGACGGCACCCGCGACCTGATCCGGTTCCTGATCGAGGATCCGCCGCCGGGGCTCGCCGTCGTGCTGACGTACCGTCGGGAGGACCTGCCCGCCCCCGGGTTGCCCCTGGGGCGCGCCTACCGGCGGACGGCCGGTCACGAGTCGCTGCTGATGCGGCTGGAGGCGCTCGACGCGGGCGAGGTGCGCATCCTGGCCGCCGCGCTCACCGGTGGACCCGTATCCGCCCGGCTGGCCGGTGAGTTGCACGAGCGGACCGCCGGGATCCCCTTCGTGCTGGAGGAGTTCGTCCGCGGGCCGGGCGCTCCCACGGCCGTGCCCGCCCTGCTCCAGGAGGCGATGGCCGACCGGACCGCCGGTCTGGACGCGCCCGCCCTCGCCGTCGTCCACGCGGCCGCGGTGCTCCGCGATCCCGCGCAGGAAGCCCTGGTCACCGCGGTGGCGGGGCTCGACGAGGAGGCCGGGGCCGAGGCCGTGGGCGCCGCGCTGCGGGCCGGGGTGCTCCACGACTGGGGCGAGGACCGGTACGGATTCCGGCACGGACTGGCCCAACAGGCCGTCTACGAGGCCCTGCTGGGTCCGGAGCGACGGCGCCTGCACCTGCGGGCCGTCACCGCACTGTCCGCGCTGCCCGCACCCCCGCTCGTACGGCTGGCCTTCCACGCCCGGCAGGCCGGGGCCGTGGAGGAGTGGCGCCGCTACGCGGAGGACGCCGCCGAGCACGCCCGGGAGATCGGGGACACGGCGCTCGCCGTGGAACTCCTCGAAGGACTCCTCGACGACCCCGCACTGCCTGCCGAGGACTGCGCCCGGCTCGCCCTGCGGCTCAGCCGTGCGGCCACGATCGGGCTCACCCACCGGCGCACCGCCCGGCTGCTGCGCCGGGTGGTCGACGACGGCGCGGCGCTGCCCGACGCGGTGCGCGGGGACATCCGGCTGAATCTCGGGCTGCTGCTGAACAACCAGGCCGGCGACCACCGCCAGGGCCGGCTGGACACCGCCCGCGCCGTCGCCGAGCTCCGCGAACGGCCCGCGCGCGCCGCCCGGGGCATGGCCGGGCTCGCCATGCCGACCTGGGGCGGGGACCCGTACCCGGTCCACCTGGAGTGGATCGCCCGCGCCGAGCGGATCGCCGCCTCGCACGGGGACGAGGCCCTGCGGCTCGCGGTGCGCGGCAACCACCTCGTGCTGCGGATGTCCCTCGGCGAGGGGGCGGTCCGCGGCGAGGCGGAGGCCCTGCTCGCCGCCGGCGCGGCGGACCGTGCGGGGCGCCTGGAGCTCGCGCGGATGTGCGGGAACCTCGCGGACGCCGCGGCCTGGCTGGGCAAGGACCCGGAGGCCGAGCTGTTCCACCGGGAGGGCGACCGCATGGCCGCCGCGTGCGGAGCCCCGTACCTGCGCGGGATCATCGACGCCACCGTGCTGCGCCTGGAGTGGAGCCAAGGGCGCTGGGAGGGGCTCGGCGAGCGGGCCCGGCAGGTGTGGGAGGCGGCCCAGGGCGCTTCCGGGATCGAGTCGGAGGCGCGCCTCGTACTGGGGCTCCTCGGCGCCGCGCACGGGGAGTGGGAGGAGGCCGGGGAGCACCTCGCGGCGGCCGCCCTGGGAGATCCGGAGAACGCGGCCTCGCCCGTCCTGGCCGCCGCGGGCGCCGCGGCGGTACGCATCCACCTCGCGCGGGGCCGGGCCGCCGAGGCCTGCGCCGAGGCCGACCGGGGACTGGCGCGCGTCCGGCACAAGGGGCTCTGGGGCTGGGCCGCCGACCTTGCGGCGGCCGGAGCGGACGCGTACGTACGGGCCGGCCGGTTGACCGACGCGGGGCGGCTGACCGGCGAGTACGCGGAGGCCATCGCCGGGCGGGACCATCCCTTGGCCCTGGCGGCGCTGCCGCTGTGCCGGGCGGCCGTGGCCCGGTCCGCCGGGCAGCCGAAGGAGGCGTCGGCGCACTACCGCCGGGCGGCGGCCGCGTTCGCCGCGCTGCGCCGGCCGCACAGCGCGGCCCAGGCCGTGCAGGCAGCCCTGGAATGCGTACCGGATGCAAGCGAACTGGCGCTCCTGGCCGTCGAGTTCGAACGCATCGGGGCCGCATGGGAGGCGGCCCGGTGCCGGCGGGCGCTGCGCGGGAGCGGGCACGCGACGGCGCCCGGGCGCGGCCGGGGCAGCCGGGGCGGGTACGGCGAGGGACTGTCGCCGCGCGAGGCGGACGTGGCCCGGCTGGTGGCCTCGGGCCGGACCAACCGGGAGATCGCCGAGCTGCTGTTCCTCTCGCCGCGCACGGTGGAGCAGCACGTGGCGAAAGTACTGCGGAAGCTGAAGGTCAGCAGCCGGACGGAGGTACGTACTCCGTAGCTGCCGGGACGCGCGCGAGGGCTGCGAATAGGTACTCCTACGGACCCGGGTACGGATTGCCGCGCTCCCCCGGGTGTCACGAGGGTGATCCCCGTGCCCCGGCCCCCACGCCGGGGCGTCCAGGAACCCGATCAGTAGGAGCAGTTGGATGCGTGCACAGCGTGCGGCAAGAAGCACCCGGCTCGGGGCCATATGTCTCGGTGCCGCCACCGCGACCGTCCTCGGCCTGTTCGGCGCCGCCACCCAGGCCCACGCCGGACCCGCGGAGGGCAGGGTCCTCGGCGAGGGCGCGGCGGACACGGTGAGCGGCCGGTACCTCGTCGTCCTCGACGGGGCGCCCTCCCTGCGCGCCGCCGCCACGGCCGAGACCGCCGGGGAGGCGAAGACGCTGACGGACCGCCACGGAGGGGCGGTCCGTCAGCTGTACACGGCCGCCCTCAAGGGGTTCTCCGTGAAGGCGACCCCGGAGCAGGCCCGCCGCCTCGCGGCCGCCCCGGGCGTCCGCTACGTCCAGGCCGACACCGTCTTCCGCGTGTCCGGGACCCAGCCCAACCCGCCGTCCTGGGGCATCGACCGCATCGACGGGGCGAAGGACGGTTCCTACGCCTACCCGAACGACGGCGGCGGGGTGACCGCGTACATCGCGGACACCGGCCTGTACCGGCAGCACGCGGACTTCGGCTCCCGCGCCTCCTCGGGCTACGACTTCATCGACAACGACGCGGACTCCGCCGACTGCCACGGTCACGGCACGCACGTCGCGGGGACCGTGGGCGGCGGCGCGTACGGCGTCGCGAAGAACGTCAAGCTGGTCGGGGTGCGCGTGCTCGACTGCCAGGGTTCCGGTTCCACGGAGCAGATCGCGGCCGGGATGGACTGGATCGCGAAGAACGCCAAGAAGCCGGCCGTCGTCAACATGTCCCTGGGCGGCAGCGCCGACCGTGCGCTCGACGACGCCGTGGCCGGGGTCATCAACGCGGGCGTACCGGTGGCCGTCGCGGCGGGCAACGACAGCAAGGACGCGTGCAACACCAGCCCGGCGCGTCTGCCCGCGGCCATCACCCTCGGCTCCACGGACGGCAACGACGCCCGCTCCAGCTTCTCCAACTATGGTTCCTGCCTGGACCTGTTCGCTCCCGGCGGCTCCATCGTCTCCACCAAGATGGGCGGCGGCACGCAGACGATGAGCGGCACCTCGATGGCCACTCCGCACACGGCGGGAGCGGCGGCGCTCTACCTCTCGGCGCACCCCGACGCCACTCCGCAGCAGGTGCGCGACGCACTGGTGGACAACGCGCAGTCGGGTGTGGTGACCGGGGCCGGTTCGGGCTCGCCCAACAAGTTCCTGAACGTGACCAAGCTCGGCGCTCCCGGCCAGCCCGGTGAGCCGGTCGCGGACTTCGCCGCCCAGTGCTCGACGTCGGCCGCCTCCTGCGCCTTCGACGCCTCGGCGTCCAAGGACCCGGACGGCTCGATCGCCTCGTACGCCTGGGAGTTCGGGGACGGTGCGAAGGGTGAGGGCGTCAAGCCGTCCCACGAGTACTCCGCCGCCGGGACCTACTCGGTCAAGCTGACCGTCACCGACGACTCGGGCCGCACCGCCACCGTCACCAAGCCGGTCACCGCCGGGACGACGCAGCCGCCGACGGGCACCCCGCCGACCGCCGCGTTCTCGGTGTCCTGCTGGTACCAGGACTGCACCTTCGACGCCTCGGCCTCCAAGGACTCCGACGGCTCGATCGCCTCGTACAAGTGGAAGTTCGGCGATGCCGCCACGGGTGCCGGCGTCACCGTCGCCCACCGCTACCCGGCCGGGCAGCGCAGCTACACCGCCGAGCTGACGGTGACGGACAACTCCGGCCTGACGGCGACGGCTTCGCGACGCATCGACTGCTACGGGTTCGGCACCGGCCAGTCCCTCTGCTTCGCCTCCTGATCCTGCGCCCCTCGCGCGGCGGGGGGGGGGGGGGGGGGGAAGGGGGGGGGGGGGGGGGGGTGGGGGGGGGGGGGGGAAAAAAAAAACAAAGGAAAAGGGAGTGGAGGAGAGGAAAGAAGAGGGAGAAGAGTGAA
>NZ_JBHUBS010000002.1:779026-794951 GCF_042788835.1 Streptomyces sp. NPDC056883 | reverse complement strand
CAGTTCTCTTTTTTTCCCCCTTTGCTCTTTCCCCCTTGGTGTGGCGCCCTTCCCCCCCCCCCCCCGGGGGGGCCCCGGGCCGCCGTGCGGCGTAGACGCCAAAAGTGAACTCGACTAGCGTTTCGCGCATGGACCCGGAGCGCGCCGCACGGCTCGACAACATCCGTACACCGCGCGGCAGTTACGCGAAGGGGGTCCTGCGGCGCGACGAGATCCTGACGGTGGCGCTGGAGGTCTTCGCGATGATCGGCGAGAAGGGCGCGCTGATCAAGGAGATCGCCGACCGCGTGGGCCTGTCCCAAGCCGGCGTCCTGCGCTACTTCGGCTCCCGCGAGGGCTTGTTGATCCGGGTCCTTGCCGAGCGCGACCGGCTCGCCAGGGAACGGGCGGCCCGGGAGCCCTGCCCGGACCCGATCTCGCCGATGGCGGCCACCCTGCGCCGCAGCGGCGACGTGGCCGGTCTGGTGCGCTTGTACGTGAGCATGGCGGCCGCGTCCGGTTTCCCCTGCCACCCGGCGCGCGACTTCTTCGAGGTGCGCAACGGCGACCTCCTCGTCGCCCTGCGCGACGGCCTCGCCGCACTGCAGCGCGAGGGACGCATCCGCCCCGACATCGCCCCCGAAGCGATCGCCCGGCTCGCGCTGGCCGCCGCCGACGGCATCCAGCACCAGTGGCTGCTCGACCCCGGCGTGGACATGGGGGGCGTCATCGACACCATCGTCGCCCTGGTCGTGGACGTCGTCCCGCCTTCCGGGGCGCTCCCGCTTCCCGAGGCGCTCCCGCCCGCCGGGGCACTCCCGCCTCCCGGGGCGCCGGCCGACGAGGGACACGGTCCGCCGCACTCCTGACGCGCGGCGCCACCATCCGACCCCGCCCCTCCGAGCTCCTCCCCGCCCGGGTCAGAGCCTCCATCCGGCGGCGCCGCACGGCAGCCGCGTACGCAGAGGAGTTCCTCCTTGTCGCACGGACAGAGCCACAACCTCCCCGGCAGAGCGGCCCGTTGGGCCGTCGTCGGTGCGATCGCCGCGGCGCTGACGCTTTCGGGCTGCACCAGCGGCGGGGACGACCGCAGTGCGCAGGGGCGGGGCCCGGAAGGGCGGACCTCGTCCGCGCCGGTACCCGAGGGCGACGCGTTCTACGACCCGCCGAACCCGCTGCCCCCGGGCAAGCCCGGCACGGTGATCCGCCAACGCCCCTACACGTCGCCGGAGTCGGCACTGACGCTGCCGTCGCACACCGTCCTGGTGATGTACCTGAGCACCGGCACGGACGGCAAGCCGGTGGCCGCGAGCGGGCTGGTGACCGTTCCGGACGGGCCCGCGCCCTCCGGCGGGCGGCCCGTCGCCGCCGTGGACCACGGCACCATGGGCATCGGTTCGGCGTGCGCCCCGTCCCGCATCCCGGCCTTCGCCGGGCTGCAGGACACGAGCCCGGTCGGAAAGCTGCTCGCGCGCGGGTTCGTCGTCGTACAGCCGGACTACATCGGCCTGGGCGTGACCGGGGTCAGACACCCGTACCTCAACGGCGAGTCCGCGGCGTACGCCACCCTCGACATCGTCCGCGCCGCCCGCGGGATCGACCCGGGGTCGTCCGCGACCACGCTCGTCTACGGCGGATCGCAGGGCGGCCACGCGGCCCTGTGGAGCGCGCACCACGCCGCCGCGTACGCCCCCGACGTCGACCTCAAGGGCGTCGTCGCCAACGCGCCGGCGGTCGGATTCGAGTGGATGCCCGCCCTGTTCGCCCAGCAGGACGCGACGGCCACCGCCTACACCGGGGTCCTGCTGCTGCTCGTCAACGGGGCCGCCGCGGCCGACCCGGCGGTAAAACCCGCCGAGCTGCTCACCCCCGCAGGCATGGCGGCCGCGGACCGCATCTGGACCCAGCCCTGCATGGCCGCCGACCCCGATCTGCCGCCCGCCTCCGACATCCTGCGGCCGGGCGCCGATCTGGCACCCCTCAACGCCGCGCTGAAGGCCAGCGCCGCGAGCGAGGCCACCATCAAGGTCCCGGTGCTGTTGCCGCAGGGCGGCAACGACGTGCTGAGCAACCTCAACCAGACGCTCGCCCGGGAACTGTGCGACAAGGGCGTCGACTTGGAGTTCACGTACTACCCCGATCAGGGCCACACCATCGGCGACGGCCCGCTGGACGATGCGATCGCCTGGATGGACGCCCGTCTCACCGGCGCCCCGACGGCGGCGAGCTGCCGGTTCTGAGCCGGCCCGTCCTGCAAACGGGTGACATGCCGCCACGTGTGCCGCTCACAGCCGTTGCCAGGGCGAACCAATCGACGGGTACTACCCCGCTCAGTGAAGGATTACCAGGCAATGCTGAAGAAGATGATGGTCACCGCTGTCACCACTGCTGCCGCGATCGGCGCCGGCGGCGCCATGGCCGCTCCGGCCATGGCCATCGGCAACGACAACGGGATCAACACCGTCAACGGCAACGGTGCCGTGCAGGCGTACGGCAACCAGAAGACGCACGGCGCCCAGAGCCCGCAGCTCTCCGTGATCCAGGGCACCGCGAACAAGCCCTGCATCGGCCTGCCGGTCAAGGTCAACGCGCAGTCGCTCCTCGCCATTCTCGCGAACGTGGGCGTCCAGGACGTCAACGTCCTCTCCAACCCGCAGAACCAGCAGTGCACCGAGAACTCCACCCAGGCCAAGGGCGACGAGGCGCTCTCCCACATCCTGGACAACATCCCGGTCCTGTCGGGCAACGTGTCGAGCGGAAGCTGACGGCTCGCCCCGCGAACCGACCGGCCCGGCAGTGGGGCGCCCGCACGAGCGCCCCGCTGCCGAGGTCCCCGGGCCGCGGGGCGCTGCGTTCGATCAGTCGGATGGCGCCATGTCGTAGGTGACCCACATCGTACGAGTGGCCAGCTGGTCGTACTTGGCCCGGGCGCGGTGGTTGTCGTCGGCCGTGATCCAGCGGACCACGCTCCAGCCGCGCTCGGCCGCGATCTCCCGCAAGGCCCCGAGCAGGTGATCGGCGGCGCCGGAACCCCGGTGGGCGGGGTCGACGAACAGGTCGTCCAGGTACCCGCCGGTGGTGGCCGACAGGGGACGGGCGAACGGACGGTAGTGCGCCAGGCCGATCAGCCGGCCGTCCCCGTCCTCGGCGACGAGGGCGCTCACCTCGTGGGCGGGGTCGTTCACCCACCCCCACACGCGCTCGGCGGCCTCCTCGGTCTGCTCGACCCGGTAGAAGTCCGCGTAGCCGCGGTACAGGGCGCGCCACTGCGGGAAGTCGGCGTCACGGACTTCCCGGACGGTGATGGTGGTCTGCATGATGCGCACTTTCGTCGTCGTGAAGGGTCTTCGACAAAGGATCATGCCCGGTCCGCCCGGTCGCCGGCATCGCCGGAATGTCGAATCCCGCACTCACCCGGTGACGCGGCGTCCGCCTCCACCCCCACCATCTGCACGCGCGAGGGCTCCGCGGGCCGTGGCGCGCAGGGCGTGTGCCGCGTCGATCGTGCCGACCCGCGCGCGGTGCGCGGCCTCCCGTGCGGGGCCGAGCGTGCGCCGGCCGGGACCGCGCCGCAGCAGCTCCCGGTAGAGGTCGAGGTGCCGTTCGGCGATGTACGCCGGATCGAAGCGGGCCGAGTTCCTCAGCGCTGCTCCGCCCATGCGCCGCCGCAGCCCGTCATCGGCCATCAGCTCGATCAGCGCGGCGGCGATGCCGTCGGTGTCGCCGGGGCGGACGAGGCGTCCGTCGACCGCGTCTTCGATGATCTCGCGCGGTCCGACCGGGCAGTCCGTGGAGACGACGGGGAGGCCACAGCGCATCGCCTCGACGAGGGTCATGCCGAACGACTCCCGGTCGGAGGTGGAAACGGCGATGGATCCCTTGGCCCACTCCCGGTCCAACGGGTGTGCGTTGCCCATGAGACGGGCCCGGCCGCTCAGGCCGAGCTCTCCGATCAGGGCGGACAGCCCGGCCCTCTCGTTGCCGGTGGCGTCGCCGCTGCCGAAGATGCGCAGCTCCCAGTCCGGATGGTCGGCGACGACCTGCGCGAAGGCCCGTACGAGCAGGTCGTAGCGTTTCGCCGGAGTGAGCCGGCCCGCCGCCACGACCACTTTGCCGGTGCCGTCGGACGGTTCCACGGAGGCGGCGGGAACGCTGTTCGGTATGGCCTCCACCCTCATCGCAGGCGGGCCGAACCGCCGGTAGGCGTCCGCGTCGGCCTCGGTGACGGTGGTGAGGGCGTCGAGGAGCGGATAGCGGTGGCGTATCTCGTGGCGCACGCGGAACCCGTGGTTCGAGAGCGCGAGGTGTTCCTGGCCCACGCGGACGGCGGCGCGGTGCGCCTGTCGGGCGATGTGCACGTTCAGGCCCGGCCTGGTCCCCACGATCACATCGGCGTCCAGGGTCGACAGGTACCGTCCGATGCGCTCGTCGGTGAGCCGGCTGTACTGCCCGTGCCGGCCGTCCGCGCGGGGGAAGACCCCGGCGGGCAGCGCGTGCCGCGGGTCGTCACCGTCGTAGTCCGGGGAGTCCGGGCGCAGATCGACCAGCGGCGTCAGGCTCACCCGGGGAGGCGTGCCCATGACCGGGACGCCACGGTTGCGAAGAACCGAGACGATCTCCACGTCGTGGTGTTCCGCCAGCGCCGCGGCCAGGTTGAAGGTCGACCTGATCGTGCCGCCGATGCCGTAGGCGTTGTGGAGCAGGAAGGAAATGCGCATGCGGCGCCGCGCCTTTCGGTGACGGAGGCCGGGGGCGGCCGTACTGCCGGTCGTGCCCCACTGTGCGCAGATCATGCTTAACCGTTCCTGAAGGCCCGTTCGCACGGGGCAGGAGCTCCTGGATGGCATGCTGACATCGTGGACATTCTGCTGGTTGAGGACGATCCGGTCATCGCGGCCGCGGTGCGGGAGGGCCTGGAGGGCGAGGGGTACGCGGTCACCCTCGCGTCCGACGGCCTGGCCGCGGTGGAGCTCGGTGCCACGGGCCGGTTCGCCGCGATCGTCCTGGACGTCATGCTGCCCTCCTTGAACGGATTCGCCGTGTGCGGGCGGCTCAGGGCGCTGGGCGTCGACACCCCGGTGCTGATGCTGACCGCCAGGGACGGAGAGCTCGACGAGGCACACGGCCTGGACATCGGTGCGGACGACTACCTGACGAAGCCGTTCTCCCTGCTCGTCCTCACGGCGCACCTGCGCGCACTGATCCGCCGCAGCGCCCGCGAGGCCGCGGGATCCGGAGCCGAGGACGTGCTGCGGGCCGGCGACCTGTGGCTCGACCCGCAGGCGCGGACCTGTGGGCGCGGCGGCGAGCGCATCGAGGTCACCGGCCAGGAGTTCGCGGTACTGGAGTGCCTGATGGGCGAGCCGGGCCGGGTGCTGTCGAAGGAGACCATCCTCGGCGAGGCGTGGGACATCGCCTACCGGGGCTCGGCGAGCATCGTGGAGGTCTACATCAGCCTTCTGCGCCGCAAGATCGACCAGCCCTACGGCACCCGGAGCATCGTGACCGTCAGGGGACGCGGCTACCGGCTGGACGACACGCATGCCTGAGCCCGTGGACCGGGCCCCCGCCCGGAAGTCCGGCCGCCCGTCCGCTTGGTGGCTGCGCCTGCCCACCCGGGCGCGTACGGCCCTTGCCGCGGGTACCGCCGCCCTGGTCCTCGCCGGCGCCGGCGCCTGGTGGCTGCACCACGTCGTGCACTCCACCGAGATGGACGCCGCGCGGGGCCGCGCCCTGGCCCAGTCCCGCGCCGTCGCGCTGGAGTTCGCCGGTGTCCAGGCCAGGGACAGGGAGGCCACCGGCGACATCCTCGCCGGATCACCGGTACTGATCATCGGACCGGACGGCCCCTTCGCTTCGTGGCTCCCCCAGGCGTTCCCCGAGGCCGTGAAGGAGCTCCCGCCCGCGCCCGCGTCGGCGCGGCCCGCATGGGCGACCGTCCGCACGGTCCGCTTCGGCGACCCGGCCCCCGGCTGCCGGGCGGACCCCGTCCGCACCTCCACCGGGCAGACCGTCCCCGGCTGCCTCTCCCAGGCGGCGGCCCTGGCCGGGCAGAGCGTCGACATGGCCGGTACGAGCATCGACGTCCAGTCCCCCGCCGCACCCAGTCCGTCGGCGCCTCCGGCCGGGCGCTACACCGTCTACGTCGCCCTCACCCCGTCCGAGGCGACCCTGGCCGCCGACGCCCTTGTCCCGGCCCTGGCCGGCGCGGTTCCGCTGGCCGCGCTGGTCGTCGCCCTCTCCGCCTGGGTGGCGACCACCCGGGCCCTGCGGCCGGTCGAGGCCATCCGCAGCCGCCTCGCCACGGTCGACCAGCCGGGCTCCGGCACCCGCGTCCCCGTCCCCGCGGCCGAGGACGAGATCACCCGGCTCGCCCGCACCACCAACCACACCCTCGACGTCCTCGACGCCCACGCCCGCCGCCAGCACCGTTTCATCGCCGACGCGGCCCACGAACTGCGCAGCCCGGTCACGGGCCTGCGGACCGTACTCGAGGTCGCCGTGGCCCGTCCCGAGCGGCCCGCCGCCCTGAACGACGCCCTTCGGGCCACGACGAGACTGCAGTACCTCGTCGACGACCTGCTGACCCTCGCCCGACTGGACAACACCCCCGCAGCAGGGCCGGACCGGGCACCGGTGGACTTCACCGAGCTCGTCCGGGAACTCCTCATCGAACTGCCCCACACCCGGCCCGGAGCCCCCGCGGACCTCACCCTCGAGGCTCCCGCCGAGCCCGTCGTCCTGCTCGGCGATCGCGACCAGCTGCGGCGCCTGCTGCGCAACCTCCTGGACAACGCGGCCCGGCACGCGGACACCCGGATCACCGTGACGCTCGCCGCACGCCCCGGATGGGTGGAGTGCACCGTCCACAACGACGGCGCCCCGATCCCCGAAGCCGACCGCGAACGGGTCTTCGACCGCTTCACGCGCCTGGACGAAGCACGCACCCGTGACACCGGCGGCAGCGGCCTCGGCCTCGCCATCGCCCGGGACCTGGCCCGCCACCACCGGGGAACCCTCGCCGTCGCCCCGGGCGACCGGGGAACGGCGTTCCTCCTGCGACTGCCCCGGTAGCGGGGCGACCGGGAGGGAAGCGCGGGTCAGGGCCGGTAGACCTTGCCGGGTGCGGGGTGGGCCGGTGCGAGGAGTTGGGAGACCGTCACGAAGGTGTACCCGCGGTGATGGAGTTCGGCGATGATGCCGGGGACGGCGGGGATCGTTCCGGCGTACCGCTCATGGAGCAGGATGATTCCGTCGCGTTCCGTCTGCTCGAGGACCCGCTTCTTGATCAGTTCGGTGTCGGTGGTCTGGAAGTCCTTCGCGGTCACGCTCCACAGGATCTGGGCGAGCCCGAGCTCCTTCATCACCTTCGACACCTCGTCGTTGGTGGCGCCGCCCGGGGGTCGCATGAGCGTGGGGGCGCGCCCGGTCGCCTTCTCTATGTCCTGCTGCACGGGCTCGATTTCGGCGCGTATGCCATCCGGGGTGAGTTCGGTGAGGTTCTCGTGCGACCAGGTGTGGTTCGCTATTTCGTGGCCCTCGTCGGCCATGCGGCGGACGGTGTCGGGATAGGTGTCGGTGTGCCCCTTCCCCTGGAGGAAGAACGTCGCCGGCACGTGCTCCCGCTTCAGGACGTCGAGGAGGTCGGGCGTCGGCTTGCTCGGCCCGCCGTCGAAGGTGAGGGCCACGCACTTGGCGACGGTGCAGTCCACCGCTCCGGAGGCCGGTTTGCCGGCGGAGTGGGCCGCCGCGGTGCGGACGGCGGCCGGCGAGACGACCCCGTTGAGGGAGGAGCAGCCGGTGAGGGCGGCCAGCACCAGCGCGGCCGCCGCGGTGGCGGCCCGCCGGGAGGAGGTGCCGTACGCGCGGCGCTTGAGCGAGCGAATCATGGGGGGAGGTCCTGGATCGGTCGGAGGCGAAGGCTCGACCGGCGCGCTCACGTGCAGCGATGCCGGTGCAAAGAGGCACCGAGCATGCGCAGCGCCGCCTTAATGGACCCTTAAGGCGGCGCCCCTCCAGGCCTTCCCCTAGACCTTCTCCGCTCTCAGCTGTCGGCCATGTAGTCGGCCACGAGTTCCGCGAAGGCCTCCGGGGTGAGGACCGTGACGCCCAGCTCCGTGGCCTTGACGGCCTTGGAGCTCGGCTTCCCGCTCGCGGACGGAGCGCAGACCAGGTGGGTGGTCTTGGAGTTGACGGCGCTGCCCGCCGTGCCGCCGGCCTTCTCGATCAGCGCGTTCACCTCGGAGCGGCCGGCGCCGGCCAGCGGGCCGCTCATCTTGCCGGTGACCACGACGGTCCGGCCGGCCAGCGGGCCCTCGCGCGTGGCTTGCGGCTGCTGCGGCTCCCGCATGTTGACCCCGGCCGCCACCAGCTTGTCGATGACCGCAGCCAGGGAGGCGACCTGTTCGACGATGACCGGAGCCTTCTCCCCGCCGATGCCGTCGACCTCCTGCATCCGTTCGGCGTCGGCCCGGCGGATGGCGTCCATGGTGCCGAAGTACGCGGCGATGCGACGGGACATGCTGCGCCCGGTGCCGAGGACGCCCAGCGAGCAGAAGATGCGGCTGAGCGGCCTGGACTTGGCGGCCGCGATCTGTTCGGCCAGCTTCGCCCCCCGTTTGGCGCTCCCGGAAGCGGCGGTGAGCTGCTCCTCGGTGAGGGTGAACAGGTCGGCGACGTCGGTGACGTCGCCCGACTCGATCAGGGCCCTGACGTACGTCTTGCCCAGGCCGTCGATGTCGAGCATGTCGCGACCGGCTGCGTACTCGATGAGCGCGGGCAGCGCGCACGCCGTGCCCTTCGCGCAGCGCCAGCGCTCCTGGTCCTTGTTGATCCCTCCGCCGCACTGCGGACAGACCGTGGGCAGGGGCACCTCGCGCGCGGCGTCCGGGCGCAGGCTCGTGACGGCGGCCTGGACGCGCGGGATGATGTCGCCCGCCTTGTACACCGTCACGGTGTCCCCGAGGTGGAGGTCGCGGCGGCGGATGTCGGCGGGGTTGTGGAGGGTGGCCCGCGTGACCGTGGATCCGTCGAGGTCCACCGGGTCGAGGACGGCCGTCGGGGCGAGTACGCCCGTACGGCCCACTTCCCAGACCACGTCCCTGAGCACGGTCTGCCGCTCGACGGCCGGCAGTTTGAAGGCGATCGCCCAGTGCGGGAACCTGCTCCCGAAGCCGGCCGCGCCCTGCTCGGCCGCGTCGTTCGCCTTGATCACGACCCCGTCGATGCCGAACGGCAGTCCGGGGCGCAGCGCGGCGATCTCGTCGACCTTCTGCTGCGCCTCGGCGAGGGTGGCGACCACGTGCAGGCCGGCGGGCGTGTCGGCCGTGGTCGCCACGCCCGCGCGGGCCACGACGGCCAGGGTTTCGGCGTGCGTGGCTCCGGAGGGTGCGAGGGCGACGCCGTCGAGCTCGACCGCTCCGTACGCCCAGAACGTCATCTCCAGCCGGTAGGGCCGGTCCTTCGCCCGCAGGGTGCCGGCGGTGCCGTTGCGCGGGTTCACGAAGACCTGCGCGCCATGGGCGGTGCGGACCTCGTTCGCGGTCTCGAACTGCTGCTGGGTGAAGAGGACTTCGCCGCGCACCTCGAAGGTGGCGGGGAGCGGCAGCCGCTCGGGCAGGCCTTCTATGGTGCCGATGACGTGGCTGACGTCCTCACCGTGCGTACCGTCGCCGCGGGTGATGATCTGCTCCAGGCGCCCGTCGCGGTACCGAGCGGCCACGGCCGCGCCGTCCATCTTCGGCTCGACGGTGAAGCCGCCCGCGGGCTCGTGGCCCAGGCGGCGCTGGAGGGATGATCCCCAGGCGACCAGGCCGTCCGGGTCGAAGACGTTGTCGAGGCTGAGCAGCCGGGTGGTGTGCGCCATGTCGCCGACGGGGGCGGCCCCGTCCCCGACCAGGCCGGTCGGGGAATCCGGGGCGACCTCGTCCGGGTGCTCCGCCTCCCAGGCGAGCACGGACTGCCGCAGGCGGTCGTACGCCGCGTCGTCGAGCAGGCCGCTCTCGCCCCCGTAGTACGCCCGCGACGCCTCGCGCAACTGCTGCAGGGCGGCGGCGTAGTCGGGGCGGCTGAGCAGGCCGAACGGCGCCTCTTCGGCGGAAAGGATCGTCATGGAAGGATCTTCTCCCGGGGCACTGACAACGCCCGTCGGCGCCGGTGTTCGCGCGGGACGGGTGCGGGGTGGTGGCGATCTCGGTGCCGAGTCTTGACAGCCGTTTATTAATTCGGCTTCTATACAAATTAATTGACGCCCTGTCGCGAGCAGGCGCGCACACCCCCACGCACCACTCGCCCCCCCGGGCCCCTCGTCCGCCCCCACGCCCCGCGGACGGCCCGGGCAAGAGAGGAGTACCCGTGTCAGCCCCTCCCGGGATGAGGACCACCTTCGCGCTGGCCGCCACGGCCGCCGTTCTGTTCGGCACCCTGGCCGCCGCTCCGGCGTCGGCCGGGCCCGTCCGGTCGAGCCGGTCCCCCACAGCCACGTACACCGTCTCCATCGGCGCCAAGGGTTCCTGGACCCACCCCGACGACACGCCCGCCGCCACGTACATCGACAAGAACGGCGCGTTCTACTACCAGTCGGCCCACGCCCTGTACGCGGCGAACGATCCCCGCAAGTGGACCTTCTACACCGGCAAGGACTTCGACTCCGCCACCCGCTCCGCCTCGCTGAGCACGGCGGTCGACCCGGCGAACGCCAACGACCGCAACGACGACACCACATGGCGGTGCAACAACAGCCCGACCGGGCGCGAGGCCACGTACGCCCCGGACACCTCCCACTACGCGCAGAAGAACTACTGCGACCTGATGGGCGTATGGGTGGATCCCGACACCGGCGACTGGTACGGGCTGGTCCACAACGAGTTCACCCCGAGCCCCTTCGGCGACGGCCTGCACTACGACGCGATCGACTACGCCGTGTCCAAGGACCAGGGCAGGACGTGGGCCATCAAGGACCACGTGCTCACCTCGCCCTACAGCACCCTGCGGGGCGACACCGCGGCCTTCCCGCACGAGACGTACCACTACGGGAACGGCGATGCCCGCCTGTTCGTGGACACCGCCTCCGGCTACTTCTACGTCTACTACAACTCCCGCGTCATCCCGAAGGGCGGCGTCGGCGGTTCGTGGACCGCGGGCAGCCGGGCGCACGTGGCCCGCGCCCCCATGTCCGGGAAGATGGCGCCCGGTTCGTGGCGGAAGTGGTACGACGGTTCGTGGTCCCAGCCCGGCGCGGGCGGCCTGGAGAGCAACATGGAGCCCGTCGACGCCACCCACACCACCGGGTACACCCCGGTGGCGAAGGATTACGACCCGTCGAACCGCGGCAACGTCCAGGAACAACAGGCCGCGGGCGAACTTCCGGCGAAGTCGGACCTGTTGACGATGAACATCGCCTACAACGCCCACCTGGGGCTGTACGTGGGCCAGCCCGAGGCGGTCAACCAGGACGGCAGCGAGCCACAGCGCTTCTACGTCACCGACAACCTCGCCACCCAGCAGTGGCGCCTCGCCGGCGACTCCGGCGCGTACCGCACCGGCTCCTGGTACCGCTGGGTCCTGGACGCGGTGAACAAGACGGGCTCCACCATCGTCGGCAAGAAGTTCCGGTCCTACTGTTCGTTCTTCTGCTCCGGGGGCGCCGACGGCGAGTACTACGACACCGTGATCGACACGAACGCTCCTGCCGCGGTCATCGATCCGGGGAAGACCTACACGATCGCCGGTGGCACCGGCCGCCACCTCTCCCAGGTCCAGGGCAGTACGGCGACCACGTCCCTCCCCTCCGCCGGCGCGTCGGCCCTCAGTCGGTGGGTGTTCACCCCCAACGGCGACGGCTCCTACCGCATCGCCAACGCCTCCACCCGGCAGCTCCTCGGCGTCGACGCCAAGGCGAACGCGGGGCGCGCCTGGGCGGCCAGGCCCACCGCGACGAAGGCACCGCAGAGCGGGCCCACGGTGGGGCAGCAGTGGTTCGTCATCCCGAACTCCACGGCCGACGGCAAGCCCACCGGCACCCACCGGCTCGTGAACCGCTACAGCGGACTCGTGATCGGCCTCTCGGACACGCCCGGCCGCCTCGCCGAGACCACCCCCACCCGCGCCTGGACCGACACCAGCGGCAGCCCGGTCGGCGGCGCCCGCACCTCGGCGGAACAGACCCTCACCCTGACCGCGGTCACCTTCTGACCGCTCAGCCGCAAACCAAACCCCGGTCCGCCGAAGAAGACATCACATTCAAGTGGAAAATATGAGACAGAGCAAAGACGTTATCCGCTCGTTATAAAACGGAGGGTGGGGTGGAAATGTCGGCATTTTCCGGAGGAAACCGGGTGCATTGCCGGCACTTTCACGACCCCGGGGAGGCGCTTCCATCTATCACGGACAGCGCCCTCCCCGTAACCCCTCAGGTCCGTGCAATCTGCGCCAACCCTCGGTAGCTTCGGCCCGCATGACTGCTCATGCAGAACTGGCCCATTACCGGAAGACCCCGCCGTCCACCCCGTTCGCTCCGACCAGCCCGTCCACCCGGACCGGCCCGTCCGCCCCGACGACGCGCATCGACCGCCCCCGCCCGGGCGACGGCCGCCTGCTGTGGCGCCTCGCCCGCGACTCCGGGACGCTGGACCTCAACTCGGCCTACAGCTATCTCCTCTGGTGCCGTGACTTCGCCGGCACCTCCGCGGTGGCCCGCGACGCGTCCGGGCGTGCCGTCGGATTCGTCAGCGGATACCTGCGGCCCGAGAGCCCGGGCACCCTGCTCGTCTGGCAGATCGCCGTCGACGAGTCCGTCCGGGGCCTGGGGATCGCCCGGGCCCTGCTCGACGGCCTCTCCGCCCGCGTGGCGGCAGAACACGGACTGAGCTCCCTGGAGACCACCATCTCCCCCGGCAACCTCGCGTCGGAGCGACTGTTCGCCTCGTACGCCACACGGCACGGAGCCACACTCACGCGCGAAGTGCTGTTCGCTCCGGAGGAGTTCCCGGACCGCGGGTACGCCCCGGAGGTCCTGCACCGCATCGGGCCGCTCCACTTCTGACGCCGGCCCGCACGCCCGGGCATGCCCGCCCCCGTGCCGCATACCCCGCGCCGCAGGCCCCGTACCGAACCACCCGCACCGAACACCCCCACGCTCATTGGAGAGTTCCCTTGACCATGACCGAGCCGGTCCTGTCCGTCTTCGAGACCCTGGAGTCCGAGGTGCGCAGCTACTGCCGCGCCTGGCCCGTCGTCTTCGAGCGCGCCACGGGAAGCCGGCTGTACGACGAACACGGCAGCGGCTACCTGGACTTCTTCGCGGGCGCCGGGTCCTTGAACTACGGGCACAACAACCCCGTCCTGAAGCGGGCCCTGCTCGACTACCTGGAGCGGGACGGCATCACGCACGGGCTCGACATGGCGACGACCGCCAAGCGGGCCTTCCTCGAGACCTTCCGGTCCCACGTCCTCGAACCCCGCGCACTGAACTACAAGGTGATGTTCCCGGGGCCCACCGGGACCAACGCCGTCGAAGCGGCGCTCAAGCTGGCGCGGAAGGCCAAGGGCCGCGAGTCGGTCGTGTCCTTCACCAACGCCTTCCACGGCATGTCGCTCGGCTCCCTCGCGGTCACGGGCAACGCCTTCAAACGGGCCGGCGCCGGCGTCCCCCTGGTCCACGGCACCCCGATGCCCTTCGACAACTACCTCGGGGGCAGGGTCCCCGACTTCCTCTGGTTCGAGCGCCTGTTGGAGGACCAGGGATCCGGCCTCAACCACCCGGCGGCGGTCATCGTCGAGACGATCCAGGGCGAGGGCGGGATCAACGTGGCGCGCGCGGAATGGCTCCGCGCGCTCGCGGACCTGTGCCGGCGCCGCGACATGCTGCTGATCGTCGACGACATCCAGATGGGCTGCGGCCGGACGGGCGAGTTCTTCTCCTTCGAGGAGGCGGGCATCACGCCCGACATCGTCACGCTGTCCAAGTCCATCAGCGGCTACGGACTCCCCATGTCCCTGTGCCTGTTCAAGCCCGAACTGGACCTCTGGGAGCCGGGCGAGCACAACGGCACCTTCCGCGGCAACAATCCGGCCTTCGTCACCGCGACGGCCGCCCTGGAGACCTACTGGGCCGACGGCGTCCTGCGCGAGCGGACCCTCGCCCAGGGCCGGCACATCGAGGGCGCGCTGCGCGAACTGTGCGCCGAGCACGCCCGGCTGGGTGCCGCGTACCGCGGCCGCGGACTGGTCTGGGGCATCGAGTTCGCCCACAAGGAGCGTGCGGCGGCGGTGAGCCGGAGGGCTTTCGAGCACGGTCTCCTCATCGAGACCTCGGGCCCCGAGGGCGAGGTCGTGAAGCTGCTCCCGCCGCTCACCGTCACCGCCGACGAACTCGACGAGGGCCTCGGCATCCTCGCCCGCTCCGTCCGCGAAACCGCCTGACCGGCACCCGCCGCACACCACGAAGGGCACCACCATGATCGTCCGCTCGTTCCGGGACCTCGAGGGCACCGACCGCCACGTCAGGGCGGCATCCGGCACCTGGGAGAGCAAGCGCATCGTCCTGGCCAAGGAACGCGTCGGCTTCTCCTTGCACGAGACCGTCCTGTACGCCGGCACCGAGACGTCCATGCGGTACGCGAACCACGTGGAGGCCGTGGTCTGCACGGAGGGGGAGGCCGAACTCACCGACGAGGAGACGGGCCTGACCTACACGATCACGCCGGGAACCATGTACCTCCTGGACGGCCACGAGCGGCACACCCTGCGCGTGAAGCACGAGTTCCGATGCCTCTGCGTCTTCAACCCGCCCGTCACCGGCCGGGAGGACCACGACGAGAACGGCGTGTACCCGCTGCTCACCGAGCCCGACCACGGCTGAGTCGCGGACCCGTACGAAGAGCAGAGAACAGAGAGGAGAGGCAGGCACCACCATGACCTACGCATCCACCCGCACGGCGAAGGACCTGTATCCGACCAGGGGCTCCGAGGAGGTGCTCACCGGCCGCGTGGACCCCGTCGTCTGGTCCGAGCCCGGCACGCCGGGCCCGATATGGGCCCACGAGCTGGAGAGTTACGAGCGCGACGGCTTCCTGTCCGTCGACGAACTCATCACGCCCGACGAGACGGACGTCTACCGGGCCGAGATGGACCGGCTGCTCCGTGACCCCTCGACGCTCGCCGACGACCGTTCCATCGTGGAGCCGAAGTCCCGGGAAGTGCGCTCGGTGTTCGAAGTCCACCGGATCAGCGAGGTGTTCGCGGCCCTCGCCTCCGATCCGCGCGTCGTGGGGCGTGCGCGGCAGATCCTGGGCTCCGACGTGTACGTGCACCAGTCCCGGATCAACGTCAAGCCCGGTTTCGGAGCCAGCGGCTTCTACTGGCACTCCGATTTCGAGACCTGGCACGCCGAGGACGGCCTGCCGAACATGCGCACCGTGTCGGTGTCCATCGCCCTGACGCCCAACTACACCACCAACGGCGGCCTGATGATCATGCCCGGCTCCCACCGGAGCTTCCTGGGCTGTGCCGGTGCGACGCCGAAGGACAACTACAAGAAGTCCCTCCAGATGCAGGACGCGGGCACCCCGTCGGACGAGGCACTGACCAAGTTCGCCTCGGCCTGCGGCATCAAGGTCTTCACCGGCAAGGCGGGCTCGGCCACCTGGTTCGACTGCAACGCGATGCACGGCTCGGGTGACAACATCACGCCCTACCCGCGCAGCAACGTGTTCCTCGTCTTCAACAGCGTCGAGAACCGCCCCGAGAAGCCCTTCGCCGCTCCGGTGCGGCGCCCCAAGTACATCGCCTCACAGGACTTCACCCCGGTGCGCTGACGCACCCGGCCGACGCGACGCGACCCGGCCTTTCCGCCCCCGCACCCCCCCAAGTGGGGAGGCCAGGGTGTTTTTCTTCGCCCCCCCCCCCCCCCAAGGAGCCCTCCCCTTGTTTTTTTCCTAAGAAAACC
>NZ_JBHUBS010000002.1:699386-779016 GCF_042788835.1 Streptomyces sp. NPDC056883 | reverse complement strand
GCCCCCCCACCACTCGGGCCCTCCCCCCCAACCCCACCTCCCCCCAGACCTCCCCCCTGTTCCCTCGCCCCCCCCCCCCAACCCAACACACCCGACCTCCCCCCCCCCGAAACGTGCGGGGGGGGGAAGGCCGGGTCGTTTGCCGTGCCCACCGCCGCACAACAGGGATGCCTCGCTCCGGTTACTCGCGAGGAAACCCCACCTTTGGCTATGGTGAGCGCCCTCCGGTCGAAACCCCTTCGGATCCAATGATCAAACCGTGATCCGATCCAATGATCGAAGGACGTCCTGCCAACTCAGGACACGTGTACATGCAGAGCGACGTGCTGTCGGCAACACCGCCCGGCGTCGGCTCCGTGCGAGCCGGCCTGCCCTCGCCCTGTCATCCAGGGCTGGAGAGCGGCGGTTTTCTCATTCACCTACCTCGTGAAGGCAAGGCAGAGATGGCAAGAATGCCCCGACAGACCTCCCGGCAGTCCTCCCCACAGCGCTCCTCCCGGCACAAGACACACCCCGTCGACGAGCTGCTCCCGATCCCCAGGCTCGCCCTGTACGGCTTCCAGCACGTGCTCGCGTTCTACGCCGCGGCCGTCATCGTCCCGGTCCTCCTCGGCAACGCCCTCGGACTCACCCGCCAGGAGCTCGTCCACCTCATCAACGCGGACCTCCTGACCTGCGGCGTGGCCTCGATCGTCCAGGCCCTCGGGGTCTGGAAGGTCGGCGCCAGGCTGCCGTTGGTCCAAGGCGTGACCTTCACGGCGGTCTCCCCCATGATCGCCATCGGTACGGGGGCGGGCGGCGGTACCGCAGGGCTGCTCGTCGTCTACGGAGCGGTGATCACGGCGGGCATGGCCACCTTCCTGTTCGCGCCGCTCTTCAGCAAGCTGGTGAAGTACTTCCCGCCGGTCGTCATCGGCACCGTCCTCACCATCATCGGCATCACCCTGATACCCGTGGCCCTCCAGGACGCAGCCGGCGGCGCGCACCTCATCGGAACACCCGACTACGGATCTCCGAAGAACCTGGCGTACGCGCTCGGCACCCTGCTCTTCATCCTGATCCTGGTCCGGGTCGGCCAACCCCTCCTCAGCAGCCTCGCCGTCCTGTTCGGGCTCGTGGCGGGCACGACGGTGGCGTGGATCCTCGGTGACGTCGACTTCGGTGTGGTGGAGCAGGCGGACTGGCTCGGGGTCACCACACCGTTCCACTACGGCATGCCCCGGTTCGAGCTGTTCCCGATCATCGCGATGCTCGTCGTCATGCTGATCACGATGGTGGAGACCACCGGGGACGTCTACGCCATCGGGGAGATCACCCGCAAGAAGGTCGACGCCGACACGGTCGCGCGGGCCCTGCGTGCCGACGGCGCGGCGACGGTGCTGGGCGGCGTCCTCAACTCGTTCCCGTACGTGGCGTTCGCGGAGAACATCGGGCTCGTCCGCATGTCCAGGATCATGAGCCGCTACGTGGTGGTGGCGGCGGGCGTGTTCATGATCGCCCTCGGGCTGCTGCCGAAGGCGGGAAGCCTCGTCGCCTCGATCCCCCACCCGGTACTGGGCGGGGCGGCGGTCTCCATGTTCGGCATCGTCGCCGCGGTGGGCGTCCAGATCCTGGGCAAGGCGGATCTGCGCGAGGAGCGGAACACCCTGATCCTGGCGGTCAGTCTCGGCGCCGCACTGCTGCCGACCACGGTCGCGCCGTTCTTCGACCGCATGCCGGACGGCATCCGGGCCGTACTCGACAGCGGGATCACCCTGGGCGCCCTCACGGCCATCGCCCTGAACCTGGTCTTCAACGTCTTCACCGGCCGCAGCACGATGGACATCGACTGGGACGACGTGGAGGACGGCGCCGTCGCCCGTCCGGGCACCGGAGCACTCCCCCACTACTCACTGCCCGGCTGACCAGCCGACCGTGGCAGCACAGCAAGGCCGGAGCGGATTCCCCGCCGCCCGGCCTTGCCGCGCCGCCACGGCGCGCGAGCGCCGCCGTACTCCGCCTCAGCCGTCCACCCCGAGGTACGGCTAGGCCCTCTCGCCCTCTTCGCCGATCAACTCCCAGAACCGGTCGGGCAGACGGCGCAGGTACGCCGCACGCTCCGCCGCGATCTCCTTGAGCCGGGAGTCGTCGTTGCGGGCCACGAGGTTGCCCATGTACCGCTCGGAGAACTCGGAGAACTCCCCGTGCATCGTTCGCAGCGCATCGCCCACGCTCGTCGCGTCCACGGCGACGATCTCCACCACCGGATCGACGTGCACCTTCCACCGACCCGCGATGGCCGACCGCAGATGGTCCTCCAACTCGCCGTCCCGGCCCACGATCCCGGTCAGCTTGCGCAAGGACAGCCCCAAGGCCTCCACCAGAACCCGCGTCTGCCGCGCATCACCGTGCCACTGCCGTGCCGACTCCGCGGCGCGGTACTCGGACGGCTCCATGCCCAGGCGGTACGCCAGCCCCTCCACGCCGAGCCGGCGGGCCAGCCGGAACTCGACGAGCGTCCTCGGCCCGTTGCCCATGAGGGTGACCGTGTCGCACCACAGCACATCGGCGAGCGCGAAGAGGTGCTGGTCGCAGGGCACGTGGGAGCCCCGCTCCCATCCCAGGACCAGCTCGGGGTCGACCGGGGTACCGCAGGACGCCATGGAGGCGGCCACCTGGGTCACGGTCAGCCCCATGCGGGCTCGCGCGGATCTGGCCTCGACAGGGGAAAACGGAGCGCTGTACACGTACACGACACCTCGCAACACCCCTCGGACACTGCGCGCACGAGGGGAAACGGAATGATGGACGAACACCAAGCGCGGGCACACTAACAGACGTTAAGAAGGTCGAAACCGCCCCATCCCCTTCAATTCAAAGGTCATTTGAGGTTCAGCGGGTGGCGCCGAAGTCCTGCGTCCAGTACTGGCCCGGCTGTGCGAGGCCGATGCCGATTTCCTTGAGGTCGCAGTCGAGGATGTTCCGCTTGTGCCCCGGGCTGTTCATCCAGCCCTCCATGACCTTGGCGGCGGTGGGATAGCCGTACGCGACGTTCTCGGCGTACGTACGCCACTGGTACCCGGCGCGGGTGATCCGCTGGCCCGGGTCGGATCCGTCCGAGCCGGTGTGCGACATGTTGGAGTGGGCGGCCATGTCCTCACTGTGGTCCTGCGCGGCCTTCGCGAGCTTCTCGTTCACGGTCAGTACGGGGCACCCGACCGCGGCGCGCTCCGTGTTGACCAGCGCGAGGACCTCGGCCAGGGCGCCGGAGGGTGCCGCGGAGTCAGAGGGTCCGGGGGTTGCGGCCGGCTCGGGGGGCGTCTCCACCGGCTGCTGCGGCCCGGTCTGCGCGGGAGGCGCGATCTCGACGGGCTGCTCGGTGGGCTGCTCCACGGGCGACTCCACGACCGGCTGCAGCTCGGCGGGGGCATCGGCCTGGACCGGCACCTCCACGGGCTGCTGCGCGGCGGGGTCGCCGTACCAGGGGCGGCTGTCATGCCCGGACGCGACGGGCCGCATCGGGTCGGTCGTCTGCGGGTCGAGGCAGGCCATGGCCGTGGTGGGTACGGCCACGAGGGCGAGCGCCCCGACGGCGATGACTATCTTCCGGTGGTGCGAGTTCTTACGGTGCTTCTTCATGCGGGACCTCACTCGGTGATCGCGAAGCTCCCGGCGCCGGACCGCGAAGGCGCCGGAGGAATCGCCATTCTTAGAAGCCCTCCCGCGGCCTGGCAAGCGGCCGCCACTCGGACGCGCGGGACGTTCGGGACACCGCTTGAAACGGCCGGAAGATCGTGCATTCCCCGGCCGCGGCCACTTCGGAACGCGCCCGACCCACCGCCAGAATCCGTCCCCGTCAGTCCTGTTGGAGCCGGGGAAAAAGGAGTGTCAGATTCCGTTTCCGTAGGAGTACGGCATGTCTACGCCAAACAGGGACATAGGCGGAAATGTGCCGAGGCAATGGATCTCCACAGAGGCCCGCAGGCCGACATGCGGACCGTGACGCATGTCACGGCTCGAAGGGGGAACCGAACGGCGACGGCGTGCCCGTCCGTCCGCCACGCTCGCCGAAGAACGTGCCACCCATTCGGACGCCGGTCGATCAAGCGGCCCACTGCGCGTGCGCGGATCGGGACGGCGTGGTGGGATCGGCCGAGTGAAGGATCCCTTTGGTTGTGACGAGCCGGCCCTCCTGGCGTACTCCGGGACCACCGACCGTGCGGCAGCGCGCCGCTTCGTCGCCTCACGGGCCGCCGATGCGAGCGAGCTGGCGCTGCTGCTGGACATGCTCGGGCTGCTGCCCGAGACCGACCCGCATCCTGTGCGGCACGCACCGAGGCGCAGCCCGCCCTGATGTGTGAGGCAGGGGAGGTGTCCCGCGTCCCGTGTCCCCTCAGAGGTGCTGAAGGACGGCGGCGGTGAATGCGGCGGTGGAGGCGCTGCCGCCGAGGTCGCGGGTGCGTACCGGGGTGGTGGCCAGGACGCGGGCGATGGCACCGGTGATCTCGGCAGCGGCCCGGGGGTGGCCGAGGTGGTCGAGCATCATGGCGGCGGACCAGATCGCGCCGATCGGATTGGCGATGCCCTGCCCGGCGATGTCGGGGGCCGATCCGTGGACCGGCTCGAACATGGACGGGTACTCGCCCTCGGGGTTGAGGTTGGCCGAGGGGGCGATGCCGATGCCGCCGGCCACGGCCGCCGCCAGGTCGCTGAGGATGTCCCCGAAGAGGTTGGACGCGACGACCACGTCGAAGCGTGCGGGGTCGAGCACGAACCTGGCGGCCAGTGCGTCGATGTGCTCCTGGTTCCACTCGACCGTGGGGTGCTCCGCGGCACGCTCGGCCACCAGCTCGTCCCAGAACGGCATGGTGTGCACGATGCCGTTGGACTTCGTCGCCGAGGTCAGGGGGCCGCCGCGCCGTTCGGCGAGGCGGAAGGCGAAGTCGAGGACCCGGGTCACGCCCGCGCGCGTGAACACGGCCTGCTGCACGGCCATTTCATCGGGGAACCCGCGGTTCGTCCGACCGCCGATCTCGCTGTACTCGCCCTCGGTGTTCTCCCGGACGACCACGAAGTCGACCTCGCCGGCCACGGCCGCGCGAACGGGGCTGGGCAGACCGTCGAACACGCGGATGGGGCGGAGGTTGACGTACTGCTTGAAGGCCCGGCGGATCGGGATGAGCAGCCCCCACAGGGAGACGTGGTCCGGCACACCCGGGTAGCCGACGGCGCCGAGCAGGATCGCGTCGTGGCGGCGCAGCTGCTCCAGTCCGTCCTCCGGCATCATCGATCCGTGGCGGAGGTAGCGCTCGCAGGACCAGTCGAACTGCTCGTAGGCGAAGGTGATGCCGTGGCGCTTCCCGACGGCGTCGAGGACCTCGCATGCCGCCGGAAGGACTTCGGCGCCTATGCCGTCGCCGGGGATGAGGGCGATGTCGTGGTTCGTCATGGCTCGCATTCCAGCAAGCGGGCGCCGTCCGGGTCCAACACGTATCCCCGATGTGACTCATAGGCTGCTCCTATGAGCCGGCGGGACGGCGACGTCGAGGAAGGCGCGGGCAGCCGGCGTCGGCTGCGCCTTGCGGCTCAACAGGACGTTGCGCTGGACGCAGGCCGGTTCCAGGTCGAGGACGAGGGCTCCCGCCCGCTCCGCCAGGTCGGTCCAGGATTCCGTCACCACCGCCAGTCCGACGCCACCGAGCACCAACGGCAGGAAGGCCATGCGGTGTTCGGTCTCCACCGCGATGCCTACGTCGATGCCCTGCGCCTTCAGGTCGTCGACGTAGGCGCGGATCCCGGTCCCCCGCTGTCCGACGATCAGGCGGCGCCCTTCGAGCTGTTCGCGTCGCACGGCCCGGCCGGCCGGGAACGGGCCGTCCGGCGGGGTGACGAGTACGAGCCGGTGATCTCCGACGGGGTGCGGGACGACGTCCGCGCACGGCAGTGGCGACGCGGTGGTGGTGGTCAGCAGTCCGAGTTCGCAGCCTCCCGTACGCACCCTCTCGACCACGTCCTCACGGGTGAGGGCCACGCGCAGGGCGATCGACACCGCCGGAAAGCGGTCGGTGAAGCGCTGGATCATGGTGCTGAGGGGCTCCATCGCGGGTGAGGCCATCGCGGCGATCTCCAGACGGCCGGCGCGAAGCTCCCGGACGGCGCCGACTCCGGCCCTGGCCAGCTCCAGGGCGCGCAGGGCGTCGCGTGCCGGCGCGACCAGCGCGGCGCCGGCCTCGGTGAGGACCACCTTCCGGCCCATCCGGTGGAACAGGCTGCTGCCCACGTCCCGCTCCAGGACGTGGATCGCCTGCGACAGGGACGGCTGGGACACGTAGAGCGCCGCGGCCGCGCGGGTGAAGCCGCCGTGGTCCACGATGGCGAGGAAGTACGTCAGCTGCCGGAAGTCCACGGCTCAGCGCCGGCCGTCGTCCGCGACGAACCGCACGCCCCCGTCGACCCCGTCGCCCGCGCCGCCCGCGCCGCCCGCGCCGCCTGCGCGCCGCAGCAGGCCGGCCGTGGGAGCGGGGAAGTGGGTGCCGATCACGAGCGTTCCCGTGTCGGCGTACCGGTCGACGAACGCCCGCCGGGTGGCGGCGGCCTGCACCGCATCGGCATCAGCGAGGCCGACCACGTCCGGTTCGGTGAACTGCACCGGATGGTGCACGAGGTCACCGGTGATCACGGCGCGTTCGCCGCCGGATTCGATCACGACCGCGACCTGGCCCGGGGTGTGCCCGGGAGCGGCTTCCAGGCGTACGCCGTCACCGACCCGGTGGTCGTTCCCGACGAAGTCGACGAGACCCGCATCGATCAAGGGCTGCATCGTGTCGTGGAGGTCTGCGTCCGCGTCGTCGGCCCGGTGGTCCCATTCCACCCGGGTGACGAGATGGCGTGCACGGGGGAACGTGGGCACCCACTTCCCGTCCACCAGGCGCGTGTTCCATCCGATGTGGTCGAAGTGGAGGTGGGTGCACACCACCGTGTCGATCGACTCCGGAGGGTAGCCGAGGTCGGCGAGGTCTTCGAGCCATGCCGAGTCCAGCATGCGCAGGAACGGCACCGACGGCCGGGCGTTGCCCACGCAGGTGTCCACGAGCATCCGGCGCGCCCCGGTGTCCACGACCAGCCCGTGGACCGAGAGCACGAAGGTGCCGTCGGCCCTGCCGAAGTCGGGGGCGGGCCACGGGTACCTCGCCAAGAGCGCGCTGTCGTCCGTCCGCAGGACCTCCGGGAGCGATACGGCGATTTCCGCCTCCAGCACCTTGTGGATCACCGTCGTACCGATGCGCCACGCCGTCATACGAGCCTCCCCTTGACGAAGAATAGAAGAATATTGACGTTCGCAAGAAATGCGCAATACCGTGAGTCCACGATCCCCCGCACCGGAAGGACGCCCTGGATGGGTTTCACTCAGGACCGCACCGCGCCCGTCGTGCACACGCGATCGGGCCCGGTCCGCGGCGTCGCGGAAGGCGGCCTGGCCGTGTTCAAGGGCGTGCCGTACGCGGCGCCGCCCGTCGGGCCCCTTCGGTGGCGCCCCGCTCAGCCGCACCGGGGGTGGAGCGGCACCCTCGACGCGACGGCGTACGGGCCGAGTGCGCCGCAGATCGTCCGTGAGGTCGACCCGATGCTCGGCGGCCACGGCTTCGCGCCCTTCGACGAGGACTGTCTGACACTCAACGTGTGGACACCCGGCATCGACGACGCCCGCCGCCCCGTCCTGGTCTGGATCCACGGCGGCGCCTTCATCTCCGGGTCCGGGGCGATGCCGAACTACTCGGGCGAGACGTTCGCGCGGGACGGCGACCTGGTGGTGGTGAACCTCAACTACCGGCTCGGACCGCTCGGCCTGCTGCACTTCGCCTCGACGGACGGCGCGGACGCCGCGGACGGCGAGGAGGGCGGCAACGTCTGGCTCACCGACCAACTCGCCGCGCTGCGTTGGGTGCAGGACAACATCGCCGCCTTCGGCGGAGATCCCGGCAACGTCACCGTCGCCGGTCAGTCCGCCGGCGCGCTGTCCACGACGGCGCTCGCGGGCCACGCCGGCGGCGGCCGCCTCTTCCGCCGGGCCATCCTCCAGAGCGTCCTGCTCGCCATGCCCCTCGCCACACCCGCCGAGGCCCTGGCCCGCACCGCCGCCTATCGGGAGATCGTCGGCGCGAAGGACGCGGACGAACTGCGGGCGCTGCCGTGGCCGCGACTGGTCGAAGCCACCGCCGGACTCCTCGCGGCCACCGCGGAATGGGGGCACTGGACGGCGCCGTTCATGCCGGTCCTCGACGGCGTGACGGCGGCGCGGCAACCGGTCGAGAACCTGCTCGACGGTCCCGGTGCGGCCATCGACGTGCTCATCGGCTGGACCGCGGAAGAGACCGCTTTCGTCTTCGGCCTGGGCGAGGCGTACGCGTCGGCGACCAGGGAACAGGTGCTCCGGCGGGCACGGGACGGCTTCGGCGACGGCGCGGCCGAGGCCTACGCAGCGTACGAGGCCGCCCGCCCGGGTGGCCGGCCGGTCGATGTTCTCATCGACCTGACCACCGACGAGCTGTTCAGGAAGCCCACCCTGGCGTTCGCGGAGGCGCGGGCCGTACGAGGCCGCCCGGTCTGGACGTACGAGTTCGCTTTCCCCACCCCCGCACACGACGGCCGGCTGGGTGCCCCGCACTGCCTGGACCTGCCGTTCGTCTTCGACAATTTCGACGCGTGGTCGCACGCGCCGTTCCTGGCGGGGATGGACGTCCGGACCAGGGACGACCTCGCCCGGAGCGTGCACCGGGCCTGGATCTCCTTCGTGCGCACCGGCGACCCCAACCACCCGGCCGTGCCGCGCTGGGAGCGGTACGACCTGCACTCGCGCGCCACGATGCGCTTCGGGGCCGCAGGGACCTAGGGGGTGGGCCCGGCCCCGCCTATGGGCTGCTCCGTCCAGATCGTCTTCCCGGTACCGGTGAACCGGCAGCCCCACCGGTCGGTGAGCTGGGCCACCAGGAACAGGCCGCGCCCGCCCTCGTCCGACTCCCGTGCGCGGCGCAGGCGCGGCTGCGTGCTGCTGGGGTCGGACACCTCACAGACGAGCACTCTGTCGCGGATGAGGCGGAGCCCGACCGGTCCCCCGGCGTAGCGGATCGCGTTCGTGACCAGCTCGCTCGCGACGAGCTCCGTCACGAAGCCCAGTTCGTCCAACTGCCAGCTCGACAATTGGCCGACCACCAGCTCACGGGCTTGCGCGACGAGGGACAGGTCGGCTTCGAGCTCCCACTCGGCGACCTGATCGGACGAGAGGACATGGGGGCGGGCGAGCAGCAGGGCGACGTCGTCGGAGGGCTCACGCGGCAGCACGCTGTCGAAAATGCCCTGGCCGATCTCGCCCAGGGTCCGGCTCGAGTCCGCACCGGCGAGCGCGCTCCGCAGCCTCTCCATCCCCTCCCCGATGTCGCCGCCGCGGCTCTCGACGAGTCCGTCCGTGAAGAACGCGAGCGTGCTTCCGGGCCGTACGTCGAACTCCGTCACCTCGAAGGGCATCCCGCCGACCCCCAGGGGCGGTCCCGGCACCGTGTCGACGAAGACCGGCTCCTCACCGGGCGCCAGCAGGGCCGGCGGTGGATGTCCCGCCGTGGCGGCGGCGCATTTCCTCGTCACCGGGTCGTAGACGGCGTACAGGCAGGTCGCGCCGAGCACCGCCGTCTCGGAGCGGGAATCGCCGGCCGGCTCCTCGCTGGACAGACCGAGCACCAGGTCGTCCACGTGCGTGAGGAGCTCGCCCGGGTCCAGATCGAGGTCGGCGAGGGTCTGCACCGCGGTCCGCAGGCGTGCCATGGCCGTGGTGGCATCGAGGCCGTGGCCGACGACGTCCCCGACGACGAACGCGACGCGCAACGACGGCAGGGGGATCACGTCGAACCAGTCCCCGCCGACGCCCAGACCGCCGCCCGCGGGCTGGTAGACGCCCACGGTTTCCGCGGCGGTGGAGTCCAGGGCCGAGCGCGGCAGCAGGCTTCGCTGGAGGGCCAGTACCGACTGGTGTTCCTTGGTGTAGCGCCGCGCGTTGTCCACACCGAGGGCGGCCCGGGAGACGACGTCGTGCAGCAGGGCGGCGTCCTCCTCGCCGAAGGCGGAGGGCAGCTGACTGCGCCAGACGGTGACGCAGCCGAGGATCAGACCCCGCGCGTAGAGCGGCACCGCCACGGAGGAGTGAGCCCCGCTCGGGACGAACAGCGGCAGGCTCTGCGGATCCACGCCGAGCTTCTCGTACAGGACGGCGACGTCCGGGACCACCACGGGCAGCCCCTTCATGAGGGGACGCATCAACGCGCTGTCCGCCACCGGGGGAAGTGCCTCTCCCACCGCCAGGAGGTCCTCGGCGGATATCTCCGGGCTCTGTGCGGCGGCGATCCGGCGCAGGCGGACGTCACCGCTGGTGTCGAGGTGCGGGGGCTCGTCGCCCACCAGTACCTGTTCGGCGATGTCGACGGTCGCCAGGTCCGCGAAGTCGGGGACGAGAAGGTTCACGAGGGTCTCGGCCATCTCGGACACGTCCAGGGAGGTGCCGATGCCCGCGGCGGTGGCGTGGGACAGCCCTTTCCGGCGTCGCCCCGCATCGCGCTCGGCCGCCTCCGCCTCGGTTTCCGACGGGGTGACCAGGACCAGCCACTGTGCCTCGGCGCCGGAACCGCCCGGGGTGCGGGCTGCGAGCCGTACGACGGTACAGACCAGGGTGACCGCGTGATGCGCATCGCCGCCGCCCTCGCCGCCGCCATCACCCGGAATGGTGATCAGGCGCCCGCCCGGTCGCCCCTCGGTTCCGGCGCGCGGGAGCACTCCCAGCAAGGGCGTACACGTCCGGCCGGGCGCGCATTCCAGCAGCGTCGCGGCCCACTGCGATCGCGCGAGGACCACGCCTGCGTCGTCCAGTACGACCGCCGCCGTTTGGCTGACAGGGCTGACGGGCACCGAGGCCCGCCTCGGGCCGCGACGCTCCGGTTCACGCATGTCGCCTCCACGCACCGTGACCTTCAGTATCGACCCCGAGGCCTGACCCGGCGACCCGGCGGCACGGGCCGCAGGTCGGCCCGCCGCACCGCCCGCAGCCCAGCGGTCGGATCTTCACCCGACTGCGCCATGTGGGTGATTTATGATCTTCCTCCGCTTTTTCCGTGCTTATGATTCCCGCGCCATGACAGAAAGTCAGAATTGTCGACGCTTAAGCGCCTCGGCCGATGTGGTCGTGCTCGGTGCCGGCCCCGCCGGCCTGGTGCTCGCCAACCTCCTGCTCGCCGCCGGGATCGACTGTGTCGTTCTCGAACGCGCCGACCGCTCACACGTCCAGACCCGGGCCCGGGCCGGTTTCCTCGCGCCGAACACCGTACGGATCCTTGACCGCCACGGCCTCTCCGACGGGCTGCACCGGCACGGACGCACCCACGGTACGTGCGAGTTCCGCACCGGGGAGGGCCGCTTCCGCCTCGACTACGGCTCCCTGGGCCGGGGCGAGGTGCACACCGTCTACCCGCAGCAGAACCTGGTCACGGACCTGCTGACGCACTACCTCGACGCCGGCGGCAGGATCCACTTCGAGACCGAGGCGCTCTCGGTCCACGATGCCGACGGCGCCCGGCCGTACGTCACCACCCGGGAGCCGGACGGCCGGCCCGCCCGATGGGACGCCCGGTACGTCGCCGGCTGCGACGGCCGCCACGGGGCGTCCCGCCGCTCGTTGCCGCCCGACGCGGTCCGCCACCACCACGACCACGGAGTGAGCTGGCTCGGCCTGCTCGCCGAAGCTCCGCCCAGCCTCGACGCCGTCGGCTATGCCGTCCACGACCGTGGCTTCGCCGGCCACATGGCCCGCAGCCCGCAGGTCACGCGGTACTACCTCCAGTGCCGGCGCGGCGCCCCCGCCGATGCCTGGTCCGAGGAACGGATCTGGGACGAACTCGACCTGCGGATGCGCGCGGCGGAGCACGGACCGCTGCGCAGGGGGCCGATCATCGAACGCGGCGTCGTCGACCTCGCGTGCGACGTGGTCGAGCCCTTGCGCCACGGCTCGCTCCTGCTCGCCGGCGACGCCGCGAGCCTGACCGCGCCGGCCGCCGCGAAGGGCGCGAACCTCGCCGTACTGGAGGCGGAGATCCTGGCCGGAGCCCTCGCCGAGACCCTCGCCGGAGGGGACGGCGCGGCCCTGGACCGCTACTCGGCGCAATGCCTGGCGCACATCTGGCGCGCCCAGGAGTTCACCCAGTGGATGACCGGGCTGCTGCACGCGATCCCGGCCCCGGCCCCATCAGGCGGATCGTTCTTCCAAGCGTCCCTGCGGCGCGCCCGCCTCGACTCCTTGCGCACCTCCCGCGCCCACCAGGACTGGTTCGCCGAGAACTACGTCGGCATGTGACCACCGATCGTCCCCGTACCGCCCCCTCTTCCCACTCCATCACCGCACAGCCGGTCCACCATGCCCCGCTCCGCCGGAGCACCCGCCCCAGCACCGCCCGAGGAATCTCCGCGATGACGACGACCCTCCCCGAAGAAGCGACGCGCCCCGCCGGATCGCCGCTTCGAGGCGAAACGATGCTTCCCCACGGCACGACGCTTCCCGACGACACGGCCCGCCTGCGCGCGGCCGTCGACTTCGTACGGGACCACGACACCGCCACCCTGTTGCCCCTCCTGCTGCCCGGCCTGCGCGGCCCCGAGCTGGAGTCCCTGGCCCCGCACTGCCGCTTCGCCCACGCCGGCCTGCTGCTCTTCCCCACCGACCCGCAGGACCTGCGCCGCCGACTCGCCGACTGCGGGCTCGCCGTCGACACCCCGTCCCAGCCCAGCGTCGTCGTACGGGAACGGCTCGCCCGGCGCCACCGCCGCGACCTGGCCGAGCTCGACGTCCGGATCCTGCGCCCCCGCGTCGAGAGCCCGGCCGGAGAGCGTCGCGCGGTGGAGGTGTTCGCCCTGACGGTGCCCGCGCACTCGAACCTGGAGGCGATCGCCGCGCACGAACGGGCCCGGGGCCACGAGGCCCACCTGGCCCTCGAACTGGAGCATCCGGACCCGCTGGTGCTGCGCGGCCTGTGCGCGGTGCTCGCCCGGCACGGCGCCCGCCCCGACGGCGGCGGGTACAACCCGCACGAGGACGGCACCGTCCTCTACTTCACCACTCCCGCGGCCGGGGCGTGCGGCTACCGCCGCCTGGAGCTCTACACGCCCGGCGACCACCGGGACGCCCTCGACGACCACCTCCGCGCGGATCCGCAGGAGCACCCGGACGCGGCCCGGCCCGCCGAGACGCTCCTGCGCCTGCTCACCGGAGCGTGGACCACACAGGCACTCGCCGCGTTCGCACGACTGGGCCTGCCCGACGCCATGGACCTGCACGCGCCCACCAGCACCCGGGAACTCGCCCGGCGCACCGCCACCCGGCCCGAGAACCTCGGCACGCTCCTGCGCTACCTCACGATGCTCGACGTCGTGGCCGAGCACGCCGGGCACGCCGGGCACGCCGAGGAGAAAGCAGAAGAGGAAAGCTTCCGCCTCACCCGGCTCGGAGCGCTGCTCCGCGCGGACTCCCCGGACACGATGCGCCCCCTGGCCCTGATGTACGCGGGCCCCTTCTACCGTTCCTTCGCCGCCCTCGACCACACCGTACGGACCGGACAGCCGGCCTTCGACCGCCTCTTCGGCGAGAACCACTTCGACCACTTCGCACGCGATCCCGAACTCGCCGACCTCTTCGACCGTTCCATGGCCGCCAGTTCGCGGATGTTCGAACCGCTCCCCGCCCACCCCGTGATCACCTCCGCGGCCGGGGCAGCCACCCCGCGGACCGTCGTCGACGTCGCCGGCGGCAACGGCGAGCTCCTCGGGCGCATCCTGACCGCGCATCCGGGGCTGCGGGGCACGCTCCTGGAGCGCCCGCACGCCGTCGAGGCGGCCCGCCGCGCGCTCGACTCCGCGGGCTGCGGCGCCCGCTGCGACTACCGCAGCGGCGACTTCGCAGACGTACCGCACGGCGGCGACGTGTACGTCCTCTCCCGCATCCTGCACGACTGGGACGACGACCGGTGCCGGGAGATCCTGCGCCACTGCGCCCGCGCGATGCCCGCCCACGCCGACCTGCTGATCATCGAACGGCTGCTGCCGGCGGACGGTTCCCCGTCGCTGGCCACG
Source organism: Streptomyces sp. NPDC056883 (assembly GCF_042788835.1). Taxonomy (NCBI): domain Bacteria; kingdom Bacillati; phylum Actinomycetota; class Actinomycetes; order Kitasatosporales; family Streptomycetaceae; genus Streptomyces; species Streptomyces sp. NPDC056883. Next base: position 764,880 of record NZ_JBHUBS010000002.1, on the reverse strand, counting down.
GCCTGGGACCTCCACATGATGTGCAACGTCGGCGGTCGTGAACGCCGCGCCGAGCACTACGCCCGACTGCTCGCCGACGCCGGACTGGAGCTGCTCGACCGCACCCCGCTCCCCCTGGAGGCGTACGTCCTGCACGCCCGCAAGGCCCGGTAGGCACGGCCCACCGGGCGCTCACGCCGTCGGTGCCGGAGCGGGGCGCGCAGTGCGCGTCCCGCTCCGTCGGTGCATCCGGTCAGCTGGTCGGTCGGTCAGCGGTCGGCGGTCAGCCGCACTGCAGGCCGTTCTGGGCGCTCGCGACGGCCGTGTCGAGCTTCTGCAGGTCCGGGGTGAGCTTGGTCAGCGCATCGGCGCCGGTGGTGTCGCCGGGCAGGTCGTCGTACGTCTTCTTCAGATCGTTGGTGGCGGTCTTGACCGCGTCCTTCTGGGCGGCGTTGAACTGCGCGGTGGACTCGGCAACCGTCTTCCAGTCGTCCTGGACGGCCTTGTGGGCGTCCTTGATCTGGTCCTTGGTGGCGGTCGCCGGGTCGAGCGCGCGCAACTTCGCGTTGTCGGCCTTGAGTTCGGTCAGACTGCTGCACAGCTTGTCGGTCGCGTCGTCGGCGGGCGCGGCGGCGAAGGCCGAGGCGGCCCCGCCGGCCACGAGAAGCGCTGCGGCGGCCGTACTCACGGCCGTGGCGAGAAGTCGGTTCATCTGTGATGCACCCCTTCGGGGAAGAAGACGCCCCCCGGTCCAGCCCCCACTCGTTCCAAGCTGACACAGGGCCCCCGGGCCCGCATCCGCGACCGCACTCCCAGCCCACCGGTATTCCGGATGAAACCGCAGGTCAGCCAGGGTGTTCGGGCCGCCGGAGGGTGCCTGTGGGCGCGATGCTAGCGTGCGGCCATGCGCACTCCCATGGAGCCGTTCGACAACGCCCTGCCCGCCCCCGAATGTCTCGCCGAGCTCACCCCGCCCGTGGCACGAGCCGTCGGCGGCTGGAAGGGAGACGTACCCGCCGCACAGATCCTCTACGTCGACACCGACCCGGCCATCGCCGACACGGCCGCCTTCGTCGAGCACTTCGGCCGGGAACTGCTGGACCAGTCGGCGAACTGCGTGGTGGTGGCCGCCAAGCGCGGCGGCGAGACCACCCTCGCGGCCTGCCTGGTGCCTTCCGCCGCCCGGGTCGACGTGAACGGCGCCGTCCGCCGCCACCTGGGGGCGCGCAAGGTCTCCTTCGCCCCGATGGAGACCGCCGTGGAGCTGACGGGCATGGAGTACGGCGGCATCACCCCGCTGGGGCTTCCGGAAGACTGGCCCCTGCTGGTGGACCCGGCCGTCCGCGACATGCCGTACGTGCTGATCGGCAGCGGGCGCCGCCGCGGGAAGCTCATCGCGCCCGGGAAGCTGTTCACGGAGATCCCCGGTGCGGTACTGATCGAGGGCCTCGCCCTCTGATGCGCCCTTCCAACAGGGCGGCGGAGCCGCCCTGTTGGGGCGCGTCCGTCAGCGGCGGCGTGCGCAGGTCCAGGCCCCCATCCCCTGGATCCTGGCGAGCCTCCTCGCGGTGGCGATCTGTTCCGCCTTCGTGGCGAGATCGGCGCGCGGTGCGTACTTGCGGCCTCCGGCCGCCTTCCAGCTCGACTGGGTGAACTGCAGCCCGCCGTAATGGCCGTTGCCGGTGTTCGCCCGCCAATTCCCGCCGGATTCACACCGGGCGATGGCATCCCAGTCGGGGCCCTGTTTGGAGTGGACCGTGGCGGCGTGAGCCCCGGAGACGTCCACGAGCGGGACCGTCAACACCACGATCAAGAAAAGCAGTTGGGCGAACCTGCTCCGGCTTCGCCGGTCCTTCGGGCAGCGCGACATCAGTCCTCCTTCGCTGTTGGGGCCGTACCTGCCGCGAACAGCGGGCGGGCCCGCATGCGACCCTCTTCGGGCCGCGGCCACAGCACAGCACGGACCGGCGCACTTCCAGACGCACTTACCACCCCAAAAGGGACAACACCACCCGAACGGCCGCTCTCCGCCCCACCTGCGCCCCCAAGTCCCGGCTTCACGGCATGACGTGATCCCGGACCAGGGCGAGGTACTCGGCCGCCAGGCGGTGGCAGTCGCCGGGCCACCGCGCGGAGACGTAGTTGCCGTCCTTGACGGTGAAGCCGCGCCCGGGCCGGGCGGCGGTGTCCCGGACGGGCAGCGCCGGGCCGGCGAGGAAGTGGGCCGGATCGGCGAGCGCCGCGGTGACCTCCTGCTGAACGGTGGTGCGGTAGGTGCGGTAGTAGCGCCCCAGCCAGAGCCGGGTGAGGTTCCACCCGGTCAGTTCCAGCAGGGAGGTCAGGGCCGTCGTCCGGCGGCCGTGGAGGACCGAGCGCCCGGTGACGGGATCCTTCGCCCGGGCGGCGAGCAGCACCCCGTGGCAGACGGCCCCGACCGGCAGCCCCTGGGTGAAGACCCGCGCGAACAGGTACTGGGCGGTGGCGTCTTCGAGCAGCGTGCGCATGCCCGCGGCGTGGCCGCCGGGGACGAACAGGCCCGTGATGTCGGCCGGGTCCACCTCTTTGTACGAGGAGGGGGCGAGGAAATGGGGGTCCTCGGTGAGGTTCCGGTAGGCGGCGAGCTCGGCGCGGCGGGTCATCAGCCAGGGTGACAGCCAGGAGAAGCCGAGGTCCGTGAGCCGGGGGTCGGCGTACGCGGCCTTGCCGTCCGGGGTCGCGAACCGCACCTCGAAGCCGGCGTCCCGCAGCGCGGCCCAGGGCACGGCCGCCTCGGTGGGGTCGTAGTCGCCCGCGGGGAGCAGGAAGAGAATCACGGCGTACTCCTCTGAGCGGTGGTGACCGGGACGGGCGACGAGGGCAGCACGCTTCCCCGGCGCCGCGGAGGCCCTGAGTCCCCCGCTGCCCGCAGGCCGACCTTAGGAGCGGTCCGCGGCCCCGTCATTGACTCCGGCGGCCAACCCGTTGACCCTCCGGACCCGAAACCTCCCGGACCGGTGTTGACTGGGGCGGCGCGCCCGCATTGACTGACCGATGTGTCAGCCATCGAGTCGCCCTCCGTCACCGCGTCCTACGCCCTCGCCGTCCTGAGCGCCGCGGCGGAGGGCACCGGCGGGCCGGTTTCCCGGAGCTTGCCCCCGGACCGGCTGGAGTTCGGCGAGATGCGCGCCCTGTGGGACGACGTGCTCGGCGCCGTGGGCGCCGGCCCGCACACCGGGCTCCTCGTGGGCGACCGCATCAGGCCCGAGGGCCTGCACATCCTGGGCCACCTCGTCCTCACCTGCGCCAGCCTCGCGGACGCCGCACGGGCGGCCGAGCGCTACCACCCCCTGGTGAGCCAGGCGGGCAAGGTGACCCTGCACCGCCACGGCGGCGTCGGCCGGGTCTGCTACCGGCCCACCGTCGACCCCGCGGCCATGCACCCGCAGCAGGTGGAGGCGGTCGTCAGCAGCATGGTGCGGGCGGGCCGCTGGATCGCCGGCGACGGCTGGGCGCCCCTGGCCGTGTCGTTCGCCCACCCCCGCAGGGGAGCGGCGGAGCCCTACGCCGACGTCCTCGGCTGTCCCGTCGCCTTCGACGCCGCGGAGACGGCGGTCACGGTCGCCGACGAGGACCTCGACCGGCGCCGCCCCCTCTACGACCCGGCGCTCCACGCCCTGCACCGGTCCTACGCCGACCGGCTGCTGCAGCGGCTGTCCGCCGCCGGGACCGTCGCCGAGCGGGTACGGCAGTGGCTGGAGGACTCCGCGCTCCAGGACGCGGGCCCCGAGGGCCCCGCCGGGGAGCTCGGCCTCAGCGTCCGGACCCTGCGCAGGGCCCTGCAGGCGGAGGGCACGTCCTGGCGTGCGCTCCTCGACACCGCCCGCCACGGCCGGGCCCGGCGGTTGCTGGAGACCACGGACCTGCCGCTGGACCGGATCGCGCCGCTCGTCGGCCTGAGCGGCGCGACGGCCCTGGTCCGTGCCTTCACCCGGTGGGAGGGCGTATCTCCGGGGGCGTACCGGAGCGGGCACCGGCCCGGGTCCGGGGATCGCGACCGGGCCGGCAGCGGTGCGGAGGGTCACCGCGGGTGAGGAGGGTCACCGCGAGCGGCGCCCCGCACGGTCGCCGGCGTTGCTAGATTGTCCGGCGGCCGACCCAAGGCCCCGGACGAGATGCGCCGTACCCGGTTACGCACGACGACGCGCGAGGTGCCGCACGAGCGGCGCCTTCCGCTGTCCGCGCCCGGGCAGCGTCCTCGTCGAGCAAGATGGGCCGTACGCCATGACCGTGCCACTCACCCGCAGCCTGTACCGGACGACCGCGCACGCCGCCGGCGGCCGTACCGGATCCGTCCGCACCGACGACGGGCGCTTGGACGTCCGCCTCGCCCCGCCGCGCAAGAAGGTCCCGGGCACCACCAACCCCGAGCAGCTCTTCGCGGCCGGTTTCGCCGCCTGCTTCACCTCCGCGCTCGCGGAGGTCGCCGCCGAGTTCGGGGCGGACGCCTCCGCCGCGCGCGTGGCCTGCGAAGTACAGCTCGGCACCACGGACACGCCCGCGGGCTACGGCCTCGCGGTGGCCCTCACCGTCAGCCTGCCCGGGTGGCGGGCCGCGGACCTCCAGCCGCTGCTGCACCGGGCGGACGAGGTCTGCCCCTACGCACAGGCCGTACGCGGCAACGTACCGCTGACCGTCCTGGCCGTGGAGGACCCCGCCCCCGGTGAACCGGAGCCCTCGCTCACAGCATGACGTGCTTGACCTGGGTGTAGTCCAGGAGGCCGGACAGGGACAGGTCGCTGCCGTAGCCGGAGTGCTTGACTCCGCCGTGTGGCATCTCGGAGACCGTGGTGCCGTGGGTGTTCACCCAGACGATGCCGGTGTGCAGCGCGCGGGTCGCGCGCATCGCGCGGTCGTGGTCGGTGGTCCACACGCTCGCGGCCAGGCCGAAGCGCACGCCGTTGGCCAGGTGCAGGGCCTCGGCTTCGTCCGCGAAGGACTGGACGGTCACGACGGGTCCGAAGATCTCCTCCTGCACGATCTCGTCGTCCTGATGGACTCCCGCGACCACGGTGGGCTCGTGGAAGAAGCCGGGGCGCGGGAGCCGGCTGCCGCCGACGACGATCCCGGCGTGGGCGGGCAGGCGGTCCAGAAGCCCCCGTACGGAGGCCAGTTGGGCGGTGTTGTTGAGGGGACCGAAGTCGGCGCCGGCGCGGAGCCCGGCCGCCCGGGCGGCGAAGGCGGCGAGGAACGCGTCGTGGATCCGGCGGTGGACCAGCATCCGGGTGGGTGCGGTGCAGTCCTGGCCGGCGTTGTAGAAGGCGACCGCGGCGAGCGCGGCGGCGGTGGCCTCCACGTCCACGTCCTCGTGGACGATGACGGGTGCGTTGCCGCCGAGTTCCAGGTGGACCCGTTTGAGGCCCGCCGCGGCGGCTGCCGCGATCTCCTGTCCGGCGCGGACGCTGCCGGTGACGGCGATCAGGGCGACCGCCGGATGGGCGGTGAGGGCGCGGCCGGTGTCGCGGTCCCCGCAGACGACGTTGAACACCCCCGGCGGCAGGTGGTCCGCGGCGATCCGGGCCAGGAGCACGGACGAGGAGGGGGTGGTGTCGGCGGGCTTGAGCACGGTGGTGTTGCCGGCGGCGATGGCCGGAGCGATCTTCCATGCGGCCATCATCAGCGGGTAGTTCCAGGGGGTGATCTGGGCGCAGACCCCGACCGGTTCGCGGCGCAGCAGGGAGGTGCGGCCCTCGGTGTACTCGGCCGCGGCGGCCCCCGGGAGGTTGCGGGCGGCTCCGGCGAAGTAGCGGAAGGTGTCGGCGATCCCGGGCAGCTCGTCGTCCCGGAACTGCTCCGCGGGCTTGCCGGTGTCCCCGGTCTCGGCGGCCGTGAACGCCTCCGCGTGCGCCTCGATGGCGTCGGCGATGCCGAGGAGGGCGCGCTGGCGGACTGCCGGGGTCGTGGTGGACCAGTGCCCGTACGCGGCCGCCGCCGCGAAGCAGGCCGCGTCCGTGTCGGCGGGGCCCGAGCGCGGGGCGTGGCGGTGCACGCGGCCGGTGGCGGGGTCGGTGAGGGCCATGGTTCCGCCCGAGGCGGCGGGCCGGTCCACTCCCCCGATGTGGTTGTGCAGGGTTCCGATGGGGTCGTGCGGGAGCCCGATGGGGTCGTACGGGGCGTCAGCCACGGCGCAGGGCCTCCTCGGCGGCGGCGCGGCCGGTGCGGACGGCGCCTTCCATGTAGCCGGCCACCCACTGGTCGGACCCGCAGACGTAGAAGGGGGGTTCGTGGGTGCCGTGCCGGGGGCCGACGGCCATGACGTCACCGGGGGTCCACTGGGTGACGTACCCCTGGGTCCACGGGTCGGTGCCCCACATCCGGATGAAGGTGGCGAGCGGCCGGTGGGCCTCGTCTCCGTAGAGGCGCGCGATATCGGCCAGCAGTTCGGCGGTGCGCAGGGGGGCGGGCACGCCGAGGAGGACGCCGTAGCGTTCGGGCGGGACCAGGGCGGAGAGGATGCCTTCGCTCTGCGGCCAGGTGCTGCCGAGGACGCCTTCGCTTTCGGAGAGGCCGCTGAGGCCCTGGTCGCGCCAGAAGGGTCGGGCGTATGCGGCGGTGAACTTGGCTGCGAGGGCGTGGCGTTGGCGGTGCAGGGAGGAGAGGCGTTCGTCGGAGACCCCGGTGACGGCGACCGCACGGAGCGGGCCGGCCGGGAGCGCGCTGACCACGGCGGCGGCGGTGAGGGTTTCGCCGCCGGCCAGGCGTACGGTGCTGCGGCCGGGCCGCCGTACGGCGACCTCCTCGACGGGGGAGCCCGTACGGATCCGGCCGCCGAGGGCCTCGGCCATGCGCAGGGCCACGGTCGCCGAGCCCTCGGCGACGCGCAGGCCCTCCCACGCCTCGTACTCGTAGTGGCCGGTGCCGGGTACCGCGGCGTGTTTGCGGAGGGACGCGAGGAGGGAGGTCCGTTCGCAGGAGCCGTCGGCGAGGGCGAGTTGGCCGATCTCCCAGAGGCGCACGACGGCCTGGGTGGCGCCCTGGGCACGGAGCCAGTCGCCCACGGACAGCCGGTCGAGGTGCGCGGCCTCGGGGTGGGACCAGGGGTCGGCCGGGTCGACGCCGGCGGCGAGCGCCGTGAAGGCGGCGGTGACCTTGGCGTGGCAGTCGTCGTCGCCCGGGCCGAACCAGTGGGGCGGGTCCGTGGCGGAGACTCCTTCGGGGGTGGCGCGGGCGAGGGCGCCGGGCTCGGCGACGTAGCTGGGGACCAGGGTGAGGCCCAGTTCCGCGGCCAGGGCGGTGTAGGCGGTGTGGGCCCGGCCCACCACCTCCCCGCCGAGCTGGACCAGCCGGCCGTCGGGGAGGGTGGTCTGTTCGACGCGTCCGCCGACCCGGTCGCGGGCCTCGACGACGAGGACGTCGGCCCCGCCCGCGGCCAGGTCGCGCGCGGCGGCGAGACCGGCCAGTCCGGCGCCGAGCACGATGACGTCGTGGTTCATGGGTGTGCTTCCTTCGGTCGGTGCCGGATGGGTCAGTCGAGGACCAGGCAGTGTTCGGGGTTCCAGCCGATCTCGACCTGCTCGCCGCCGCTCCAGCGGTCCTCCATGCGGGAGCGGACGGTGTTCTGCTCCAGTACGGACACCGTGACCCCGGGGGCCAGTTCGATGAGGTACGTGGTGGTCGGGCCGCAGTACACGGTCTCCCGGACGACTCCGCCGACCTGGGCCATGCCCGGTTCGAAGCCGGAGAGCCAGATCTTCTCCGGGCGGATCGAGAGGCTGACCCGGCTGCCGTCGGGGACGCCGGCCCGGGGCCCCACGGGCAGGGCGGGGCCCTGGTCGAGTACGACGGCGCCGGAGCGGTAGGTCCCCGGGACCAGGTTGGAGGTGCCCATGAAGGAGGCGACGAAGCTGCTCGTGGGGCGTTCGTACACGTCTTCCGGCGTGCCGCACTGCTCGATGCGGCCCTCGTTCATGACGGCGAGGCGGTCCGACATGGTCAGGGCCTCGTCCTGGTCGTGGGTGACGAAGACGAAGGTGATGCCGACCTCGCGCTGGATCTGCTTGAGCTCGACCTGCATCCGGCGGCGCAGTTTCAGGTCGAGGGCGGCCAGCGGCTCGTCCAGGAGCAGGACTTGGGGCCGGTTGACCAGGGCGCGGGCGAGGGCCACGCGCTGGCGCTGGCCGCCGGAGAGCGTGGGTGGTTTGCGGTCGGCCAGTTCCCCGAGCTGTACGAGGTCCAGCATGTCGCCGACCCGTCGGCGGATCTCGGCCCGGGGGACGCCGCTGCGCTTGAGGCCGAAGGCCACGTTGTCGGCGAGCGAGAGGTGGTCGAAGAGGGCGTAGCTCTGGAAGACGGTGTTGACGTTGCGCTTGTTGGGCGGCAGGCCCGTGACGTCCTCGCCGTCGAGCAGGACGCTGCCCTCCGTGGGGTCGACGAAGCCTCCGGTCATGCGCAGCAGGGTGGTCTTTCCGCAGCCGGAGGGGCCGAGGAGGGAGAAGAACTCGCCCGGGGCGATGTCGAGGGTGACGTCGTGGACGGCGTAGGTGTGCGTGTTGCGGTACCGCTTGGCGACCCGGTCGAGCCGGACGGCGGGGTGCGGGGCGCCTGCGGCGTGCGGGACGGTCGTGGCGTGTGGGACGACGTCGTCGTGCGGGGCAGCCGGCTCGTGCGCGTCGACGGTGCGCGGTTCCGCGGCCGGATCAGGGTTCGGGTGCTGCATGGGTGTCACTTCCCCGGGAGCAGATCGAGGCCGCCTCGGCGGCCGAAGAGGCGCGGGATGGAGAGCGCGAAGGCGATGAGGGCGATGGACCCGACGAGCATCAGGGTGCCGACGGCGTTGATGGTGGGCTGGACGCCGAACCTGATCGCCGAGTAGATGCGGACGGAGAGCGGTTGCGGGTCGACGCCGGTGGTGAAGTAGGCGAGGACGAAGTCGTCGAAGACCAGGGCGAAGATCAGCACCCCGGACGCGAGGATGCCGGGCAGCAGCGCGGGCAGGGTCACCAGGCGCAGGGCCTGTCCGCGGGTGGCGCCGAGGTCCATCGCCGCCTCCTCGACCTCCGGGTTGAGGGCGGCGATGCGGGAGCGCAGGATGACGGTGACGTAGGAGATGGAGAAGGTGACCTCGGCGAGCATCACGGTGGTGGTGGACAGGGTGATGCCGAGTCCCTTGAAGAGCATCATCGATGCGACGCCGGTGACGATCTCCGGGGTGATCAGCGGTACGAGCATCACCAGGCCGGCGAAGGAACCGAGGCGGCCGCGGCCGCGGACCAGGCCGAGGGCGAGGGCCACGCCGAGGAGGAGCGAGACGGTCATCGCGACCAGGGACACCTTCAGGCTCATGCCGAGCGAGCCGACGAGCACGTCATCGTGGAGGAACGCGCGGTACCAGCGCAGGCTCACCCCGTCGAAGACGGTGAGGGACTTCTGCGCGTTGAAGGAGAACAGGACGACGACGCCGACGGGCAGGTAGAGCAGCGCGAAGAAGACCGCGGTGACGGCGATGGCGAAGCGGGGTCGGCGGTCGGCTCCGCGGCGCCGCCTCCCGCGCGACGTACGGGGTGACGGTGCCGTACGGGGAACGGGGCTCGGGGTCATCGGACCGCCTCCGCCTCGTCCTTGCGGGTGCGCCTGAGGTAGCCGAGCATCCCGAGCAGCAGGACCACCATCAGCAGGATGGTCAGGGCCGAGCCGAGCGGCCAGTTCTGGCCCTGGAAGAACTTGTCCTGGATCAGGTTGCCGATCATGATCTGGTCGGGGCCTCCCATGAGCTGTGCGCTGACGAAGTCGCCCATGGCGGGCAGGAAGACGAGGACGCAGCCGGCGGCCGCGCCTTGTCGGGTGGCGGGCACGGTGACGAAGACGAAGGTTCTCAAGGGGCCGCCGTAGAGGTCCCGTCCGGCCTCGATGAGCGAGGTGTCCATGCGCTCCATGGCCGCGTACAGCGGGATGATCATGAAGACGACGAACCCGTAGACGAGTCCGGCGATCACCCCCGGAGCGGTCTGGAGGATCTTGGTGTCGTCGTCGGCGAGGCCCATCGCACGCAGTGCCTTCAGCACCGGCCCGTCGTCGGAGAGCACCACGGACCAGCCGTACATCCGTACCAGGTAGTTGGCGAAGAACGGGACGACGATCGCGGCGATCAGCAGGCTCTTGAAGCGGCCGCCGCGCAGGGCGATGGCGTAGGCGACGGGGTAGGCCACGGCCAGGCAGATGAGGCAGGTGATCAGCGCGTAGCCGAGCGAACGCAGGAGGACGGTGCGGTAGGCCGGATCGGCGAGGGCGGCGAAGTTCTCGAAGTTGAGCCCGAAGCGCGGGTTTCCGAGCGGGTCGGTGGTGCCGAGGGCGAGGGTGGCCACCAGGAGCAGGGACGCGACGAGGAACCCGGTCATCCAGAGGGTGCCCGGGAGCATGAACCAGGTCCACAGCCTCGCCTCCTTCCCGGCCCGTCCCCCGCGCGGCGGACCGGCCGGCGCGGATCGGTCCCGCGGGTCCCGAAGAGCAGGTCGTGGCATGTCAGCCGGCCTTCACGTCGGTCCAGGCGGCGTCGCGGTGCTGCTCGCCCTTGGCCGTGCCGTTGCGGAAGTAGAGGTCGTCCTTGAGGTCGGCCGCCGTCACCTGGCACTGGGGGAACGGCTCCACGAGCGCGGTGTAGGTGTCCTCGGTGCCGCGCACCGGCATGGGGTAGCCGATGTACTCGATGTTCTTCTTCACGTTCTCCGGGCGGAGCATGTAGTCGATGAAGAGCATCGCGGTGCCGGGGTGCTGGGCGTTGGCGGGGATCGCGTAACAGTCGGAGTTGAGGGGGGCGCCCTCGCGGGCGACCTCGAAGCCGAAGACGGCGGGGTCCTCGGCCTGGGCGAGCATGGCGGCCATGTCCCCGCTCCACGCCTGCGTCATGTCGGCGTTGCCGTTGAGCAGGTTGTTGTAGCTGTCGCTGGAGAAGCCGCGCAGGCGGGGGCGGAGCGAGCGCAGGGTCTCGGTGACGCTCGCGAGGTCGTCCTGGTCGTCGGTGGTGAGGTCGAGGCCGAGCTTGAGCGCGCCGATGCCGAGCACCTCGTCGCGGTCGTCGAGTACGAAGACCTTGCCCTTGGCCTGCTCGTTCCACAGGTCGTCCCAGGAACCGGTCAGGTCGCCGAGCCGGTCGCGGCGCCAGCCGATGCCGGTCTTGTACATGGTGAAGGGCACGGTGTGCCGGGATCCGGGGTCGTACCAGGGGTCGGCGAAGTAGTCGTAGCCCGCGAACACGGCCTCGGCGTTCTTCAGCCGGGTGTGGTCGATCGTGCGCAGCCTGCCGCCGGCGGCGAGGCGCTGGGACCATTTCGCCGTGGGGAAGATGATGTCGTACTGGTTCCCGGAGTTGAGCTTGGCGGCCATGCCTTCCATCGAGTCGAAGTTCGACTGGACGACCTTGACGCCGTACTCCTTCTGGAAGCCTTCGAAGACGGCCGGGTCGACGAAGTCGGCCCAGTTGAAGTAGACGAGGTCGCCGTCGACCTTGACGTCGATCGGCGTCTCCGCGGTCGCTTTGCCGGCCGGGTCGTCACCGGACGCGAACCCGCAGCCGGCCGCCGACAGGCCGAGTGCGGCGGCGGTGCCGGCGCGGAGGAGAGAGCGTCTGGACAGGAAGTGTGCCTCGGGGGACATGCGGGGTCCTCTCCGTAGGGGGCCGCTGGGGGGGGCGGCGGGTTGGGACGACGTGCGGGGTGCGGGGTGCGGCACGGGGGCCGTGGGGCCGTGGGGCCGTGGGGCGAACGGAGGGTGCCTCAGGCCCGGTTCAGCTCCCGGCGTCGGGCTCGCCGGGATCTGCGGCGGCGTCCAGGTCCGCCCGGATGCGCCCGGCGAACCATCCGACCGCCGACTCGCGGCGGGACAGCGGGCCGGGCTCGAAGCCGGGGGTGGAGAGCCCCTTCTGCACGCGGGCGACCAGTTCGACGTCCTCGTCGTTGGTGATCCAGCCGATGTGGATGTTCAGGCGGCGGGCGATGCGGGTGCGCAGGCTCGTACCGCGCCGGGTGTAGAAGCCGCCGGGGACGGCGACCCGGTCCACCGCCGTCGGGATCGCGGTCCAGGCAAGGACGTGGTCGGGGTAGAAGTCGATGAGGGTGTTCGGGTAGATGACCGCGTAGCGCCAGACCCGGCGGTCGGCTTCGGCGAGGCCCGGCATGGGGGCGGCGATGCGCTGGTAGAGGCGTTCGGCCCAGTTCGAGGACGGCTTGTCCCGCAGGGGCGAGGCGAACAGGGCGTAGGACTCCGCGATCTCGCAGGAGTAGCCCTGGTAATCGAGCAGCCGCATCAGGCCGGGGTGGGCCACCGGCACGTGGTAGCCCTCCAGGTAATTGTCGACCGTCACCTTCCAGTTGGCCTCCTGGACCTCGGCTCCCGCCAGGTCGTGGATCCGGTCGCGGCCGACCGGCACCAGATCGGCCCCGGCGTAGTGGCCGACGGCTTCGGCGAGCCCGGCGCACTGCTGCGCCAGGGGCACGGCGTCGAGGTCGAGGTTGACGAACACGAACCCGAGGAAGGATTCGACGCGGGCCGGGAACAGGCCGAGCGCGGGCTTGTCCAGGCAGGGGATCTGCCGTGCCTCCGGGGCTCCGACCAGGCTCCCGTCGAGGCGGTAGGTCCAGCCGTGGTACGGGCAGCGGATGGCTTTGCCGGCCGGTTCGGGGGCGGTGACCAGGCGCGTTCCGCGGTGGCGGCACACGTTGAGGTGGGCCGCGAGGGCGCCGTCCTCGGTGCGGACGACGAGCACCTCGCGGCCGGCGACGGTGGCGGCGAGCCGGGCGCCCGGGTCCGGCAGGTCGGACTCGTGGCAGACGAGCTGCCAGGCCTTGGCGAAGACCTTCCGGACCTCCTCGGCGGCCGTGTCGGGATCGGTGTAGTAGCGGGCTGACAGGGCGGGCCCGGGGACGTCCGGGACCGGCTGGTCGACCGGGGGCTTTTCAGGGGCTCTGGAGTGCATCGGGTGACTCCTCCGTAGCGGCGGTGCGGGATCGGTCTCGGCTCAGGGCATCGAGACGACCCGGCGGTGGACAGCAGGCCGGGGCGGACGCCAAGGCCTTGCTGACCGATTGGACAGCCAGATTGCTGGCTGATTTCCGCCGGGTCAAGACTTGTACGCTGACCGATCGGTCAGCTAGCGTATTTCTTGTCGCTGCACCGACGTTCGGCCTCTTCTGGGCCTTTTGTCGGGCTGGATGCAGCCCCGCCGCCCTGGCGCCCGCCCGGGCCCCGCACCCTTTCCAGCCCCTCCCCCCTGCCGCACGCCATCGGCGTCCCTGCTGTGAGCCCCGGGCCTTCCCATACCGCCCCCGGCTCCCGGCACCGGCCCCGTGGCCCACGGCACCCCCACTCCTCCCGGAGGCACGCATGAGCGGTCGTCGGCATCTGGACTGGCTCGGGCTCACCCCCGAACCGGAGCGGGAACTGCCCGCTGCGGTCGCCGCCCTGCGCGCTTCCCCGGCCCGTCCCCCCACGGACCTGGTCGCCTCCGAGCGGCGCCGCCTGGAGCACCTGGTCCTACGGGGCAGCCGGCGCGGCTGGCTGCGCTACCTGGCCGAGGTCACCGCGCTGGTGACCGCCGCGGCCGGCGGCCCCGGGCAGGACGACCGCGCGGCCGCCCTGATCGCCGGCGAGGTGGTCCTCGACCACCACCGCATGCTCATCGGCCTCCCGGGAACGGGATACGCCCGCACCGCCGCAGACCGCACCGCACTCGAGAGCGCCGTACGGACCCTGCGCGCCACCCCTCGGACAGGAAGCAGCCGATGACCACGATCCGATTCCCGACGGGGCCGCCACCGGGCTCCGTACTCGGCGCCGCACCCGGCACGACGGAAGGCGTCGAGGCGTACCTCGCCGGCGGCGGCTACACCGACGCCACCGGCCCGGACGAGCTGCTGCACCACCTCGCCGCATCCGGTCTGCGCGGGCGCGGCGGGGCCGGCTTCCCGGCCGCCGTCAAACTGCGCGCCGTCCGCGACCGCGGCGGCGTCCCGGTGGTGGTGGCGAACGGCGAGGAGGGCGAGCCCGGTTCGGTCAAGGACCGCTGGCTGCTGCGGGCCAGGCCCCATCTGGTCCTCGACGGCCTCGCCCGCGCCGCCGCGGTCACCGGCGCCGTACGCGGCTACGTCTACCTCTCGGACCCGGTGGCCGCCGACCGCGTCCGCCGGGCCCTCGCCGAACGGGAGCCCTGCCTGCCCGTCGAGGTCGTCGAGACCGCCCACACCTACGTCGCCGGGGAGGAGAGCGCGGTCGTCCGCCGGATCGACGGCGGGCCGGCCCTGCCCACGGCCAAGCCGCCCCGCCCCTTCGAGCGCGGTGTCGGCGGCGCGCCGACCCTGGTCTCCAACGTCGAGACGCTCGCCCGGATCGCCCTCACCGCCGCCCGTCCCGGCCTGCGGCAGGCGATCGCCCGCTCCACCCTGGTGACCCTGTCCGGCGGGAGCGCGACCCCCGTCCTCACCGAGGTCCCCTACGGAGTCCCCCTGCGCACGCTGGCGGCCGGGCTCGGCGCTCCGGACGCGGCCGGGGCCCTGATGGGCGGCCTGTTCGGCGGACTCGTCGACGCCCGCGCCCTGGACCTCCCCCTCGAACCCGGCGCGCTCGCCGAAGCCGACACGGCACTGGGCTGCGGAGCGATCCGCTTCCTCGCCGCCGGGGCCTGCCCGGTGAGCACCGCCGCCGACGCCGTCGGCCACCTCGCGGCGGAGAGCGCACGGCAGTGCGGGGTCTGCGTCTCGGGCACCGCGGCGGTCCGCGACGCCGTGTACGCCCTCGCCGCGGGGACGGCCGGCCCCGACACCCTCAGCCACCTGGACCGGTGGGCGCAGGGCCTGCCCGGCCGTGGCGCGTGCGGCCTGCTCGACGCCGCAGCGGGCCTGGCCGGCAGCCTCCTGCGCGCCTTCCCCGAACCGGTCCGGTCCCACCTGCGCGGGCCCTGTCCCGGCTGCGCCCGCGCCTCCTCACCCGCGAGCGGTCCCGGGCACCGCCTCACCGTGGCCGTACCGGACGTCTCCGACACGGCCGCGGACGACCGGACCGAACCCCGCTTGCCCGCCCTGAAGGGAACACCGTGAAACTCCTGCTGGACTCCACCCGCTGCCAGGGCTACGGACTGTGCCAGGAACACGCACCCCACCTGGTCGAACTCGACGAGTGGGGCTACGCGAAGGTCCTCTCCGTCACCGTCCCGCCCGGCGCCGAGGAAGCGGCGCGCGCCTGCGCCGAGAGCTGCCCCAACTCCGCGCTCAGAGTGGAGAAGTGACATGGAACGTGATCTGCGCGCTCTCTTCGACCCCCGCTCGGTCGCCGTGGTCGGCGCCAGCGACGACCCGGCGAAGTACGGCCACGCGGTCGCCTCCCAGGCCTTGCGCGCCGACGGCCGGCGCCCGGTGCACCTGGTGAACCGGCGCGGCGGCACCGTCCTCGGCCGGCGGGCGGCCCCGTCCCTCGCCGCGATCGGCGAACCCGTCGAGCTGGTGGTGATCTCCGTCCCCGGCAGCGGCTTCGAGGCCGCCGTGGAAGAGGCCCTGGCCTGCGGGGCGAAGGCCATCGTCGGCATCACCGCAGGCTTCGCCGAAGCCGGCCCCGAGGGAGCGGCCCGGCAGCGCGCGGTCGTCGCCCGGGTCCGGGCGGCCGGAGCCGTGCTCGTCGGACCCAACTGCCTGGGCATCGCCGACAACACGACCGAGCTGTACCTCGCCTCGGACCGCTTCGCACCCGGCGGCGTCGCCCTGCTGAGCCAGAGCGGCAACCTCGCCCTCGAACTCCAGCTCCGCGGCGCTCCCCACGGTCTGGGCTACTCCAGGTTCGTCTCCCTCGGCAACCAGGCCGACGTCACCCTCGTCGACCTCGTCGAGGACTGCGCCCGCCACGAGGCCACCGAGGCGATCGCCGTGTACGCCGAGGACTTCGGCGACGGCAGGGCCTTCGCCCGGGCCGCCGCGGCGGGCAAGCCGGTGGTCCTGCTCACCGCCGGGCGCGGCTCCGCCTCGGCCCGCAGCGCCCTGTCGCACACCGGAGCACTCACCACATCGGCCGATGTCGTGGCCGCCGCCTGCCGCGACGCCGGAGTGGAACTCGTGCGCACGCCGCGGGAGATGACCGTCGTACTGGCCGCCCTGAGCAGCCGCCCCGGGTCTCGTACGGGAGGAGGCCGGACCGCGGTCTTCACCGACGGCGGCGGCCACGGGGCGATCGCGGCGGACGCCGCGGAGGACGCCGGGCTCGTCGTGCCAGAGCTCACCCCCGCAACCCAGGACCGGCTGCGGACGGTGCTGTGGGCGCAGTCCGCGACGGGCAATCCGGTCGACCTGGCGGGGATGGGCGAGCAACAGCCCCTCTCCTATGCCGACACGGTCGCGGAACTCCTCGCCGCCGAAGAGGTCGACGCGGTCCTGATGACGGGCTACTTCGGCGGGTACGCCGCGTCCGAGGGCGGCCTGGGCGGCGGCGGACAGACGGGCGGCTCCGCGCTCGCGGAAGGGGAGACGCGGGCCGCCGAGAAGATCGTCACCCACTTCGCGGGCTCGCCGAAGCCCCTGGTGGTGCAGTCCATGTATCCCGGGTCGCCGAGCTGCCGGGTGCTGGCCGAGGCCGGCATACCGGTGTTCGCCGCCACCGAGGACGCCGCCCGCGCGCTGTCGGCGATGACCGGCCGGTCGGCGGGCTCCGCACCCGAACTGCACGAGCCGCACGAACCGCCCGGGATCCCCGCGCTGCCGGCAGCCGCCCCACCCCTGCAGGACCCCGGGTACCACCGGGTACGCGCACTGCTCGGTGCCGCCGGGGTGCCGTTCCCGGCCGCCCGTGAGGTCACCGACGAGGCCGGAGTGCTGGCCGCGGCCGGGGAGTTCGAGGGCCCGTACGTCCTGAAGGCCCTGCACCTGCTGCACAAGTCCGACGCGGGTGGCGTGGCGCTGCGCCTGGCGGACCGGGACGCGCTCCTCGCCGCCTACCGGGACATGCGCGCCCGGCTCGGCGCGGGCACGTACTCGGTCGAGGCGATGGCGGACCTCTCGGACGGCATCGAGCTGATCGTGGGCGTGAACCGCGACCCCCGGTTCGGACCGGTCGCCATGGTCGGGCTGGGCGGGGTCCTCACCGAGACCCTGCGCGACGTGGCCTTCGCGCCGGCGCCCGTACCGGCGCGGCGGGCGGAGGAGCTGCTGCGGGGGCTGCGCACCGCCGCTCTGCTCGCGGGTGTCCGGGGCAGGCCGGCCGTCGACGTGGCCGCCGCGGCGGCCGTGATCGAACGCATCACCACGGTGGCCGCCGCGCATCCGGAGATCGCCGAGCTGGAGGTCAACCCGCTGCTGGTCCGCCCGGACGGCGCCCTGGCCCTGGACGCACGGGCCGTCCTGGGCTGAGCGACCGGCCCGCCTTCCGGCACGACGCACCTCTCTCACCCATCAGATCGATCAGATCCATCACGCCCCTCACACCCATCACAACTCTTCCGCCCCTTCCGCCCCTTCCGTCCCTTCCGCCCTGGAGAGCGTCATGGACTTCCGCTACACCCCCGAGCAGGCCGACCTCAAGGCCCGCGCCGCCGCCTATGCCCACCTCCTGATGGGGTACGAGGAGCAGTCCGAGGAAGCGGGTGGCCCCCTGCCCGCCGCGACGGTCCGCGAACTGACCCGTGCCGCCATGGACGCCGGCGTCTACGCGATCAACATGCCCGCGGCCTGGGGCGGGGCCGGCCTGTCCCTGCTGGACCAGGTCATCGTCGAGGAGGAGTTCGGCAAGGTCACCAACTGCCTCTGGGACATCCCCTGGCGGCCCGCCAACGTCCTCGCCCACGGCACCGAGGCGCAGCGCGAGAAGTACCTCCTGCCGGTCATCCGGGGCGAGCGGTTCGACGCGTTCGCGGTCACCGAACCCGGTGCCGGCTCGGACCCCGGCTCGTGCACGAGCACCGCGACCCGCAGCGAGGGCGGCTGGCTGCTGAACGGCGAGAAGTGGTTCGTGACCTGTGGTGACATCGCCGACTTCCTGCTGGTGCAGGCCGATGCGGGCCCGGAGCGGGCGGCAACCCTGTTCTTCGTGGACAAGGGGGCGGCGGGCGTCGAGATGACCCGGGTCCCCCGGTTCATGCACTCCGCGGTGAACGGGCACCCCGAGTTCACCTTCACCGACGTCTTCGTCGCCGACGAGGACGTGCTCGGCGGAGTCGGCAACGGCTACGAGCTGACGAAGGAGTGGTTCACGGACGAGCGGCTGATGATCGCGGCCCGGACCGTCGGAGCGGCGGAGCGGGCCCTCGAACTCGCCCGCGACTGGGCGGTGCGCCGCCGCCAGTTCGGCTCCCCCATCGCCGACTTCCAGCTGATCCAGGGCATGCTCGCCGACTGCGCCGTCGACATCGCCGTCAACCGCGCCTACACCCACCAGGTCGCCTGGGAGGCCGACCAGCCGCACACCGACCCCAAGACCCTGCACGCCAAGGCGTCTACGGCCAAGCTCGCCGCGAGCGAGGCCGCGGGACGGGTCATCGACCGGTGCGTGCAGATCTTCGGAGGCCGCGGCTACGACCGCTCGTACCCCGTGGAGCGGATGTACCGGGAACTGCGCGTCGACCGGATCTGGGAGGGCACCTCCGAGATCCAGCGCCTGATCATCGCGAACGAGCTCGTCAAACGAGGTACGCGGGCCCTCGCGCTGCCCGGCAGCTCCTGACGGGTCCCCGTCGCCACACGCACCACCACCACAACCGGCACCACCACCTGCCCCCTCACCCACGATCACGATCACGAGGACGAACAGAACATGGACTTCCGCCTCACCGCCCGTCAGGAAGAGCTCCGCGACTCGGCGCGCGCCCTCACCGCGTTCATCACGAAGTACGAACTCGACTGCGAGGAGAACAACGGCCTGCCTCCGCAGGCCCACGCCGAGATCCGCGACGCCGTCCTCGACAGCGGCCTCCAGGCCGTCAACATGCCCGTGGAGTGGGGCGGCGCCGGCCTGACCATCCTGGAGCAGGTCACCGTCCAGGCCGAGCTCGGACGGCTCACCGGCGCCCTGTGGGACATGGTGTGGCGGCCGGCCAACGCGCTGTCCTTCTGCACGCCGGAGCAGCGCGAGCGCTACCTCGTCCCGGTGATCCGGGGACAGCGCCGCGACTGCTACGCGGTGAGCGAGCCCGAGGCCGGCTCCGACCCGCAGAGCCTGCGGACCACGGCGACGCCGACCGGGGACGGCGGCTGGGTGCTGAACGGCGAGAAGTGGTTCGTCACCGTGGGCGACCACGCCGACTTCATGATCGTGCTCGCGGCCGCCGGGGAGGAGCGGGCACCGACCCTGTTCCTCGTCGACAAGGACACCCCGGGCATCGAGATGACCCGGGTGCCCCGCTGGATGCACACCTTCGTCTACGAGCACCCCGAGTTCACCTTCACCGATGTCCGCCTGCCCGCGGACGCCGTGCTCGGGGAGGTGGGCACGGGCTACGACATCACCCGCTCCTGGTTCACCGAGGAGCGGCTGATGATCGCCGCGCGCACGATCGGAGCGGCGGAGCGGGCCCTGGAACTCGCCCGCGACTGGGCGGTCGAGCGACGCCAGTTCGGCTCCCCCATCGCCGACTTCCAGCTGATCCAGGGCATGCTCGCCGACTGCGCCGTCGACATCGCCGTCAACCGCGCCTACACCCACCAGGTCGCCTGGGAGGTCGACGAGGGCGCCCTCGACCGCAAGACGCTGCACGCGAAGGCGGCCATCGCCAAACTGTCGGCGAGCGAGGCGTCCGGCCGGGTCATCGACCGCTGCCTGCAGATCTTCGGCGGCCGCGGCTACGACCGCTCGTACCCCGTCGAACGGCTCTACCGCGAGCTGCGCGTCGACCGGATCTGGGAGGGCACCTCCGAGATCCAGCGCCTGATCATCGCGGGCGAACTCGTCAAGCGCGGCACGGGCGTACTGCGGATGCCCTCGGACGTGTGACCTCCGCAGCCGAAGAATCCCGAGAGTCCCGAGAGTCCGAAGAGTCCCGAGGGGGAGAGCCGATGACCGACGTCGAACGGGTCGGGATCGTGGGGTGCGGCCTGATGGGCTCCGGCATCGCCGAGGTCTGCGCCCGCGCCGGACGGGACGTGGTGGTCGTGGAGACGAGCCGGGCGGCGGCCGACGCCGGCCTGGAGCGGATCGCCCGCTCCCTGGCCCGTGCCACGGCCGCCGGGAAGCTGTCGGCCGCCGAGCGCGACACGGCGGTGGGCCGGATCGCGATGACCACGGACATGGACCGGATGGCGGACCGGGACCTCGTCGTCGAGGCGGTGGCCGAGGACGAGCGGGCGAAGCTGGAGGTCTTCGCCCGGCTCGACCGGACCGTCGGCCGCAGGGACGCGGTCCTCGCGACGAACACCTCCGCCATCCCGGTCATCCGGCTGGCGGCGGCCACGTCCCGGCCCGAGCAGGTCGTCGGCCTCCACTTCTTCCAGCCCGTCCCGGTGCTCGCGCTGGTCGAACTGGTGCCCTCCTTGCTCACCTCCGCGGAAACGGTGCGGCGCGCGCGGGAGTTCGCCTCCGGCGTGCTGGGCAAGCAGGTCGTCCACGCCGAGGACCGGGCCGGGTTCGTGGTGAACGCGCTCCTCGTTCCGTACCTGCTGGCGGCCGTACGGATGGCCGCATCACGGACCGCGTCGGCCGAGGACATCGACCGGGCCATGACCCTGGGGTGCGCGCACCCGCTCGGGCCGCTGGCCCTGGCCGACCTCATCGGCCTGGACACCGTCCAGGCCATCGCCCGGTCGATGTACGCGGAGTACCGGGAGCCGCTGTACGCCCCGCCGCCGTTGCTGGCCCGGATGGTGGACGCGGGCCTGCTCGGCCGCAAGACCGGCCGGGGCTTCCACACCTATTCCTGACCACCGTGCCCCGACGGCCCGGGCCCGGCCGCCCCATGCGCGAGGATGGGGTTCGGCGGGCCGGGCCGCCGGGGCCTTCCGCCCACCCACGCACCCGATCCGACGGGTGCGCCGACACGGGGAGCAGCCAACGTGACCAAGGCCGAGCGTGCACTCGAAACGCGGGAGCGAATCCTCACGGCCGCGTGCGAAGTCATCGCCGACATCGGTTTCGAGCACGTCAGCATGCGCAAGGTCGCCGAACACGCCGGTGTCTCGAAGGCCCTGCTCCACTACCACTTCGACACCCGCGAGAAGCTCTTCGCCGAGGCGATGACGCATTCCTTCGCCAAGACCGGTACGGACACCGGCAGCGAGGACGATTCGCTCCCGGCGGCCGTCGTCCTGGCCCGGATCGTACGGAGCATGCTGCCCACGGACGCCGAGCTCCGCCAGGACTGGAAGCTCTGGCAGGAGCTGTGGGTGCGCGCCCTGCGCGACGCCACGGCCCGGGACCTCGCCGTCGACCTGTACGACCAGCTGCACGCGTGGGTCGCCGGAGTCGTGGAACGGGGCATCGCTTCCGGCGAGTTCACCGACTGCGACGTCGCCGAAGTGGGCACGTTGGTGCTGGCGCTGTGCGACGGCCTCGGCAACCGTCTGATGCTGGAGGACCCCCGCATCGACCACGCCACGGCCCAGTCGACGATCTGGCGGGCGATCGCGCCGGCCCTCGGGATCGCCCCCGTCTTCCCCGAGGTCGCGCCCGAGGTCTCCCCGGCGGTCTGACGGCGCGGCCCGCCCTGGTCCTGCACCGGCGACCCCGCCCCAGGCCTACGCCGGCGGCCCGCCCCGGGCCTTCACCTGGCGCGCCGCCATCCCGTACGCCGCCGCGAGGCGCGCGGCGCGCGCCCGGACGGCAGGGGTGCGGCCAGGCCGAAGACCACGGTGATCCGGGCGCCGCCGCGCGGGCCGCGGGCGATGCGCACCGAACCGCCGGTGACGGACCCGGCCCTGCGGGCGATGTCGAGGCCGAGCCCCGAGGAGCCGGTGCTGCTTCCGCGGGAGAGTGCCTGCTCCGGTTCGGGGATGCCCGGACCGGCGTCCTCCACGACCAGTTCCACGGCCTGGGCGGTACGGGCGACGCGGACGGCGAACGCGGTGCCGGGCGGGGTGTGCCGGAAGACGTTGCCGATGAGCGCGTCCACCACGGCGGCGACGTCGTCCTCGGACAGGCCGACGGCCGCGGGCTCCTGGGTGAGGTCGAGGGAGCAGGGGCGGTCCTGTTGCTCCGCCAGGACCGCCCAGAAGGCGGTCCGGTGGCGCACGACGTCCGCCGCCTCGCAGCGGGGTCCGGCCGGTCCGGGGTGCGGGGCGTGATAGGCCCTACCCGTGTCCCTGTCCGTGCCCGCTTCCGTGCCGAGCATGCCCTGTCCCATCGGTCCCACGGCGAGCGGGGTGCGGGCCGCGGTGATGATGGCCCGGAGTTCCGTCTCCAGGGCGCACACGGCGGCCTCGACCCTGGCCGACTCCGGTGAGCCGGCCATGCGTTCCGTTGCCAGGTGCAGGGCGGTCAGCGGGGTGCGCAGCCGGTGGGAGAGGTCGGCGACCAGTTCGCGTTCGACGGCGAGCAGTTCGGTCATCCGGTGGGCCATGGTGTTGAAGGCGATGCCCGCCTCGCGCAGTTCCCTGGGTCCCATGGGGTCCACGCGGGCGTCCAGATTGCCCCGGCCCAGGGCCTGGGAGGCGTGGGCGAGCCTCTTGGAGGACCTGACGACCTTCGCGCCGAGCCGGTCGGCGACCAGGACGGAACCGCCGACCAGTCCGACGGCGAGGAGGAGCATGACCGTCCAGGAGGCCGTGACCCCGCGGGTCAGCTCCTCTTCGGGGACGAAGTTCTCGATGACGGCGACCTGGTCCCCGGGCAGTACCACCGGCTGCAGGCAGATCCACCCGCCGGCCATCTCCCGGGAGATGGACTCGCGGCCCTGCTGGGCCCGTTCGAGCAGGGCCGCCGGGGCCCGGGACGCGCCGAGGGCGGGTTCGTCCGGCAGGTGGACGACCAGGTACTCGGCCGCGTCCAGGCTGGCGGCGGATTCCCGCAGGGCGGACGGATCCGTGGTCAGGGCCAGTACGGGGGCCAGGGCGGCGGCCTGCTGCTCGGCCGCGGTGACGCTCTGCTCCTTGACGAGCGACATCACCAGGGCGGCCAGCGGTATGAGGAAGGAGAGGGCGACCATGGACGTGACGGCGAGCGCCACTCCGGCGAGCGAGCGTCTCACCGCGGCGCCACCAGCTTGATGCCGACGCCGCGGACGGTCAGCAGGTAGCGCGGGGCCGCCGCGCGTTCGCCGAGCTTGCGGCGCAGCGAGGACAGGTGCACGTCGACGGTCTGGTCGTCGACGTAGGGTTCGCGCCAGACCTCGGTCAGCAGCCGCCGTTTGGAGACGACCTGACCGGTGTGGTGGGCGAGGAAGGCCAGGAGGTCGAACTCGCGGCGGGTGAGCCGCAGCTCACGGCCGGACAGGTGCGCGGTGCGCGCCCCGGGGTCCACCGCCAGCTCGCCCACGATGGTGGGGCGCAGCGGTTCGGCGGCCGGCGCCGGCCGCGAACCCCGGGCGCCGTGCGCGGCATGGGCGGGCGGCAGCGGGTTGGTGCGCCGCAGGACGGCGGAGAGGCGTGCGATGAGCTGTCCCCCGGAGAAGGGTTTGACCAGGTAGTCGTCGGCGCCCGCGTTGAGGAGCCGGATGATTTCCGCCTCGTCGTCGCGGGCGGTGGCCACCAGGACGGGAACGGAGGAGATGCCCCGGATCATCCGCAGTGCGTCTCCTCCGTCCAGATCGGGCAGCCCCAGGTCGAGGACCACCGCGTCGACGGGCGACTGGGTGACCTCGCGCAGGGCGCCGAACCCGTCGCCCGCGCTGCGTACGGCATAGCCGTGCTCCGCCAGGACTTCGATGAGTGACTGGCGGATGCTGGGGTCGTCTTCGACGACCAGGACGCTCGGCATGGGCACACCTTAGTGAACGCTCGTTCTATCGGTCGCCGAAGGTGGGGCCCTTGTCGGTGACGCGCAGGTGGACGGGGCGGTCGGAGACCGGAATGGTGCACCCCTCGTCCGCACTGCAGCTCGCGTACCCGAGGAGTACGGTCGCGTCCCCGTTGCCGTCCAGGCGGACAGGCAGGGTGGTGGTGACCGGGCCGTCCGGGTAGACGGGGACCGGGGCTTCGACGCCGGGCACGCTGATCGTCCGTACGTCCGCCGCGGCCGTCAGCTTCCCGTCCGCCCGCAGGACTCCGGTGACGCCCAGCGAGGTCGGCCGGCCGACGCCCTCGATGCCGGTGGCCGGCAGATCGGTGCTGTAGAGGTGGAACCCCTTCTCCTCGGGGGTGAAGACCGCGGTCAAGGTGCCCCGCGGTGGCTGCCATGCGGAGACCGAGAGGGTGACGGTGACCCCGTTCTCGGTGAAGCTCGTCGTGGGCGTGGGCGTGGGCGCGGGGGCGGTCGCGGCGGTCTGTTCGCCGCAGGCCGTGAGGGCGGCCAGGGAGAGCAGGGCGGCGGCGAGGCGGGCCTTGCGGGAGTGGCGCGCGTACGGGGACACGTTCATCGGCTGTGCTTTCGTCAGGGAGGGAGGGGCGGGGGGAGGGAAGGGGTTCGGCCGGGTCTACACGGCCGTGGTGTACGCCGCGCTCCACAACTGGAGCCGGTAGACCAGGTCGTTCCACAGACCGGAGGCCAGCAGCACGCCGACGAGGACGAGCATGCCGCCACCGGCCCGCAGGACCCACTGGTAGTGCCGTTTGACCAGGCCGAAGGCGCCCAGTGCGCGGCGGAAGGCCAGGGCGGCGAGGAGGAACGGCAGGCCCAGCCCGAGGCAGTAGGCCGCCATCAGCAGGGCCCCGCGGGCCGCACTGGCCTCGCTCCAGGCGAGCGCCTGTACGGCGGCCAGCGTCGGGCCGATGCACGGGGTCCACCCGACCGCGAACACGGCCCCCAGCAGCGGCGCGCCCGCCAGGCCGAGCACGGGCCGCCGGTGGCTGCGGAACTCCCGCTGCGTGAAACCCGGCAGGAAGCCCATGAAGGAGAGCCCCATCAGCACGGTGAAGACGCCGAGCACCTGGGTGACCACCTCCTGGTGGGCCAGCAGGGTGCGGCCGAAGTACCCGAACAGGGCGCCGCCGGAGACCAGTACGGCCGTGAAGCCCAGCACGAACATCGCCGCGCCGGCCGCCATGCGGCTGCGCTGCCCGCCGCGGGCGTCCGCCAGGTCGGAGACCGACAGGCTGGTCACGTAGCTGAGGTAGCCCGGTACGAGCGGCAGGACGCACGGCGAGAGGAAGGAGACCAGTCCCGCGAAGAACGCCACGGGGGCGGCGACGACCAGCGTCCCGTGGAGGAGCCCCGTCATGCCGTCTCCTGCGCGACGCGGGCGAGCAGGGGCCTCAGTTCCTCGTCGGTGACCGCTCCCCCGATGCTGACGGCGATCCGGCCGCGGCGGTCGATCACCAGCGTCGAGGGGATGGTCTGCGGGTTGAGGAGCGCGGGCGGGAAGCGGAGCAGGAGCTCGCCGGTGGGGTCGTGGAGGCTGGGGAATCCCAGGCCGTGCGCGCGTACGAAGGACTGCGCCGCCGCGCGGTCCCGGTCGCGGGTGTTGATCCCGAGGAACCGGACGCCCTGCGCGCGGGTCTGCCCGCTGAGCCGCTCGAGGTCGTCGGCCTCCGCCCGGCAGGGCCCGCACCACGATCCCCAGACGTTGAGGACGACGACCTGGCCCCGGAACTCGGCGAGCCCGAGCGGCTTTCCGTCCAGGTCGGCGCCCGTCAGCGCGGGCGCGTCCGGCCGGGCCCCGGAGTCCACGACCACGGCCGCGGACATGGGCCTGACGGCTGCTCTCCCCGGGCCGGGCGCCTCCCCGTTGCCGTCGCCGCCGTCGGGGGCGGCGCCCGCAGCGGCGTAGAGGCACCCGGCGAGCGCCACCGCGAGGCCGGCGCCGGCCAGGGCGGTGGAGCGCGGGAGGGTTCGTCTCATGACGCCCACTTGCGGAGGAAGGAGCCGAGGCCGTCCGAGGTCAGGGCGGGATTGCCGGTGACGTGGGTGTCGGTGCGCACCGTGCCGGACGGCGAGACCACGACCAGGACGGGCATCTTGTACGTCCCGCCCGAGGGGCTGTACTTGCTCAGGAGGGCGGAGTTGGCGGAGCTGTTGCCGCCGATGTCCACCTTGACCAGGTGGTACGAGGCTCCGAGGATCGACGCCGTCTGGGGCTGGGCGAAGACCTTGTCGGCCGCCTTGCAGTTGCCGCACCAGTTGGCGCCGAAGTCGAGCAGCACCATGCGGCCGTCGGCCTTGGCCGCGCGCAGCGCCGCGTCGATCAGCTTCTGTGCATCGGCCGAACTGTCGTAGCCGGGGCCGGGTATCCGGGCCGCCGGGGCGGGCGCGGCGGAGGTGCGGGACGGCTTGGGGGCGGGCTTGGCGGACTGGGCGCGCGAGGGGGTGGGCGAGGCGCCGGCCGGGGTGGCGGCCGGTGCGGACGCCGACGGCGCCGCGGAGGGCGAGGCGGACGCGGTCGGGGACGCCTCCGCGGACGCGGACTCCGTTGCGGCCCCGGTGCTCTGCGAGGGCTGTCCGGCCGTGGCCGGGGCGGCGGCGCCGGTGGGCTGGGCGGACGGACCGCACGCCGCGGTCAGCCCGGCGGCGACCACGGCCGCGGCCACCAGGGGCAGCCGCACGGCCAGGGGCGCGGCGGAGCCCGGGCGCGGCGTGCGGCGGGTGGCACGGGCGGGTCGGAGTATGCGAGAAGTCATGGCGAAGACACCCCAAGGCACGGTTCGGAGTACGGAAGCGCGAAACGCCTTCCGGATCGGTGGAGCCGATGGCACGGCAGCACGGCGGCTCGTCGGGGGCGCCGGGACAGGGGTGCCCGGGCGCCGAGGGCCGCTCGGCTGACGCGAGCATAGGACCGCCGGGGGCCGCCGGAACCGGCTGGGCGTGATCTTGAGGTTCCCCTAAGGAACAGCTCACCTTCCGCTTCGCCGGAGCTCGGGAGATAGGCGCGCACAAGGGGGTGGACCGCCGAAAAGGGGTCAAGGGTATCAGAAGGACGTCTCGCGCACGCTGGCCTTCGCCGACGGGGTGATCGTCGCGGTGATCACCGAG
This sequence comes from Streptomyces sp. NPDC056883, assembly GCF_042788835.1. Lineage (NCBI taxonomy): Bacteria > Bacillati > Actinomycetota > Actinomycetes > Kitasatosporales > Streptomycetaceae > Streptomyces > Streptomyces sp. NPDC056883. The sequence goes on along the minus strand of NZ_JBHUBS010000002.1, from coordinate 737,916 downwards.
CGGTGGTCCGCGCCGGTGAACGTGACGGTCAGGGTGTCGTCCACGGTCTGTGACGTGGCGGCCTTGTATCCCCGGCCGGGGACCGCGGAGATCAGGCACACGCCGCGGTTGCCGTAGCGCACGGTGACCTTGCCGCCTTCGGAGGGAACGGTGTGCAGGCCGTATCCGCCCCCGGTGCAGTCGACGGACGGTTTGGGCGCCGTCGTCCGGGGCGTGGCCGTCGGGGCCTTCGCGGAGGCGGGTGTCGAAGCCGGGGGTGACGGCCGCTCCGTCGCGACGGGCGACCCACTGGCGGTGGCGTCCGGGGACTGCGGGCTCGGTGACGGGGCCGGCACCGCCGTCCAGGCCGGCGGCGTCTCGACGACCGCGGGGGCGGACCGCGCGACCGGGGGCGTGTGCCTGGTCGAACCGACGACGAACTGGACCGTGCCGAGCACGGCGGTCACGCTGGCGGCCGTGCACGACAGCCATATGAGCAGGTAGCGCGGAATTCGGGGCACGGCCCCATAGTGGCCGACCCGTTCGGCCGGCCGTCACCGCCTCCCCCGTAACGGACCCGGCCGCGCCGGACGGCCCGCCGGACTAGCCCCGGACGGCCTCCGGACGGCCTGCGGACGGCTCCTTGGACGGCTCCTGATGCGCGGGAACGCAGACGTCCTCCTGGCCCGCGTACGGGTCGGAGGACGACGTGTGCCGGGCCCCGTGGGTGCGGGGCGGGTGAGGGGTCTACCCGGCGGTTCCGAAGTTCTGCGTCCACCAGGGGCCGCCGTCGCCCTTGTGGAAACCTATGCCGATCTCGCGGAAGCCGCAGTTGAGGATGTTGGCCTTGTGGCCGGGGCTGTTCATCCACGCGTTCATGACCGCGGCGGCGTCCGCCTGGCCGCGGGCTATGTTCTCGCCCAGGCGGGACCAGCGGTATCCGGCGGCCTCCACGCGGGTGGTCATGGTGGACCCGTCGGGCCCGGTGTGGGACATGACGCCGCTGCGGGCCATGGTGTCGCTGTACGCCCGTGCCGCGGCGCTCAGCTTCGCGTTCGCGGTCACCGCACCGCACCCGGCCGCGGCCCGCTCCTTGTTGACCAGGGCGAGGACCGCGGACTCCACGGCGGAGGAGCCGGAAGAACCGGAGGAACCCGAAGAACCCGAGGAACCGGAAGACCCCGAGGAGCCCGAGGAACCGGAGGAGCCCGAGGAAGCGCCCGAACCGCCCGAACCGCCGCCGGTGGTCGTGGTGGGCGTACGGGTGGGCTTGGGCTTGGCGGCCGGGGCCGGGGCCGCGGGGGCCGGGCTGCTCTCCGCCGCCGGCTTCGTGGGGGCGGCGGATCCCGTGGGGTCGGTGCCGGGCGGCGCCGACGGCATCGCGCCCGTCGCGGACGCGGCGTCGGCGGAGAGTGCGGGGGCGGCGGAAGGGGAGGATTCCGCCGCCTGCCCGCCACCGGAGACCGCCGCCCGGGCCTTCGCCCCGGTGGTTCGTGCGCCGTCGCCGGAGGCTGCAACCGCGACCCCGACCGCCACCACCGCGCCCGCGGCGGTGAGGGACAGCACGATGCGCGTGCGCACCGTCTTCTTCCGCCGCGCCTCGATGCGGGACGGAGTTCCGGGGGTTCTGCTGCGGCTCATGCCTGGGGACCTCTCGGCGAGAAGGGGGAGACGGCTGCCCCGAGCCTAGGGTGGTGACCAGCGGAAATGGTGATTCGGAGGCGTTCTTCAAGGTCCCTTAAGGAAGCCCGCAGGGTGGGCACAGGAACGGGACCGCTCACCGGGGCGTCCGCAGGGGCGCGCACCGGGCGGAGGCTCGGGAGACACTTTGACTGACGTCTGAAGCGGTACCGGGTGGCGCAACGCCCCTGGCTGCCGTTCCCGACATCGACCAGCATGGGGACAGTCGGACCGGGCTGACGAGATGGGCACGCATGCGCGCCACGGAGAGCAACCAGGATTATCCCTTCGCCGTCACGAACACGGCCGCGGCACTCCTCGACGGTGCCGGGACGGTCGTCGCCTGGACACCGGCGGCCGAAGCCCTCCTGGAACGCCGGTCCGCGGACGTGTGCGGCCGCCCGGCCCGCGAGCTCCTGGCGGACCCGGATCCGGGCAGCTGGGAAGCGGTGCTGGCGCAGAGCAGGTATGAGGGCGGGAACGGGGGCGGGGACGGGTGGGAGGGCCGGGCCACCCTGCGACACGGCTCGGGGCGCGAGCTGGAGATCGGCTTCCGCGTCATCCCGCTGAACGACGGCGTACGGGGGGAGGCCGGCCGCTGCCTCGTACTCGGCGCGCCCCTGGAGCTGGTCGCCCGATGGCGGCAGGACCACGCCTTCACCCAGGAGCTGTTCCTGCAGGGGCGGGTGGGACTGGCCGTCTTCGACGCCGACCTGCGCCTGCTGCGGACCAACACGCACCTGTTGCCCTACACCGGGGTGCCCGTGGACCTGAAGGGCCGGCGCCTGTCCGACTTCCTGTGGGCGTCGGACGCGCGGACCATCGACGACCGGCTGCGGGAGGTCCTGCACAGCGGGATCCCCCTGATCGGTTTCCACACGACCGCGAGCACCCTCGACGACCCCCGAGGGGGTCGGATCGTGACCATCCAGGCGTTCCGGCTCCAGCAGCCCGACGGACGCCCGATGGGGGTGGCGGCGGTGTTCACCGACGTCACCGACCACGAGCGGTCGCGCGGGCGCCTGGACCTGCTGTACCGCGCGACCGGAGCGCTGGGCGGTTCGCTGTCCGTCCTGCGCACCGTCGAGGACCTGGTCGGCGTACTGGCGCCCTCGTTCGGCGACTGCGCCGCGGTGGATCTCGTGGAGACCGTTCTGAGCGGCGGTGAACCGCCCGCCGACGGGCATCATCTCCCGCTGCCCCTGATCCGGATGGCCGTCGCCGGAGCGGAAGCGGACGCGCTGCGCAAGGGGACGACGCGGTTCTCCGCTCCGCTCGCCGGCGCCGTCGCCCACCCGGCGACGACCGGGGCCGGAGGGCCCGAACCGGCCGTGCCCGAGGACCGGGAATGCCGGGGAGAGCTGATCACGCTCCGCGGGGCGCCCACGGAGCCCGGGAGCGACCCGCCGAAGTGGGCCACCGCCGTCCCGGGCGCGCACTCGGCGATGACGGCTCCGCTGTGCGCACGGGGCATCGGGTTCGGAAGGCTCACGCTCTGGCGCACGGGGGACACCGCCCCGCTGGAGGCGGACGACCTGGCGCTCCTCGAGGAGATCGCGGCCCGTGCGGCCGTCGCCGTGGACAACGCGCGCCGGTACACCAAGGAACGCCGCACCGCGGTGGGCCTGCAGCGCAGCCTGCTGCCGCCGGCCACCGCGGAAACACCTGCGGTGGAAGCCGCCGGCCTCTACCTGCCCGCCGACGCGGACAGCGGAGTGGGGGGCGACTGGTTCGACGTCATCCCCTTGTCGTCGGCCCGTGTCGCCCTGGTGGCCGGGGACGTCACCGGCCACGGGCTGCACGCCACGGCCATGATGGGGCGCCTGCGCAGCGCCGTACGCGCGATGGCGGACCTGGAACTGGAACCCGAGGAACTCCTGGCGCACGTGGACGACATGGTCCTGCAGGTCGGCGCCGAGGCCGAGAGCGACGCCGCCGAAGACGGAGACGGGGGCACGCCGGTGCCGGGCGGACCGGCCGGAGCCACCTGCCTGTACGCCGTCTACGACCCGGTGACCCGCGGCTGCGTCATGGCGAGCGCCGGGCACCCGCCGCCGGCCGTGGTCGGCCCGGACGGAACCGTGGAGTACGTCGAGCTGAGCCCCGGCCCGCCCCTGGGGGTCGGAGGCTGGCCCTTCGAGGCCGTGGAACGCGAGCTGGCGCCGGGGAGCGTGCTCGCCCTGTACACCGACGGGCTGATCGAGCGCGGGGAAGGCGACATCGACGAGGGCATGCGCGATCTGGCGGACCGGCTGCTGCGCGCGGACGTAGTCGGGCGGCCGCTGCGCGAGGCCCGCCACGACATCGTGGAGGGGCTGCCGCCGGGCAGGCTGCGGGACGACGTCACCCTCCTGCTGGCCCGTACCCGGGTGGTGGATGCCGCCTCCATCGCGACCTGGCAGCTCGACGCCGACCCGGCCGTCGTCGCCGACGCGCGCCACCTCGTCCTGGCGCAGCTGACCGCCTGGGACCTCGACGAGCTCGCCTTCGGTACGGAGCTCATCGTCAGCGAGCTGGTCACCAATGCCATTCGGCACGCCGGCGGCCCGGTCCGGCTCCGGCTGATCCGGGCGGACACCCTGACGTGCGAGGTCTCGGACTCCAGTAACACGCAGCCGAGGATGCGGCGCGCGAGGAGCTCCGAGGAGGGCGGGCGGGGCCTGTACATCGTCGCCCAGCTCTCGCACCGCTGGGGCAGCCGCTACGCCCGGGGAGGCAAGACCGTCTGGTCCGAACAGAGCCTGCCCCTCCCCTGACTGCCGGCCGCCGGTCGCCGGTCGCCGGTCCGGCCGCGGCTTGCGGGGTCGTGGCTCCTGGCTCATAGTCCGAGGTATGGACGCGCGCGAGGCAGCGCTCCGACGGGCGCACGACCATGCCGTCCGCTGGCTGGCGAGCCTGAACGACCGCCCGGTTCCCGCCCGCGCTTCGGTCGACGAGATCGTGCGCGCGCTCGGCCGTGAACTGCCCGCCGCTCCCGGTGCACCCGCCGATGTCGTCGACCTGCTCGCCACGGCCTGCGAACCGGGGCTCACCGCGTTTCCCAGCGGCCGCTTCTACGGGTTCGTGGTCGGGGGCACCGAACCGGCCGCACTCGCCACGGACTGGCTCGTCAGTGCCTGGGACCAGAACTGCGTCATGCACGCCGCCTCGCCCGCGTACTCGGCGGTGGAGGAGGTCGCCGGGGCCTGGCTCCTGGACCTGCTCGGACTGCCGGGCGACAGCGCCGTCGGCTTCACCACGGGTGCCACGATGGCCAACTTCACCTGCCTCGCCGCCGGGCGCGACGCGGTGCTGCGGCGCGCCGGCTGGAACGTCGCCCGCGACGGACTCACGGGCGGGCCGGCCGTACGGGTCCTCGCGGGCGAGGACCGCCACATGGCCATCGACCTGGCGCTCCGCTACCTGGGACTCGGGCAGCCCGAACTGATCACGGCGGACGGGCAGGGCCGCATCGAGCCCGCGGCCCTGCGGCGCGCCCTGGCGGCCTGCGGGCAGCGCCCCACGCTCGTGATCCTGCAGGCCGGAGACATCCACTCCGGTGCCTTCGACCCCTTCGCCGAGGCGATCGGTGCCGCTCGCGAGGCGGACGCGTGGGTGCACGTGGACGGTGCCTTCGGGCTGTGGGCGGCCGCGTCTCCCCGGTACGCGCACCTGACGGCGGGCTGCGCGGACGCCGACTCCTGGGCGACGGACGCCCACAAGACCCTGAACGTCCCGTACGACTGCGGCCTCGCCCTCGTGCGCGACCCCTCCGCGGTCCGGGCGGCGATGGGTCTGCGCGGCGACTACCTCATCCAGCACGAGCAGGGCGACCCCATCGACAAGGTCCCGGAACTCTCCCGTCGCGGCAGGGCCTTCACGGTGTGGGCAGCGCTCAGGTCCCTCGGCAGGTCGGGCGTGGCCGACCTCGTCGAGCGGCTGTGCGGGCACGCCACCGCGTTCGCCGACGGCATCGCCGGGACGGACGGCGCGACCGTCCTCAACGACGTGGTGTTCACCCAGGTCTGCGCCGAGTTCGGCGACGACGCGCGTACGGAGCGGGTCCTCACCCGGCTGCTCGACGACGGCACGGCCTGGATCAGCGGCTCCACCTGGCGCGGGCGGCGCGTCATGCGCATCTCGGTGAGCAACTGGTCGACGACCGACGACGACGTGGCGCGCACACTCGAAGCGATCCGCCGCGCATCCGCCGGCACCTGACGGCATCCCGTGAGCCGGGCTGCCAGTCGGCCCCGAACGCCACGAGGGCGGATACGGTGACGGCATGAGCGGATCCCGGCGCCTCGCGCGCACCTGGGAGGTCTTCCCCGGCTCGGGCTACTCGACCGCCTGGGTCGACCTCGGCCAGGGCGCCCTGGCCGCGCGCGGTCGCGCCGTCGGTCTGGACCCCGAGCCGTACTGGCTGACGTACGCGCTCGAGACCTCCGACTGCTACGTGACCTCGCGCCTCCACGTGACGGTCGAGACGGCGGCGTCGGCCCGCACGCTGGACCTGCGGCACGCCTCCGGACGCTGGACCGTGGACGGCGCGTACCGCCCCGATCTCGACGGCGCGCTCGACTGCGACCTGGGCCTCTGCCCGATGACCAACACCATGCCCGTGCTCCGCCACGGCCTGCACCGGCCGCCCGGAACCGGACCGCACCACTTCCTCATGGCCTGGGTCTCGGTCCCGGACCTCGCCGTCACCGCGAACCGGCAGACGTACACGCACCTGGGCCGCGCCGAGCACGGCACCCGCGTCCGCTACGAGTCCGGCGACTTCCGCGCGGACATCGCCTTCGACGACGACGGCCTGGTCCTGGACTACCCGTCCCTGGCGGCCCCGGTCCCGCACGGAGTGCGCGGCGGCCATGCTGCTTGACCTGTTCTTCATCGGCCTGGTCATCACGCTCTACCCGCTCCCGGTCATGGCCTTCGTGCTGGTGCTGTCGGCGCCCGGGGGCGCGTGGAAGGGGCTCGCGTTCATCCTCGCGTGGTTCGCCTGCCTCGTCGCGGTGATCGCCGCCGTCATCCTCCTCACAGGTGGCGAACCGCCTCCGCCCCGGTCTCCGCCGTCCGACGCCGCTCACGCGGCGAAACTGGCCATCGGCATCGGCCTGGTCCTTTACGGCGAGCACCGGCGCCGCGGGCACCGCAGGGTCCCGGCGTCGCCGGCACCTTCCGGGTCCGGTTCCTCCGGTGGCGGCTCGCTCACGTCCCGAATGGATCAGGTCACCGTGTGGTCGGCGGCCGGGCTCGCCCTGCTCCTGCAGCCCTGGGGCATGGTCGGCGCCGGAGCGGCCACCGTCGTCGAGGCGGACCTGTCCCGGAGCGGGTCGTACCTGGCCCTGCTGGCCTTCTGCGTCCTCGCGACGTCAAGCCTCCTGGCCATGGAGCTGTACATGGTGTGCGCGCCGGACAGGGCCGGGCTCGCGCTGACGAACCTGCGCACCTGGCTGTCGGGACACAAGGACCGGGCCGTCGTCGTCACCTGCCTCGTCCTCGGGGTGTGGCTGGCGGGCAGGAGTCTTTACGAGCTCACGCGCTGAACCCGGAGCTTCCGAAGATGCAGGTCATCGCGACGGATGCTGCAATGTCCTGAGGTCCCTGCCCGCCAAGGGATGCGCCACAACATCCCGGTCCGGTGCGAGGAGTGGTCATGAGCGACGACGAGAGTGGCGGGCGCCGACCGCCACGGCCCCGTCGGCTGCTGGCAGGTTGCCTGCTCCGTTCGGTCGCATCGGTCGTCCTGCTGACCGGCCTGTTCTATCTGGTCCCTCTGGAGAGCGGGTTCGGCGTCCTCACCGTCGCGCTCCTGGTCGTCGGGCTCGCGCTGTTCGGCGGTCTGGTGGCCTGGCAGGTCTCCGCCATCGCCCATGCGGAGTACCCCAGGCTGCGCGCCATCGAGGCACTGGCCACCGCCGTGCCGCTGTTCCTGGTCCTGTTCGCCGTGTCGTACTTCCTGCTCGCCCAGCAGGTACCGCCGTCGTTCTCGGAGCCCCTGACCCGGACCGACGCGCTGTACTTCACGGTGACGGTGTTCGCGACCGTGGGCTTCGGGGACATCGCCCCCGCCACCCAGGTCGCCCGCGCCTTGACCACCGCTCAGATGGCCGCCGACCTGGTCGTGGTGGGAGTCATCGCCAAAGTCCTCTTCGGCGCCGTCAGGATCGGGATGCGAAGGCGAGGGGAGGACAACCCATGACGGAGCCGAGCCCCCGGTCCGACGCGTCCGTCACCGGGACCCAGCCGCAGGAGGCGGAGCTCCTCCGGGGCATGCTCCGCAGCCCCGGCTACCTCAAGGCGCTCGTCCTCTGCGCCCTCATCGGCATCCCGGTGTCCCTCGCCGCCTTCTGGTTCCTCGTCGGGCTGCACGAACTGGAGCACGCCCTGTGGACGGACCTCCCCGGGGCGATGGGCTGGGACACCCCGCCCTGGTGGTGGCCCCTTCCCCTGCTGCTCGTCGCCGGAACCGGGGTCGGCCTGGTCGTCACGCACCTGCCCGGAGCGGGCGGCCACGTCCCCGCGTCCGGACTGCACACGGGAGGCGCTTCGTCGGCCACCCTGCCCGGAGTCCTGCTCGCCGCGGTGGCGAGCCTGCCGTTCGGCGCGGTGCTGGGGCCGGAGGCCCCTCTGATCGCACTCGGCGGCGGCCTGGCCCTGGTGTTCCGCGACCTCGCGCGGGCACCGGCGACCCCGCAGAGCACGGTGCTCCTGGGCGCGGCCGGAGCCGCCGCGGCCATCTCCGCGATCTTCGGCAATCCGTTGATCGCCGCGGTGCTGCTGATCGAGGTGGCGGGCGTGGGCGGGCCGCAGCTGTTCGCGGTGATGCTGCCGGCTCTGCTGTCCAGCGGGGTCGGGGCCCTGGTCTTCACCGGCCTCGGACGGTGGACAGGTCTGGCGACGGGGGATCTGTCCCTGAAGCTTTCCCTGCCGTTCCCCCGCCTGGACGTGGCGGACGTGCTCTGGGCCGTGGTCATCGCCGTGGCCCTCGGCCTCGTACTGCATCCCCTGCTGGCCGGGGCCCGGGCGATCGCCGCGTACGTCGCGGCACGGCCCCTCGTACGGACCGTCCTGTGTGCCCTGGGCGCGGCGGCCTGCGCCGCCCTCTACGCACTGATCACCGGGCGCTCACCCGGCGACGTCGTCTCGTCGGGCCAGGCCGGCCTCGCCGGACTGGCCGCGGACCCGCACGCCTGGGGCGTCGGCGCCCTGTGCGCCGTCCTGCTGTTCAAGGGCGCCGCCTACCTGCTCTGTCTCGGCAGCCTGCGGGGCGGCCCCGTGTTCCCCGCGCTCTTCCTCGGAGCCGCGGCGGGGGTCCTCCTCGCGCCCCTGCCGGGCCTGGGGGTCGTATCCGGGATGGCGGCCGGCATGGCGGCGGCCTCGGCCACCACGCTGCGGCTGCCGGTGAGCAGCGTGGTGCTCGTGATCCTGCTGCTCGGCAGCTCCGCCATGATGCCCATCGTGATCCTGGCGGCCGTGGTCGCCTTCGTCGTCACCGAGCTGCTGCCTCCCGGGCCCGCCGTGGCGTAGCGGGCGCCGGAGAGGCGCAGCAGGTGCGGACGGCCGGCGCGGGCGACCGTCAGGCCGTGCAGAACTCCGCCGCCAGCATGCCGTTCAGGCTGTAGAGCTCCCAGAGGGGCCAGTCGCCGTTCATGTTGAGCACGAGGGCGTGGCTGCCGTCCGCCGTGGAGTAGAGGTAGCTCAGCGAGCCGAATCCGCCGCCGTTGTGCCCGTACAGGACGACCGTGGAGCCGTCCTGGCAGGTGATCGTGCGGCGGGTGAGCCCGAGTCCGTAATCGGCCTGGACGGCCTTCCAGGGGCGGCTCGCGTACCAGTAGCCGGGCGTGGCCTTGTCGCCCGAACTGACCGTGCTGATGGCCGGGTTGACGATGCACTCGGGCCAGGCTCGGGCCGGGTCGCAGGGGACGCCCGGGAGTGGGGAGCCGGGGGCTCCGGCCCCGGTGGGGTTCAGGTCGGTCATCATCTGCGCGAGCTGCGCCGGGGGCAGGAGTCGGCCTGTGAGCAGGGCGCGGATGAAGGTCACCAGGTCGCCGCTGGTGGACACGATGGCCCCGGCCGCGCCGCCGAGGGACGGGTTCCAGTCGGCGGCCGGACGGGAGAGGTGGCCGAACACCCCGCGCGGCCGGAGGTAGTTCGTGAAGAACTGGTCGTGGGGCGTCGGCAGGGTGGCCGTGGATCCGGGGAGCACGGTGTGGGTGAGGCCGAGCGGCTGGATGACCCGGCGGGTGACCTCGTCGGCCCACGGGTGTCCGGTCACCCGCTCGATGACCATGCCGAGCAGGACGTAGTTGGTGTTGCTGTAGTGCATGCCGGCGCCCGGCGCGAACTGCGGTCCGTGGGAGGCGCCTTCGTCGACGAGCTGCTGGGCGGAGTAGTCGGGCAGGTTGGGGAAACTGCTGCCGGCACTCGCCAGCACCCCCAGGTCGCCGAGGTAGTTGAAGACTCCGCTGGAGTGCTGGAGCAGGTTCCGTACGGTGATGGGCGGGCTGCCGGGCGGCGGGTTGAAGCACTGCCCGGTGCTCGGGTTGCAGCCCGCGACGGGGTTGGTCTTCAGGACCGGGCCCAGCAGGCCGAACACGTCGTCGTCGAGGCTGACCCTGCCCTCGGCGACGAGCTGGAGCACGGTCGTCGCGGTGAAGATCTTGGTGATCGAGGCGGCCCGGAAGGGGCTGTCCGGATTGCGTGCGGGTGTTCCCGCGTCCGTGGCTCCGGTACCGGTCCAGGAGACGCCGTCCTGGTAGGTGCGGGCGATCACCCCGGGGATCCCGTCGCCGCCGACGGCGGTCCCCGCCTCGGCGCGCAGGGCGGCGAGCAGGGGTTCGTGGCTGTCGTGTGCGGCGGCCGGCGTGGACGGCAGGCCCATGGCCACGAACAGGACGGTCGCGGCGGCCACCACGAGGCGACCCCGTGTGGTGCGTGCGGTGCGCGTGATGCGTGCGGTCCGTGCGGTGCGCGTTCTGCGCATGCCTCTCATCGCTCTCCCCCGTGTCGACACCGCCGGGCGGAGCTGCCCGGCAGCGGCGAAGCTACGCAGGGGCGGCCGACAAGGGAAGGGCCGCGGGCGGGAACGGGCGGGAACGGGCCGGACCGACCGGACCGACCGGACCGGCCGCGTGGGCCGGACCCGGCACGCGCAGGTCGACCGCGACGGTCCCTCTTCAGGCGAGCCGGTCCACGAGGATCATCGCCACGTCGTCCGTCAGGCGGCCCTCGGTGTGCCGGACCAATGCCAGGTGCACTTCGTCCAGGAAGTCCTGTGGGGAGGTGTCGGCGGGTATCTCCTCCATGGTCTCCGCCAGGGGGAGGAACTCGTTGTCACCGTTGCGGGCTTCGATCACGCCGTCGGTGTAGAGCAACAGCCGGTCGCCGGGCAGGAACGGGAAGCTCTCGGGCTCGGCGGGAGGGCCGTCGGCGAGGTCTTCGAATCCGAGCGGCAGCAGGGGCACGGCGGGCATCAGAGCCCGGACCTTGCCCTCGCGCAGCAGCAGCGGAGGGGGATGGCCGCGGTTGACCAGGTACACCACCGGTTCGTCCGACACCTGGGCGATGAGCGCAGTGGTGAATCCCTCCATGAGGACTTCGGGAAGTTCCGTCTGGGAGTAGGTGCCCGGCACGGCGGCCTCGCGCCGCAGCGCGGCCGCGCAGTGGTTCATGACCTCCTGTACTTCGTCCTCGTAGTGCACGGCCTCCCGGAAGGCGCCCAATGCCACCGCGACCGCGCGTATGGCGGACAGCCCTTTCCCCCGTACGTCCCCCACGATCATGCGGACCCCGTAGCGCGTCTGCACCGCGTCGTACAGGTCGCCGCCCACCAGTGCCCCCGTCCCGGCCGTGAGGCACAGGCTGGCCGTCCGTACCGGGCCCAGGAGCTCGGGGACGGGCCGCAGGACGACCTCCTGGGCCGCCACCGCGATCCGGCGGACCTGGTCGAGCTCGCTCTGTCTGCGCGTGCGCACCGCGTTGCTCAGGATGACGCCGGCCACGGACACCACGATGATCCCCAGGAAGTTGCCGATGATCAGCTGGGTCTGGGTTCCCCACGAATGGTTGTACGTCGCGGAGGTCGCGTTCACACTCGCGGCGAGGGCTGCCGCCGACAGCGTGCCCACCGGGCCCATGGTCAGCGCCGCCAGGGCCGGCGTCGTGGTGAGGACGGGCCCGGTGACCAGGTCGTGTGCGGGCGAGAGCTCGATCCCCAGCACGCCCAGCGCGATCATGAACGGCGCACACTGCGCCAGCGTGAACAGGAACGACGTACCGTGACCGCCCGCTCCCGGCCGGGAGGACGCTCCCGGCCGAGCGGGCGATCGAGGATGTGACCTCATGGGAACAGCCTGCCCCGCGGAAGCTGCCGGGGCCTCCCGGAAGCCCGTGACCAGCGGCTCCCCCGACCGCGGCGGGCGTCGGGGCGGACGCCCCGCGCCGACGGCCGCCCGCCCGCACTGCGCCCGCCACGGCGCGGACCTACGCTGATCTCGTGACGGCCGCACCGGAGGCCTGGCGATCGCACGATGGCGCCATCGCGGATGCCCTCCGGAGTCGGCCGGAAGGAGGTGGGGCGCGATGTCCGCACCCCGGGCAGCCGCGGCCCGCAGCGCGGCCGCCGGAGCCGTCTGCTCGTTGATCCTCGTGGGCGCGGGAGCCGCCCGGGCCGATGACAACGGCATCGCCGACAAGAGTGCCCAGGGCATCGCGGACGCCTCGCGCGAGGCCATGTCCGGCGTCACGTCCATGCGCATGGTGGCCAAGGTGACCGACAAGGCGGGCACCACCGCCCTGGACCTCCGTTTCGACGTGGGGGGCAACTGCGTCGGCACCGTCACACCTCCCGGCGGTTCGGGCACGGCCGACATCATCAAACGCGGCGACGACGTGTGGATGAAGCTCGACGACGCCCTCCTGCGGGCGCAGGTACCGGGAGTCGCGGCCGAGGACGCCATCGCGCTCGTCAACGGCCGCTATCTGCACGGCACTACGCACAGCCCCCTGTTGCGCGGCTTCGCCGACTTGTGCGACCTGGACTTCTTCAAGAAGGAGTTCTCCTCGAAGCCGGCGAACGAACAGCTGACCAAGGGATCGCGGACCACCGTCGACGGCCGCCCGGCCGTCACGGTCACCAGCCGGCACGACGACGAGACGGGCACGTACCAGGTCTCCACCGAGGACGAGCCGTACCTCCTGCGGATCCAGGGCACCGAAGCTCCCGACAAGCGGGTCGAGGCCTCCTTCTCCGCCTTCGACGAGCCCGTTCCGGCCGAGCCCCCCGCGCCCGCCGACTCGGTGGACGTGTCCCGGCTCCAGTAGCACCGACGGGCCTGCGCGCGCAGGCCCTACCAGGACGACTTCGTGACTCCGGGCAGGAATCCGGCGTGCGCCTGTTCCCGCATCCGCACGCGGGAGAGTCCGAACTTCCGCAGATGTCCGCGGGGCCGTCCGTCGACACCGTCCCGGTTGCGCACCCTGGTCGCGCTCGCGTCGCGCGGCTGCCTGCGCAGCTCGGCGACGGCCGCCGCCCGTTCGGCGTCCGTCGAGGATGGCCTCCGGATGATCTCCTTCAGCTCCGCCCGGCGGGTGGCGTGGCGCGCGACGGTCGCCTTGCGCTTCTCGTTCTGCGCGATCTTGCTCTGCTTCGCCATCAGACCTTCACTCCCCGGGCGCGGATGCGTGCCACCGCAGCCTCGACACCGATCGCGTCGATGGTCTTGATCGCCTTGGCGCTCAGCTCGAGGCGGACGTGGCGCCCTTCACCGGGAAGCCAGTACCGCTTGCTCTGGATGTTGGGGTCGAAGCGGCGGGAAGTGCGCCGGTGCGAGTGGGAGATGGCGTTGCCGAAGCCCGGCTGGGCTCCGGTCAGCTGGCAGTGGGCGGACACGGGTCACCTGTCCCTCTCTGAACGGGGATCGTTATTGGAAATGATTTCCATTCCCGTATAGTAGCCCCATGGCACGCAACGAAGTACGCCCGATCGTCAAGCTCCGCTCCACCGCGGGCACCGGCTACACCTACGTCACCCGCAAGAACCGGCGGAACGATCCCGACCGGATGGTGCTGCGCAAGTTCGACCCGGTGGTCCGCCGGCACGTCGACTTCCGCGAGGAACGCTGAACCCAGCCCCCGCCCCCTGCCCCGACCCGCTTCCCTGCCTGAAGGACACGTCATGAAGCCCGGAATCCATCCCGCCTACGGCCCCGTCGTCTTCCGCGACAAGGCCGCCGACTTCGCCTTCCTCACCCGCTCGACCGCCACCAGCGAGAAGACCGTGGAGTGGGAGGACGGCGAGACCTACCCCGTCATCGACGTCGAGATCTCCTCGCGGAGCCACCCCTTCTACACCGGCACCGCCCGCGTCCTGGACACCGCCGGCCGCGTCGAGCGCTTCGAGCGCCGCTACGGGGGCGGCAAGTGAGACTGCCCGTCGTCATCGTCGGCGGGCTGCACTCCGACGCCCGCAAGGAAGTCGTGGACCGCCTGCTCCGGTCCGTTCCCGGCAGTGTCGCGCTCCACCACGACCTGGCCGCAGCCCCCGCCGGCACCGTGCTGCGCATCGTGCGCGACGCTTCGGGTGAGCTGTCCCGGGGCGAAGCGCCGCTCTTCAACGACTGCGCCTGCTGCGCGCTCCGCGAGGACCTGGTCCCCGAGCTCGAACGGCTGGCCGGCAGCGGATTGACGCGCCTGGCCGTCGTCGAGCTGTGGGACTCCGTCGAGCCCAAGGCGATGGCCGAGGTCGTCGCCGAGCACGGGGCCGACGCACTCGATCTCACCAGCGTGATCACCGCGGTGGACCCTGCCCTCGTCCTGCCCTATCTCGTCAACGGCGACGATCTGGCGGACGTGGGCCTCGCGGCGGCCGCCTCGGACCGGCGTACGGTCGGGGACACCTGGGCCCGGCAGCTGGAGTACGCCGCCGTACTGGCCCTCGTGGACGGCAAGGACGCCGGGCACGCCGGGCACGCCGGGCACGTCGAGGACGCAGACCTCGCCCTCCTGGCCCAGCTCCATCCGACCGCCCGCCGGGTGTCCGCCGGATCCGGGGAACTGGCCCGGGCGGCCTTCGCCGGCTTCGACGTGGAGACGGCGGCGGCCGCCCAGCACCCGGCCTGCGCCCTGCTGCCGCAGGAGGCGGAGGAGGCGGGAGTCAGCACCTTCGTCTGGCACCGCAGCCGCCCCTTCCACCCCGAGCGGCTCTACGAGGCCCTGGAGGACCTCTGCTGCGCCGCCGCCCGCAGCCGCGGCCGGTTCTGGCTCGCCGACCGCCCCGACACCCTGCTGGCCTGGGACGCCGCGGGCGGCGCCCTGTGCGTGGAGAACGCCGGCCCCTGGCTGGCCTCCCTCCCGGACGCCGCCTGGGAGATGGTGCCGCCGATGCGCAGGGCGGCCGCCTCGCTCGACTGGCATCCGGAGCACGGCGACTGCTGCCAGCACCTCGTCTTCACCTCACCCGGCCTCGACCGCGACGGGCTGGAGCGACTGCTGGAGTCCTGCCTGCTCACGGACGCCGAGTACGCCTCGGGGCGCGAGGAGTGGCGGAGACTGCCGGCCGCCTTCGACTCGCTCCTCGACCCCGTCTCCTGACGCCCCGCCGACCGGCACCTCCATCACCCACACCGCTCAAGGAGCCCTCATGGCCCGCCGCCAAGCCCCCCACAAGCCGCTGAAGTCCCGGCCCAACCCCCTGGACGCCGCAAGGATCACGTACATCGACTACAAGGACACCGACCTGCTGCGGAAGTTCATCTCCGACCGCGGCAAGATCCGCAGCCGCCGCGTCACCCGGGTCACGGCGCAGCAGCAGCGACGGCTCGCCGCCGCGATCAAGAACGCCCGCGAGATGGCCCTGCTCCCCTACGGCAGCAGCCGGTAGGGCCGTAGGACTCCGCACGCGGTGCGCGGCACCTGGCGGCGGGGCGGTCCGGGGCTCCGGGCTTCACACGGCGACCTGCGGGGTGTCCGTGGCGACGCCGCCGTGGTGCTCGTCCTCGGGGCGCCCCTGTCGGGGCAGCAGGAACGTGAGGGCGAGGAACGCGACCAGCAGGCACGCCTGGACCACGAGGGCGTAGTGGAAGCCGCCGGTGAACTCGCCGGCCTCGGCCCGGTCGAAGAACACGGAGCCGAACACGGCCACGCCGATGGAGCCCCCGATGGACTGGACCGCGGACAGGACTCCGGAGGCGGAACCGATCTCGTCGTCGTCCACGGCGGCCAGGACGAAACTGAACAGGGCGGCGATGACCATGCCCGCGCCGATGCCCGAGACGGCCACGCCCGGGGCGATGTCCCGGATCGAGAAGGAGTCCGCGGTCAGGGCGTCGAGTTCGAACCAGAGCAGGGCCGCGCCTGCGAGCTGGACGAGCGGGCCGATCTGGAGGACCTTGCGGCCGATCCTGTCGGCGAGGACGGCGCCGCTGACCGCACCGCCGATGGCCGTGCCCACCGCGAGCGGCAGGTTGCCGAGTCCCGCGTCGCCGGCGGTGAAGTGCCGGCCGATCTGGAGGTAGAGGGTCAGCACGAGTTGGGTGCCGACGAGCCCGGCGAAGAACAGGGCGATGGCGCCGAGCCCGACGGTGAAGGCGGGCTTGCGCAGCAGGCTGGGGGTGATCAGCGGCTCACGGCCCGCCGCGGCCGCACGGCGCTGCCGCAGCGCGAACAGGGCGAATCCGATGACCGAGGCGGCCATGGACAGCCAGGTCCACAGCGGCCAGCCGTCCTCCTGCCCCTGGTTCAGCGGCAGGACGAGGAACGTGCAGGCCATCACGACCAGCGCCGCCCCCACCACGTCGATGCTCACCGTCCGGTCACCGGGCTTCTTCGGTACGCACTTCGCGGCGACGATCAGGGCCGCGATGCCGATGGGCAGGTTGACCAGGAACACCGACCGCCAGCCGAGGCCGAAGAAGTCGCCCTCGATGAGGAAGCCGCCGAGGACCGGGCCGATGATGCCGCCGAGCCCCAGGACGGGGCCGAAGATCCCGAAGACCTTCGTGAGCTCGCGACCGGAGAAGTTCTCCCGCAGCAGGCCGAGCCCCTGGGGCAGGAGCATCGCCCCGGCGGCGCCCTGCAGCAGCCGGAAGGCGATCAGCGACCCGATGTTCGGGGCCAGCGCGCAGAGCAGCGAGGTGGCGGTGAAGGCGGTCAGGCCGAGCAGGAACATGCGGCGCCGCCCGTAGCGGTCGCCGAGCCGCCCGCCCAGCACGAGCCCGGCGCCCAGGGTGAGCGCGTAGCCGCCGATCACCCATTGCAGGCCGACGGAGCCGGCACCGAGGGACCTCTCCAGGTCCGGACCGGCGACGTTGACGATCGAGGCGTCCAGGAGATCCATGATCTCCGCGACGAGCATCACCACCAGGATCAGCCACCGCCACCGGTAGGGCTCCGCGGTCTCGTCGGTGGTCTCGTCAGGGGTGGGGGACGGGTCACGCACGCCAGATACCTCCATCGTGGAATAGTTCCACGGTGAAGGTAAAATGGTGACGGTAGGTTGTCAAAAGCAGACCGCCGACGCGGATCGGCGTCGCGGATCACCGACGCGGACCGAGCACGGCCGGAGAGAAGGGCGGAGGGCCTCCATGGAGGAAGCGCAGCGCGACGACGTCGCGGCGCAGCACGAGCGGCTGATGGAATCGCTGAGGATCCACGGCCGCCACTACGCCGAACTCAGTCGGCGCTTCGCCGCGTGGCTGGGCCTGCACTCCACCGACGCGACCGCCGTACTGGAGATCGCCGCCGCCGAAGAACGCGGCACCCCCCTGTCACCGGCGCGGCTGAGCGAACGCATCCCCCTGTCCACGGGGGCCACCACCGCGCTCCTGAACCGTCTCGAGGCGGCGGGGCACATCACCCGCGTCCGCGAACACTCCGACCGGCGCGTCATCACCCTGCGCAGCGGCGGGCACATCCAGGAACGGGCCGACGAGTTCTTCGGCCCGCTCGCCCACCGCCTCGACACCGTGATGTCGCACTACCCGCCGCAGCTCCTGGAGCAGTTCGGCTCGTTCATGGCCGACCTGAACTCCGCCATGGACACCCACCTCGGCGAGCAGGACACGGCAACGCCGCGCTCCCCCGGCGCCCCGGGCGACCGGAATCCCTGACCGGGCGAGGAAGCGGCCGGCCGTCAGGAACGCGGCCGGGCCCCCTGCGGCTCGCCGCCGGAGAAGAACTCCCGGAACACCCGCGAGGAGCGCGGATTCTGGCCGCACTGCCACACGCCGTGCGGGCAGAAGTCCGTGATGCTGTGGTACAGCGGCCTGTGCTCCTCGATCCATGCCAGCATGCGCCGCACGTACTCGGGGTTGTCGCCGTGCCGGAACAGCCCCCACTCGGGGTACGAGGTCTCCTTGCCGTGGGCCCTGGCGAAATCGACCTGGTGTTGCAGTCCGTAGGGCTGGGCGACCTGCTCGTCGAAGGTCCGGCCGGGTTCCTGGTCGTACGAGTCCATGCCGAGGACATCGACCACGTCGTCACCCGGGTAGCACCGGGTCCACGCGATCGCGTCACCGCCGCGGTTGGGGGCGAAGTCGAAGCGGAAGTCCTGCCCCTCCACGGAGCGCATGGCGGCCACGATGCGCCGCCAGTACTTCTTCCAGTTCTCGGGGTCCGGCCGGCACCGGTGGGTGTAGTCGAAGCCGTTCATCTCCCAGCCGAGCACGATCACCGTGTCCCGCACGTCGAGGTCGACCAGACGCTGGGCCAGCCGCCGGAAGTGGTGGTCGTACGTGCCCCGCGCGCCGGTGCGGATCAGTTCGGCGACCCGGGCATCGGGGAGGCGGGCCTCGTTGCGCTCCTGCATGGGCACGTTCAGGACGAACAGCCGGTCGGCCTTCGCATTGCGCCACCGCGCCCAGGTGCGCAGGGAATCGGGCGCCCCCTCGATGTTCGCCCAGGTGTCGCCCGGCAGATAGGTGTGCCCGACGCGCAGCTCGGTACCCCCGAGCCAGCGCGAGAGCCCCTTCATCCGCTCGACGCCGGGCGATCCGTAGTGCAGGTAGGCACCCACCGCGATCTCGCTGCCGGCCTTCCTGCCGGAGTCCTGCCGCGGCGGCGTGGTCAGGGCGCCCCGGGCGCCCCCGGTCAGGAGCAGGCCGACGGCGACCGTAGTCGCGCAGACGCCCGCGAGCAGGCGGCCCCGACGGGACATGACACCTCCACAAGCTGCGCGCACCGATGTGTCTGGAATCGACGTTAGGCATCTCATCCGATGCACGGCCTGTCCGCTGTCCCGATGCTGGGCCATTCGCGGCAGCCACCCGCCCCCGCTAGACCCGACCGGGTGAAGCCTCACCCGCGCACCGCGCACCGCGCACCGCGCACCGCGCGGGCCCGGCCGGGCGCGGCGTACGGTCCGGGCGCACCGGCCCCTGCGGCCGGGAGCCGCTCCGGTAGCGTGGCCGGGTGATCTCCGGTGACATCCTCCTCGAGCGGCTGCACGAGCTGGCCGCCCGCGTCCCGTTCGACCTCGCGGTACAACCCGGCGCCACGGCTGCCGACTTCGACCGCTGGCCCGTCCCGGTGCCGGCCGAGGCACGCGAACTACTGGGCCGGCTCGGCGGGTTCGCCGTGCCGCCGGTGGAGTTCACCCTGACCGGCCACCCCCGCCAGGCCGGCGACCACGGCCTGCCGCACCCCCACTGGCTGGTCACCGACGACGGAGGCGGCGGCGTCACCTGGGTCGACATCGAGGCCGACGGCCGGTGGGGCCAGGTCCTGATGCAGTACCGCGAGGGCGGCCTCCACGTCGAGGCCGACTCGCTGCCCCACTGGCTCGACCGGATCATCGCCGCGGCGGAGGAACTGGTCGAGGAGACCGGCTTCGAGGAGGGCGTCCAGCCGTACGCCGACGATTTCTGGGACCTCCTCCAGCTGGACGGCCCGGAACTGCCGCTGCACCCGGCGGCCGAACTCCGCGGCAGCCCGGACCCGGTGGTCGCCCGGCTCGCCGCCCGCGTGCCGGACGGCGCGCTGATCGCCGACCTCCGCGGAGTCCTGCCGGGCAGCCGCGCCCGCTTCGACCGGGCGCTCAGGCGATACCGCCTGGCCCGGGCCGTCGGCGCCCCGGTGTTCGCCGCCGTCCCCGGCGAGGACTGACCCCGGGGCCGATGCGCAACCGGGCCGGGAGGAGCGGTGCGGACCCGTAGGAAAATTCCTCGACACCCAACGCTCCGATCAGCGACGATGCGCGGGATGACCAGAATCGACGACACACCTCCCGCGTGGGACGAGCGCACCCAGCTCACCACGTTCCTCGACTACGCACGTGCCGGCGCCCGCGCCAAGTGCGCAGGCGTCTCCGCCGAGAACGCCCGCAAGGCGCTCCTGCCGGGCTCGCCGCTGATGACCCTGAGCGGAGTGATCAACCACCTGCGCTGGGTCGAGTACTACTGGTTCCAGGTGGTCTTCCTCGGCGAGGAGGACCACGGCCCCTGGACCGACGAGGACCCCGACCGCGAGATGCGCATCGCCGTCGACTTCCCGCTCGCGCAGCTCCTCGACGAGTACGCCGACCAGAGCGCCCGCTACCGCGAGCTGGTCGCCTCGGCAGCCCTGGAGCAGCGGGCCGAACGAGCCGTCCGCGACGGCCTCCACGTCGACCTGCGCTGGATCCTCCTCCACCTCACCGAGGAGACGGCCCGCCACAACGGCCACCTGGACATCCTGCGCGAGATGCTCGACGGCACGACCGGCTCCTAGGCTCGCGCCGGCTCCGGTACCCGGGTGCGCGCACCCGGGTACTGCGGTGGATTCCCGGCCGGGAGGGTTCTACCGTGAAAGCAGCACCTGGAGTTGCCATGCCCATCACCTCGGTGAGATGACCGGGTCCGGTGGGACCCGTCGGCTGTCGCCCTGGGGACGGCTGCGCAGTGCGGCCCGCCGCGCGCGGGCCGGACGCCGCTGGGTCCACGTCCGGGACGTCGACCTGTGGCAGCGCTCCCTCGGGTTCGCGGCGCTCGGGTTCCTGACCCTGGTACCCCTGCTCATCGTCGTGTCCGCGGCGGACACCCGCGGCGGGCAGGGGTTCGCGCAGTGGCTGGGAGACGGGCTCGGGGTATCGCCGGCCGCCAGGGCCGAGATCGAGCGGCTCTTCGCCCTGCCCGGCCAGGCCTGGCGGACCACGACGGCCTTCGGCCTCGCGCTGCTCGCCGTGTTCGGCCTGTCCTTCGGCACGATGCTGCAGAGCGGCTACGAACGGGTCTGGGACCTGCCTCCGTCCCGCTGGTGGGCACGCTGGCGTCACGTACTGTGGCTCGGCGCGCTGGTGGGGATCCTCTACCTCTCGGCGGTCACGGTGCCCTGGCGCGAGTCCCCGGCCCGCGGCTTCGTCACGGTGGCGATCGGAACCCTCTTCTTCTGGTGGTCCCAGCGCCTGCTGCTCGGCGGCCGGGTCCCGTGGACGGCCCTGCTCCCCGGGGCCGTGGCCACCATGCTCGGGCTGCTCGGGCTGCGGGTCTTCTCCCGGCTCGTCTTCTCGCCGCTGATCGCCTCCAGCGCCGTCACCTACGGCCCCTTCGGAACCGTCCTCGTCATCCAGACCTGGCTCGTCGGCATCGGCGTGGTCGTGTTCGGGGGCGCGCTCGTCGGTCGGCTCTTCCACGACGAGCTGCACCGGGCACCTCCCGCGGATCCCGGACAGTGAGGCGGGAGCGGGTCCGAGAACGTCGAACGGATCACCCGGACAAGGGGCGGGCCGTGACCCCGTGGGCCGGTTCCTGACCGGCCCCGGTGGCCAGCACGCGCACTTCCGACCGGTCGCTGATCTCCGCCTGGATGATGCCCGTGGCGTCCTCGTAGACCGGGTGGCCTCCCGGCCCCGTACGGTCCGTGGCGGTCACCCGCACGACGTCCCGGTCACCCTCGGTCACCCCGGGGAACACCAGCTCGAACGCTCGCCGCACCTCGTCTCCCGGCACGTCCACCGCCGGATCCGTCTGTCCCATCACCCTCTCCCCTCTGCGCCGGTGCCGGCGCGGGGCAGTCGCAATGAGCCCTTCCGTCTCATCCTCCCCCTGCCGGAACGATGGTGCCGATCGTGCAAGGGACACGGGGACGGCGTACGGGGTGCCACGCCCGCCACCGGACGCTCAACCGGAGGTGGTCGCGCCCGTGAGCAGGCCCACCAGGCCGGGTATCCCGCCGTCGGCCAGGGCCCGGAGCTGGCGGTCGGCGGGCGTGCCTTCCCGCAGGAGCCGGTGGACGAGGGCCGTGACCTCGCGGACGTCACCCGCTTCCTCCAGGGCCGGCGCGATGTGGCGTACGAGCGAACACAGCACGTCACCACTGCTCTGCGGGATGCCGGAGGGATCCACCAGGGTGCGGTTCAAGCCGTGCCGGGCCGCATGCCAGTTCCCGGCCTGCACCAGTTCCGGCGCGCACACGGCCAGGGGTACGCCCGCCTCCTCCTCCGCGATCGCCGTGGCGACCAGCCCGCGGACGATGCCGGCGAACATGACCGCGTCGTCGGCGCGGAGCTGCACGTCCAGGCAGCGCACCTCGATGGTCGGGTAGCGGTCGGACAGCCGGGCCTGCCAGTACACCTGGCCGCGATCGGCGATCACCCCGGTCGACAACAGGGCCTCGAGTCGCCGCTCGTAGTCGGCGGAGCCGTCGAAGACCGGCGGCGGCCCGCTCACCGGCCAGCGGCCGAAGACGATGGTGCGCCAGCTGGCGAACCCGGTGTCCCGCCCGTCCCACAGAGGAGAGTTGGCGGACATGGCCAGCAGCGTCGGCAGCCAGCCGCGGATCCGGTTCATCACGGCGACACCGGTGGCGGCATCGGGTACGGACACGTGGACGTGCATCCCGCAGATCAGCTGCTCGTCGACCAGTTGCCGCGCCTGCCCCTCCATCCGCAGGTAGCGCTGCGTCCGGGTCACGGGCACGGGCAGGGGCCCCCGCAGGGGCGCAGCGCCCGTGGCGGCGATCCTGCAGCCGTTCTCCTCGGCGGCGGAAGCGACCGCATGGCGCAGCCGCAGGAGGTGGCCCCCCACCTCCTCCAGGCTCGAGCACACGGGAGTGGCCACCTCGATCTGGGACTGGAGCAGCTCGTCCTGGACCTCGCCCCGCTCGGTGAGCGGTCCCAGGCCGGCCGTACGGCGCACCTCCTCGACGAGGGGCGCGGGCAGCCCGGTCGTCGGATCCACCAGCAAGTACTCTTCTTCGACGCCAACCGTGATCACCCCCTGCGGCTACCCGGCCGCGCCATGATCACCCCCTTTGCGGGGCCGGTCCGCGTCATCCCCGTACGGCCGCGCGCACGTTCTCGACGCTGCCGCAGTCGGCGGCGAGCTGCCGCTCCCGCTCCTCGAGGAACGCCGCCCCGAGCTCGGCGCGCCGCTCGTCCGGGACGTTCTCCCTGGCGTCGTTGAGGATGGTCCGCTCCTCCTCGTCGAGGTGGTGGTTCACCGCCTTGACCAGGTCCTCCAGGCGCGCGTCCCACGCGTCGGAACCCACCTCGGCCACCTCCAGCAGGGCGAGCAGCGCCTCGTTGCCCTCGGCGTGCTCCTTCGTCCCGTGCTCGACCTCCTCGTTGTCCACGTCCTTGAACCTCTTCAGCGCGCCGTACACCTCGGCTTCCTCGGCCTCGCCGTGCGCGACGAGGAGCGCGGAGAACTGCGCGAGGGCGCCCGCCCGGTCCGCCTCCACGCTGCGCATCCGGCGGAAGAGGTCCTCCATCCTCCGGTGGTCCTTGAGGATCAAGGCGACGACGTCCTGGGTCTCCTGCTTGTCCGCGGCCATGCCACGTCCCTCCTGCTCGGCTCTGCTGTCGGCTTCGATGTGCAGGGCGCCTGCTCGATGGCGGTCGGTTCAAACCCGGGCCCCCCTGCCCCACCCGTTCGGGTTTGCCCGCCACCCGGCAGGGCAGCCGCGTCGACAGACACGATGAGCCCCCGGACGGAGGCAGAAGATGTCAACCAATGCACTGATAGCCGTCATCGTCGTGGCGGCGGTCGTCGTGCTCGCGCTCACGGCACTGCTGTGGACGCTGGCCCGACGACGCCACCTGCGCGAACGGTTCGGACCGGAGTACCACCGCGCCGTCGAGGAACAGGGCGACAAGCGCTCCGCCGAACGGGACCTGCGCGCCCGTGAGGAGCGGCACGACCGACTCGACATCAAGGAGCTCTCCCCCGATCGCCGGCACCGGTACGCGGACGAATGGACCGGTGTGCAGCAGCAGTTCGTAGACCGGCCCGAGGGTTCCGTCGCGGGAGCCGACGAGCTGGTGACCCGGCTGATGGGTGAGCTCGGCTATCCCACCGAGGGGTACGAGGACCAGGTCCGCGATCTCTCGGTGGAGCACGGACGCACGCTGGAGGAGTACCGGGCCGCGCACGCGGCGAAGGTGCGCAGCGATGCGGGACAGGCGACGACGGAGGAGCTGCGCGGGGCGATGGTCCACTACCGCACGCTGTTCGAGGAGCTCCTCGCCGACCAAAGGAGCCGATGACATGCAGAACCACGACGACACGGCGGGACGGGAGCGGGAGCCCGTCCTGACCACGGAGGATCTCGCCCGCCCCGCGCCGCCCGGTGACAGGGACGCGCCCCTCTTCCCCGGCGAGGCCACGGACGTACCGGAACCCGGCCCGGCGGAGTCCGTACACGCAGCCGGGACCGAGGAGGAACCGCTGCTGGGAACCGCCGAGGCCGAGCGCTATCGCGCGCGGTGGGGCGAGATCCAGGGCCGGTTCGTGGACGATCCTCAGGAGGCGGTCCGGTCGGCGGACACCCTGGTGGCGGAGGTCATGCAGACGTTCGCCGGCACCCTTTCCGAACACCGGAGCGGGTTGGAGAAGCAATGGGACCGCGGTGAGCAGGTCGCCACCGAGGACCTGCGGCAGGCCCTGCGGGCCTACCGCTCGCTGGTCAACCGGCTGCTCGACACCTGATCCTCGGCCGCGGCCTCTTCCTCGGCCCCGCCCGCCCCGCCATCGGGGCGGGCGGGGCCGAGGTCGAGGTCGAGGAGGGCCTTCTCCACCAGCTCGGTGAGCGCCGGGTGGATCCAGTACGGGGATTCGGCCACGGTGAGTGCGTCGATTCCCAGGGTCATCGCCAGGACGAGGGGCTGGATGAGCGTGGCGGCCTGCGGGCCCATGAGGTGGGCGCCGAGCAGGCGGCCGGTGCCGCGTTCGGCGAGCACCTTGCAGAAGCCGGTGGTGTCCTCCATCGCCCAGCCGTAGGCGATGTCCGCGTACCGGGCCTCGCCCACCAGCGGATCGAGACCCCGGTCCCGGCACTCCTGCCCGGTGGCGCCGATCGAGGCGATCTCGGGGCTGGTGAAGACGGCCGCGGGCACCAGGTCGTGGTCGGCCGTGATCAGGTCGCCGGGGTGGCGGAGGTTGTGGGCGACGACCTGCGCCTCGCGGTTCGCCACGTGCTTGAGCGGTAGGGGTGTGCAGATGTCACCGAGCGCGAAGACCCCTTCCGCGGTGGTGCGTTGGTACGCGTCCACGACGACGCGGCCGTCGTCGTGGAGGGCGACGCCGGCGGCCTCGAGGTTCAGCCGGTCGCTGTTCGGCACGCGGCCCGCGGCGACCAGCAGCATGTCCGCCTCGACCGTGGAGGCGTCGTCCAGGGTCAGCCGCAGGGCGCCCGGGCGGCCGCCCACCGCGGTCACTTCCCGGCCGAGTCTGAGGTCGTAGCGGGAACGGACCAATTCGGTGAACCGTTCGGCGACCGTCTCGTCCTGCGGGCCGAGCAGGCGGTCCTCCTTCTCCACGATGACCACGGAGCTGCCGGCCGCCGCGAACACCTCCGCGAGCTCGGCCGCGATGTAACCGCCGCCCAGGACGGCCAGGCGGCGGGGCGGGGCGTCGATCCGCATGACGGTGTCGGACGTCTCGTACGGCAGCGAGGACCGGAGCACGGGTGGGGGTACCAGCGGGCGGCCCCCGGCGGCGATGACGATCTGCCGGGCGCCGATGTCGACGGAGCCGTCGGCGCGCGCGATGCGCAGCTCCCGGGGGCCGGTGAAACGCGCCCTTCCCTCGTACACGGTGACGGAGTCGGCTTCCCGGCGCCCCCGGCGGCCCTCCTCGCGCTCGGCGTCCAGGCGTCCGAACACCCGGTCGCGCATCGCCCGCCAGCGCACGCCGAGCAGCTCCGCGCCCACGTCGTACGTACCGGCTTCGCCGACGGTCCGGGCCACGTGCGCGGCGTAGGCGAACATCTTGCTCGGGATGCAGCCCGCGTTCAGGCAGGTTCCGCCGAACCATTTCTCCTCGACGATCGCCACGTCGAGACCGGCGAACGAATCGTCGATGACGGCGTTGCCGGAACCCGCACCGATGACGACGAGATCGTGCCGGCGCATCAGGCGAGCCCGGCTGTCTGGATCTTCCGCGACAGCCGGGCGAAATCGCTCCGCGTTTCCGCTCCTGCGGGCGGGGGGCGCACCTTCTCCGTAGAGTTCACGGTCCGGTTACCAGTAGTGGCGTCGTCCGCCGACCGCGTGCCCGACCGAGCCCAGGATCCAGAGCACCGCGCCCACCACCAGCAGGATGATTCCGATGGTCCACAGAATAGAGATTCCGGTCAGGAATCCGATGAGCAGGAGGATGAGTCCGGCGAAAATCATGGTGTCCTCGTTCTCATGTCGGGAATTCGACGGACCGGTTGATCCGTCCGGGTGCCTTGAATCGCGCCTACCCGGGAATGTGGTCCTTAGCTGTCGATCGGCCCTGAAATTCTGCGGCGCACATTCCACCGCTCACCCGAGGAGTTTTCCGTGACCGGACCCGGACTGGACGGTTTCACCGACGTCCTCGATTACCCGATGTACGTCGTGACGGCGGCGGCCGACGGCGAACGGGCCGGCTGTCTGGTGGGATTCGCCTCGCAGTGCTCGATCGACCCGCCCCGGTTCATGGTGTGGATCTCCACCTCCAACCGGACGTATCGCGTCGGACGCCGCGCCTCGCACGTGGCGGTCCACGTCCTGCGCCGCGAGCAGAGGTCCACGGCGGACTGGTTCGGCGGGCGGACCGGCGACGACGTGGACAAGTTCGAGCGGGTGGCCTGGCGGCCCGGAGAAGGGGCCGCACCGGTCCTCGCGGACTGCGCCGCCTGGTTCGTCGGCCGGGTGCGGGGGCACGTGGAAGGCGAGGGGGACCACGTCGGCTTCCTGCTCGAGCCCGTGGACCAGAGCCCGCCCGGGCGGCGCGACGAGCCGCTCCTGCTCCGGTTCAGCGATGTCGCCGGCCTCTCGCCGGGGCACCCTGCCTGATGGCCTGATCCGCATCACGGTTCCGCGGACAGCCGCGTCCGCAGCGCGGAGCGTCCGTTCTCCCAGGCTTCGCGCAGGTGTGCTCCGAGGCGGTCCTCCAGCAGGACCGTGGCCGCGCAGCCGAAGGCCACATCGGGCTCCAGGTGCGGTTCGTCGGCGAGGAGTCCGCCGATCACCTCGCGCCGTACGACCTGCTCGTGCACGGCGTCGGCCTCCACGTGTTCCGCGTAGAAGCGCTCCGCTGCCGGGCCCGCCCCACATCGCCGCATGGCCTTGGCCAGGCGGCGCGAGCCGGGTGAGGAGGTCACCTCGACGCAGGCGAAGTGCCCCACCAGGGCGCCGCGCAGGGCGCGGTGCAGGCCGAACAGCGACATGAGGTTGACCGTGGCGAGGACCGGGGCCGGGGCGTGGTCCAGGTACCTGCCGTACGTGGGGTCCAGGCCGAGGTCGTCCATGAGGTCGGCGAAGAGCTGCGCGTGGATGTCCGCCGCACGCCCGGCGCCGAACTCGTCGTACTCGATCGCGACCATGGCGGCCTTGGCCCGCCCCGTGAGCCGGGGCACGACCCAGAGGTGCGGGTCGGCCTCCTTGAGGTGGTAGAGGGAGCGCAGGGCCGCGTACTCGCGCAACTGCCAGAGCTCGCCCTGCGTTTCGAGGAGGTGGCTGATGCTGTCCGTGAGGTCGACCGGCTCGACGAGGAGCGGCGCGAAGGCTTCCTCGACCGAGCGGGGGGCGTCCGCCAGTTCGGTGCGCAGGGCGTGCAGGAACCGGGTCTCCATCGCCTGCCGCAGGCGGAGCAGGTCCGGGTCCCACTCCCGGTCGTCGCCGACCCCTTCGAAGCCCCGGTAGTGGAGTTCGTAGAGCAGGTGGAGGGCGAGCTGGAGGTCCTCGCCCCACGGATCGGCCACGAGGACGGCGACCGCCTGGTGCGTCGGAGGGCGCCCTGTGGTCAACGCCTCCAGGACGGCGTCCGACAGTACGCCCCGGCCCCCTACCAGGGTGGGTCCGCTCCTGGGGGTGGTGGCGGTGGGGGTCGTCATCCGGTGCTCCTGTCCTGTGGGCCGTCGGGGCGTTCGCGGGGGCGGTGGCTCGTATCGCACCAGGGGTAGGTGCGGCTGCGGCGGCAGGTGCACACGGCGACCGTGAAGCGGTCGGACCGGACGACGCTCCCGTCGTCCAGGACGACCTCCACGGGCCCCTCGACCAGCACCGGGCCCTGCGGATCCACGGCCACTCGGCGGGCCGCGCGGCGTTCGCCGCGGCCGGGCCCGTCCCGGTCGGCCGGGCGGACGTCAGGGCAGTCGTCAGGGCGGTCGTCAGGGGCGCCGGGCACGGATGACCACCAGCTCTTCCTGCTCGTCCCCGTCCGCCAGGTCCCGGCTCAGCAGCCAGGCCCGTCTGGACCGCAGCACCGGGCCCCAGGGGACCACGGTCCGTGACACCACCGCGGCGCTCAGTCCTCCGCGCCTCAAGTGGTCCACGGTGCTCGCGGCCCCGCACATGCCCGAGTGCACCATGAGCAGGACCCCGCCCGGCCGCAGCAGCTCCGGGGCGCCCGCGCAGATCCGGTCGATGATCGCGCGTCCGTCGGGGCCCGCGTCCCATGCGCGGGCGGCGCCGTACGAGGGCGGACGGGCCCGCGGGGACGGTACGTACGGCGGATTGGCGAGTACGAGGTCGAAGCGTCGGCCCCGCGTGCGCGCGGCGAAGTCTCCGTGGAGCACGCGCAGCGGCAGCCGACGGCGCAGCGCGTTGAGCCGGGTCGCGATCACGGCGGGCCAGGAGACGTCGACCGCCGTCACCCGCGCACCGGCGCCGGCCGCGCACAGCGCGAGGGCGCCGGTGCCGGTGCCGATTTCCAGGACCTCGGTCGCGGGCCCCGCCCCCTCGCGGGTGAGGGCATCGGCCAGCAGCCGCGTATCGGACTGGGGCCGGTACACACCGGGCAGGGCGATCAACCGCGCCGGAGCGTCCCCGCCGGTCAGGACCGTGTCGAGCATCGCGCACCTCCGGGGTCGGACGCGGTGACCCCGGCCGGGATCGCGTCGGTGGACGGAACGACTGGCGACTGCCCGGACAGCGCAGGCCTACCCAGGACCTGCCGATCTTCGGAGGATCACACGAGGACCGTCGGGGGCGGCGTACGGGGAGCCACCGACGCAATACCTGCGAAGGCAAAGGGTCAGCCCGTCCCGTGAGGGGGTATATAGCCATCGGGAAGACGACGACGGTCCCCCGCTGCGCCTTCCGGCCGCGGCCCCATCCGTCGGAGGTTCCACATGTCACCCATTACCCGCGACACCTCGGACCCCCTCCATACCGAGCTCCTCCCGGACCTCCTCGGCCTTCCCGAGGACCTGGTCGGGGTGAGCACCACGGACGCCCGGGCCCTGTCCGTCGAGCTCTTCCGGCGGCTGGGCACCCTGGAGGAGGGCACCTCCGAGTTCTCATACGTGCGCAACACCCTGGTCGAGCTGAACCTCAGCCTGGTGAAGTACGCGGCCCGCCGCTACCGCGCGCGCAGGGAACCGCTGGAGGACATCATCCAGGTCGGCACGATCGGCCTGATCAAGGCCATCAACCGGTACGACGTGGAGCGCGGGGTCGAATTCGCCACCTTCGCGATCCCCACCATTACCGGTGAGATCAAACGGTTCTTCCGTGACACCAGCTGGTCGGTGAAGGTCCCCAGGCGCCTGCAGGAACTTCGGCTCGACATCGCCAAGGCCTACGACGCCCTCGAACAGGGGCTGGGCCGCCGGCCGACCGATCACGAGCTGGCACAGTGCCTCGGAATCACCGAGACCGAGCTGGCCGAGGGCCTCCAGGCCGCCAACGGCTACACCGCCGGATCCCTCGACACACCGCTCGGCGAGGACACCGACGCGTCGCCGCTGACGTCTTCGCTCGGCGCCGAGGAAGCGGCGTACGACCGCATCGAATGCCTGGAAACGCTCAAGCCCCTGCTGACGACCCTCAGTGACCGCGACCGCCGGATCCTGGCCCTGCGCTTCGGCGAGGAACTCACCCAGTCCGAGATCGGCGACCGGCTGGGCCTCTCCCAGATGCACGTCTCCCGGCTGCTGAACCGGATCACGGAGCGGCTGAGGACGGGCCTGCTGACCGACGACGATGTCGCTGACGACCGCGTCACCGGCGAGACCGGCACCGGCGATGCCCGGGCAGCAGTCCCCATGCGCGCATAGACGACGAAAGAGGTCGGAGTCGGGAGGGACCACCATGACCAGCCGGGTCGTACAGGACGCGACGAGCGGCACGAGGTCCGCGACGCCCTTCGAACACCCGGTGTTCTTCTACCGGGGCGAGGACGAGTACCTCGCCACTCTGGTGCCCTTCATCCGGGCCGGCGCGGCGGCCGGAGAACCCGTGGCCGTCGCGGTGCCGGGCCGCAATCTCCGGCTGCTCAGGGAGGCCCTCGACCCGGACCGCGGTGTGCGCTTCCTCGACATGGCGCTCGTGGGGCGCAATCCGGGCCGGATCATCCCCAAGGTCCTCCTGGCCTTCGCCGACGCCCACCGGTCCGGCCGCGTCCGCATCATCGGTGAGCCCGTCTGGCCGGGGCGTACACCGCGGGAGTATCCGGCGTGCCTCCAGCACGAAGCCCTGATCAACGCCGCGTTCCACGGTCGTGACGTGACGCTCGTGTGCCCGTACGACGCGGACCGCCTCCCCGCGGAGACCCTGGCCGACGCGCGCGTCACCCATCCGGCGTTCATCGAGGACGGCCGGGAGAGCCTCAGCGATGACTTCTCACCCACCCGCGCCCTCGCGCGCGGCAATGCGCCGCTGACCGACGAGGGTGCCGCCGACGCCGCGGCCTATGACTTCGACGACCGGCGTCTGCACGGCGCACGCCGCTTCGCCTCCCGGGCCGCATCGCGGCTCGGCATGGCGGAGGAGGCCCGTGCGGCCCTTTCGCTGATCGTGGCCGAGCTGACGACGAACAGCGTGGTGCACGGAGGCGGTCGCGGGATCCTGCGGCTCTGGGCCGAGGGCGACCAGCTCGTCTGCGAGGTGCGCGACCCCGGGCTGCTGCGCGATGCGCTCGCCGGCCGCCTGACTCCCCCGGCCGACCGGCCCGGGGGCCGCGGACTGCTCCTCGTCAACGACTTCGCCACGCTGGTCCGCATCCACACCGGCCCCGGGGGCACGACGGTCCGGGCCCATCTCGACCTGCGGCCCACCCCCCTGCCGTGACGCCCGGCGCTCACCGGAGCGTGCGCGGGGCGCGGACGACCAGGCGGTCGGGCGCCGTCGTCAGCGGCGCGGGCAGGCTTCGGCCCGCCCCGCCGGGCGTGATCGAGCCCAGGACGCTCGGGTGCCGGGCGCCGGTGCAGGAGGGGAGGGTCGCGGGCAGACCGTGCGCGGTGAGCCAGCCCAGGACGGCGAAGGCGTACGCCTCCTTCGTGCCGGAGGGCAGTCCGAGCTCGTCCGAGGTCCGCAGCGGTACGCCCGCGCCGCCCCCGCCCAGCTCCTCCCGCAGCCACCGCATCAGCACCGGGTTGCGGGTGCCGCCGCCCGACGCGATCACCTCCGTCGCCCCGAAGGGGCGGACGGCGTCGGCGACGGTCCGTGCCGTGAGCCGGGTCAGGGTGGCGACGACGTCCTCGGCGGGCAGCGGCCCGCAGGTGTCCAGCGCCGCGCGCAGGTAGGGCAGGTGGAAGAGTTCCTTGCCCGTCGTCTTGGGTGCGGGCAGGGCGTAGTACGGCTCGTCCAGCAGGGTGCGCAGCAGCCCCGGGTGCACGGTTCCGCGTGCGGCGAGCATGCCGTCCACGTCCATGGACCGCGCCCCGCCGGGGTCGCCGCCGTCCGCGAGCTCCCGTACCGCCGCGTCGATCAGCGCATTGGCGGGTCCGGTGTCGAAGGCCAGCGGTGCGCCGCCCGGCCCGTCCGCGATCACCGTCACGTTGGCGATGCCGCCCAGGTTCAGCGCCACGGGGACGCCCGGCCGCCCGCGCAGCCACATGACGTCGAAGACGCTCACCAGGGGCGCGCCCTGTCCTCCGGCGGCCACGTCCCGCGTGCGGAAGCCCGAGACGACGGGCCGGCCGGTGGCTTCGGCGATCCAGGCCGGCTCGCCGATCTGGAGCGTGCCGTACACCCGGCCGGACTCGGCCCAGTGGTAGACCGTCTGCCCGTGCGAGGCCGTCAGATCGGTCCGGCCGTCGCACAGTTCGAGGTCGGCCCGTACGGCCGTTGCGGCGAAGGCCCGGCCGATGTGCGTGTCGAGCCTGCACACCGTGGCCAGATCCGTCGCGGCGGGTGGCAGGGCCCCGGCGAGCTCCGCCCGCAGGCCGTCCTCGTACGCGGTACTGATCATGCCGAGCGGCGTGAGCACCAGCGTGTCCCCGTCCGGCGCGAGGTCCGCGGCGGCCGCGTCGATGGCGTCGTACGAGGTGCCCGACATCATCCCCACCACGCGCAGGGCACCCGCCCTGCGGATGCCCGTCGGCGGGCCGTCCACGGGCGGGCCGCTCACCGGCGGGCCGCTCACCGGAGCGTCCGCGTGTGGTCGTCGCCGCGCAGGGTCAGCAGCGCGGCGGCGCTGACCGCGCAGGCGGTCGCGGCGTAGTACGCGGGGATGTCGGCGTCCCCGGTCCACGCGACGGCCCTGGTGATGATCAGCCCCGCGCAGCCCGAGAACACGGCGTTGGACAGCGCGTACGCCAGCCCCAGCCCGGTGTAGCGCACCGTGGTCGGGAACATCTCGGACAGCATCGCGGGACCGGGTCCGGCCATCAGCCCGACGGCGGCCCCCGCGGCGAAGAGCGCGGCCCCCTTCGCGTACACGGGCACGTCCGGGTCCTGGACCAGGTTCAGCAGCGGCAGCGCGAGCACGGTCACCAGCAGCGCTCCGGCCAGCATCACCGTCCGCCGCCCGAGCCGGTCGCTCAGCGCGCCGGCGGGCAGGATGGTCGCCGCGAACCCCAGGTTCGCCAGCACGGTCGCCACGAGGGCCTGCTGGAAGGTCGCGTTCAGCGTGTTCTGGAGGTAGGAGGGCAGGACCACCAGGAAGGTGTACCCGGCCGCCGACCAGCCCATGACCCGCCCGGCACCCAGCGCGACGGCCCTCACCGTCTCCCCGGCGGGCGGTCGCCGCGGGGGGCCGCCCGCCGGGGCGACGGCCGAGACGAAGGCGGGCGTCTCGTCCAGGCGGACGCGCAGCCACAGTGCGGCGAGCCCGAGCGGCAGCGTCAGCAGGAAGGGCACCCGCCAGCCCCAGGCGTTCAGCTCCGAGGGGGTCAGTACGGTCGCCAGGAGCGCCGTCGTACCGGCGCCCGCGAGCAGGCCGAGCGCGACCGTGAACGACTGCCACGCCCCGTACCGCCCCCGGCGGCCCTGCGGTGCGCTCTCCGTCATGACCGAGACCGCTCCGCCGAACTCCCCGCCCGCCGAAAGCCCTTGCACGGCCCGCAGCACCGTCAGCAGCCACGGCGCGGCCGCGCCGATGGTCGCGTACGTCGGGAGCACGCCGATGAGGGTCGTGGCGCCGGTCATCAGGCAGATGACCAGGACGAGCGTCGGCCGCCGGCCGATCCGGTCACCGAGCCGCCCGAACAGCGCCGCCCCGACGGGCCGGAAGAAGAACGCGAGGGCGAAGGAGGCGTACGTCTTGACGAGCCCCTCCACCGCGCTGCCGCCCTCGGGAGTGAAGAAGTGGGCCGCGATGACGGTGGCGAGGTAGCCGTAGACGCCGAACTCGTACCACTCGATGAAGTTGCCGACGCAGCCGGCGAGCAGCGCCCGGCGGGAACGGGCCCGCCGGGCCGCTGCCCCAGGGGAGCGGACCGGTCCGGGAGCGGGTGACAGCATGGGGGCAAGCCTGCTGAGCGCGTGGCCGCTCCACAAGTTCCGTCCGCCATCTGCCGTACTGGGCGACGGGGTGGCCGGCGTCGGCTCGGTACGGGGCCGGTCTTCAAGGGGGTTCCCCGCCAAAGGCGGGCGCGGCGACTCGGGTATCTCGGCCAAGCTCGCCGTACGCCCCTACGCGCCCCCGCAGTGACGTTCCATCGGCCGACACCGGGGCACCCGTGTGGTGCCGTTGGTTCGTCTACCGAGGAGAGCACACGATGACCAAGGTCCTCGTCCTGCACAGCGTCAGCCTGGTCCGGTCGGCACTGGCCGCCCTGCTCAGATCCGAAGGGTCCTTCGACGTCACATCGGCGGGTTGGCGGACCGCGGTACGCCAGGCCGAGTCCTTACGACCAGACGTGACGGTCGTCGACCTCGACTGTCCGGGGGCGACGGCCGTCCTGGCCGACGGCGGAGGCCCGGACCGCCAGGGCCTCGCTTCCCCGTCCTCGGTGCTGGTGCTCGCGTCGACCGGCGCGCCCGGTTCGCTGCACCGGGCCTTCCGGGCCGAGGCACGCGGCTACGTCGACAAGGACGGCTCGCCGGGCCGGCTCGTACGGGCGGTCCAGAAGGTCGCCGCCGGGGAACGGTTCATCGACGCCTCGCTGGCCTCCGCCTTCATGGAGGCCGACCCCGTCCCGCTGAGCCCCCGGGAACTCAGCGTGCTGGCCCGGGCCGCGGAGGGCGATTCCATCGCCGAGATCGCCCGCACACTGCACCTGGCGAGCGGGACCGTGCGCAACTACATGGCCGCGGCCACCCGCAAGACCGGTGCACGCAATCTCATCGACGCGATCCGGATATCCCGGCGGGAGGGCTGGGTCTGATCCACGGCTGCCGCGGACGGGCACGGCGCCTCCGTCACCCGTCCTCGGCCGGGTCCCACTCCCCCACCAGATCACGGTACAAGGGCGATCCGGCCGGGAGGTCCGCGTGCGTGCCGCACACGGCGCGCGTCCCGTCGAGGACGAGAACCCGGTCGGCGCGGGCCGCGGAGGACATCCGGTGGGCCACCACGACGAGGGTGCCGGGCCGGTCCGCGAGGGCCCGTTCGGCACGCTCCTCGGTCCGGGGGTCCAGATGGCAGGTGGCCTCGTCGAGCAGGAGCAGCGGGGCCGGCGAGAGGTAGGCGGCGGCGAGGGCGAGGTGCTGGCCCTCGCCGCGGGACAGCAGCCGGGGGGACACCCGGGCGTCCAGACCGCCCAGCCGCTCCAGGAGGCCTTCCAGTCCCAGGATGCCGGCGGCGCGCAGCACCTCGGCGTCGCCCGGGACGGGGCGGCCCGGCCGGGCCGCCAGGTGGGTGAGGTTGTCCCGTACCGTGCCCGTGAACACGTAGGCCTGCTGCGGCAGCAGGGTCCGCCGCGGGTCGGGTCCCGCGGCACCGGGTGCCCGCCGTGCGGCGGCGCCGGCGACGAGGACCGTGCCCGCGCCGGGTGACAGCATCCCCGCGAGCAGTGCGGTGAGCGTGGACTTTCCGATGCCGCTCGGCCCGACGACGGCGAGGTGCTCCCCCGGCCGCACGACCAGGTCGAGCGCGTCGAGCACGGGGGCCGCGCCGGGGCCGTAGGCGAAGCTGACGCCCCGGAGTTCCACCGCCGCGGCGGTCCGCCGGCCGGTGCGTACGGGTGCCGGAGCCGGCGCCCCGCCGCCGCCGTCCTCGGCTGCCGGCGGCGGATCGCAGAAGCGCTCCAGGACCACCAGCAGGCGGGTGCCTGCGGATCCCACGGCCGTCATCAGGGTGCTCAGCGCCGGAAGCAGGGCCTGCACCAGGTACGTGAGGCCCCCGGCCAGCGTCCCGGCGGTGATCCCGCGTCCGAGCAGCCAGGGCGTCGCGGCGAGCAGGGCGATCACCGGCAGCCGGCCCGCCGTGCCCAGCGCCAGGGTGCGCAGGGCCGTCCAGCGTGCGAGCCGTCCGGCCAGCCGCTCCTGGGCTGCTATCAAGGGCTCCACCCCGGCCTGCGCCGCCTCCTGTCCGCCGCAGGCGACGATGTCGCGCAGCCCCTCGCCGACCGCCCCCACCCGGTCCGACAGTGCCTCGTCGGTGTCCAGCGACCGCCGTTGTACGGACGCCATGGGGCGGAGCGTCGCCAGGAAGGCGGCCGCGCCGAGCAGCAGCGGGGGCAGCACGATCAGCAGCAGCACGGGATCCAGGGCCGCCATGCCCGCGAAGGCCCCCACGGCGGTGAACACGAACGAACGGGCCGTCAGGACCAGCCCGGCGAAGGAGTCCCGGGCCATCTCCGTCTGCTGGGTCAGCCGGGCCACCGCGCCCGCGCCGGGCGCGCGCGCCGGGTCGGCCACCGCACGGTCCAGTGCCTGGCGCACGGCCCGCCGCACCAGGCCGTCCCGCAGCGGCTCGACGAGGTCCGCGAGTCCGGTGAACACACGGCGCAGTGCGAATCCGCCGAGCAGTGCTCCGGCTCCGGCCGCGGCAAGCCAGGCGAGACCGGTGGTGGTGCGGCCGGCCAGGAAGCCGTCGTCGAGGGCGCGGGCCACGCCGTAGCCGCCGAGGAAGGTGTGCGCGGACTCCAGGAGCGACCATGCCGCGAGCCGGCCCAGGGCTCCCTTGCGGCCGCGCAGGAACCGCCGGGCCTCGGGGGCCACCCGGCGCCAGGTCTCGCCCTCGGTCACCACGCCGCCTCCCGGTTTCCCCGGCTGTCCCGGCTGTCCCCGGTCGGCCGGTGGTCGTCCGCTTCCGGCACCGCGGGGGCTCGCGCGGCCGCATCCTCGCCGGCTCCCGTCTTCCCGTTCTCGTTCGCGTTCCCGTTCGCGTCCGCGTCCGCGTTCCCGTTCTCGTTCGCTGCGAACACCGCCCGATAGGCGGGGTCGTTGCGCCACAGCTCGCCGTGGGTGCCGGTCGCCCGTACCCGGCCGTCCTCCAGCCAGACGACGAGGTCGGCGCGGACGGCGGACGAGAGGCGGTGCGCGACCACGATCCGGGTGCCGGGCCGGACCTCACGGGCCAGCGCCCGCTCGACCTCGCGGGCCGTGACGGTGTCGAGGCTGGAGGTGGCGTCGTCCAGCACGAGGAGCCGCCCCGCATGACAGAACGCCCGTGCCAGTCCCAGGCGTTGGACCTCACCGCCGGACATCGGGGCTTCGGCGAGGCGCGTGCCGAACCCGTGGGGCAGGCGCCGTACGAAGGCGTCCGCGCCCGCGGCGCGGGCTGCGGCGCGGACCGCTTCGCGGCCGGGGTACGGACCCGCGCCGAAGCCGATCGCGTCGCCGACCGTGTCCCCGAGCAGTACCGGCCTGTCGAAGGCGTAGCCGACCTCGCGGCGCAGCGCTTCGGCGGTCACCTCCTGCAGGGGGACGCCGTCCAGCAGCACCCGGCCCGCGTCGGGGTCGGTGAGCCGGCCGGCCACGGCGGCGAACAGGGTCTTGCCTGCACCCGACCGGCCCACCACCGCCACCGTGGTGCCGCCGGGGATCACGAGGCTGATGCCGCGCAGGACCGCCGATCCGCCGCGCACGACCCGGACGTCGCGCAGTTCCAGGGTGCCGGGGCCGCCTTCCGGCAGTTCCGCCCGGCCGTGGCCGAGTACGGGCAGGATCAGCAGGGCGGCGGTCCGCCGGGCGGCCGCCCGGCCCCGGGCCACGGCCGCCAGCCCTCCGGTCACCGCGCCGACTCCGGCCGCGAGGCCCGCGTACCTCGACGCGGCGAGCAGTTCGCCGACTCCGATGGCCCCGGCCGACAGCCGGATGCCGCCGACGGCGAGCACCGCGTAGAAGAGCATCGGCATGAGGGCCGCCGACCGGGCCGTCGTACTGCCGTAGACCTGCCACATGCGCCGCCCCTCGGTGCCGAGCTCCGGCAACTGCGCCAGGATCCGGGCGCGTTCGCGGTCCGCACTGCCGGCGGCGGCGATGGTGCGGGCACCGGCGAGCGCCTCGACGAGGCGGCCGGCGGTCGCGAGCTGCACCTGCTGGTAGCGGGCGACGCTGGTGAGGGTGTCGCGGGAGAAGGCCCGTAGCAGGAGCACCAGCAGCGGAACGCCCACGAGGAAGGCGAGCGCCGTCCACAGGTCGATGAGGAGGAGCGCGACCACCGCACCGAGCGGCGCCAGGAGGGCGGCGACGGCGTGGGCGACGGCGGCCGGTACCTTTCCGGCCTCGGCCGCGTGGGCCGTCAGCCGGGCGGCGGTTTCGCCGGGTGCGTGGCCGGCCGCGCGGTGCGGGGCCGTCCGCAGCAGCCGGGCTAGCCCGAGCCTGCGCAGCCGGGCGGTGGAGCGGCCGTCCACTTCTCCGGTCAGCCGTGCGGCGGCGGCGTCGAGCGCCACTTCGGCCGTGATGACCCCGGCGCACAGCAGCGTCCAGGCGGGGCCCGACGGGGCGTGGCGGAGCAGCAGGTCGAGGGTGTGGCCGAGGACCGCGGGTTCGGCGAGCGCCGCCCCGGCGGCCGCCACCTCGCAGCCGAGGACGGCGGCGGTGCGCCCGCCACTGTGCCGGGCCGCTGCCCGCAGAGCCCGGTCGGCGGCGTGGGCGACGTCCTGCGGCTGCGCGCTGTCGGCCGCCGTGTCGGGGGCTCTCATCGGCGGATGCCTCCAGGGGTGTGGTGCGGGGCCGGGGGGGGAAACCCCCCGGCCCCAAGTTGCCCCGTCCGCGAAAGAGTATTCTTCTCCCGCCCCTCTTTTCCCCCAAACAACAACCCGCCCTCCTCTCCCCCCCCCCCACCCCCCCCGCCCAGGGGGAGAAGTTTTCTCCAAAAGGGGAAACACCCCCACCGCCTGCCCCCCCGCCACGGCCCTGCTCATGGCCTCCGGCGCCGCCCTGGGC